>NZ_CANBCC010000072.1 GCF_947366995.1 uncultured Aquabacterium sp. | reverse complement strand
CTCTTCCGATCTATTGAGCTCACGGCTTCATCGAGCATGTGCGTGAGCTTGCGGGTTTCGGGCGTGGTGGCCTGCTGGCGCAGCAGGCTCGTCAGCAGGCCGATGGCCGCGGTGGGCTGGCGCAGGTCGTGGCTGGCCGCCGCCAGGAACCGGGTCTTGGACTGGTTGGCCGCCTCCAGGGCGCGGGTGCGCTCGGCCACGCGTTCCTCCAGCGTCACGTTGAGGCGCTCGGCCAGCGTCATCGCCTCGACGAACTTGCGCATCAGGGTGAGCGCGAAGCCGAGGAAGATGATGGGCGAGAAGTAGGGCGTCCAGTACAGGTCGGTGACGGCAAGCAGCGGCGTCAGGAAGAGGTAGTCGTGCCCCATGCTGACCAGCGTGCCGACCGGGCCCAGCGTCATGGCAATGGCCTCGAGCCAGTGCCGTGTCCAGGCGTGCTGAACGATCTTCACCACGATCAGGATGCCGCCGAGCATCATGACCGGATAGGTCACCATGCGCAGCACATCGAGGTAAGGCGTGCCCATCGCCATGAGGCCGAGCACCGGCACGCCGAACCCGATGGCCCGCAGCGGCCAGATCAGGCGCTGGTAAGGCACGTTGGCGTAGCACAGCCCGAACATCACGTGGTAGTACGTGGTGATGGCGTGGGTGGCAAAGAACAACCAGTCGACGAAGGGGGCGGGCCAGCTGACCGTCTCGACGAGGTAGAGCGCATTGCGGCCGCACATGATGAGCATGAGCCATCCGAAGTAGCCGAAGATGGCCTCCTTCGGGCGGGCGCGCCAGGCCAGCAGGATGAACACGGCCATGCCGACCACGCTCATGTTCGCGGTCTGTGGCAGCTCGACGGTCAGCATGGCCCAGCGGTCGAACTCGTCGCGCATGCTGTCGAGCGGCCCCGCCACGATCGGCGAGACGCCCGGCTTGCGGAAGTTGTTCATCCGCACGTCGATCTGGATGTCGTTGTCGCCGCGCAGCAGCACGTTGGCGGGCACTTCGATCAGGTAGGGCAGGGTGCCCATGCTGGTGATCTGCTCGCCTTCCATGTGGCGGGTGCCCAGGGGCACGCCATTGACCGTGACCCGGTGGTTGCCTGGGAGGCGGTCGATGCGCAAGGCCCAGGGCTCTTTCGGGGTGTGGTCGAGCAGCAGCTTGGCCCGGTAACAGGCCACAGCCGGCGGCGTGATCTTCAGTTGTCGCCAGTCATCGGGCAGCGTCACCGAGCGGCCTTCGCGGCCATCCGTGCAGGCGCCTTGCGCCAGGGTCGCGCGGTCGATGGTCTGGGTGTCGGGTGCCGCGGCCTCGGCTGCGCCAGCCATCCTCGGAGCAAGGACAGACAACAGGGACAAGCACAACAGCAGACGAAGCCAGCGCAGGGCCATGGGTCACCTCTGGATCAGCATGGCGTCGCCATAGCTGAAGAAACGGTAGCGCTGCGCAATGGCATGGGCGTAGAGCGCGCGGATGTGATCGTAGCCGGCCAGCGCGCTCACCAGCATCATCAGCGTGCTTTTTGGCAGGTGGAAATTGGTAATGAGCACGTCCACCACGCGGAAGTCGAATCCCGGGGTGATGAAGATGTCGGTGTCGCGCTGGCCTGCCTCGAGGATGTGCTCGGGTGTGGCCCCGCGCGCGGCCGACTCGAGTGCGCGCAGGGTGGTCGTGCCCACTGCGACGATGCGGCCGCCGGCCGCGCGGGTGGCCCGGATGGCCTCGGCGGTGGGCTGCGGCACGTCGAACCACTCGCTGTGCATCTTGTGCTCGGCCAGGTTGTCGGTGCGCACGGGCTGGAAGGTGCCGGCGCCCACATGCAACGTGACTTCAGCCGTGCCAATGCCGCGGGCAGCCAGACCGGCCAGCACGCCTTCGTCGAAGTGGAGGGCGGCGGTCGGGGCCGCCACCGCGCCGGGTTCCTTGGCGAACACCGTCTGGTAGCGGCGCACGTCGTCTTCTTCGTCGGTGTGGGTGATGTAGGGCGGCAGCGGCACGTGGCCGTGCTGTTCCAGCAGTGCGAACGGATCACCCTCGAAGCGCAGGTGGAACAGCCCGTTGTCCGGGCCGCAACGGCCCAGCACGTCGGCGTCGAAGGCATCGGCAAACCGAACCCGTGCGCCGGGCTTGGGCGATTTGCTGGCGCGCATGTGGGCCCACACTTCCTGGGTGCCGGGCAGCACGCGTTCGATGAGGGCCTCGACCGCGCCGCCAGTGGCCTTGGTGCCGAACAGGCGGGCCTTGATGACACGGGTGTTGTTGAAGACCAGCAGGTCGCCAGGGTGCAGCAGGTCGGGCAGTTCGCGGAAGACGCGGTCGACCGGTTGGGCGCCGCGGCCGTCGAGCAGGCGCGAGGCGCTGCGTTCAGGGGCCGGGTGCTGGGCGATCAGGGACTCGGGGAGCTCGAAATCGAAATCGGCGAGGGTGTAGGCGCGGTCAGCGGAGGGAGCGAAGGAAGCCATGCTGTTTTGAGGGGCGGACGAGCCCCGTGCCAAAAGGCGTGATTGTCGCTCAAGCGCCCACCCCGGCGTGCGTCGCGTGGCCGACAATCGCCCTCTCCGATTTGCCCGCACACCGTCATGAAGACACACGACATCGAACTGCAACGCATCAAGGCCATCCGTCACGACAAGGGACTGATCGAACTGAGCGTGGACGCGCTGGTGCAGCCGCGCCCGGCGAAGGATGAGCGCATCACCAGCACCTTGTCGCTGGCGGTGGACGACGCGCGCACGCTGATCATGCTGCTCAAGCAGCAGGTGGCCGAACTCGACAAGCTCAATCCGCGCAGCCGGCGATCGGGGCGCTGCTGATCGGACGCGCTGCGCGCCCCGCAGGCACAATCGGCCTTCCCAGCCCACTCTGCGACCTCACCGTGCCCCGCCAGGCCGCTTCATCCCGCCCATCGACTGGCGCCACGTCGTCGTGGCCGTCCGCCGCCCGCTCTGCGCCGCAGAAGGCAATGGACAAGCTCGGCCTGGTGCGAGACATCGACCTGGCGCTGCACCTGCCGCTGCGTTATGAGGATGAAACCCGGCTGACCCGGCTGTGCGATGCCCGTGATGGCGACACGGTGCAGGTCGAAGGCACGGTGCGCGAAAGCCGCATCGAGGCGCGCGGGCGGCGGCAGCTCCTCATCCGTCTGGGCGATGGCAGCGGCGAGGTGCTGCTGCGCTTCCTGAACTTCTACGGTTCTCAGCAGAAGAGCTGGGGCCCCGGCGTGCGCCTGCGCGTGCGGGGCGAGTTGCGCCACGGTTTCTTCGGGCGCGAGATGGTGCACCCCACGGTGCGCATCGTGAAGGAAGACACCCCGCTGGCCGCAGCGCTCACGCCGGTCTACCCGACGGCAGCCGGCCTGCCGCAGACGTATCTGCGCAAGGCGGTCGCCGCGGGGCTGACCCGGGCGCCGCTGGACGAGGTGATCCCCCCGGCGCTGCTGCCCCGCACCTGGCCCACGCTGCGCGAGGCGCTGCACTTCCTGCACCACCCCAGCCCCGAGGTGTCGCTGGCGGCGCTGGAAGACCACAGCCATCCGGCGTGGCAACGCCTGAAGTTCGAGGAGCTGCTGGCCCAGCAGGTGTCACAGTTGCGCGCGCGGGCCGAGCGCGCCCACCTGCGCGCCCCGTCGCTGCGCGCCAAGCCACAGGGCCTGCTGGATCGCCTGATGGCGGTACTGCCCTTCCAACTCACGGGCGCCCAGCAGCGGGTGGTGGCCGAAATCGCCACCGACCTGTCGCTGGCCCGCCCGATGCACCGCCTGCTGCAGGGCGATGTGGGCTCGGGCAAGACCGTGGTGGCCGCACTGGCCGCCGCCGTGGCGATGGACGCCGGCTGGCAGTGCGCGCTGATGGCGCCCACCGAGATCCTGGCCGAGCAGCATTTCCGCAAGCTGGTGGGCTGGCTGGAGCCGCTGGGCGTGAAGGTGGCCTGGCTCACCGGCAGCCTCAAGCCGAAGATGAAACGCGAACAGATGGCCGCCGTGGCCTCGGGTGAGGCCCAGCTGGTGGTGGGCACCCATGCCGTGATCCAGGACCAGGTCGAGTTCGCGAAGCTCGGTCTGGCGCTGATCGACGAGCAGCACCGCTTTGGCGTGGCCCAGCGGCTGCAGCTGCGCCGCAAGCTCGAAAGTGCCGAGCTGGAGCCGCACCTGCTGATGATGAGCGCCACGCCCATCCCCCGCACGCTGGCCATGACCTATCTGGCCGACCTCGAGGTGAGCACCATCGACGAGCTCCCCCCGGGCCGCACGCCCATCGTCACCAAGGTGTTTGCCGACGCCCGTCGTGAGGAGGTCATTGAGCGTATCCGCGACGAGGTGGCCCGCGGCCGTCAGGTGTACTGGGTCTGCCCGCTGATCGACGAGACGGAAGCCAGCGACCAGGCCGCCGACGAAGCCGCCGGCCGTGCCTCAGATCGCAGGCCGCCGCTGGACCTGAGCAACGTCACGCAGACCCACCAGGAGCTGAGCGAGACGCTGCAGGGCTTTGGCGTGGGCCTGCTGCATGGCCGTCTGCCGGCTGCGGAGAAAGCAGACGTCATGGCGAAGTTCGCCGCCAACGAGCTGGCCGTGCTGGTGGCCACCACCGTCATCGAGGTGGGGGTCGACGTGCCCAACGCCAGCCTGATGGTGATCGAGCACGCCGAGCGTTTCGGGCTGAGCCAGTTGCATCAGCTGCGCGGGCGGGTGGGGCGCGGGGCCGTGGCCAGCGTGTGCGTGCTGCTGTACGGCTCGCCGTTGTCGGATTCGGGCAAGCAGCGCCTGAAGGCCATGGTCGAGACCACCGACGGTTTCGAGATCGCCCGACGGGATCTGGAGATCCGCGGTCCTGGCGAATTCATGGGCGCCCGCCAGTCGGGGGCCGCGCTGTTGCGCTTTGCCGATCTGGAGGAAGACCAGGCCCTGATCTCCCGGGCGCGTCAGGTGGCCGAGGTGATGTTGCGCGAGCATCCGCAGGCCGCACAGCGCCATGCCGCACGCTGGCTCGGCGCGAAGTCGGAGTACCTGAAGGCGTGACCGAACGCCGCATCGCGCATGGCGGCTTGTCGCACAATCCCGGTCATGACGTTGACTGAACTTCGCTACATCGTGGCCGTGGCGCGCGAGCGGCATTTTGGCCGGGCCGCCGAGGCCTGCTTCGTGTCGCAACCGACCCTGTCCGTGGCCGTGAAGAAGCTCGAAGACGAGCTGGACGTGAAGCTGTTCGAGCGCGGCAGCGCGGAGATCAGCGTGACGCCGCTGGGCGAAGAGATCGTGCGACAGGCGCAGGCCGTGCTCGAGCAGGCGCAGGCCATCAAGGAGATCGCCAAGCGCGGCAAGGACCCGCTGGCGGGCCCGCTGCGCCTGGGCGTCATCTACACCATCGGCCCCTACCTGCTGCCGGATCTGGTGCGCCAGGCGATCGCCCGCGTGCCCCAGATGCCGCTGATGCTGCAGGAGAACTTCACCGTCAAGCTGCTCGAGATGCTGCGTGCGGGCGAGCTCGATTGCGCCATCCTGGCGGAGCCCTTCCCGGACACCAACCTGGCGACCGCCCCGTTGTACGAAGAGCCTTTCATGGTGGCGGTGCCCCGCAACCACGCGCTGGCCAGCCGCGAACGCATCGACGCCGAGGAACTCAAGCGCGAGACCATGCTGCTGCTGGGCGCCGGCCATTGTTTCCGCGACCATGTGCTCGAGGTCTGCCCGGAGTTCGCCCGGTTTTCCAGCGACGCCGAGGGCATCCGTCGCAGCTTCGAGGGCTCTTCACTCGAGACCATCAAGCACATGGTGGCCGCGGGCATGGGCGTCACGGTCGTGCCGCGGCTGTCGGTGCCGGTCGAGCCCCACCCGCACCTCGTCTACATCCCGTTCGAAGAGCCGGCGCCCACGCGCAGGGTGGTGCTGGTGTGGCGCCGCAGCTTCACGCGCTACGAGGCCATTGCCGCCCTGCGCAACGCGATTTACGCCTGCCCGCTGGACGGCGTGTCGCGGCTCACATCCTGACCAGGCGATGACCCATCGGGCGGGGTGCCCGGTGCGTCAAAGCAGTCGACCACCGTGAAGTACAGCGAGGCGTAGAACGCCGCTGCCACCCAAAGGCCCGTGGCCACGGCCAGCACGTTCACGACGGCAGGAACGGGCAAGACCATCGCAATCACGCTGTCGATCAGACCCACGAGCAGGATCAGCACGGCCCACGCGGCGCCGTACACGACAAACGCGCCCAGATTGCGCCAGCAGGCGATCCAGCTGAAGAACAGCGCCTTGGCCAGTGGCTGCCTGGCCCACAGGATCAGGGCGGGTGTGTGCCAGAACAGGAGCGACACCGGCAGCGTGAGCGCCATGCGCCACAGCAGGTCCTGTTGCACCAGCGGGTTCGCCAGGATCTCGCCGGCATCCTGGGCGGTGTCAAAGGCCTCGGCCAGCACGTCGGCGCCCGGGCCCAGCACATGGGCCAGCTGCATCACCACCAGCGTGGCGGCGACGTACGCGCCGCCCAGCCGCGCAAAGGCTTTTCGCATCTCGGGCTGCGTGCGCACCGCCTCGATCAGCACGGAAGGCGGGATCTTCTCGCCGGCCAGTGCGTGGCGCGAGGCCAGCATGAAGCCCATCCACACCATCGGCATGGCCGCCAGCAGCAGCAGCGGGCCGATCACCGACAGGCCCATCAGCAACAATGCCACGCTGGCCACCAGGCCCAGCAGGCCCACGAAGTTCAGAGGCTGTCGCTTGCCGAGCAGCAGGCCCTGTCGGACCCACACCAGGCCCTGTGCCGGTTTGACGAGGCGCAGCTTCATGCCTGGGGTGCTCCATCAGGGCGTCGCCATGTCCAGGGCTGGTCGCGACGCAGCGTTAGCACGCGCTCGAAATGGGTCGGGTCATGCGGCTGCAGCATCGCCGCATCGCGGGGCAGGTGGAAATCCCACAGACGCGAGGTCCAGAAACGCAACGCCGCGGCGCGCAGCAAGGCAGGCAACAAGGCCAGCTCTTCGTCGGTCAGCGGGCGCACCGCGTCGTAGGCCGCGACGAATGCCGCGGCGCGTGCGGGGTCGAGCGCGCCGGTTGTGAGGTCGATGCACCAGTCATTCAGACACACCGCGATGTCGAAGCCGAAGGTGTCGACGCCGGCAAAGTAGAAGTCGAAGAAGCCCGACAGGGTAGGGCCGTCGAACATCACGTTGTCGCGGAACAGATCGGCATGGATCGGCCCGCGTGGCAGGGCAGCGTAGGCCGGTGTGGTCCCCAGGGCCTGCTGGAAAGCGAGCTCATCGATGATCATGGCGGCCTGCTCGGCCGACAGGAATGGCAGGACGACCGGCACGGTCTCGGTCCACCAGGCGAGCCCGCGCAGATTGGGCTGCTGCAGCGGGTAGTCCACCCCGGCGAGGTGCATGCGGGCCAGCATGGCACCCACCTGCGCGCAGTCTGCCACCTGGGGTGCCAGCTGGTTGCGGCCCTTGAGCAGCGTCACCACGGCAGCCGGCTTGCCCTTGAGCGTGTGCAGGATCTCACCCTGTGCATCAGGCTGGGGGGCGGGCACAGGGATGCCGCGGGCCGCCAGGTGGTGCATCAGCTTCAGGTAGAAGGGCAACTGCTCGGCGGTCAGGCGCTCGAAGAGCGTCAGGACATAGTCGCCGCGGTCCGTGCTGACAAAGTAGTTCGTGTTCTCGATGCCCGAGGTGGCGCCGCGCATCGACTGCAGCGTGCCCAGATTCAGGGTGGAGAGCAGGTCCGCCGCTTCCTGCGGGGACACTTCGGTGAAGACGGCCATGAGACGAGTCGGACAGCGGTGAAAAAGGGGGCCTCGCCCACGCGCTTGACACCCGGGGAACACTTCCCGACCAAATCGGCTGGAAGCCCCGAAAGTTTGCGCGTTTACCCGGGGGGTGACGGGGAAGTCGAGCACGGGATTGTAGGAGGCCCTATGGCAGACTCGTTCTCACTGTGTTGATGCCCGTGTCGGTCGCGTGCGTCATTCGACCCTCTCACCTCTTGCAACCCGTCCAAACCATGCGTCACCCTGCCGTTGCACGTCTGCTGTCCAAGAACCTTGTGTTGCCCGTTGCCCTGTCGCTGCTGGGCCTGTCGGCCACGGCACAGACCATGGCGCCCGCGTCTTCGCCCATGGGCATCTATGGCGGTGGCGCCTTCGGCATCGGCGCCCATCAGTGGGATTGCGGCTCGGAGTGCAACCGTGCGGCCTTCAGCGGCAAGGTCTTCGGCGGCAAGCGCCTGACGCCGGGCCTGGCAGCCGAGATCAACTACTTCGTGTTCGGCACGGTCGACAGCGACAACGACCCTGCCCGCACGGCCTCCACCGGGGTGGCCACCGAGCGCCGTGACGTGCGCGCCGTGACCTTCGGCATCAACTGGGAGGTGGAGCTGCTGCACGGCATCACCAACCACCTCCGTGTGGGTGTGGCGCGCAAGCGCACCGACCGTGAAATCACGCTGGCCAGCGGGGCCCGGGCCGACAAGCGCGGCTACGGCACGGCGCCGTATGTGGGCGCGGCGCTGTCCTACCAGCCGGTGCGCGACGTGCGCCTGATCGCCGGCTTCGACTACATCATCGACGGCCGCGGCAGCAACTATCTGTTCTCGGTCGGGGCCTCCGGCGAGTTCTGACGCCAGACGGCACAATTCGGGGGATGAACGCACCGACGGTCTCCCCTGACGCCCCCCAGTCCCCCGCGCAGCCCACGCAGCCGACGATGCTGCTGGTCGACGGCTCCAGCTACCTCTACCGCGCCTTCCATGCCATGCCCGACCTGCGCGGGCCGGACAATGTGCCCACCGGGGCCATCCACGGCATGGTCAACATGCTGCGCTGGTTGCGCGATCACATTCAGGCCGAGCACGCCGTGTGCGTGTTCGATGCCAAGGGCCCGACCTTCCGCGACGAGTGGTACCCCGAGTACAAGGCTCACCGGCCCTCGATGCCCGACGATCTGCGTGCGCAGGTCGAACCGATTCATGAGGTCGTGAAACTGCTCGGCTGGCCCGTGCTCGAGGTGCCCGGCATCGAAGCCGACGACGCCATCGGCACCCTGGCCCGCGTGGCAGTGGAGTCGGGCCACAAGGTTGTCGTCTCCACCGGCGACAAGGACCTGGCCCAGTTGGTGAACCCGTGCGTCTCGCTCATCAACACCATGGCCAAGCCGCCCGAGGTGCTGGACGAGCCCGGCGTGCTGGCCAAGTTCGGTGTGCCGCCCGATCGCATCATCGACTACCTGACCCTGATCGGCGATGCGGTGGACAACGTGCCGGGCGTCGAAAAGGTTGGACCCAAAACGGCGGTGAAGTGGCTGGCCGAGCACGGCACGCTGGAAGCGATCATGGCCGCCGCCGACAGCATCAAGGGGGTGGCTGGCGAGAACCTGCGCAAGGCGCTCGACTGGCTGCCGCAGGGGCGCCGCCTGATCACCGTCAAGCTCGATTGCGACCTGACCGGCCATGTGCCGGACTGGCCCGGCCTCGACGCCCTGGCTTTCCGGAGCCCGGACCTGCCCGGTCTGCTGGACTTCTACGGGCGTTTCGGTTTCCGCACGGCGAAGGCCGAGGTGGAGCGCCAGCTGCGCAGCGCGCCGGGCGCCAGCGCGCCCGCCGCATCCCGCTCGCCATCGACCACGGGCGACCTGTTCGGTGACGCGACCGCGGCAGAGGCCAGTGAGGCGCCCGCCGCGCCGCCTTCCGCTGTGGCAACCCGGTACGACACCGTGCTGGACTGGCCCGCCTTCGATGCGTGGCTGGCGCGCCTGAACGCCGCGGAACTGGTGGCCTTCGACACCGAGACCGACTCGCTCGACCCGATGCAGGCCCGCATCGTGGGCCTGTCGTTCAGCGACAAGGTGGGCGAAGCGTGCTACATCCCGCTGCGGCATGAAGGCCCCGATGCGCCGGCGCAGTTGCCGCTGGACGAGGTGCTGGCCCGCTTGCGTCCGTGGCTGGAAGACGCCAGCCGGCCCAAGGTGGGCCAGAACATCAAGTACGACACCCACGTGCTGGCCAACCACGGCATTGCCGTGCAGGGCTATGCGCACGACACCATGCTGGAGAGCTATGTGCTCCAGGCGCACCGCAAGCACAATCTCGCCGATCTGGCGCAGCGGTACGTGCAGCGCAGCGGTCTCAGCTACGAGGATGTGGCCGGCAAGGGTGCGCAGCAGATCCCGTTTGCCCAGGTGGCCGTCGAGCGCGCCGCGCAATATTCGTGTGAAGACAGCGACCTGACGTTGCACGTGCACCAGGCCATGTGGCCCAGCCTGCAGGCCGAACCGGGGTTGCTGGACATCTACCAGCGCTTCGAGCTGCCGGCCTCGCGCGTGCTGCAGCGCATCGAGCGCAATGGGGTCCTGATCGACACCGCCTTGCTGAACAAGCAGAGTCACGAACTCGCCCAACGCATTGTGGCGCTCGAGCAGGCAGCCTACGAACTTGCGGGCCAGCCGTTCAACCTCGGCTCGCCCAAGCAGCTGGGCGAGATTCTGTTCGTCAAGCAGGGCCTGCCCGTCGTCAAGAAGACCGCCACAGGGGCGCCGTCCACGAACGAGGAGGTGCTCGAGAAACTGGCCGAGGACTACCCGCTGCCCGCTCGCATCCTCGAATACCGAGGCCTGGCCAAGCTCAAGTCGACCTACACCGACAAGCTGCCTCAGATGGTGAACCCGCAGACCGGGCGCGTGCACACCAACTACGCGCAGGCCGTGGCTGTCACGGGGCGGCTGTCGAGCAACGAACCGAACCTCCAGAACATCCCGGTGCGGACCGCGGAAGGGCGCCGCATCCGCGAGGCCTTCATCGCGCCGCCCGGGCATGTCATCGTCAGCGCCGACTACTCGCAGATCGAGCTGCGCATCATGGCCCACATCTCGCAGGACGAGAACCTGCTGAAGGCCTTTGCCGAAGGCATGGACGTGCACCGCGCGACGGCGGCCGAAATCTTCGGCGTGGCGCCGGACGCGGTGAGCAGCGAGCAGCGCCGCTATGCCAAGGTGATCAACTTCGGGCTGATCTACGGCATGAGTGCTTTCGGTCTCGCATCCAACCTGGGCATCGAGCGCAGCGCGGCGACCGCCTACATCGAGCGCTACTTCCTGCGCTATCCGGGCGTCAAACGTTACATGGACGACACGCGCCTGCAGGCCAAGGACAAGGGCTATGTGGAGACCGTCTTCGGCCGCCGTCTGTGGCTGCCCGAGATCCACAGCGGCAACGGCCCCCTGCGTGCCGCCGCCGAGCGGGCCGCCATCAACGCGCCGATGCAGGGCACGGCCGCCGACCTGATCAAGCTGGCCATGGTGGCCGTGCAGGACCGGCTCGATGCCGAGGGCAAGGGCACACTCATGATCATGCAGGTGCATGACGAACTGGTCTTCCAGGTGCCCGAGGCGGAGCTGGACTGGGTGCGGCGCGAGGTGCCGGCGATGATGGCCGGAGTGGCGTCCCTGCGGGTCCCGCTGCTGGCAGAAGTGGGGGCGGGCCCCAACTGGGAAGCGGCTCACTGATCCCTCGGCCGGCCTGGCTCAAGCCTTGAGCCAGTCGGCCGGTCACCCCCGCTGGGGTGGTCTGATCGATTTGCCGCCACGTGTCACGGAACTGTCATCATCTTGTCGGGATCTCGGTTCTAAGATGGAGCGGCCGCGTTTTTGACGCGGAAAGTCATCTCAGAAAAAAAGAAGGTCTTCACAGGTGTCAGGCAGCCCGCGTTTGAAGTTATTGAGCCGCGAACAGGCGATTCTGGAGTTCAACCGTCGTGTGTTGGCGCAGGCCGAGCGCGACGATGTGCCGCTGCTGGAGCGCTTGCGCTACGTCTGCATTGTCTCGGCCAACCTGGACGAGTTCTTCGAGGTGCGCTATGCGGACGTGCTGGAGGCCTCGCGCACGCCGGGCACCGGCATCGACCGCGAGTATCTGCACGACCTGGCCAAGGCCTCACATGACCTGGTGGAAGACCAGTACCACCTGTTCAACCATGTGCTGGGCCCGCTGCTGCGGCAGGCCGATGTCTACATCCTCAACCACGCTGACCGCAATGCGCCCCAGCGCGAGTGGGTGGCCGAGTTCTTCCGGCGTCAGGTGCGCCCCCTGCTGGTGCCCATCGGGCTGGACCCGGCCCATCCGTTTCCACAGGTCGCCAACAAGTCGCTGAACTTCATCGTGCGCCTCGGCGGGCGCGACGTGTTCGGACGCGACAACGACATCGCCATCGTGCGCATCCCACGGGTGCTGCCGCGCGTGATCCGCCTGCCCGATGCCGTCTCTGACGGCAAGCAGTGTTTCGTGCTGCTGTCCAGCGTGATCCGCGCGCACCTCGAGGAGCTGTTCCCCGGCCGCGAGATCGAGGCGTTCTCGCAGTTCCGCGTGACCCGCGATTCGGACATCGACGTCGATGAAGACGACATGACCGACCTGCGCCAGGCGCTGCGCTCGAAGATGAGCACGCGTCAGTTCGGTCAGGCGATCCGGCTGGAAGTGGTGCGCAGCTGCCCGCGCGACCTGTCCGATTTCCTGCTCGAGCAGTTCGGCCTGACCGAGCAGGCGCTGTTCCAGGTCAATGGCCCGGTCAATCTGGTGCGCCTGACCCAGCTGATCGACCAGGTCGATGGCGATGCCCTGCGCTTCTTCCCGCATGACGCGGGATGGCCCGAGGGGCTGCCCCGCGAGGAGGGCATGTTCGACCACCTGCGTCACCACGACGTGATGCTGCATCATCCCTTCGAGTCCTTCGACGCGGTGGTCGAGTTCCTGCGCCAGGCGGTGCACGACCCGGACGTGCTGGCGATCAAGCAGACCATCTACCGCACCGGCAGCGAGTCGGTGCTGATGGAACTGCTGCTCGAGGCGCTGCGGCGAGGCAAGGAAGTGCTGGCCGTGGTGGAGCTGAAGGCCCGCTTCGACGAAGAGGCCAACATCAACTGGGCGGAACGGCTGGAAGCGCTTGGCGCACAGGTGGTGTACGGCATCGTGGGCCTCAAGACCCACGGCAAGATGATGCTGGTGACGCGGCGCGAAGGGGCGCGGCTGCGCCGCTACGCGCACCTGTCCACGGGCAATTACAACCCCAAGACGGCCAAGCTCTACACCGACGTCGGTTACCTGACGAGCAATGTCGAGCTGACGGCTGATGTGGACATGGTGTTCCAGCAGCTGGCCAGCCTGACCCAGCTCAAGCCCCCACGCCACCTGCTGCTGGCCCCATTTGCGATGCAGAACCAGTTCCTGCGCCTGATCGAGCGGGTGACGGAGGCCGCCCGTGCGGGCCGGCCGGCACGCATTGTCGTGAAGGCCAATTCGTTGACGGATGAGCCGCTGGTGTATGCGCTGGTGGCTGCCGCGCAGGCTGGCGCCGAGATCGACCTCATCGTGCGGGGGGCGTGCATTCTGCCGCCGGGGGTGCCGGGCTTCACGGAACGCATTCGCGTGCGCTCGGTGGTGGGGCGCTTGCTAGAGCACACCCGCGTCATGTACTTCCGCTGGGGCGAGTCGGAGTTCGACGAGGCGGTCTACCTGTCCAGTGCCGACTGGATGAACCGCAACATGACTCGCCGGATCGAAGTGGCCTGGCCCGTGCGCGACACGGCCCTGCGCCAGCGCGTCATCGACGAATGCCTGGTGCCCTACCTGCACGATGCCCGCGATGCCTGGCTGCAGAGCAGCGACGGTCGCTACACCCGGGCCGGCACGAGAGGCCACAGCGCGCAGCGGGCGCTGATGGACCGCTATCGTGCCCGGGCCCTCACCTGACGGAGTCTCCCATGGACCTCATCCTCTGGCGTCACGCCCAGGCCATCACCTTGCCGACCGTGGAAGAGGGTGGGGCACCGCACGATCTGGCGGCCGACCTGGCCCGGCCGCTGACGCCCAAGGGCGAGCGTCAGGCCGAGCGCATGGCCGCCTGGCTGAATCAGCGGCTGAGCGCCGGTGCACGGGTGTTGGTGAGCCCGGCCGTGCGCACCCAGCAGACGGCCCGTGCGCTGGGGCGCGACTTCCGCACCGTGCCGTCCCTCGACCCCCGTGCCACCGTGGATGACCTGCTGGCGGCTGCGCGCTGGCCGCAGGCGCGCGACCCGGTGCTGATCGTGGGGCACCAGCCGGTGCTGGGCCTGCTGGCCGCACGGCTGATGGCCGGGCAGGATCAGCCCTGGTCGCTACGCAAGGGGGCCGTGTGGTGGCTGCGCGGGCGTGAGCGCGACGGCACGCTTCAGGTCACCCTGCTGGCCGTGGAATCCCCTTGAGCGATCCTGGCCGGAAGGCGAGCGTCAGAAGCCCCATTCCCGGATGAGGACGGAGAGCGCCTGGCGCACATAGCGCCACAGGGGTGCTTCCCAGCTGCCGTGGATGGTGAGGTCGCCACGCCATGCGTGCTGGTCCAGTTCGCTGGCCTGCATGTCACGCGGAGACACGCTCAGCACGACGCGGTAGACCGCGCGCTCCGGGATGAAGCGGCCTTCTTTCTCACGGGTCAGCAGGTGGCCGCCGAGGGGGGCGGCCAGTTCAGGGCGGGGCAGGACACGGGTGGCGTCGGCTTCAACCTGGGTGACCCGTGCGGAGACCGGGACCAGGGGCGAATGGGGCAGCAGGAACCGGGCGGTGTCGCCCACCCGCACGCGTTGCACGGCTTCTTCGTCCAGCCACGTTTCCACCTGCCAGGCACTGCCCTGGCGCACCAGCAGCCCGATCTTGTCCTTGCGGCTGACCCATTGCCCGGCGTGCAGGTCGGGGTCGAGGCGGTAGAAGGTGCCGGCGTAGGGCGCGCGGGGGGCGAGCTGTGCGGCTTCGGTGTCGAGCGCGGCAAGCTCGGCCTGGGCGCCGGCCAGTCGTTCTTCGTTCACCAGCCATTGGCGGCGCGTGTCGGCGTCGAAGGCCGAGGCCGAGGCTTGCCAGCGCAATCCTTCAAGGCGGGCCGATGTCGCTTGCCGGCGCATGGCGAGGTCAGGTACGTGCAGGCGCAGCAGCGGTTGCTGAGCTGCCACGCGGGCGCCGTCTGCCACGGGCATGGCGTCGATGCGGGCGCCCGCCGGGGCGAAGACCGGCCAGCTGTCCACCGGCCGCAGCACCGCACTGGCGCTGATCAGCCCGGGCCACGGTAGCAGGCCGAGCGCGATGAGGCCACCGAGGAGGCCGAGGGTGAACCGGCTGCGGCGCCGCTGGCGGATGAGCGGCCAGCGCTGTCGCCAGGCTTGCACCTCGCGGTAGAGCGGCAGCAGGACGAACCAGAGGATTTCGACGGCAAACAGCAGGATGCCGAGCAGCTTGATGGCGACGTGGTACACCAGCACGGCGATGCCGAGGAAGAGCACCAGGCGGTAGACCCACGTGAGCCAGGCGAAGGCGATGAGGGCGCGCTGGCGGGCCGGGGCGAAGTGCTCTGGCGGGTCTTCCTGCAAGTCAAAGAGCCATTCGCGCAGGCGCCAGCGGGCCAGAGCAAAGCTGCGCTCGTGCAGGTTGGGCAGGTCGAGCGCGTCGGACAGGATGAAGTAGCCGTCAAAGCGCATGAAGGGGCTGGCGTTGATGGCAACAGTGGCCACCCACGAGGTGGTGGCCAGCACGAAAGCCGCAGAGCGCAGTCCGCCATCCGGCAGGAGGGCCCAGGCGAGGGTGGCCCAGACGGCGATCATCAGTTCGGTCGCGATGCCGGCTGCGGCGACTTTCAGGCGGGCCAGGCGATCGGTGAGCCGCCAGGTTTCATTGGTGTCGGTGTAGGCCACCGGCCACATCACCAGAAAGGCCACGCCCATGGTGGGCACGCGGCACCCCTGGCGCTTGGCGGTGAAGGCGTGTCCCAGCTCGTGGAGAAACTTCACACCGATCAGAGCCACGCCGTAGGCAGCCAGGCCTGACCAGTTGAAGGTGTCGACCAGCGACGCGCTGAAGAGGTCCCACTGGCGCACCACCTGATACAGACCCAGGGCGCCCGCGGCGGCGCTGAGGCCAAGGAAGGTGCGCGAGGTGAACCATGCCGCCAGGCCTTGCCAGCGCCCCAGCCACGCATCGGGGTGCCACAGGGGGACGCGGAAGAACAGGTAGTGGTGCAGCAGCCAGTTCCACCAGGTGCCTTGGCGGGCCTGCCAGAGTTGCGCCATCTGGCGGGCCTGTTCGGCCGAGACACGTCGGGTGAGCTGGTTCTGCGAGATGAACTGGATGACGGCGGTGACGTCGTCGGGGTGCATCGGCAGGGTCGTGCGGGCGCAGATGTCGGCAGCGACCGCGTCGGCGTCGCCCTGCCCCCAGCGCTGCAGCACCTCGAAGGTGGGCCAGTCGATGCGGAAGAACTGGTTGCGTACCGGGTCGTGCAGGGTCCAGCTGGGTTGCCCGTCCGGCAGGGTGGGACCGGGCAGCAGGTCCAGCTCTTCGCGCAGTTCGGGCCAGGACATGGCTCAGATCCCGAGCGTGGTGCGCAAGGCGGCCAGCGGGCGTCGCAGCACCCAGTAGCCCAGCGGTGTCCAGCCGGCACTGAGTTTGGCCGAGCCTTTGAGGCCCACGCGGTGGTCGGTGGGGACGCTCAGGGTGGCGCGCACGCGGTAGGCGTACTGGCCGTCGGGGCGGGCCACCGCGTCGTGGGCCATGTAGCGCACGGTGGCCTGGACCGGCGACAGCGGGTTGGCATGAAGGTAGAGCTTGACAGGGGCGCCTGCAGGCAAGGGCACGGCGTCCGCCAGGGGCACCCAGGCTTCGACCTCGGCGTCGCGCGGGGCGGCGATCCGCAGGATGCGCTCGCCCACGCTGACCGGGCGGCCGATCCACTCCGACGGGTCGTCCATGAGCACGACGCCCTCGCGCGGGGCCAGCACGCGGGCACGGGTGAGCTGTTCCGCGAGGTACTCCACTTCGGCACGCTTTTCCTCGATCTTGCCAGTCAGCAATGCAAGCTGGGTCTTGGAGCGGGCGTCGATCAGAGCCTGCTGTGAGGTCTGGCGGTATTCGGTTTCGGCGGTGCTGAGCGCCTGGGTGGCCACGTCCAGACGGCTGCGGATCAGGGCTTCGTCAAAGCCGAACAGCGGGGTGCCGGCGGCGACGCGCTGGTTGGGCTGGACATGGAAGGTGTCAATGACGCCTTCGAGCGGGGCGCGGATCACGACTGGCTGCGATGGAACCAGTTCGCCTGGTGCCAGCACGGACAGCTGCACAGGGCAGAGCAACACCGCGATGACGCCAGCGATCACGCGCACGCGCGTTTGCTGCCACCAGTGGCGATCGGGCTGTGTCTGCCAGAGCTGGCGCATCCGCTGCCCGGTGCGACGCCAGCCGGTGGCGCGTGGGTGCACGAGGGCGTGCCAGGCGTGCGCCCAGGTTGCAGCCCAGTCTTGCCAGAGCCATTGTTCGTGGGCGGTCCATGGGTCGTCGCGCAGCAGCACGACGGCGCCAAGCGGCAGGCGCACCCACAGGGCGTAGGTCGGCCACCATTCGTGCCATGCGGCGGCGAGGGTGTCGGGCAGGTCGGCCGCGCGCACGACCCGCAGCGGCCCGCCTTCAGGCTGCTGGCTGAGGTGCCGGCAGATCTGGTTCACCCATTGCACATAGGGAGCATTGGCCTCGATCTGGACCACGCCCGAGAGGGTGTGCACGCCGTGGTCATCCAGCCAGAGCACCGCCTGCCGGTAAGGGGTCAGCGAATGGCTGACGTTGACCAGCAGGAAGGCCAGCTCTTGCGCGGTGGTGGCGGCCCGCGCCTGCTGGCCCAGGGCCAGCAAGGCGCTCACGTCATCCGGGGGGGCGGTGGTGTTCAGGACCTCTCTCCGTCGTCAGGCACCGGGACGGATCAGGGGCGCCAAGGCCATCCCCTGGGCCAGTCGGCTGGGGGCAGCCTGCCCGCGTTCGGCTCCACCGGGCGCACGCTGGGCGGCGAGGCGGAGTTGCTCGCTCAGTCCATTGCGGCTCTGTGGCTTGACGTCGCGCTCTTGTCCCACGTGCATGCGGAACATCGTACTGACTTCACGTCCCTCGGTGTCGCGGGCGATCACCTTGATTTGCAGGACGCCCTTGAAGCCAGCCGGGGCGCTGACGACGAAGGTGCCCGTGCGTGCGTCGAACTGCACCCAGTCGGGCAGTTTGCGCCCATCGGCTTGCTGGGCGGCAAGCTGAATGGAAGCGTCCGGCTTGCTGTGCGCGAACGCGTCGTACGGCATCGAAATGCGCGTGGGGGCGTTGTTCTCGACGAACTGATCCGTGACACCTCGGAAGACCACGAGGTTGTCGGTCGGGGCCGGGGTGACGGCCACGCGGAAGCCGGAAGGGCTGGTCAACCGGTCTGCAATGGGCGCGGAAGCCGGTTGCGCCAGGACCAGGGGGTCGGCAGACAAGGGCGTGGGTACGGGTGCCAGGCGAACCGGCTCCGCTGGCGGGGCATCGACGCGCAGTGGCGGCTGCACGGTGGGCGCTGCCGGGGGCGTGGGCGCGACGACCGGGGGCTGGGGGCGATCGTCGTCGGCCGGGCCCATGCTGGGGATGCCGGTGATGCTGTCTTCGAAGCGGGTGCCATTGGAGCCATCGTCGGTGATGGTGGCCTGGCCGTCGTATGGCGTGCCGCTTTCGTTCGACGCCACGAGGCGCAGGGTTTCCGCCCCTTCGAAGAGGGTGTCGTTGACCAGGGCGATGCGAACCAGCAGCGGGCTGCCATCCGTGGGCAGCGGGATGGGCGTGCCAGGGGTATAGGCCTTCCACTCGTTGCCGTCGAAATATTGCAGCGGGCCGCTGGTGTCCACGCCGGTCGTGCCAGACCCGGATTGCAGGTCGAGCGTGACCTGCTGGCCCGGCGCGCCATTGACGGTGAACACGACATAGGGCGAGCTCTCGCTGACCGTGGGAGACGAGACGGCCAGAGGGCGGTCGTCCGTGATCGACAGGTCGATCGCGTTGTCTGTGTCGGCGCCGTCCTGGTTCGCGTTGCCCGCGGGGTCTGTGAACCGGTTGCTGGCGACGTGGATGCGGGCCGTGCCGGTGGGGGCGGGTGTGAAGGTGGCGGTGTAGCTGTAGGTGCCGTCGCCGTTGTCGACCTTGGCGCTCAGGGCACCCAGCGTGCCGCCGGTGATGTCGATGTCGCCCAGGACAAAGCTGGTGCCCGGGTCTTCACTGAAGGTGAACGTGACCGTGGCGGTCTCACCAGCCTTCAGCGCGGTCTTGTCGGAAGACACCACGACGGTGGGGCTAACCGTGTCAACGGACATCGACGCGGTGTTGTTGGCGTCTGTCCCGTCGTTGTTGGCGTTGCCGGCGGCGTCGGTGAACTTGGCGCTGTCGACGTGGATGGAGGCCGCTGTTGTGCTGCCGGCCGTGGGTGTGAATATGGCGGTGTAGCTGTAGGTGCCATCGCCGTTGTCGACCTTGGTGCTCAGCGCACCGAGGGTGCCGCCCGTGACATCGACGTCCCCGAGGGTGAAGCTCGAACCCGGATCCTCGCTGAACGTGAAGGTGACGGTGGTGGACTCGCCCGCCTTGAGAGCGACCTTGCCCGAGGTCACGACCACAGTCGGTCGCACCGTGTCGACGGTCATCGAGGCGGTGTTGTTGGCATCCGAGCCGTCGTTGTTGGAGTTACCTGCGGCGTCGGTGAACTTTGCGCTGTCGACGTGGATGGCGGCTGGGGTGGTGCTGCCGGCCATGGGCGTGAAGGTGGCGGTGTAGCTGTACGTGCCGTCGCCGTTGTTGACCTTGGCGCTCAGGGCACCGAGGGTGCCCCCGGTGACGTCGATGTCAGCAGAGGTGAAGCTCGAGCCGGGATCTTCGCTGAACGTGAAGGTGACGGTGGCGGACTCGCCGGCCTTGAGTGCCGCCTTGTCCGAGGTCACGACCACAGTCGGTCGCACCGTGTCGACGGTCATCGAGGCGGTGTTGTTGGTATCCGCGCCGTCGTTGTTGGAGTTACCTGCTGCGTCGGTGAACTTGTCGCTGTCCACCTGGATGGACGCAGCCGTGGTGCTGTCGGCCGTGGGCGTGAAGGTGGCGGTGTAGCTGTAGGTGCCGTTGCTGTTGGCGACCTTGGCGCTCAGTGCACCGAGGGTGCCACCGGTGACGTCGATGTCAGCAGAGGTGAAGCTCGAGCCGGGGTCTTCGCTGAACGTGAAGGTGACGGTGGTGGACTCGCCGGCCTTGAGTGCCGCCTTGTCCGAGGTCACGACCACAGTCGGTCGCACCGTGTCGACGGTCATCGAGGCGGTGTTGTTGGTATCCGAGCCGTCCGCGTTGGCATTGCCAGCCGCATCGGTGAACTTGCCACTGTCGACGTGGATGGATGCCGCTGTTGTGCTGTCAGCCGTGGGCGTGAAGGTGGCGGTGTAGCTGTACGTGCCGTTTCCGTTGTCGACCTTGGCGCTCAGTGCACCGAGGGTGCCACCGATGACGTCGATGTCAGCAGAGGTAAAGCTCGAGCCGGGATCTTCGCTGAACGTGAAGGTGACGGTGGCGGACTCGCCAGCCTTCAGCGCGGTCTTGTCGGAGGTCACCACCACGGTGGGGCGCACCGTGTCGAC
>NZ_CANBCC010000071.1 GCF_947366995.1 uncultured Aquabacterium sp. | reverse complement strand
GCCCGAGGCCCTGCAGCTCAGCCTGGGCTGGGGCGCCGCGGGGGCCGAGCCCGTCGCGTCCGACGGCGAGAAGGGCAGCAAGACCCGCAAGCCCAGCCAGGAAATCAAGGTGGACGCCATCCGGCAGGTGGTTCAGTTTTCGCAGCACACTGCTTCACGCGGCCGGGCCAAGGTGGTGCTGGTGCACCCGGCCGAGCGCATGAACATGGTGGCGGCCAACACGCTGCTGAAGACCCTGGAGGAGCCGCCCGGGCAGGTGCGATTCGTTCTCAGCGGTGCGGCGCTTGACCAGTTGCTGCCCACGGTGCGCAGCCGCTGCCAGGCCTGGCGGCTTCCCATGCCCGACGCCGCCACGGCCATCCACTGGCTCTGTGACACGGTAGAGGGGCTGGACGAGACCGCAGCGGCCGTGCTGCTGGCTGGCGCGGGCGGGCAACCGCTGACCGCGCTGGCGCGTCACCAGATGGGCGTCGATGCGCGACTTTGGCCGCAGCTGCCGAAGGCCGTGGCACAGGGCGAGGCGGGTTTGGTGTCGGCCTGGCCTTTGCCCCTGTTGATCGAGACGCTGCAGAAGATCTGCCATGACGTCTGCTGTGTGGCGGTGGGGGCGGCCCCCCGTTTCTTTCCGGCCGGCAGCCTGCCGGAAGGGGCTGACCTTGAGCGGCTCACCGTGTGGTCGCAGGATTTGCGCAAGGCCAGCCGACATGCCGAGCACCCGTGGAATGCCGGCTTGAAGGTCGAGAGCCTGCTGCTGCAGGCCCGGGCGGCGCTGGCGCGTCCTCGCCCCGCGCGCTAACCCTCCCCAGCCATCGACCTTGGCCCCTGCAATCAAGGGTGTATCGGCTGGTAAAGAGGTGGGGCGTTGCCAACTGGTTCACGTGCTGGCTGAGGGTGCCGGCGTTAAACTCGTCACACGATGAGTGAATTCCAGACGACGGCCATGCCCTCTGCTTTCGCGCCGACCGGCCCGGGGCGTTCGGCCATGGGTGCGGCGGGCGCAGGGGCACCTGCTGCCACGGGCCGGCCGAGCGTCATTCAGTTGGTTTTCCGCGAGAAGGGCGCGCTGTACGCCGCCTACATCCCCGCTTTCACCGATGGGGGGTTGTTCGTGCCCACCACCCGTGAATACACGCTGGGCGATGACATCTACCTTCTGCTCTCGCTGCCCGAAGACCCTCAGCGCTACCCGGTGGCGGGCAAGATCGCATGGATCACGCCGGCCAACGCATCCGGCGGCCGCACGCAGGGCGTCGGCGTTCGCTTTCCGGCCGACGAGAAGACCCGCCTGCTGCGCCTGAGGATCGAGCAGATCCTCGGCACCAACATCTCGTCGAGCAAGCCCACTCAGACGCTGTGAAGGCTTTGCGGCAACAATAGCGGGTTCACCGACCCGTTTGTTGCCACGGCCCTTCCATGTTCGTCGATTCGCATTGCCACCTCAACTTCCCGCAGTACACCGAGCAGCTTGACCAGGTTCGCGCCGAGATGGCCGCGGCCGGGGTGGACCGGGCGCTGTGCATCAGCACCACGCTGGAAGAGTTTCCGCAGGTGCATGACCTGGCCCTGCGCTTCGACAACTTCTGGGCCACGGTGGGCGTGCACCCGGACAACGACGATGTGCTGGAGCCCTCGCTCGACGACCTGCTGACGCGGGCCGCGTTGCCGCGCGTGGTGGGCATCGGCGAGACGGGGCTCGACTACTACCGCCTCGAGGGACGCAGCGTGGACGACATGGACTGGCAGCGCGAGCGCTTCCGTGTCCACATCGAGGCGGCAAGACAGACACGCCTGCCCCTGGTGATCCACACGCGCCAGGCCAGTGACGACACGATCGCCATCCTGCGCGAAGCGGGGCAGGGCGAGGTCACGGGCGTTTTCCATTGCTTCACGGAAACCGAGGCCGTGGCCCGGGCCGCGCTCGACATGGGTTTCATGATCTCGTTTTCGGGCATCCTCACTTTCAAGAACGCCGCAGACCTGCGCGACGTGGCCCGCTTCGTGCCGCTGGACCGCTGCCTGATCGAGACCGACAGCCCCTACCTGGCCCCGGCGCCTTACCGCGGCAAGACGAACACGCCGGCCTACGTGCCGTACGTGGCAAAGCAACTGGCCGATGTGAAGGGCCTGTCACCCGAGGCCGTAGGCGAGGCGACGTCAGCCAATTTCGAGGAATTGTTCTCGCGCGTGCGGGCCGCCTGAGGGTGGACCCGCGGGCTGCTTCTTACACGGTGTCAGAAAATTTCTGACAGGCGGTTTGGCGGTGTGACGACTACCGCCGATGGGCACCGATCTCTACGATCACATCCATCGACACACCCCTTGCACCTCGGAGACAGCCATGCAAAAGCCCGGTCTTTTCACCAACCCGTTTGCCCTCATGATGGACCCGCAGGCCGTGCTGGAAGCCATCGAAGGCTCGGAGCGGCTGAAGCGCCTGCACAGCCGCATCTGCCGTCCGTTGGACAAGCCCCTGATTCCCCTGGTTCAGAACGACGATGCGTCGATGCTGGACGATGACGCCTTCGATGCGTCCATCGCCTGAGCCAGCGATCCTGTTTCTCTCGGCAATGCGTGTTTTGGCCCGCCTTCACAGGCGGGCCTTTTTCATGGCGATGCCGGGTCGGGTGTCATTCCGGTCGCGTGCTGTAGAAGCGGTAGGTGGCGCGCCCGGCCTCCTTGGCCTTGTAGAGCGCGGTGTCGGCATGCTGGATCAGCGTGTCGGCGTCATGCCCGTCGTCGGGGAACAGGCTGATGCCGACGCTGCAGCCGACGTGGGCCTCGTGGCCGCCGGGCAGGTGGAAGGTCTGTTGCATGCGCTCGATGATGGCGCGTGCCACCACGGCAGCGCCTTCGGAGCTGGCCAGATCCTCGAGCACGATGACGAATTCGTCGCCGCCCAGGCGGGCCACCGTGTCGTTTTCACGAAGGTGCAGCCGCAGTCGCCGTGAGGCGGCCTTCAGGAGCTCATCGCCCGCCTGGTGGCCCAGCTGGTCGTTGACGGCCTTGAAGCGGTCGAGGTCCAGGAAGAGCACGGCGCAGGTGGTCTGGCCACGGTGGGCGCGCTCCAGGGTGTGTTCGAGCCGCGAGTGCAGCAACAGCCGGTTGGGCAGGTCGGTCAGCGCATCGTGGTGGGCCAGGTGTTCGAGCTGCGTCTCGGCGTGCTGGATACGCGTGATGTCGGTGAAGACGCCGACATAGCTCGTTGTCTCGCCCGCGTCGTTGTGCACGGCGCTGACGGTCAGCCAGCCCGGGTACACCTCGCCGCCCTTGCGGCGGTTCCAGATCTCGGCCTGCCAGTGCCCGCGGCTGAGCAGGTCTCGCCACATGGTGTGAAAGAAGCTGCGCTCGTGGCGTCCGGAGGCGAGCAGGCGCAGGTTCTGGCCCCGCACCTCGTCTTCGGTGTACTCGGTGATGCGCTCGAAGGCCGGGTTGACCGCCAGCACGTGCCCGCCCGAGTCGGTGATCGCGACGCCTTCCTGCGTGCTGCGGAAGACGGTGGCGGCCAGCCGCAGGCGCTCTTCCTGCTCGTGGCGGCTGGTGATGTCGCGTGTGACCTTGGTGAAGCCCTTGACGCGGCCGTTGCCGTCGCGCATGGCGGTGAGCAGCACACTGGCCCGGAAGCGGCTGCCGTCCTTGCGCACCCGCCAGCCTTCCTCGCTGTACTGTCCGTTGACGAGGGCGGTGGCCAGGGCCTGCGCCGGGGCAGCGGCCCGCACGGCCTCCTCGGGGTAGAAGCAGCTGAAGTGGCGCCCCGTGATCTCTTCGGTGCGCCAGCCGTGGATGCGCTGGGCGCCAGCGTTCCACGTCATCACGATGCCCTGTTCGTCGAGCATCAGCACGGCATAGTCCTGCAGGCTCGCGACCATGAGCCGGAAGCGCTCTTCACCTTCCGCCAGTGCCGTGGTCAGTTCATCGGCCATGCGGCGTGCGCGTTCACGGGTGTTGATCCAGACCCAGCTCAGCACACACAGCAGGATGCCGATCAGGCCCACGCCGGTCATGATGAGCCAGCGCGTGTCATGGCGGTTCAGGGCCGCGAACTCGTCGAGCGCACGGTAGCGCAGCAGCCACTCGCGGCCGTGCAGCGTCATGCGGCGTTCGTGCACCAGCGGCGTTGCCGCGGCGGGTGTGACCGGGGCGTCGTTGTTCGACAGGCTGTCGAACAGCAGCTCGGGCCGGGCGCCGCCATCCGGGCCCAGGTCGTACAGCTGCACCTGCGCCACGTTCAGCTCGGTCTGCAGCACCGCGGTGATCAGGTCCTTGAGGCGAAACGGCGCATAGACCCAGCCGACGACGTTGGCCTGGCGCAAGGCCTCGGTGGACGGCTTGCGCCCGCCGCGGTACACCGGCAGGTAGGCCAGTACACCGGGTTGCACGTCGGAATCGGTTTCCTGCACCAGCCGGACCTTGCCGCTGTAGGCGATGTCGGCCGTGGCGGTTGCCCGATCCATTGCGGCCCGCCGTACAGGTTCGGAGTACATGTCGAAGCCGAAGGCCCGCAGGTTGCGGCCATAGAAGGGCTCGAGGTAGACGATCGCCGAGTAGACGGGGCGGGAGCCCGGCGGGGTCACGTCGTATTCCGGGAACCCTTCTGCGCGTACCCCGTGCACATGCGCCTCGAGATCCGCCGGCTGGATGCGCTGACTGAATCCGAGCCCCTGGATGCCGACATAGCCTTCGTCGAGCGCGAGCGCGGTGACGTAGTCGCGCCATTCGGCGCGGGAGACGCTTTGTGACGCGGCAAAGAAGCCTGCCGCACCGCGGAGGATCTCGTCATAGGTGCTGATGCGCTCGCGCAGGCGGTCGTGCAGGCGCGCTGCGTGGGCCTGGAATTGCCGTGTGAGGGTGGCTTCTTCCTGGACATTCAGCGTGCGGTTCACGAAGAACAGGGCAAGCACGGTGATGGCCAGGGGCAGCAGGGTCGGCAGATGACGGTAGCCGACCACGGGCGGCGCGTCTGCTGAAGGAGCTGGGGAAGCGAGGTCCGGCATGGTGCTGGCATCATCCCCTGCGTTGGTCGTAGACCCCCGGCGTGCCGGCAGGGGGCTGGCGCGCGCCTGGGCATTCTGGCCTGTGCTTCTCGGGCTGACCAGCAAAAAAGGCGCCCGAGCGTGGCGCCGATTACACGGTAGGGGGGGAGAGGCGGTGTTCCAGGTGTCGCCCGAGTCGCGCCAGCGTCACGCAAAGCAGGAAGTAGAGCGCAGCCACGAAGAGGTAGGCCTCAACATAGAAAGGGCGCCAGTCGGCATCGCCGCCGATGGCAAGGCCGAGCGCACCGCTGAGTTCGTGCAGACCGATCACCATGACCAGCGAGGTGTCCTTGAGCAGGCCGATGGCGTGGCTGACCAGCGGGGGCAGCGTGGCCCGAACGGCTTGCGGCAGCACGATGCGCCGCTGGATGCCCCACCAGCCGAGCCCCAGCACCCGGGCCGCTTCGGTCTGTTCCGTGGGCACGGTCTGCAGTCCGCCGCGCAGGATCTCGGCGAGGTAGGCCCCGGCAAACACGCCCAGCACAAGCAGCACGCGCGGCAGAAGACCCGGTGTCCATGACGTGGGGAGCGCCGCGGGCATGGCGAACGCCGCGGCAAACAGCCAGATCACCAGGGGCGCGCCTCGCACGACCTCGATGACCGCCGTGCAAGGGGCGGACAGGATGACCCACGGTGCACGCCGGCCGTAAGCCAGCCCGATGCCCACCGGCCAGGCCAGGCACCAGGCGCCGATGGCCAGCAGCAGGGTGAGCGGCAAGCCGCCCCATTGTTCGGGCGGCACGGGCGCGAGGCCTGCCCAGCCGCCACGCAGCAGCGCCACGCTGACGCCGAATCCCACCACGGCGAGGCCGGTCAGGGCCCGGCGTCGGGCTGCGGTGTGCGGACGCCAGGCGAGGGCGCCGGCAGCCCCGAACGTGCACCCCGCGAGAAGCAGGGCCGCGAGCGCCGGCCGCCATTGGTCCTCGAACGGGAAGTGCCCGAACAGCATGGGCCGCCACTTGGCTGCCACGACGCCCCAGCAGGCGCCTGCATGGTCGAGCGCACGGCAGGCGGCCAGATCGGGCGCGAAGACGGCCCGCAGCACGGCCCAGTCCAGCACCTGCCACGCCAGCCACAGCAGGCCGAGCAGCACCACGGCATCGAGCACGCGGCGGGGCCGGATCATGCGGTGCCCCCGGCATGCCGACGGTTGAAGGCGTTCATCAAGCCACTGGCCAGCGCGGACAGCAGCAGGTAGCTCAGCGCCATCACGAGCAGGCACTCCAGCGTGCGGCCCGACTGGTTGAGTGCCGTGTTGCCCACCGAGACCAGATCGGGGTAGCCCACCGCCACGGCCAGCGACGAGTTCTTGATGAGGTTGACGTACTGGTTGGTGGCGGCCGGCACGATGGTGCGCCAGGCCTGCGGCAGCACCACGCGCCACAGCGCCTGCAGCCTGGTGGCACCCAGCGTGGAGGCGGCCTCGGCCAGTGAGGCTGGCACGGCTTCCAGCCCGCCGCGGATGACTTCGGCGAGAAAGGCTGCGGTGTAAAGCGTCAGGGCCCATGCCACGGCCAGGTACTCCGGCGTGACGGCCGCGCCGCCCATCACGTTGAAAGTGCCTTGCTCCGGCCATTGCCACAGCCCGGCCGCGAGGCGATCGGTTTCCGCCGTCCAGGCCGTCGGCCACGGAAAGGCGAGCCCGCCCTTGCTGAGCCAGAAGCCGTCGGCGAGCTGCCAGGCCGCGCCGGAATCAGGCAGCCATTCGATCACGACGAAGTACCACATCAGCAGTTGCACGAGCAACGGCACATTGCGCACGGCCTCGACCACGAAGACCGACAGCCGACGCAAGGGCCCGCTGGGGCTGCGCCGACCAAGGGCCAGGAGCAACCCCAGCACGGTGGCCGCCAGCAGGGCAGGCAGGCTCACGCGCAGGGTGTTGCCCAGGCCGACCAGCAAGGCCTTCCAGAGCGGCTGCGCGGCTTCGAAGACCAGCAGCCCGGTCTCGCCGATCTCGAAGCCCGCGGGCTGCGACAGAAAGTCCAGCATGCAGCCAGGTCAGCGCACCGGCGGGGCGTACATCAGCCCCCCCTGGTTCCACAGGCGATTCAGGCCCCTTGGCAGCTTGAGCACCGACTGGTTGCCGACGTTGCGCTCGAACACCTCGCCGTAGTGCCCCACCGCCTGGATGGCCCGGAAGGCCCAGTCCTTCTCGAGCCCGAGCAGTTTGCCGGTGTCTTCGCCGGTGCCGAGCAGCCGTTGCACGGCCGGGTCGTCGCCCTTGCGTCGCTCGGCCGCGTTGGCCTTGGTGATGCCGAGCTCCTCGGCCTCCTGCAGCGCAAAGACCGTCCAGCGGACAACGGCAAACCACTCGTCGTCGCCGCGGCGCACCAGGGGGCCCAGCGGTTCTTTCGAGATCAGCTCGGGCAGGATGACGTGGTCTTCCGGCTTCGGCGCTTCCTTGTTCCGGATGCCCGACAGGGCAGAGACATCGGTGGTGAACGCCTGGCAGCGGCCAGCGAAGTAGGCCTTGAAGGCGGCTTCGTAGGTGTCGAAGACCACGGGCTTGATGCCGAGGCGGTGGGTGCGCGAGAAATCGGCGAGGTTCTTCTCGTTGGTGGTGCCCGACTGGGTGCAGACCTGCGCGCCCTTGAGCTGGCGCGCGCCGGTGACCTTCAGCTTTGCCGGGAGCAGAAAGCCCTGGCCGTCGTAATACGTGACGGCGGTGAAGTGAAGGCCGAGCGAGGCATCGCGGGTGAGCGTCCAGGACGTGTTACGCGCCAGCACGTCGACCTGACCGGACTGCAGTGCGGCGAAGCGCTGCTGCGAGGTCAGGGGCACGAAGGCGACCTTGTCGGGCTGGCCCAGCACGGCGGCGGCCACCGCGCGGCAGACGTCCACATCGAGGCCGCTCCAGAGGCCCTTGGCATCGGCGGCGGAAAAGCCCGCCACACCGTTGCTCACCCCGCAGCGCAGCTGTCCGCGCTGCTTGATGGCGTCGAGCGTCTTGCCCGCATGGGCGGCGCCCGAGATGGACAGTTGCACGATGAGCGCAAGGAGCAGGGTCGGCAGGGCAGTGAAGCGGCGGCGCATGGCGGGATCAGGCAGTGGCGGGGCGAAGGCGTCAATCGCCATGGCCTCGAGCATACGTGAGCACCGCCGCCCGTGCCGTGCTACGGGCTTGTCGCCGCCTGGCAAGCGTTACGGCAAGGCTTGCCGCGTCAGCGCACGCTGCGGTGCCTGCCTTTGAGCCACCACCACACGACCGCCACTGCCAGGCCGATCACCGTGGGGATGGGAAAGACCAGAAAGCACAGCACGGCTGCGGCCACTGCCAGCAGACCAATCACATAGTTGAGGTAGTTCATGGACGTGCTCCTTTGAGGGGAGGCGGTGCGTGGCCCGCGTCGTTGTTGGCGCCCGGGCCGCCCTGGGTATCGCCGTCGGGCTGGCCCGACAGGCTGCCTGCCTTGCCGGATGGATCGTCGTAGCCCTGCTCGACGTTGTCGAGAGCCGCCTCTTCCCGCTGGCGGGCCTTGGCGGTGTCTGTGCCTGGGGGCAGAGGTGCAGGCCCAGTGATGGCGGGGTCGGCGGGGGAGGGCGGTGTCGGGGATGCGGGCATGCGGGGCTCCTGTGGTCGGACACCCTGGGGCGGCAAGCCCCATGCCGCGAGTTGCTTTGAGACGGCATGACCCCGCTTGCATGTCGGTACACCGCTTGCCGCACTTCGGGCTCCACTGACCCGTTCGCTACAAGGAGACGGACATGACACAGGTATCTCAAGCCATGACCCGGGGTGTGCGCACCATCGCCCCCCATGACACCCTGGTGGCCGCTGCGCAGGCCATGGAAGAACTCGACATCGGCGCGCTGCCGGTCTGCGATGGCGATCGGCTCGTGGGCATGCTCACGGACCGGGACATCGTGATTCGGGCGGTGGCGCAATCGTGCGCGATCGAAGACACCACAGTGGCCGATGTGATGACGGAGGACACGGTCTGTTGTTTCGAAGACCAATCCATCGATGAAGTGCAGGAGCAGATGAGCGATTCCCAGATTCGCCGTGTGCCGGTGGTGGACCGCGAGAAGCACCTCGTGGGCATGCTGTCGCTGGGCGATCTGGCCGTGAAGGGCGGCGGCCGCCTTGATGACACGCTGGAGGCGATCTCTCAGCCTGCGGAGCCCGACCGATCGGGGCAATCCCAGGCAAGCGGGGGCGCGGGCGGCGGGTCGTCGCGACAGCAGGCTGGCTCATTGGACGACGACGTGCGGCATTGAGCGCGAGCGCGGGCATGGGGCTTGCCGTTCGCTGGCTCAACGAGGGGCGTGTGAGCCCCACCGATCCACGAGCCAGGAGACACCATGAGCCCCATTGCTTCGGTTGCCGATTCGACCCCCGCCCGGCGCGCGATGCCCGACCCCCTGCAGGCCACGGAGGCCGCGTCTGGGTTGTCATGGGGCGCGGCGCTGGCCGGGGCTGTTGCGGCCACGGCGCTGTCTTTCATCCTCGTGGTGCTGGGCGTTGGGTTGGGGCTGTCGAGCGTCTCGCCGTGGTCCTACCGCGGCGCAGAAGCGTCGACGCTCGCCGCGTCAGCCATCCTGTGGGTGACCGTGACCCAGGTGCTGTCGTCGGGGCTGGGAGGCTACATCGCGGGCCGTCTGCGTGGCCGCTGGACCCGCTTGCGCAGCCCCGAAGTGTTCTTCCGTGACACGGCGCATGGGCTGGTTGCGTGGAGCGTGGCCACCCTCGTCATGGCAGGCCTGATGGGTTCTGCCTTGACGGGCGTGCTGGGACAGACGGCGCGCACCGCCAGCGCTGTCGTGGGTTCCGCGGCCGACGCGGCGCTCGGGTCTGGCTCACTGAGTGATCCTGCTGGGTACTGGGTGGATACGTTGCTGCGCGGTGATCCCCTGGCGCAGACCGCTCCGGCCGACCCGACTGCGCCGCAAGCGGCTCCCTTGCCCCCTACTGGAGGCGCCGACCCGGCCGCCGAGCGCATGCAGGCCGCGCGCATCGTGCTGAACGCCCTGCGCACCGGTGCGTTGCCCAACGAAGACGTGCGCTATCTGGCGCAACTGGTGTCGGCCCGCACCGGCCTGCCACCGGACCAGGCTGAGCAGCGTGTGCGCACGCAGTTCGCCAAAGCCAAGCAGACGATGGCCGATGCCGAAAACACGGCCAAGCAGAAGGCGGACGATGCTCGCCGAGCGAGTGCCTACGGCGCGCTGTGGATGTTCGTGGCCCTGCTGGCCGGTGCCTTTGTGGCCGCGGCCATGGCGACTTTTGGCGGGCGGCAGCGGGATGCCGCCGTGCTGCACGGCTCGTCGATCTGACGGCTTCTCCCTCTTCAACTCCATCAGGAAGGAACACACACCATGGGACCAATCTTGTTGTGGCTGCTGGGCGTGCCGCTGCCCATCATCATTCTTCTGGCGCTTTTCGTTTTTTGACGGGCGCTTTGCGCGGCCGGGCTTCGAAACCCGGTATGTCGAACCGGTCGCCTTCGGCAGACAGGGGGCTGGGCAGGCCGAGGCGCTTCATCAGTCTCGCCGCATCGAAAGGGGCACGGACCTTGATGTCGTTGTCGAAATGACAGCACACCAGGCGTCCCACCGCCCGCAGCGGTGGCAGGCCAGAGGCCTGGCGTGCGTCGTCAACCTGCCCGCCGGCATGCCACACGCGGATGCGTTCGGCCCAGGCGTCCAGCGCTTCGTCGTCGTAGCCGCTGGCGTACAGCTCCTTGTCGCCGTGCAGGCGCAGGTACATCACGTCGCTGGTGGGCTCTTCGATCAGCGGCCATTTGCCCGCCGTGTCGGCCACCACCAGCGCCACGCGGTGGCGGCGCAGCTGCTCGACAAACTCGCGGCAAGCAAAGCTGGCATGGCGCACTTCCATCACGTGATGCAGCACACCGCGATGAGTGACGTCGAGCGCCGTGCGGCCCGCCATGAACGGGTCGTGATCGCGGGCGAGGGTGAGGGCGCCGTCGGTGTGATGGGGCAGAAACGCGAGGAAGTCCTCGACGACGTCGGGCTCGTAATGCAGGGATGGCGGCAGCTGCCACAGCATCGGGCCCAGCTTGGGACCGAGCGCAAGCACCCCCGAGGCCAGGAAGTTGGCGATGGGGCCGCGCGGGTCGGCCAGGCGGCGTATGTGCGTGATGTACCGCGGCGCCTTGACGCTGAAGAGGAAGTCGTCCGGGGTGTCGGCCACCCACGCGAGGTAGTCCTTGGGGCGCAGCAGGCCATAGAACGAGCCGTTGATCTCGATGGTGTTGAAAGCCCGCGAGGCATAGGCCAGCTCACGGTGCTGGGCCAGGCCCTCGGGATAGAACACCCCGCGCCAGGGCGGGTAGCGCCAGCCTGAAATGCCGATGCGGACCCCGCACGAGGGCAATGTGGGCGACGCTGCGGCATCGCTCATGGCGTTACCGCCGGGATGGGCGTGAAGGGGGGCGGCGTGACGGCGTCGGCCACCTCGACGCTCAGACGGTCGAGCACCGCGCCCATGGCGGCAGCCTGGCCGGCGGGTGTTCGTGGTGCGACCGGAATGGTGTGCACCGCGCGCCCCTGGCCATCGAGCCGCGGGCTGGCGGCACCCGGTTTGGCGGTGGCTTCGGCGCGGCTGGGCGCATCGAGCCACCAGTGCACGCCAGCGCGCAGCACGGCTTCCGGCATCTGCACATCGAATGGCGAGAGGTCGACCCGCAGCACGAGAGTCGGGGTGGCGGTCGGGCAGGTGCGCACGCACACCGTCCAGCCGGGCAGGGCGCCACGCAAGCGCATGGCGAGGTGTTCCGTCAGGGTCACGTCCAGGCGATCGGCCCAGCGTACACCGGGCCAATGCGCCACCGTGCTGGCGCCTTCGCGGTACCGCACCTCGCTGTCCTGGTGATGTTCAGGCAGGCCGACGCGGCGCACCGCCAGCACGGGCGCATCCGGGGCGCGCCCGGCCGGCAGTCGGGCTGCCCACGGCTGCGAGGCGGCCGCAGGCAGCGGCAGGGTCAGCAGATAGGACGCGGGCCGGCTCTGGCAGCCCGTGAGCCAGGCCAGGGCGAGCAGGCAGACGCCAGGCAGGGGTCGCCACATCATGGTTCGCGGTCTCCTCCGAAAATGAGCGCGTTCGGCTTGCGCTCCAGCCTTTCCGACAAGGTGCGGAGGTTGCGCGCCGACAGGGCCAGATCCCGCATCGCGCCCTCAAGATCGGCACGAACCGGGGCGCCGGGGGCGCTGAGTTCGGCGACCTGGCCCATGGCAACTCGGGCCGCATCGGCCGCTTCCCGCGCGCTGCGCAGGCTCTGCTGCAGGTCGGGTGCCGTCTGCTTCAGGACCTGTTCGCTTGTGCGCGACAGCGTTTCGACCGCAGCCAGGGTGCTGCGCGTCTGCTGCTGCACGGCCTCCAGCGCACCCGAGCCGACGGCCAGCGTCCGTTCGGCCTGCTCGGCGGTACGCACCAGTTGTTGGCTGGCGCGGTCGACGCCCGCCTGTGTGGTGCGCAGGGCGTCGTTGAGGGTTGCCATGGTGCGCCGCACGTCGCCCAGCAGGTCGTTAAGGGGCAGGGTGGTCAACTGCTCCAGCAGGGCATCCAGGCGGTCACGGGCGGCCGGGATCTCGGGCACGCGGCTGCGCCCCCGGGACAGGAGTCTTGCCGGTGTGCCGGGCTTGAGGTCGAGGTCGATGCCGGTCTGCCCCGTCACCACGCTCTGAAGCACGAGACGGGCGCGCAGGCCGCGTTGCACCAGGTCCGGGATGCTGTTGAGCCGCTTGCCTTCCTGGCCGCCGATGCGAATGCTGCCGGCCCGGATCGTGAGCCCGACCGGGATGCGTGTGGCCAGGGTGGCGGGATCCACATCGATGTCGATGTCGTCTACTTCACCGACCTTCACCCCGCGGAAGGTGACGGGCGCTCCGATGTACAGCCCGCGCACGCTGCCCTCGAAGTAGACGACGGCGCGCAGGGACTGTCCGAACAGCCCGCCGGTGCCGAGCAGCAACACCGTGGCCACGACGAGCACGATGGCACCCGCCACAAAGACGCCGGTGAGCAAGGCATGGCGCTTCATGGCGTGGTGGTCTCCTCTCGGTTCAGGAAGGCGCGCACGGGCGCGGGAACATCGGCCTCGCGCAGCGCCCGGGGGCTGCCGCGAGCGAGGGGGCGCTTGCGCTCGGCATCCAGAAACAGTCCGTCGTCTGCAATGGCGAACAGGCTGGGCAGTTCGTGGCTGACCAGCACGACCGCCGCGCCCGTGCGCTCGCGGATGCTGAGAATCAGGTCATCCAGCCGTCGGGAGCTGACCGGGTCGAGCCCGGCGGACGGCTCATCGAGAAACAACAGACGGGGCTGCGCCACGATGGCCCGCGCCAGGCCGGCGCGCTTGCGCATGCCGCCGCTGAGTTCGGCGGGCTTGACATGGGCGGCGTCGCTCAGCCCCACCCAGCCCAGCGCCTCCCGGGCCCGGGCCTCGCGCTCTTCGGCCGGCAGGTCGGTGAGCTGCTCAAGCGGCAGCAGCACGTTGTCGAGCACGGACATCGATGACCACAGGGCCGCGCTCTGGAAGAGCACGCCGAACCGGCGCCGCACGGCATTGCGCTTCGCCTCGGACGCGGCCCAGTAGTCCATGCCGTCATAGCGCACGTGCCCGGATGCGGGTTCGTGCAGGCCGATCATGTGGCGCAGCAGGGTGCTCTTGCCGCAGCCGCTGCCGCCCATGATGGCGAAGATGGTGGCGGGCTGGATGTCGAAGCTGACGTGCTCCTGGATCAGGCGTTCGCCGAACCGCATCGTCAGATCCTGAACTTCGACCAGGGGCGTCATCCGTCACACCCCCAGCGCGTTGGCGCACACCGCGAACACCGCGTCCAGCGCGATGACGCCCACGATGCCGCTGACCACGGCACGGGTGGTGGCGAGGCCCACGCCGGCCGCATGGCGCGGGGCGTGCAAGCCGTGAAAGCAGCCGGCCAGCGCCACCAGCACCCCGAAGGCGACCGCCTTGCTGACGCCGAGACCCAGGTGGCTGCCCTGGAGCACCATCAGGCTGCGGTCGAGGTAGGCCTGCGGGGCCAGCTGCAGCATGCCCCACCCCACCAGGAAGCCGCCGAAGAACCCGGCAGCGCACCCGTAGGCGTAAAGCATCGGCATCATGATGACCAGGGCGAGCACGCGGGGCACCACCAGGTGGTCCACCGGCTGAAGGCCGAGCACGCGCAACGCATCGATCTCTTCGTTGGCCTGCATGGTGGCCAGCTCGGACGCGAAGGCTGCGCCGGTGCGACCGCACATCACCACGGCGGTGATGACGGCCCCCATCTCGCGCGCCACGGCGATCGCCACGAGGTCGGCCACGAAGATGCCTGCGCCGAACTTCACGAGCTGCACGGCGCCGACGAACGCGAGGATGGCGCCCACCAACACATTGACCACGAGGACGATGGGCAGGGCACGCGCACTGCTGTCGGCCAGCACCCGGGCGAAGTCGGCGCGACGGAAGCGCCAGCGTGCGGGCAGCCCGTGCGCGATGGCCAGCACGGCCTCGCCAAAAAAGGCCATGGGCGACAGTACGTTGTGCCGCCAGGCATCGCGCAGCGCCTGGGTCGTCATGGGATCGCCTCGCCAGGCGGCGCCGGCAGGAGGCTGGCGGGCACCACCAAGGCCATTGGCCAGTGCGCGAAGGCCTCGGCAACGCGGAGGCGCCAGTGCGCCGTGCCATCTTCTGCCTGAACGTGCTCGATGGGCAGGCGGTGACCGGTCAGGGCGTCGTGCCAGGCGGGCTCACCTTGCACGTCCAGGTGCTCGTCGGGCAGGGCAGGCCAGCTGACCGAGCCCTCGCCCCACAATGCCGGGTCAGCGCCCAGGCCGAGCCGTGTCGCCAGCACGATGCAACGAATGTCACGCGCTTCGTCGTCCTGCCGGATGAATGCGACCACCCGCTCGGCCACATCACCCGTGGGATCGAGCGGCCGGTACGCACCTCGCTCGAACAGGCGTGCCTGCGCCTGCCGCAAGGTCAGCAGCCGCCATGTCACGGCCATCTTGATGTGGCCGCGTGCGGGGGCCTCGAGCCATTGGCGTGCCGCGGTGGTGTCCAGCGCGCCCTCGGCATAGGCGGCCTGGACGTCGTCAAGCAGGGCCTGCATCGCGGGGAAGTCCACCGGACGCCGGTTGTCCGGGTCGACGAGGTTGAACTGCCACGTTTCGCACCCCTGGTAGATGTCGGGCACACCCGGCACCGTCATCTTGAGCAGCAATTGGTTGAGGCTGTTGGCCACGCCCTGCTGCGCCACCGGCGTGACGAAGGCCTGCAGGTCTTTCAGGAAGGGGTTGGGCTCGATCGCGCCCAACAGGCGGTCGATGAAGCGGGCCAGGTCGCCTTCGTGCTCGAGGTTGGGGTTCACCCAGCTGGTGTGGCATTTGGCTTCCCGCAGCGCCTTGAGCATGTAGGCCTGAACACGCTCGCGCAGGCCGTCCAGCGCGGCCTGGTCTGGCGGCTCGAAGGGCCAGATGCCGACCAGGGTCTGGTACAGCAGGTACTCGTCCTGCGGGTCTACGCGCGCGTCGATGCGCTCGGCCAGCGCGCGGTTCATGGTCTGCCACCGACCCAGAGCGACCGCCCATTCGTCCGGCATCTCGGAGAGCACGTTGAGCCGCGCTCGCACGTCTTCCGATCGCTTGCTGTCGTGTGTGGAGGTGGCGAGCATCGCGTGCGGCGTGTGTCGCACCCGAGCCAGGTTGGCCCCGTGGAAGGCCGCCACTGACATCCCGTAGCGCCGCGGATCACCGCCCACCTCGTTGAGTGAGAGCAGCCGGTGGTAACGGTAGAAGGCGGTGTCCTCCATGGCCTTGGCCATGACGGGTGCGGTGAACTGCTGCCAGCGTCGCACAAAGGCCAGCATGGCGGCTCTGCGTGCGGGATCGGCGTCGTGCGGGGCCTGCATCAGCACCTCCTGCACGAAGTCGATGGCGCTGATTTCCGAGGCGGTGCTGTGCCGGCGGGCGTCGGCACACGCCCAGGCCACGTGGCGCTCGTCGACCGCGCTGACGCCCTGTTCGCCGATGTAGGTGCGGTAGACAGGATGGCCGATGGCGACCTCGGTGAGCGCCTCGCGCAGGCGTTTGCGGGTGAAGTCGCAGGTGCGACGGTCCATCACCGCCACACGGTGGAGCGCCTCGGTGACGATCTGCAGGTCGCTCGCCAGCGAGGTGGCCATGATGAGTCGCTTGCTGTCGCGCAGGATGGCGTCGAAATCGGGCAGCGTCCGGATGAAGCTGGCGTAGGCGGCGTTCATCTCGGCCTCGCGCCGACCGTCCACGAACAGGCCGTTGACCACGTTGGCGAAGCGATAGCCGGTGCCACCGTGCACGGGCCAGTCTGCCGGGATGCGTTCGTGCTCGGCCAGGATTTTCTCGACCGCCACATACAGCGCACGGACCGGCTCGTCGCGGGCCACTTGCTGCGCGGCGTGGCGGGCCTGGAGCCGGCGGAAGTAGGCAGCCGGATCACTCAGTCCATCAGGATGGTCGATGCGCAGGCCGTCGATGCGGCCCTCGTCCAGCCAGGCGAAGACCTTGCGGTGCGTGGCCTCGAACACGGCTTCATCTTCCATGCGCACGGCGGCAAGCGTGCTCACATCGAAGAAGCGCCGGTAGTTGACGTCGTCACCCGCCACGCGCCAGAAGGCCAGGCGGTAGGCCTGTCGCTGCAACAGCGCATGCAGTGCGTCGAAGGTGGCCGGATCTCCCGGCCGGCCGTTGAGCACCTGCAGCGCGCCGTCGACCCACAGCCGCACCCAGTCGTGCGCGGCATGGTGGGTGGCCCACTGCTGCTTGAGCAGCCCCTTGTCGCGCTGGCGGCGCGCCCGCGAGGCCGGGTCGGCATCGTTGCGGTCGGGCAGTTGCGCAAAGGCGTCCACCGCCGACTGGACGGCCGCCAGCGTGGCCTCGCTGCCAGCCGTGGGCACCGGCAAGGCGAGGGCGAGCACCGTGGGGTAGTCGCGCGGATCGATCGGGAACCGGTGGGCGTAATAGTGCACCGCGAACTCCCCGTGGTCCGCATCGAACCGCACTTGCAACTCGCCCGACTCGAGCACCTTTCCGTACTGGTCGCCCAGCACGGGCAACAGCACCCGGCCGTGCAACTCGGGCTCGGGCGGGGCCCATTCGATGTCGAAGGCGGTGGCATGCACGGAAGCCGGCCCGCATTCCAGCACGTCGAGCCACCACGGGTTGTCGGCCTCAAGAACGCCCATGTGGTTGGGCACGATGTCGAGCAGTTGCCCCATGCCATGGCGGGCCAGGGCGTCGCACAGCGCCGCATGCGCCTCGGCATCGCCCACTTCCGGGTTCAGGGCCTGGTGGTCGGTGATGTCATAGCCGTGGGTGCTGCCGGCCCGCGCTTTCAGGTAGGGCGAGGCGTAGAGGTGCCCGATGCCCAGCCGTGCAAGGTAAGGCACCGCCTCACGGGCCTGCTCGAAGCGCATGCCGGCATGGAACTGCACCCGGTACGTGGCCCGGGGGATGCGGGCCGTGTCCAGCGAGGGGAGGGCGTCGAGTGCGTGGGCGGGCGAGTCGGGCCGGGGGCGGGCCGCACGCATGGCCTGGGCCACATCGCGCCACCGCGCATCCCGACGAAGGTCTTCGAGCGTGACCGGCAGCTTGACGCGCCAGTTGGGATGCTGCTCCTCCGTGGTGCTGGGCACGTTGACCTGCTCGAGCTGTTGCACGATGTCTTCGAGCTGCACGCCTGCCAGCATCGCCTGGCTGCGGCCCACCAGCGTGCACACCGCCTCGGTGAAGCGCGGGTCACCATCGTCGATCCCCGCGGGGTTGATGCTGCTGCCCTGCGGCCACAGGCCTTCGGCTTCCAGCAGCAGCAAGAGGGCTACGCGTTCATGGGCACGGCCGATCACCTGCTGCCGGCGCTGATCGTCGCTGGGGAAGAGGTTCAGGCGGGCACGCGTCTCGATGTCGTCACCCCGCCACCAGGCGCGCAGCGGGGGCAGATCGTGCGTGCCGACCACTGCGAGCGCCTGCTTCTTCCACTCGCCTGGCGGACGAAACTGACCATCGTCCCGCCGTTCGAAGTAGAGCGGACAGTACGACAGCACGCCGGCTTCGCCCAGCTGCTCGCGAAACCCATCGGGCACGGTGCCGAGGTCTTCACCCACCGCCAGACAGCGGTGTCGGTGGCTCTCGAGTGCCAGCAGACCGAGCAGGTCTTCGAGCGGGTAGCTCATGTAGGTGCCGGCGGCGGCGCCTTGTTCGGGTGGCACCCAGAACAGGCGGCTCAGGGCCATCACATGGTCCAGCCGCAGCGCTCCGGCGTGCCGCATGACGGCGCGCAGCATCTCGATGATGGGCGCGTGTCCGCGTGCCTTGAGCGCCTGCGGCACCATGGGCGGCAGGCCCCAGTCCTGGCCAGCAGGGTTGTACTCCTCGGGTGGTGCGCCGATGTGCACGCCCATGGCAAACAGGTTCGGGTCGCCCCAGGTTTCGGCACCGCCTTCGTTCGCGCCGACGGCCACATCGAGGTAGAGCCCCAGCGGCATGCCCCGTTGCCGCGCGTGGCGCGCAGCCTGTGCAAGTTGCGTGTCGGCCAGCCACTGCAGGTACAGGTGCCACTCGACCTCCACACGGTGCTCGTCGGTCAGGGCGCGGGCCGTGGGTCCGTCGGCGTCCTGCCACTCGGGGGGCCACTGCATCCAGCCCCAGGCGTGGGGATCGCGGCCGTGGGCCATCGCCTGCAGCGTATCGAAGCGCGCCTGCAGCCACAGCGGACGCCCACCGCGTTCGACAAAGGCCTTGAAGGCCCGACTGCGGGGGGTGTCACGCTCGAGATGGTGGCGACGGAAATGCGCGTACAGCAGGCGCAGCACGCCCTGCTTCGCCGCTGCCACACCGGCATGGTCGATGTGCGCGGCCTGACGCAGGGCGTGCAGCTTGCGCTGGAAGGCTGCGCTGCGTACCTGCAGCCGCGCCTGCTCACAGGCTTCGAAATCGGGCACCGCCTCCACGTCAATGTAAAGCGTGTTGAGCGTGGCCCGGTGTGAGGGGCTGTAGGGGCTGGCCCGCTTCGGGTCGTGTGGAAACAGCGCATGCAATGGGCTGAGGCCCACGAAGCCAGCACCCTGCTCGGCGGCCAGGTCGATCAGCTGCCGCAGGTCGCCGAAGTCGCCCATGCCCCAGTTGCGCTCGGATCGCAGCGCATAGAGCTGCACCACCGGGCCCCACCACCGCTCGCCATGGTCGAGGGATTCAGGGACAAAGGCACGCTGGGGGCACAGTACCAGCTCGGTTTCCAGCACGATGGCACCGGCCGCGTCGTGCACGGACAGGCGGTGATAGCCCTCGGGCGGCCATTCGGGCCAGTGGATGGCTCCGTCTTGAACGGGCCCGGCCTGATAGCCACCGTGCTCGAGCTGCAACTGCCAGGTGGTGGCCGCGCGGGCTTTTTCGCCGAGTTCAAGCACCGGCGTGCCCCGCCTGCGCCGCACGCACACGGGGGAGAGCGATTGCGCCTCGCGGGTCTGCCGATGCTGCGCCAGGGCGGCACGCAGGGCCGCCTCGTCTCTGCCGTCGCAGCCCATGGCGCTCAGGAAGTGGCGCAAGGCTGGCTCGGCCAGGGTGCGCTTGTGGCCCCAGTAATCGGTGTACGTGGGCTGAAGGCCGCACGCATCGCCGAGTTCCATCAGCAGCGGCAAGGTCGGGTCCATGAGCGCGTTCTCCCTGTGTTCGTGTCTGTCAGTCAACTGGCAACCAGCGCCATCGTCCCGACCAGGGGCCGAGTTGCGCCGGACTCACATCACCCACGTCGAACAGGGGTGTGACCCGGGCGATGTCGGACGTTGATTCCTCCAGGGCAAGCGCCAGAGCCTGCGCCGACAGGTTCACCTGCATCTGCAACCACCCGGCCGGGATGCCGAAGGCGCTCTCGAACCGCCAACGGATGTCGAGCGCGCGGCCATCGATCACATCCCCAGAATGGCCCGCGCGCGCGAGGCGGTGCAGTGCGGGGTGCAGCGCGTCGTGCCGAACGGTCAGCAGCGCGCGATACCAGGCGCGCCATCGACGTGCGGGCTCCGAGTCGGCCTCCGACCAGTCGAGCTGGCAGCGGCGCCAGGTGGCCTCGTCGCACGGATCGGGGATGCCGGCGCGGGCGGCTTCGTCGCGAAAGGCGCTGAAATGGGCGAACTCCCGGCGGCGCCCGGCCACGACCGCGTCACGCAACTCGCCCTGCCAGTCGGCAAAGTAGAGAAACGGCGTGCGGGCCCCGCGCTCTTCACCCATGAACAGCAGCGGAGGCGAGGGGGACAGGATCAGCATGGCGACGGCCAGCCGCATCGGAGCTTCGTCCACCAGGGCATGCAGTCGCTCGCCATGTGCCCGGTTGCCGATCTGATCGTGGTTGAGCAGGAAGTTCACGGTGCACGGCAGCGGCACGGATTCGGTGGCGCGGCGCCGCGGGTTGTCGGCCTGTTGCGCTTCGTCGGCGAGGTGCGGCGCCCCAACCATGGCAAAGCCCTGGCTCAGTGACTGAGCCAGCATGGACAGGGTCGCGTCGGCGTATTCGGCGTAATACCCTTCCCGCTCGCCCGTGAGCCACACATGAAGTGCGTGGTGGGCGTCGCCACTCCTTTGGGCGTCGAATCGACCGG
>NZ_CANBCC010000070.1 GCF_947366995.1 uncultured Aquabacterium sp. | reverse complement strand
CTACACGCCGAACGACACTCTTTCCCTACACGACGCTCTTCCGATCTCTTCCAGAAGCAGGTCGTGGCGGCCGACGTGATGGTGATGCCGCGCTCTTGCTCCTGCTCCATCCAGTCCATCGTGGCGGCGCCTTCGTGCACTTCACCGATCTTGTGGTTCACACCGGTGTAGAACAGGATGCGCTCGGTCGTGGTGGTCTTGCCGGCGTCAATGTGTGCCGAGATACCGATATTGCGGTAGCGCTCGATCGGGGTCTTGCGTGCCATGTGGTCACTCCAGATTGGACAAAGCGCCGGCCGCGAAACTCGCAGGCCGGACGCTCGGGTTGCAGACAGGCTGCAGGTGGTGAATTAGAAGCGGAAGTGCGAGAAGGCCTTGTTGGCTTCGGCCATGCGGTGCACTTCATCGCGCTTCTTCATCGCGCCGCCACGGCCTTCAGCGGCCTCCAGCAGCTCGTTGGCCAGGCGTTGGGCCATCGACTTCTCGGAACGCTTGCGCGACGATTCCTTCAGCCAGCGCATCGCCAGGGCGATACGACGGGCGGGACGAACTTCAACGGGAACCTGGTAGTTCGCACCACCCACGCGACGGGACTTCACTTCCACCACGGGCTTGATGTTGTTCAGCGCGACAGAGAAGATCTCCAGCGGATCCTTGCCGGCCTTCTTTTCGACCTGCTCCAGGGCGCCATAGATGATGCGCTCTGCAACGGCCTTCTTGCCGGATTCCATGATCACGTTCATGAACTTGGACAGCTCGACCGAACCAAACTTCGGATCGGGCAGGATTTCACGCTTGGGTACTTCGCGACGACGAGGCATTTCGATTCCTTTCAATGCTTCAGTTGATGCGGGCCTTGGCCCCACATCCGGGATCTCATCAACTGATCAGAGAGACCCCACTTACTCGGTGAGCGCCGGACCATCCGGACGACACCGCCACCTCGGCCATGCCAGCAGGGTGCCCCTTGCGGGTGACACACCGATGACGCAGACCGACTCTGCTGCTCAGGCCGATCAGGCCTTCTTCGGGCGCTTGGCGCCGTACTTCGAGCGGGACTGCTTGCGGTCCTTGACGCCTTGCAGGTCAAGCGAACCACGCACGATGTGGTAACGCACACCGGGCAAGTCCTTCACACGGCCGCCGCGCACGAGCACCACCGAGTGCTCTTGCAGGTTGTGGCCTTCACCGCCGATGTACGAGATGACCTCGAAACCGTTGGTCAGGCGCACCTTGGCAACCTTACGCAGAGCGGAGTTCGGCTTCTTGGGGGTCGTGGTGTACACGCGGGTGCACACACCACGGCGCTGCGGGCAGTTCTGCATCGCAGGCGACTTGGACTTCGTGACCTCGACCTGACGGCCATGGCGCACGAGCTGGTTGATCGTAGGCATTAGTTTGGTTCCCGTTGAAAAAACACTTGCATGACAGACACTTGGCAGCAGCCTGAACGAGCCGCCGCGGTGCCTGGGACAAGCACAAAACGGCCCTCACGCCCCGCATGCCAGGCACTGCACGCCCCCGAAGGAGCGGTCTTGCCCGAACTGCGCGGTCACGCGAAAGCCGAAAAGCCTTCCATTGTAGTGGCGCACCGTCGGGCTTGGCAAGCCGCGGGCGCGCAGATGGCGCCGATCAGGCCGCGGCCGACGTGTGTGGCAGCCGCCCCGCCATCGGGCCGAGGGAGCCCTCGCTCGGCAAAAGGGCGTCGGGCGCGGCCCGCTCGGCCTTCAAGCGCTGGTACAGCGGAGGGTGGACGAGGCGCCATGCCAGCACGAGCGCCGCGGCCACGGCCAGAGCGAACAAGGCCATGAAGCCGGCGTAGCCCAGCAGCGGCGCCAGGGGCCGCGCCACCCCGAGGAAGACGGCCACACTCCAGCCGGCAGCGCTGAAGGCACCGGCACGGGCGGCGCGGGCGGCCACATGCGCCAAGGGCCGCGCCGCCCGGCGTGGATCCAGCAGGCTGGGGAGCACCACTCGGTGGAGGTAGAAGCCGTTGGCCGTCAGCAGCAACACCACGGTCAGCTTGGCCATGAGCTTCGGTTTTGCAAGGATGGCCGCCCAGGCAAAGCCGGTGTCCACACCGATGATGGCCAGCCCGCTCAGCCACAAGCCGGCCAGCGCCCATGCCACCGCATGAGACGCCTTGCCAAGCAGCATGCTGTCGATCCGATGGCGGCCCAGCAAGGCGTAGTCCCCGAAGGCCACCGCCGCTGCCGCTGCCATCAAGGCGCCGAGATGCGCCAGCACCAGAAACATGCGGACGACTTCTTCCATCACTTCTCTCCCGATGTCTGCTTTTCCATGACAGACGCACTTTATGTGTCCGAAGAGATGGATTTGTATTGTGTTTGTAAGGAGTGTCGCGGTGAACACCCCCTCAGAAGGGCCGCATGCCCGGTGGCGCATTACGTCCAAATGGCAGGTTTCCGTCCCCGACGTGGCGACAGCAGGTGCGAGCGGGGGCCGTGCAGGCGGCAATTCGAGGGGAGACCCTGAGGTGACGGAAGGGGCGGCTCCTCACAATCGGTTCGAATACATCACCCCAGCGGCTGCCCGTGCAGCGGCACACCGACAAGGAGAGACTCATGCAATCGACACGCTGGCTGGCGGGTTTGGCGCTGGTTGCGCTGACGCCCCTGGCGGCCCAAGCCACCACCGCCACCTTCGACTTTTACGGGAACGGGCCGCTGCTGGAGCAGGCGTCTACCCTCCCTGTGTTCACCAACGGGACGCTGTCGCTGGAGGCCAGCGCGAAAGCCAAGGGCGCGTCGGCCCAGGTGGTTCTGAGCAACACCGGGCTGGGCGTGGAAGGCGGCGCGTTTGCCAACAGCATTGAGAGCAACACGGGCGACGCCCTGACGCTGACCTTCAACCAGACGGTGAACCTGAGCGCCATTCAGCTCTCGTACTGGGACAAGGACGGCTGGCTCACCACCGGTGACCGCGCGACGTTGAGCTGGGGCGGCAACACGCTGACGCTGGGCACGGGCAGCCTGCAGGGCTCCAGCGGCTGGGAGTCGACGAGCTTCTCGCTGACCGGCGTGGTGGGCAAGACGTTTACCCTGACAGCCACGGGAACCGGCACCCAGTTCCGCCTCGCCGGGCTGTCTGCCACCCCGGCCGTGCCGGAGCCAGGCACCTGGGCCACGATGGGGCTGGGCCTGCTGGGCGTGGCCGCAATCGCACAGCGCCGCCGGCGCGCTGACTGAGGATGGGCCGGCCGCGGAGTACGCGGTGGCCGTGAAAAGCAAAGGGCCCAGTTGGGCCCTTTCTTCTTTTGGTGAAGCGCTTGCGGTCAGGCCGCACGTGGGTGATGCCGGTGCGTCAGCCTCGACGCCGAGCCCATGCCGCAACCCCCGTCCCGAGGCGCAGCCCCAGCCAGGTGGTGACGGCCACGGCGGCGACGGCGGAACCGTCTGCCAGCCAGGTAGGGAGCCCGTTAGACAGCACGAGATCATGGACCAGTCCCAGGCCGAACGGCAGGCCGGCCACGAAGCCGGCCATGACGCCCAGCTTCTCTGCTTCCAGCGCGGTGCGCTCGCCCCGATGAGCGGAACCCGAACGAATACCAATCGTTGAATGAGCCATGTTGAACCTCCTTCGGTCAAGCCATGGCCGCAGTCTAGAGGAAAACCCGCAGACTTAGGTGAAAACCCTTGTAATCAAATGCGTCAAAAGCCGACGGCGCCCGAGGGGGGCGTCAGGGGGGCGAGCAGCATGACGAGGTCTTCCTCGTTGAATTTGTCGGCCAGAGCGCCGTCCTCACCGAGCACCGCCTCGGCGAGGAGGGCCTTGCGCTGCTGCAGCGCCAGCATGCGCTCTTCGATGCTGCCCGCCACGACCAGGTGGTAGGCGGTCACGGGATCGGTCTGCCCCAGGCGGTGGGCACGGTCGGTGGCCTGACGCACCACGGCAGGGTTCCACCAGGGGTCGAGGTGGATGACGGTGTCGGCCGCCGTGAGGTTGAGCCCCACCCCGCCGGCCTTCAGGCTCAGCAGCAAGACCGGCACCTCGCGGGCCTGGAAACGGGCGACGGCCTCGGCACGCCGGGCGGGCGGCATGTCCCCGGTCAGGGACAGTGCATGGCACCGGATTTCATCGAGCAGGTCGGCGACCAGGCCCAACATGGTCGTGAACTGCGAAAAGACGAGAATGCGCCGACCGGCTTCGAGCAGTGCCGGCAGCTGCGCACGCAACCAGTCAAGCTTCGCCCGGGGCGCGGTACGGGGCAGCGGCGGCGCCCCCGGGACCAGGGCGGGATCGCAGCAGACTTGCCGCAAGCGCAGCAGGGCATCGAGCACGGTCAGGTGGGCGCCGTGGAAACCATGGCGATCGAGCGCGCGGCGCACAAGGTGGTCGGCGGCGACCCGGACCGTTTCATACAGGCGGCGCTGCGCGCCTTCCAGCTCGACCGCCTGGATGACGTCGGTGCAGGGGGGCAGTTCGGCGGCCACCTCGGCCTTGCGGCGGCGCAGGATGAAGGGCCGAACCCGGCCGGCCAGCAACTGCGCGCGGACGGATTCCCCGTTCTTCTCGATGGGGTCTCGCCAGCGGCGCTGGAAGCTGCGCCAGTCGCCGAGGAAACCGGGCATCAGGAAATCGAACTGGGCCCAGAGTTCGCCGAGGTGGTTTTCCAGCGGCGTGCCGCTGAGACAGAGTCGATGCCGGGCGGGCACCTGGCGCACGGCGGCCGCGGCCCGGCTGCCGGCGTTCTTGACGGTCTGGGCCTCGTCCAGCACGAGCAGGTGCACGGGCAGGGCTTCAAACACGGCCCCATCACGCCACAGCAGGGGGTAGGAGGTGAGGATCAGGTCCACCTGCTGCAGACAACCGGCATGCTGCTGCCGCTGGGCGCCGTGCCACAGGTGCACGCGCAGCCCGGGCGCCATGCGGCGCGCCTCGGCCGCCCAGTTGAGCAGCAGCGAGGTGGGCGCGACCACCAAGGCGGGTCGGTCCAGCCGGCCGGCGGCGCGTTCCGTGAGGATGTGCGCGAGCGCCTGGGCCGTCTTGCCCAGGCCCATGTCGTCGGCCAGGATGCCGCCCAGGTTCTGCGCCCGGAGGTGCTGCAGCCAAGCCAGGCCCTGCAGTTGGTAAGGACGCAATTCAAGCTGGAGGCCCGGCGGCGCTGCGACAGGCGGGGGACGTCCCGCCTCCCGCAAGCGCGCGGCGAGGCGGGCCAAGCCGGCATCACCCTGCAGCGCCCACTGACCCACCGGGCCGGCACGCTGCGGCTGGCTCGCGGCCAGCGTGTCAGCCAGCGAGAGGAGGCGCGCCGCGTCCGTCGGATGCACGGCGAGGGGCCCGGTGGCGGTGGCAGGGCGCTCCATCAACAGGTCGAGCAGCGTGGCGACGATGGCTTTCAAGGGCGCGGCGGGCGCCTCGATCTGCACACCGCCGGGCGCACGCAGCCGCACCAGGCTTCGGGGGTCGATGTCGGCCAGTTGCCGGGCATCGAGCCAGCGCCGGTCGCGACGCAACAGGTCGGCCAGCATGGGGGCCAGGTCGAGCACGCGGCCCGCCACCTCCACGCCCAGGCTCACGAGCCATGACCCCGTGCCGCGCGGCGCACCCAGCCCCGTGGGTGCAGGCAACGCTGGCGGCAAGGGCTCGGCCGGCTCCCAGCTGACTGGCTCGCCGTCGGGGCTGCGCACCACCAGCCGCCAGGCCGACACGGGCGTGCTCTGGTGGGCGAAGCCGGGGCGGACGACGACCTGCCAGTCCTCACGCTGAAGCACCGGCACCTGCTCGGCCCAGAAGTCGCCGAAGTCTTCCTCCTGAATCAGGCTCCAGAGGGGGAGCTCGGGGCCGCCCAGTTGCGCCGCGAGCGCCGGGGCACGCCATTGCAGGGCGTCGTGGGGCAGCGGACGAAGCCCCATGGCGCGCAGGCGGTCCAGCGCCTCGGCCTCGGCCTCGCGTTGACGGTGGAACGGCCGGTGCGCCCCCTCGGGCGTCGCGAATGCAGGGGCGGGGGACCTCGCGAGGCTCAGCACCGAGGGCGCCGCGGGGGCCGTCCAGACCAGCCCCTGAGGGTGGGTGTAGACCCAGTCTGCCCACGCCACGGTCACCTGCCCGCCGCGCGGTCCGAAGGCCCCGACCGGCGTCAGGCCCAGCAGCCCGTCACCACGGCCCAGCGTCTCCAGGGTCAGGCGCGGCCGGAAGCGGACACCCTCGTCGTCGACCATGGCTCAGGCTGGCGCACCGCGCCCGCTCACTTCGTGGCCGGCCTGCGGGTGCAGGCGCAGGTAGGCCAGCCCACCGACCACACCCAGTCCACCGCACAGAAGAAAGGCCCAGCGGAAATCGGCCAGGGCCAGCGTCGTGCGGTCGGACGCGGCCATGGCGAGGTTCAGGAGGCCCGCCGCCAGCGCCGTGCCCAGCATCGCGTTGATGGGATGCAACATGCTGGAGATGGTGGCGGCCGTGCCGCGCAAGCGGTCCTCGAGGTCGGCAAAGCTCAGCGTGTTGAGGCTGGTGAACTGCATGGAGCGAGTCAGGCCGGCCAGGACCAGCAAGGGCAGCAGCAGCCACAGGGGGGTGTCCGGGCCGAGCAGGCTGCACGCCATGACGCTGGCGCCCAGAGCCATCCCATTGGCGACCAGCACGGGGCGGAACCCGAAGCGCCGCAGCACCGGTGTCGTCACACTCTTCATCGCCAGGTTGCCTGCGAAATAGGCCATCACCAGGCTGCCGCTGGCCGCGGCGCTCCAGCCAAATCCCACCTGGAACAACAGGGGCAGCAGGAAGGGCGTGGCCGCGATCGCCACCCGGCTGCAGGTGCCGGCCGACAGGCTGCACAGGGCAAAGGTCGGCACGCGGAACACCGTGAGGTTCAGCAGGGGGCGGGGATGGCGCTGCAGGTGCCGCAGCGCCACGGCGCCGAGGGCCAGGCCGATGGCGATGAGCGTCAGCGACCCCACCCACGGCAGTTGCTGCTGCGAGGCGATCTCGAGCCCGAGCATCACGCAGACCAGCGCCGCGCCGGTGAGCAACGCGCCGCGGTGGTCGAAGGCGCCGGGCTCGCGGGCCCGCACATCCGGGATGTGACGCTGCACCAGCCAGACCCCGACCAGGCCGATCGGCAGGTTGATCCAGAAATTCCACCGCCAGTCCAGCCAGGCGGTGATGGCGCCACCCAGCACCGGACCGATCACCGGACCGATCAGTCCGGGCCAGGTGATGAGCGCGGTGGCCTCCAGCAGGTGGCGCTTCTCGGCTTGACGCAGCACGACCATGCGGCCCACCGGCATCATCAGCGCGCCCGCCCCGCCCTGCACAGCCCGGGCCACCAGAAAGCTGCCGACGCCGGGCGCCAGTGCGCACCCGACCGAGGCCAGCGTGAACAGCGCGATGGCGCCACCCAGCACGACACGCGCGCCAAAGCGCTCTGCCAGCCACGCGCTCACCGGAATCAGGGCCGCATTGCACAGCAGGTAGACCGTGATGGCGGCACTCATCTCGACCGGCCGCACGCCAAAGGTCTGCGCCATCTGCGGCAACGAGGTCGTCAGGATGGCGCTGTCGAGCGTCTGCATGAAGAACGCGCTGGCCACGATGAGGGCGATCAGGCGCGTGTCACGCGGGAGGGGGGAGGGACGAAACCACATGGGGGATGCCGATGCTAGCAGCAGGCACAATCCGGGGCTGCGCCGAGGGGCGCCCATGCGCAGCAGGACCAGCATGTCGGACGACTACCAGATCGAGATCCCGCCCTCGTTTCAGGCGCTTCATACCAACGCGCGGGGCCGCCTGCTGATTCCGCTGGTCGACTTCCGCGCCCGCTACGAGCTGTGCGAGGACCTCGCCCAGCACCTGACCGAGCACTGCCGCAGCATCCATGTGGAGATCGGCGTGGACGAGCAGGACGTGCTCGAACGGTGCCATCGCGGGCTCGTGGGACCCGACGCCGTGGTGGCCGAGAACGAGGCCGGCTGGGTGGTGACCCGCCTCGCAGAGTTGCTGGACTGGCCGGCGCCCACCTTCCTGCCCGACGCGCCATGAAAAAAGCGCCAGCCCCATTCGGGACTGGCGCTTTCAGCTGAAGCGCGCCCGGGATCACGCGGATCCCGGTGTCGGTCTTCACTCGGCGGCGGTCTCGCCGCCTTCGGCCGGGGCCGCGTCGGTCGTTTCCTCGAGGGCAGCCAGTTCCATGGCAGCACGCTCCTGGGCCTCCTGCATGGCGATGGCGCGACGCTCGGTGTCGTCCATCTCTTCCTTGGCGCGACGCGCCTGGTGGAAGGCCATGCCGGTGCCGGCGGGGATCAGGCGACCCACGATGACGTTTTCCTTCAGGCCACGCAGCTCGTCGCGCTTGCCCATGATGGCAGCCTCGGTGAGCACGCGGGTCGTTTCCTGGAAGGAAGCGGCCGAGATGAAGGAGTCGGTCGACAGCGAGGCCTTGGTGATGCCCAGCAGCACATCGCTGTGCGTGGCGATCATCTTGCCTTCGGCGCGCATGCGGTCGTTGGTGTCCAGCAGTTCCGAACGCTCGACCTGCTCACCGGCGATGTAGTGCGTGTCGCCCGGGTTGACGATCTGCACGCGGCGCAGCATCTGGCGAACGATCACCTGGATGTGCTTGTCGTTGATCTTCACGCCCTGCAGACGGTAGACGTCCTGCACTTCGTCGACGATGTAGCGAGCCAGCTCTTCGATGCCCAGCAGACGCAGGATGTCCTGCGGGTCGGCCGGACCGTCGACGATGGATTCGCCCTTGTTGACCACCTGGCCTTCGTGCACCAGGATGTTCTTTTCCTTCGGAACCAGGTCTTCCCACACCTTGCCGTCCGGGTCGGTGATCTGCAGGCGGACCTTGCCCTTGGTTTCCTTGCCGAAGGACACCGTGCCGGTGATCTCAGCCAGGGCGCCCTTGTCCTTCGGGGAACGGGCTTCGAACAGCTCGGCCACACGCGGCAGACCGCCGGTGATGTCGCGGGTCTTCTGACCTTCGATGGGGATGCGGGCCAGCACTTCGCCCGGCGACAGGTCCTGACCATCGCGGATCTGGATCAGCGCGCCGACCTGGAAGCCGATGGTCACGGCGTGGTCGGTGCCGGGGATCTTCACTTCGGCGCCCGAGGCGTCCAGCAGCTTGACCTGCGGGCGAACGACCTTGGCCGCACCGCGGCGCTTCGGGTCGATCACGACCAGGGTCGACAGACCGGTCACTTCGTCCACCTGCTTGGCCACGGTCACGCCTTCTTCGACGTTCTCGAACTTGGCCTGACCGGCGAACTCGGTGATGATCGGACGGGTCAGCGGATCCCAGTTGGCCAGCACGGTGCCAGCCTTGATGGTCTGGTCAGCCTTGACGGTCAGGATCGCGCCGTACGGCACCTTGTGACGCTCGCGCTCACGGCCGTGCGGGTCGGTGATCACGATTTCGCCCGAACGCGAAATCACGACCAGCTCGCCCTTGCCGTTGGTCACGTAGCGCATCGTGGCGTTGAAGCCGATGATGCCGTCCGACTTGGCTTCCACGCTCGAGGCGATGGCAGCGCGCGAAGCGGCACCACCGATGTGGAACGTCCGCATGGTCAGCTGGGTGCCCGGCTCACCGATCGACTGTGCTGCGATCACGCCCACGGCCTCACCGGCGTTCACCAGGCCACCGCGGCCCAGGTCACGGCCATAGCACTTGGCGCACAGGCCGAAGCGCGTGGCGCAGGTCAGCGGGGTGCGGACCTTGACTTCGTCGACACCGGCGGCTTCCAGCAGGTCGAGGGCGTCCTCGTCCAGCATCTGGCCAGCCGACACCACCACCTGCTGGGTCTCGGGGTGCAGCACGTCGATCGCAGGCACGCGGCCCAGGATGCGGTCGCGCAGCGATTCGATGACTTCACCACCTTCGACCAGTGCGCGGGTGTTGATGCCCTGATCGGTGCCGCAGTCCTCGGTGGTGACCACCAGATCCTGGGTCACGTCGACCAGACGGCGGGTCAGGTAACCCGAGTTCGCGGTCTTCAGCGCCGTGTCGGCCAGACCCTTACGGGCGCCGTGGGTCGAGATGAAGTACTGCAGCACGTTCAGACCTTCACGGAAGTTCGCCGTGATGGGGGTCTCGATGATGCTGCCGTCCGGCTTGGCCATCAGGCCCCGCATGCCGGCCAGCTGGCGGATCTGGGCCGCGCTACCGCGGGCACCCGAGTCGGCCATCATGTAGATCGAGTTGAACGATTCCTGGTCGACTTCGTTGCCGTTGCGGTCGATGGTCTTCTGCTTCGACAGCTGCGACATCATGACCTTGCCGACTTCGTCGCCGGTCTTGCCCCAGATGTCCACCACCTTGTTGTAGCGCTCACCGGCGGTCACGAGACCCGAGACGTACTGCTGCTCGATCTCCTTCACTTCCTTCTCGGCCTTCTCGATCAGCTCGTACTTCTGCTTCGGCACCAACATGTCGTCGATGCCGATGGAGATGCCGGCGCGCGTGGCCAGACGGAAACCGCTCTGCAGCAGCTTGTCGGCCAGCACCACGGTTTCCTTCAGGCCGCACTTGCGGAACGAGGTGTTGATGAGCTTGGAGATTTCCTTCTTCTTGAGCGCCTTGTTGATGTTGGCAAAAGGCAGGCCCTTCGGAAGGATCTCGGACAGCAGCGCACGGCCGACCGTGGTCGCCACGAGCTTGGTCTCGGGGATGAACTCGCCCGTTTCCTTGTCCTTCGTGTACTCGGTCAGGCGCACGTTGATCTGTGCGGTGATCTCGACCACGCCGTTGTCCAGCGCACGCTGCAGCTCGGCCAGATCGGAGAAGATCATGCCTTCGCCCTTGCCGTTGATGCGCTCGCGGGTGGCGTAGTACAGACCCAGCACCACGTCCTGCGACGGCACGATCGACGGTTCGCCGTTGGCCGGGAACAGCACGTTGTTGGAGGCCAGCATCAGCGTGCGGGCTTCCATCTGGGCTTCGATCGACAGCGGCACGTGGACGGCCATCTGGTCACCGTCGAAGTCGGCGTTGAAGGCCGCGCAGACCAGCGGGTGCAGCTGGATGGCCTTGCCTTCGATCAGCACGGGCTCGAAGGCCTGGATGCCGAGACGGTGCAGCGTGGGCGCACGGTTCAGCATCACCGGGTGTTCCTTGATCACTTCTTCAAGGATGTCCCAGACCACCGGCGTGCCGGATTCGACTTCCTTCTTCGCGGCCTTGATCGTGGTGGCGATGCCCATGGCTTCCAGGCGCGCGAAGATGAAGGGCTTGAACAGTTCAAGCGCCATCAGCTTCGGCAGACCACACTGGTGCAGCTTCAGGGTCGGGCCCACGGTGATCACGGAACGACCGGAGTAGTCGACGCGCTTGCCCAGCAGGTTCTGACGGAAGCGACCGCTCTTGCCCTTGATCATGTCGGCCAGCGACTTCAGGGCGCGCTTGTTGGCGCCCGTCATGGCCTTGCCACGGCGGCCGTTGTCGAGCAGCGAGTCGACGGCTTCCTGCAGCATGCGCTTTTCGTTGCGCACGATGATTTCCGGGGCCTTCAGCTCGAGCAGGCGAGCCAGACGGTTGTTCCGGTTGATGACGCGGCGATACAGGTCGTTCAGGTCGGAGGTCGCGAAACGACCGCCGTCCAGCGGCACCAGCGGACGCAGGTCCGGCGGCAGCACGGGCAGGACTTCCAGCACCATCCAGTTGGGCTTGATGCCCGACTTCTTGAAGGCTTCCATGACCTTCAGGCGCTTCGAGTTCTTCTTGACCTTCAGCTCGCTGCCGGTCATGTCGTTGCGCAGCTTGTCGATCTCGACGTCGAGGTCCATCTCGGCCAGCAGCTTCTGGATGCCTTCGGCGCCCATCAGGGCCTCGAATTCATCGCCGAACTCCCGGCGCTTCGCGTCGTAGTCGTCCTCGGACATGATGCTGAACTTCTTCAGCGGGGTCATGCCCGGGTCCACCACCACGTACGCTTCGAAGTACAGCACGCGCTCGATGTCGCGCAGCGTCATGTCGAGCACCAGGCCCAGACGCGACGGCAGCGACTTCAGGAACCAGATGTGCGCGCACGGCGCAGCCAGCTCGATGTGACCCATGCGGTCACGGCGAACCTTGGTCTGGGTCACTTCGACGCCGCACTTCTCGCAGATCACGCCGCGGTGCTTCAGGCGCTTGTACTTGCCGCACAGGCACTCGTAGTCCTTGATCGGGCCGAAGATCTTGGCGCAGAACAGGCCGTCACGCTCGGGCTTGAACGTGCGGTAGTTGATCGTCTCAGGCTTCTTCACCTCGCCGAAAGACCACGAGCGGATCTTCTCGGGCGAGGCCAGCCCGATCTTGATCGCATCGAAATGCTCATCGGGCGTGAATTGCTTGAACAGGTCCAGCAAACCTTTCATGGGGCGCTCCTATTCCTATCTCAGTTGCGTTCCAGCTCGATGTCGATACCGAGCGAACGAATTTCCTTGACCAGCACGTTGAACGACTCGGGCATGCCGGCGTCGATGGAGTGCTCACCCTTGACGATGTTCTCGTAGACCTTGGTACGGCCGTTGACGTCGTCGGACTTGACCGTGAGCATTTCCTGCAGCACGTATGACGCGCCGTAGGCTTCCAGTGCCCACACTTCCATCTCACCGAAGCGCTGACCACCGAACTGCGCCTTACCACCCAGCGGCTGCTGCGTGACGAGCGAGTACGGACCGGTCGAGCGGGCGTGCATCTTGTCGTCGACCAGGTGGTGCAGCTTCAGCACGTGCATGTAGCCCACGGTGACCGGACGCTCGAAGGCGTCGCCCGTGCGGCCGTCATGCAGGATGGCCTGCGTGCGGGTCGGCGTCAGGCCCTTGGCCTTGGCGATGTCGGCCGGGTAGGCCAGCTGCAGCATCGCGCGGATTTCCTCTTCCTTGGCACCGTCGAACACCGGGGTGGCGAACGGCATGCCCTTCGAGAGGTTCTGCGCCATCTCGATCACCTCGTCGTCGGAGAAGCTCGAGATGTCTTCCTTCTTGCCGCCGGACTGGTTGTACAGCTCGTCGAAGAACTTGCGCAGCTCGGCCACGGCGGCTTCGCGCTGCAGCATGTCGCCGATGCGCTGACCGATGCCCTTGGCAGCCCAACCCAGGTGCACTTCCAGAACCTGACCCACGTTCATCCGCGAAGGCACGCCCAGCGGGTTCAGCACGATGTCGGCAGGGGTGCCGTCGGCCATGTAAGGCATGTCTTCGATCGGAACGATCTTCGACACCACGCCCTTGTTGCCGTGGCGGCCGGCCATCTTGTCGCCAGGCTGCAGGCGGCGCTTGACGGCCAGGTGAACCTTGACCATCTTCAGCACGCCGGCGGGCAGCTCGTCGCCTTGCGTCAGCTTCTTGCGCTTTTCTTCGAAAGCGAGGTCGAAGCTGTGGCGGGTTTGCTCCAGCGAGTTCTTGATGCTTTCCAGCTGGTTGGCCAGCTCACCGTCTTCCGGACGGATGTCGAACCAGTGGAACTTGTCCACCGAGCCCAGGTAGGCTTCGTCGATCGCCGTGCCCTTGGCCAGCTTGTTCGGGCCGCCGTTGGCGACCTTGCCGATCAGCAGCTTCTTGATCCGGTCGAACGCGTCGGCTTCCACGATGCGCAGCTGGTCGTTCAGGTCCAGGCGGAAGCGCTTCAGCTCGTCGTCGATGATCTGCTGGGCGCGCTTGTCACGCTGGATGCCTTCACGGGTGAAGACCTGCACGTCGATCACGGTGCCCGAGGTACCCTGGTCCACACGCAGCGACGTGTCCTTCACGTCCGAAGCCTTCTCGCCGAAGATGGCGCGCAGCAGCTTCTCTTCCGGGGTCAGCGTGGTTTCGCCCTTCGGGGTCACCTTGCCGACCAGCACGTCGCCGGGGCCGACTTCGGCGCCGATGTAGACGATGCCCGACTCGTCCAGACGAGCCAGCTGGTTCTCAGACAGGTTCGGGATGTCGCGGGTGATTTCTTCCGAGCCCAGCTTGGTATCGCGGGCCATCACCACCAGTTCCTCGATGTGGATCGAGGTGTAGCGGTCTTCGGCGACCACGCGCTCCGAGATCAGGATCGAGTCTTCGAAGTTGTAGCCGTTCCAGGGCATGAAGGCCACGAGCATGTTCTGACCCAGGGCGAGTTCGCCCAGGTCGGTCGATGCGCCGTCGGCCACCACGTCACCCTTGCCCACCAGGTCGCCGCGCTTGACGATCGGACGCTGGTGGATGTTGGTGTTCTGGTTGGAACGCTGGTACTTGATCAGGTTGTAGATGTCGACGCCGACTTCCCCAGCCACGGTTTCCGCATCGTTCACACGGATCACCACGCGGTTGGTGTCGACGTAGTCCACGATGCCGCCGCGCTTGGCGGTCACCACCGTGCCCGAGTCGACCGCGGCCACGCGCTCGACACCGGTGCCGACCACGGCCTTTTCAGGGCGCAGCACAGGCACGGCCTGACGCTGCATGTTGGCGCCCATCAGTGCGCGGTTCGCATCGTCGTGCTCGAGGAAGGGCACCAGCGAGGCCGCGACCGACACGATCTGCGTCGGGGCCACGTCCATGTACTGGATGCGCTCGGGGCTGGTCAGCACCGATTCGCCCTTTTCACGGGCCGACACCAGTTCGTCGATCAGGCGACCTTCTTCGTCCAGCTTGGCGTTAGCCTGGGCGATGACGTACTTGCTTTCCTCGATGGCCGACAGGTAGTCGATCTGGGTCGTCGTCTTGCCATCCACCACGCGGCGGTACGGCGTCTCGAGGAAACCGTACTCGTTCAGGCGGGCGTACAGAGCCAGCGAGTTGATCAGACCGATGTTCGGGCCTTCCGGCGTCTCGATCGGGCACACGCGACCATAGTGGGTCGGGTGCACGTCACGGACTTCGAAGCCGGCGCGCTCGCGGGTCAGACCACCCGGGCCCAGGGCCGAGACACGACGCTTGTGCGTGATCTCGGACAGGGGGTTGGTCTGGTCCATGAACTGCGACAGCTGCGACGCACCGAAGAACTCCTTCAGCGCCGCAGAGATCGGCTTGGAGTTGATCAGGTCGTGCGGCATCAGGGCTTCGGTCTCGGCCTGGCCCAGACGTTCCTTGACGGCCTTCTCGATGCGAGCCAGACCCGAGCGGTACTGGTTTTCGGCCAGTTCGCCCACGCAACGCACGCGGCGGTTGCCCAGGTGGTCGATGTCGTCGACTTCACCGCGACCGTTGCGCAGCTCGACCAGGATCTTCACGACGGCCAGGATGTCGTCGTTCGACAGGGTCATCGGTCCGGTCGATTCGTCGCGGCCCACGCGGGCGTTGAACTTCATGCGGCCCACGCGCGACAGGTCGTACGTGTCTTCCGAATAGAACAGGCGCTGGAACAGGGCCTGCACCGCGTCTTCGGTCGGCGGCTCGCCGGGGCGCATCATGCGGTAGATGGCGACACGGGCGGCCAGCTCGTCGGCCGTCTCGTCGGTGGCCAGCGTCTGGCTGATGTAGGCGCCCTGGTCCAGTTCATTGGTGAACAGAATTTCCAGGTCCAGGATGCCGGCGGCACGCAGCTTCTTCAGCAGCGTTTCGGTCAGCTCTTCGTTGGCCTTGCCGATGATCTCGCCGGTCTCCGGGTCGATCTGGTTCTTGGCCAGCACGCGGCCGAGCAGGAAGTCTTCGGGCACGCTCAGGTGCGTGGTGCCGGACTGCTCCAGGGCGCGGGTGTGGCGCGCGGTGATCCGCTTGTCCTTCTCGACGACGACAGCACCCGACTTGTCGGTGATGTCGAAGCGGGCGATCTCACCCTTGAAGCGCTCGGGCACGAAGGCCAGCTGGGCGCCGACGTCCATCAGGCGGACCTGGTCGTTCTGGAAGAACGTGGCCAGGATCTGCTCGTTGTTCATGCCGATGGCCTTCAGCAGGGTCGTCACCGGCATCTTGCGGCGACGGTCCACACGGAAGTACAGCAGGTCCTTGGGGTCGAACTCGAAATCGAGCCACGAACCGCGGTAAGGAATGATGCGGGCGCTGAACAGCAGCTTGCCCGACGAGTGGGTCTTGCCCTTGTCGTGCTCGAAGAACACGCCGGGCGAACGGTGCAGCTGCGAGACGATGACACGCTCGGTGCCGTTGATGATGAAGGAGCCGTAATCGGTCATCAGGGGCACTTCGCCCATGTAGACCTCTTGTTCCTTCACTTCCTTGACCACCTTGGACTGGGACGTGGACGTCTCACGGTCGTAGATGATCATCTGCAGGCGTGCACGCACGGCCGACGCAAACGTCAGACCCCGCAGCTGGCACTCGCGCTCATCGAAAGCGGGTTTCGCGATGTTGTACTCGATGAACTTCATCTCGACGAAACCGTTGTGCGACACAATCGGGAACGCCGAGATGAAGGCGGCCTGCAGGCCTTCGGGCTTGCGCTGCTGCGGTGGCACGTCCTTCTGCAGGAATGCGACGTAGGAGTCCTTCTGCATCGTCAGCAGATACGGGACATTCAGCACGCTGCCACGCTTGGCAAAGCTCTTGCGAATCCGCTTGCGCTCGGTGTAGCTGTAGGGGGTTGCTTGCGCCATAAACTCTCCGTTTCGGACACCCAAGACGGGTCGGTCCGCTTCGAATTCCGCCTGCGCCCTGGCCAAGGGAACAGACCGTTGTTCGGCGACTGGCCGTTCAGATATTGCATCTGAGGCTTGGTGGTTGGCCACTACCAACCGCTGGCAGACAACCCGGGCATTGCACCCAGGCTCGACCAAACCGGTTCTCCGCAGTCGGTTCAGAGAACACTCGAAAAGCCCTCCAGTGTACTACTGGCGGGCCTTTCGAGTGATCTCAGGGTTTTATACCCTGAAAAGCCGAAAGCTGCCCCCTTGCGAGGGCAGCTGTGCACGTCGGTATTCCGACTGGCCACCAGGGTGGCCAGGTGGGGAATTACTTCAGTTCGGCCTTGGCGCCGGCTTCGACCAGCTTCTTGACGGCAGCTTCGGCGTCGGCCTTGGCCACGCCTTCCTTGACGTTCTTCGGAGCGCCGTCGACCAGGTCCTTGGCTTCCTTGAGGCCCAGACCGGTGATTTCGCGCACGGCCTTGATGACGCCGACCTTGTTGGCGCCAGCTTCGGTCAGAACGACGTTGAATTCGGTCTTTTCTTCAGCGGCCGGGGCAGCAGCGCCACCGCCAGCGGCGGGAGCGGCCATGGCGGCAGCGGACACGCCGAACTTCTCTTCGATGGCCTTGACCAGCTCGGAGAGTTCCATCACGGACATGCTGTCCAGGGCGGTCAGGAATGCGTCTTTATCGAATGCCATTTTGGGTTCCTAAAATCGGTTGGATGTTGATTCAGTACGAAGCGGTCGCTCAGGCAGCCGGAGCTGCTTCTTCGGCGGCGGGGGCGGCAGCGCCACCCTTTTGCTCGCCGACGGCGGCCAGGACGCGGGCCAGACCCGAGATCGGCGACTGCAGCAGGCCACAGATCTGGGCCAGCAGCACTTCCTTGCTCGGGATCGAGGCCAGGGCCTTCACGCCATTGGCGTCGAGGGCCTTGCCGGCGTACGCGCCAGCCTTGATGACCAGCTTGTCGTTGCCTTTGGCAAAGTCGGCGATCACCTTGGCGGCAGCCACGGCGTCTTCAGAGAAGCCGTAGATCAGCGGGCCGCTCATGGACTCGGCGGCGACTTCAAACGGCGTGCCGGCAACGGCGCGACGTGCGAGGGTGTTCTTCAGCACGTGAAGATACACACCTTGTGCACGGGCGGTCTTGCGCAGCGCGTCGAGTTGAGCCACCGTGAGACCGCGGTACTCAGCCAGTGCCAGCGTCTGCGACTTGCCCGCCTGGGCAGCCACTTCCGCGATCACGGCTTCTTTCTCGTTGCGATTGAGACTCAAGGTCTACTCCTTAAAACATGCCTTTCGACCACCGGCCACAGGGCACGGCGACCTCCAGGCACACCCGGTTGCAGCGACCTTCTGCCTCGGAACCCAGGGTCACCTTGCGGCGGCCGTGGAAACCTTCAACAGCGGGTTCGCCATCTGCGTAGGCTGGAAAATTAAGCCTCGGCACGCCTGTACAAGCGCGCGCCTCGACGCCTACGGTCTTTGATAGCCTGCGGCGTTGCCGCCGCAGCCCACCAATTCATTACGAGCACACCCACCAGACTCGTGAGCGGATCGGCAGGCCGGCGCCGGGCGCCGGGCCTGCAGTGTCTTGCGACGGTCAGCCAGCGGTGATGCTGTTGACGTCGACGCGCACGCCCACGCCCATGGTCGACGAGACGGCGACCTTGCGCAGGTACACGCCCTTCGACGACGCGGGCTTCAGCTTGGTCAGCGCTTCGAGCAGCGCAGCCAGGTTGCCCTTCAGCTTGGCGTCGTCGAACGAGCGACGGCCGATCGTGCCGTGGATGATGCCGCCCTTGTCGACGCGGAACTGGACCTGGCCAGCCTTGGCGTTCTTGACAGCGGTGGCGACGTCCGGGGTCACGGTGCCGACCTTCGGGTTCGGCATCAGGCCGCGGGGGCCCAGCACCGTACCCAGGGTACCGACGATGCGCATCGTGTCCGGCGAGGCGATGACCACGTCGAAGTTGATGTTGCCGGCCTTGACTTGCTCGGCCAGGTCTTCCATGCCGACGATGTCTGCACCAGCGGCCTTGGCTTCTTCAGCCTTGGCGCCCTGGGCGAACACGGCGACGCGCTTGGTCTTGCCGGTGCCGTTGGGCATCACGACGGCGCCACGCACCACCTGGTCCGACTTCTTGGCATCCACGCCCAGCTGCACGGCCACGTCGATGGACTCATCGAACTTGGCGGTGGCGGCGCCCTTGATCAGGGCCAGGGCCTCGTCCAGGGCGTACAGCTTGGTCGTGTCGACCTGGCCCATGGCTTGTTGACGCTTGGTTTGCTTGGCCATTACACGCCCTCCACGATGATGCCCATCGAACGAGCCGAACCGGCGATCGTGCGGACAGCAGCGTCCAGATCGGCGGCGGTCAGGTCCTTCTGCTTGGTCTTGGCGATTTCTTCCAACTGAGCGCGGGTCAGCTTGCCGACCTTGTCAGACTGGGGACGTGCCGAACCCTTCTCGATCTTGGCAGCCTTCTTCAGCAGCACCGTTGCGGGCGGCGTCTTGATGATGAAGGTGAAGGACTTGTCTGCGTAGGCGGTGATCACCACGGGCAGCTTCAGACCGGGCTCGACGCCCTGGGTCTGGGCGTTGAACGCCTTGCAGAACTCCATGATGTTCAGGCCGCGCTGACCCAGCGCGGGACCGACCGGCGGCGACGGGTTCGCCTTGCCAGCCGGGATTTGCAGCTTGATGAAGCCGACAATCTTCTTGGCCATGTTTTCTCCTAGAACCCGGCTGACGGCCTGTCATTCGGGTCGAGTGCTAGCGCCTGGTTCGACATCGGCTGGCGCAAGCGCCTTGGTCGATGCCCGTCCGGGCTCCTCATGTCGCCGTCTCGTTGGCGACTGGTCACGGCAGTTGTTCTGGGGGCGCCTTGATTCTTGCGAGCAAAGCACAGCCACCCCGCTGCGAGGGGAAAGACCGCGATTCTATGCCGAGTCGAGCCACGTTGGCAAGCCCTCGACATCCCGCGGGCAAAGAAAAAGGCCCCGAAGGGCCTTACGCTGGTTCGCCGGGAGGCGAGCACCCCGGATCAGATCTTTTCGACCTGACCGAAGTCGAGCTCCACCGGCGTGGCACGACCGAAGATGGTGACCGAGACGCGCAGCTTGGACTTGTCGTAGTTGACCTCTTCGATGGAGCCGTTGAAGTCGGTGAACGGGCCTTCCTTGACACGCACCACTTCGCCCACTTCCCATTCGACCTTGGGACGCGGCTTCTCGATGCCTTCCTGCATCTGGTTGACGATCTTCATGACCTCGTCTTCCGAGATGGGCACCGGGCGGTTCTTGGCGCCGCCAACGAAACCAGTCACCTTCGAGGTGTTCTTCACCAGGTGCCAGCTGTCGTCGCTCATGACCATTTCGACCAGGACGTAGCCCGGGAAGAAACGGCGCTCGGTCACGGACTTCTTGCCGTTCTTGACTTCGACAACCTCTTCGGTCGGCACAAGAATGCGGCCGAACTGCTCCTGCATGCCGGCGCGGTCGATGCGCTCGCGCAGGTTGCGCTCGACGGCCTTTTCCATGCCGGAATAGGCGTGCACCACGTACCAGCGCAGCGGGGCAGCGTTGGCGGGGGTGGTCTGAACGTCGCTCATGGGGTCAACCTCGCTTGTTGGATCGTTAGGGACTGCCGTCACTGCTTCCAGCCGAGGATCAGGCTGTAGATCACCCACTCCAGCGACTTGTCGGTCAGCCAGAGGAACAGCGCCATGATCACCACGAAGGCAAACACGTACAGCGTCATCTGCGTGGCTTCGGGGCGGGTGGGCCACACGACCTTGCGGAGCTCCTTCAGCGCATCCTGGCCGAAGGCGATCAGTTCCTTGCCGGGCGCCGAGGTGAAGAACACCCCCACGGCCGACGCGACCAGCACCAGCAGCGCGATCACACGCAGCCACAGGCTCTGCTGGCCCAACAGGTAGAACGCGACCACGCCAGCCACCACCAGCAGGCCGGATGCGGCCAGCTTGGCCTTGTCGGCGCTGGTCGTGACGGTTTCGACGGACGAAGTAGACATGAAGGTGGTGATTGAGGCAGCAAAGCCCGCAAACCGTTGGGCCTGCGGGCTGCTGTGAGACAGCGGCGGTCTTGTGTTCAGCGGGTGGCAGGGGCAGAGGGAATCGAACCCCCAACCTTCGGTTTTGGAGACCGACGCTCTGCCAATTGAGCTATACCCCTATCGGCCACAAACTGAACAGAAACCGGATTTACTCGATGATCTTGGCAACCACGCCGGCGCCGACGGTACGACCGCCTTCACGG
>NZ_CANBCC010000069.1 GCF_947366995.1 uncultured Aquabacterium sp. | reverse complement strand
ACGAGATGTTATCCGGTGACTGGAGTTCAGACGTGTGCTCTTCCGATCTCGACCCCTTGTCGAACTTGCCCCCCGCGTGCAAACGGGTGAACACGATCTCGACCACCGGCACGCCCTCTTCCGGATGCAGGCCAAAGGGGATGCCGCGGCCGTCGTCTTCCACGCTGATCGAACCATCGGTGTGCAGCGTCACGGCGATGCGCTTGCCGAAGCCAGCCAGTGCCTCGTCGGCCGCGTTGTCGATCACTTCCTGGATGACGTGCAGCGGGTTGTCCGTTCGGGTGTACATGCCCGGACGCTGCTTGACAGGCTCCAGGCCCTTGAGGACGCGGATGGAGCCCTCGCCGTAGGCGGCGCTGGGCTGGGTGGACGCTTTGGAAGACGGCTTGGCTGACATGGGGGCCGATTCTACGGACGTCTGCACGCCCCCCCACCCGGGCGCCACGGATCCGCCCTCTGGTTGCATTTGCACACAGCCCGGGCGTTCCGTGACAAAATCCACATGATTGACGAATCGGGTTCTACCATGCCGCTCCTCCGCGCCACCGCCACTTTTCTGTCCGCCCTGACGCTGGCCGGCAGCGCGTGGGCCAACACGAGCTACACCGTCGGCATCCCGACGGCCGATCCCTACACACGGTTCGAAAACCACGTGGCTGCGGGTGAGTTCAGTGACAGCTTCAATTTCACCCTGAGCACCCCCACCTCGGGCTACATCTGGCTGTTCGCTCGGCAGGATGCGTGGTTCGGTTTCGATCAAGTGGAAGACACCGAAGGGGTGTCGCTCGTGCTGGTGAACAACCTGACCGAGCGCGAGTACCGCGCCGTGCTGTTCCCTGAGGCGCAGCGCACCGTGTCGCTGCTCGAACCGGGGGTGATGGGCATGGTGGTGGCCGGCTTCGATCCCAACAAGTCGCTGTTCCTGTCGGGTGACTTCGCAGCCGGCAGTTACTCGGCCTTTGTGTCCGGCACGGCCACCGGATCGGCCGGGTCGAGCTACATCGCGAAGTTCAGCTTTGCCCAGCCGGTGCCCGAGCCGGGCTCGATGGCGCTGATGCTGGTCGGCCTGGGTGCGGTCGCATGGGTCGTGCACCGGCAGTCTGGCCAGTGCAAGCCGTGCTGAACCCGGCCGCTGCGGCTTACTGGAAGTAGCCCAGCATCCGCTCGATCGCCATCGTGAAGGGCTGCTGCATCATCGGCAGCGTGAGCCACAAGCCGGTCAGGCCCACGCCCAGCGTCACGGGGAAGCCCACCGAAAAAATGTTCATCTGGGGCGCCACGCGCGCCACCAAGCCCATCACCATGTTGATGAGGATGAGCATGGCGACCACGGGCAGCGACACCCACAGGCCCAGCTTGAACAGCTCGGCCCCCCAGGTCTGCGGCTGAACGACCTTCAGAAAAGCCAGTGGCTCGGGCGACACCGGGAAGGCCTGGAAGCTCTGCAGCACGGCAGCGGTCAGCAGCAGATGGCCGTTCATCACCACGAACAGCCAGGCCGCCACGGTCCCGTAGAAGCGGGCCACGGCGTTCAACTGCCCGCCGCTGGTCGGGTCGAAGAAGGATGCAAAACTCAGGCCCATCTGCAGCCCCACAATCTCACCCGCGAACTCGATGGCGGCAAACACCACGCGCGCTGCAAATCCCACCGTCAGGCCGATCAGCACCTGCTGCACGATCAGCATCAGCGCGTGCGGCGAGGCAATGGTGTAGGCCTTCAGCTCGGGCGGCAGGCTGGGCTCGGCGGCCACGGCCACCAGCAGCGCCAGCCCGATCCGCACCCGACGCGGCACCACCCGCATCGACAGCACGGGCGCGGAGGTGAACAGACCCAGCACCCGAAAGAAGGCCCAGAGCCAGGGCGAGATCCACGCCAGCACCTCGGCTTCGGTGAAGGACACCACGGTGCGTCAGCCCACCACGTTGGGAATGTTCTGCAGCACCTGCTGGATGTAATCCACCAATGTGCTGATCATCCACGGGCCGGCCACGGCCAGCGTGGCGAACGCGGCCAGCAGCTTGGGCACGAAGGAGAGCGTCTGCTCGTGGATCTGCGTGGCCGCCTGGAAGATGCTGACCACCAGGCCGACGGCCAGCACGACGAGCACGATGGGCCCGCACACGGTCAACAGGGTCAGCAGGCCGTCACGGCTGATGGTGAGTGCTTGTTGGGGATCCATGGTCGGCTTTCAGTTCACTGCACGAAGCTGGCGGCCAGCGAGCCGAGCAGCAGGTTCCAGCCATCGGCCAGCACGAAGAGCATCAGCTTGAAGGGCAAGGCCACGAGCACCGGCGACAGCATCATCATCCCCAGGCTCATCAGCACGCTGGCCACGATCATGTCGATCACCAGGAAAGGAATGAAGATCAGGAAGCCGATCTGGAAGGCCGACTTCAGTTCGCTGGTGACGAAGGCCGGCACCAGCACGCGGAAGGGCACGGTTTCTGGTTTGACTTCCCCCTCGATGCGCGCGAGCTTGACGAACAGGCCCAGGTCGGACTGGCGCGTCTGCTTGAGCATGAACTGACGCATCGGCGCCTGGCCGCGCTCCAGTGCCTCGTTGAAGCTGATCTGGCTGGCGGCGAAAGGCTCGTAGGCCTCCTTGTAGACCTTGTCGAGCGTCGGGCCCATGACGAACATCGTGAGGAACAGCGACAGGCCGACGATGACCTGGTTGGGCGGCGCCGCCTGCGTGCCCAGGGCCTGACGCATCAGGCTCAGCACGATGGCGATGCGGGTGAAGCCCGTCATCATCAGCAGCACGGCCGGCAGGAAGCTGAGTGCCGTGAAGAACAGCAGCGTCTGGATGGGCACCGAGTAGCTGTTGCCCGAGGGGCCCTGCCCCACCATGAGCGGCAGGCTTGCGGGGGCCGTGGGGGTCTGGGCCCACACCAGGCCACCGGCCAGGCTCAGGCCGAGCGCGGCCAGCAGGCGCAGCGCCAGGCGGCGTCGATTCGAAGAGAACATGGTCATGCCTGAGGGCCGTTGGAGGTGCCCTGGTTGCCAGCGGCCTTGCCGGCCGTCAGGCGGCTCAGCACGGCAGCGAAGGCCTGCGCGGGGGGCACGGCCTGCGCGGGTTCATAGCCGGAAAGCGGCGCCATTGCATGCAGCTTGCTGATGCGCTGCGCGGTGACGCTGAGAATGAGCCAGGTCCGGTCCTCACCGGCGCCCACCTCAACGGCCACCAGGCGCTGGCCCGGGCCCAGGTTGAGCAGGCTGATGGTCTTCATCAGCGCCTGCCCGCCCGGCAGGCCGCCGCCCTGGGCCAGGCCCGAGCGCTTGAGCAGCCACAGGCACACGGGGATGCAGGCCACCACGAACACGAACCAGAACACCATCAATCCACTGGAGGCCATCGCCCTGCTCTTTCGCTGTGTGAGGGATCAGCCGCCGCGGCTGAGGCGGCGCATGCGCTCGGACGGGGTCACGATGTCGGTCAGCCGGATGCCGAACTTGTCGTTGACCACCACCACTTCGCCCTGCGCAATCAGGAAGCCGTTGACCAGCACGTCCATCGGCTCGCCGGCCAGCGCATCCAGCTCCACCACAGAGCCCTGCGCCAGCTGCAGGATGTTCTTGATGGGGATGCGGGTGCGCCCCAGTTCCACGGTCAACTGGACGGGGATGTCCAGGATCATGTTGATGTCGTTGCCAGCCGGGTTGGCGGCCGGCTGCTGTGGCGCGAAGTTGGCAAACGCCGCAGGCGTCATGTGCGGGGCGGCGTTGGTCACTTCGCTGGCAGCCGAGGCGAACACGTCGTCGGCCGAGGCACCGCCACCCGAGGTGGCCTGCTGCGCCAGCGCGGCCTCCCATTCGGCCGCCATCGCGTCCTGTTCGGCGCCGTCACTCGGGGGGAACTCTGCAGCATCAGACATTTCGGTCTCCCAGCCAGCCTGTGTTGCCGGCCGTCAATAGCTTTTCAATACGGAGGGAATACTTGCCGTTCGAGGTGCCGTAGTAGCAGTCGAACACGGGCACGCCATCGACCTTGGCCTGGATGATCTTTTCCAGGTCCAGCTCGATGAAGTCGCCAGGCTTGAGCGCCAGCAGGGTCTCGACCGTGGCGGGCGCATGGCCCAGTTCGGCCACCAGGCTCACCTCGGCAGACTGGATCTGCTGGGTCAGCAGCGTCACCCAGCGGCGATCCGGCTCGGCCGAGTCGCCCTGGATGGACGAGAACAGGATGTCGCGGATCGGCTCCAGCGTCGCATACGGGATGCAGATGTGGATGGTGCCGCTGGTGTCGCCGATTTCCAGCGTGAACGAGCAGCACACCACGATCTCGCTGGGCGTGGCCACCGTGGCGAACTGCGGCTGCATCTCCGAGCGCTGGTAGTCGAGTTCGACCGGGTAGATGCCCTGCCACGAGCGCTTGTACTCTTCGCTGATCACGTCGACCAGGCGGCGGATGATGCGCTGCTCGGTGGCCGAGAAATCACGGCCTTCGATGCGCGTGTGGAACTTGCCCGAGCCGCCGAACAGCGCGTCGATCACCGAGAACACCAGCGTCGGATCACAGACGATCAGGCCCGAGCCGCGCAGCGGCTTGATGGCCATGATGTTGAAGTTGGTGGGCACGACGATGTCGCGCAGGAAGGCGCTGTACTTCTGCACCTTGATGCCGCCCACCGACACCTCGGGCGACTTGCGGATCAGGTTGAAGAGACCGATGCGAATGTTGCGGGCAAAGCGCTCGTTGATGATCTCCATCGTGGGCATGCGCCCACGCACGATGCGCTCTTGCTGCGCGAGGTTGTACTCGCGGATGCCTTCCTTGGGCGTCTCGTCCTGCTCGAGCTTCTGGCTTTCGCCCGTGATGCCCTGCAACAGGGCATCGACTTCGTCTTGCGAGAGGATTTGCTGGGTCATGGTCGGCAGACTTCAGAGACCGTGGGCGCGAGGGTCGGCACGCTCGTTCACTGGATGATGAACGAGGAGTAGGCGACCTGGACGATGGGGTTGTAGAGCTCGACGCGGCGCTTCTTCTTTTTCTTCTTCTTGGCCGTGTCTTCCGCTGCGTCTTCCTCTTCGGGATCTTCCACCTCGTAGCCCATGGCGCGGGCGGCCTCGCGGCGGATCTCTTCGGCCAGTTGCTGTTTGCCCTCGGCGGTCAGCAGCTCGGTCGACGACTTGTGCGAGAGGATCAGCAGGATGGCGTTGCGGATGGCCGGCATGTAGGCCTTCATCTCCTCGCCCAGCTTGGGATCGTCCACCTGCAGGCTCACGCCCACCTGGGCGTAACGCTCTTCGTCCTTGTCTGCCAGGTTGACCACGAACGGGTCCAGCGGCACGAAGGTCGGCGGGGCGGCATGGTCATCCTTGCCATGCGCGGGCTTCTTGGCCGACTTGGCGGGCTTGGCGTGCTCTTCCTCGCCGCCTTCTTCGGCGGCCGCTTCGGCCTCGGCCGCATTCTTCTTCATCACGAAAAAGGCGGCGCCACCCCCGCCCAGCAGCAACACGGCCACTGCGGCAAGGATGATGATCAGTTTCTTCTTGCCCTTCTTGGGGGCGTCGCCATCGGCGGGGGCCGCAGCAGGGGCAGCTGACATTCGCTCTTCTCCTGGAGTCCATGCCCTGCACACTCAAACGGTGCACAGGTCATGGGTGGATTGTCCGAAGCCAGCCGCATCGCGAAAAAGCGATAAGCCCGGTGAAAGGCGCTTGATTCTCCGCTGCGGTGTCGCGCCCGCTCAGGCGTAGAGGTCCAGACCGCCCAGTCTTCCTGGGCGCGGCACGTTCACCGGACGCATCGCTGTCTCATGGTCGAGGCCAGCCTCCGTGTCGGCCCGGCCAGCGCGGCCCGTGGTGATCCCGCCACGCTGGGCGTCGGCCTGAGCAGATGGCTGACCAAAGGACTGCTGGGCGGTCTGGTCAGACACGCCGGCACCGGTCAGGCTCAGGCCCACGCTGTCGAGCGCACTGGACAACACGGACATGCTGGCCTCGATGGCCTTTCTCGTTTCTATCGCGGCGGCGGCGAAGTCCACCTGGGCAGACTGGCCATCCAGTGAAATCTTCACGCTGATGGGGCCCATTTCGGCCGGATTCAGGTGCAGTTCGGCCGTCATCGGGCCTTCGGTGCCGGCGCGACCGACCCACACGCGAACCTGATCCGAGAGCGCCTGCGCGAAATCCGGGCTGTTCACCGGGGTCTGCAGCGTGGCACTCTGGGTCGGGGCGTCGGTGCGGGCGGCTTGCGCCGGTGCGCCGCGCAGGCCACCGGCCATCAGGCTGGCAAAGGCGTCGGTTTCCACCTTCTGCTCGCCCGACTTTCCGGTGGGCGACAGCATGGCGTCGGCCTGCAGGGCCAGCGTGCCGGAGGCCTGACGCCAGGCGGCCGGATCCAGCGCCACGGTGCCCTGGCCTGCCGCGTCGGCACCCTGTGCGCCCTGCGTGTCAGCGGCTGCGCCCTGCTCGCCCCCCGACAGGGCAGCGGCCGCTTCGGCAGCCAGGGCATCGGCCTCGGCCTGCCCGGCCAGCCAGGCCATCAGGCCTGCGGCATCACCCGGCTGCAGGTGGGCCGGGGGCTGCAGTTCCTGCACCAGCGGGGCGCCGTCGGCTGCCGCGGCCGAGCGCTGCTCTTCGGCTTCACGCGTGCTGCCTTCTTCAGCTGACTTTTCACTGGATTCGGTCCGCTGACCCTCCTTGGCGGGCGCAGGCTTGTTGCGCGCCTCCGCCCGGTTGACGTTGCGGTCGGCCGGGCGCTGGGCCTGCATGGCCACCTCGGGCTGCGCCGCCTGTGGGCGCACCGGCACGGGCGTCCGGGTGGGCTGGGGGGCCTTCGCGGCCTGGGCCGGGCGAGCGGGCGCGCTCGCCGGCTTCGGCGCGGGCTCGCTGCTCGCCTGCTGCTGGCTCATCAGCTGCGCGAACGAGGGTGCGCCACTGCCTGCCTGTTGCGCCGCCAGCCGGGACGCGAGGTCGCCGAGGCTGCTGCCATTGGCGGCGTTCGGGCTGGCATTGACGTTCTTGTTGCTGGCGATCGGAGAGCTCATCGCAGGGTTCCTTTGGGCTGCAGCGGGTCAGACGGAGAACGAAACACGAATCAGAAATTCACAGGGGCCCGACGGCCATCGACAGGGTGCCACCCAGGCCGCTGCCACCGCGGGTGAGGCGAGCGGCCATTTCGTCGGTGGCCTTCTGCTCCTGGCGGGCCGCACGCACCTGCTGCTCGGCATGGCGGCGGTCGATCAGCTGCGAGACGGCCGCCACGCGGCGCTCGCGCTCGATCAGCTGGGCCTGCAAGCGGTCCACGTTCGCACGGGCCAGGCTCACGCGGCGATCCTGCTCACCCACGGCTTCGGCCAGGCGAGCCATGAAGTCCTGGTAGCAGCGCAGGATTTCCATGCCGCCGCTCTGGCGGAACTGCGCCTGCCAGCGCTGCTCGTAATCGCGGCGCCAGTCGGTCAGGGACTGGGCCTGCCGTTGTGCGGCGTCCAGGGCCTTGCGGCCGGCGTCCAGGGCGCTGAGGGCCTCGTCACGGGCCTTCTCGGCCGATTCGAGCACCATCATCAGGGCGTGTGCACCGCTCATCGGGCCACCTTCTTTTCAACGAGGTTCATGAACTGCTTGGACGACATCAGGGATTCACGATCTGGTGAAGCTGCGCGACGCTGTCTTCCAGCATAGCGGGGGTGTGCATGCCTTGTTGAAGCATGTGCACCATGGAAGGGTGAACGCGCACGGCCATGTCCAATTCCGGATCGCCGCCAGGCACATAGGCGCCCAGCTGGATCAGGTCACGGGCCTTGCTGTAGCGCGACCACAACTGACGGAAGCGGCGGGCATCGTCGATGTGCGACGGATCGGCCACGTTGTGCATCACGCGCGAGGCCGACCGTTCGATGTCGATGGCCGGGAAGTGGCCGGATTCGGCCAACTCGCGCGACAGCACGATGTGGCCGTCCAGGATGGCGCGCGCCGCATCGGCGATCGGGTCTTGCTGGTCGTCGCCTTCGGACAGCACGGTGTAGAACGCGGTGATCGAGCCATGGCCATTCAGGCCGTTCCCACTGCGCTCGACCAGCTGGGGCAGCTTGGCAAAGCACGAAGGCGGATAGCCCTTGGTGGCCGGTGGCTCGCCAATGGCCAGGGCGATCTCGCGCTGGGCCATCGCATAGCGGGTCAGCGAATCCATCAGCAGCAGCACGTGCAGGCCCTGATCGCGGAAGTGCTCTGCCACGGCGGTGGCGTAGTTGGCGCCCTGCATGCGGGTCAGCGGCGGGGCATCGGCCGGTGCGGCCACCACCACCGAGCGGGCCAGGCCTTCTTCGCCCAGGATGTCCTCGATGAACTCCTTGACTTCGCGGCCCCGCTCGCCGATCAGGCCCACGACGATGACGTCGGCCTGGGTGTAGCGGGCCATCATGCCCAGCAGCACCGATTTGCCGACGCCAGAGCCGGCGAACAGGCCAATCCGCTGGCCACGGCCTACGGTCAGCATCGAGTTGATGGCGCGCACGCCGGTGTCCAGCGGCAAGCGCACAGGGTCGCGCTCCATCGCGTTGATGGGGCGGCGGGCCAGCGGCTCGCTGCGCACGTCCTTCAGGGGGCCCATGCGATCCAGTGGCTCGCCCTGGGCGTTCACCACCCGGCCCAGCAGGCCGCTGCCCACGGGCAGATGGCGAGTGCGGTCTTCGCTGCGACGCCACGGGTGGTTGGGGCGACCCAGCACCGGCGGATTGACAGGAATCGTGCGGGGCACCACGCGGGCGCCACTGGCCAGGCCATGCACCTCGGCCGTGGGCATCAGGTAGGCACGGTCACCGGCAAAGCCGACCACCTCGGCCAGCACCGGGGTCGATTCCAGCCGGGCTTCAGAGTGGATCTCGCAGACGGCCCCGACCGGCAGCCGCAGGCCGGCGGCCTCCAGCACCAGACCGGCCACGCGAACCAGCTTGCCCTGGTTCTCCAGCGGGCTGCGGGCCATGGCGCAATCGTCCAGATCGTCCAGAAAACGGCTCCAGCGGTCCATCGCCACGCCGGGCTGCAATTGCAGGGGCATGTTCATGCTTCACCTCCGTGGCCGGGCAGCACGTCGCCCTCGTCGGCAGACACCGCGGTGTTGCTGGTGTCTTCGCGGCCGCCGTTCCAGTCGGTCTTGTGGCCAATCGAAGCAGCCGCCAGGTTCCAGCGCGCCTCCACGGTGGCGTCCACCACGGCGATGTCCGACTCGACGATGCAGCCGCCGCGAGCCAGCATGGGGTCGGGCACCACGCGGGCGCCCCGCGCCTTCAGCAACTCGTCGAGTTGCCCCTGGGCCAGGGCGTGGTCATCGGGGTTCAGGCGCAGCACGATCTGGCGCGCCGACGACAGCAAGGCCCCCAACGCTTCCTCGGCCACGGCCACCACCACCTCGGGGCGCTGCAGCAGCTCGGTGCGCACCGCCTGGCGGGCCAGTTCCAGCGCCACGCCGGCAATGCGGCCGGCCAGCTGCTGCTCCAGCAGTTCCAGCCGATGGTGGAAATCCGCCGCAAGCGCGCCGATCTGGTCATTCATGTAGGCGGCCATCTGGGCGCCCTGGGTCTGTTTGTAGGTCTCCAGCGCGGCCAGCCCGTTTCGGTAGCCGTCCTGGTAGCCGCTCTGGCGGGCCTGCTCGACCAGTTCGTCCACGCTGGGGCCGGCGGGCGCAGCAGCCTGCTCTGCGGCCTTGGCAGCCGCTGCAGCTGCGGCCTCGGCGGCGCGGGCTTCGGCCTCGGCCTGACCCGGCACACCGCCCACGATGGGCCGACGCATGGCGGGCCGCGGGGCCTGCTGTGGCGGCACGGCCGTGCGGGGAGCGGACGTCGGCATGCCCGCAGGCGCTGCGCCACCAAATGCCGGGCGCGCACCCGGCATGCCGGTAGCGCCGGCCGCCGACGCAGGCGACGGCGCAAACGGCCGCTGCGCGGCGCGCATCTCGGCGGCGGCGCGCTCGGCCAGCGTGGGCTTGCGCACACCGGTCTCCACGGGTGCAGGCGGCGGCGTCTCGAAGGTCTCCAGGTTCCAGGCCGAGACCTTGCCCAACTCCTCGCGCGGAATGAAGCGCGTGTACGAGCTGCTGCCGAGCCCGCCGGCAGGGGCAGACGGCGCCTGGGGCTTGGGCTTAGACGTACTCATCGTCTCCTCCGCTGGCCAGCGTGATCTGGCCTTCGTCGGCCAGACGGCGGACGATCTTCAGCATTTCCTTCTGCTCGCCCTCGACCTCGGACAGCTTCACCGGGCCGCGCGACTCCAGGTCTTCGCGCAGCGTCTCGGCGGCACGGCTGGACATGTTCTTGAAGACCTTTTCCTTGATCTCGGGCGACGCCCCCTTGAGCGCGATGATGAGCGACTCGGTCTGCACTTCCTTGAGCAGCGTCTGGAAGCCCTTGTCGTCGAGCTTGATCAGGTCGTCGAAGGTGAACATGTTGTCCATGATCTTCTGCGCCAGATCGCCATCCGACTCGCGGATGTAGTCCAGCACCGACGTTTCCACGCTCGAGCCCATCAGGTTGATGATCTCGGCGGCCGGCTTCACACCGCCCAGCGACGACTTGCGCATCTGGCTGCCCCCCGCCGACAGCACGCGCGACAGCACCTCGTTCAGGTCCTTGAGCGCTGCCGGCTGGATGCCATCGAGCGTGGCGATCCGCACCATCACCTCGTTGCGATGCCGGTCGCCAAAGCACTTCAGCACCGAGGAAGCCTGATCCGGGCTCAGGTGAACCAGGATGGCCGCCACGATCTGCGGGTGCTCGTTGCGCAGCAGTTCCGCCACCGAGCCCGGATCCATCCACTTCAGGCTCTCGATGCCGGTGACGTCGCTGCCCTGGATGATGCGGTCGATCAGCAGGTTGGCCTTGTCATCGCCCAGCGCCTTGCGCAGCACCGACTTGATGTACTCGTCGGTGTCGGGCACCAGCGAGCCCATTTCCACGGCCTCGTCCTTGAAGCGGTCCAGCACCGACTCGATGCGGTCCTTCGTGATCGTCTTCAGCTTGGCGATCGTCTCGCCCAGGCTCTGCACTTCCTTGGGCTCGAGGTGCTTGAACACGCCAGCGGCTTCCTCTTCCCCGAGGGACATCAGGAGGATGGCGGCGTCTTCGAGTCCTTTTTCGTCCATGGTGCGACCTGTTTCTCAGTCTCAGTTGTTCACCCAGCCGCGCAACAGCGTGGCCATGGCAAGCGGGTTCTCTCGGGCCATCTTGCGGGCCTCCTCCAGGCGGGCATCGATGCCCGGGGCCTCCAGCGCCGGCACCGGCAGGCCGTCCTCGCCGATGACCTCGCCCGGCCGGAGCTTCACCCCCTCGGGGCCTTCCAGTGCCGGCAGTTCGTTGAGGTCGTCGACCACGGCGCTGAGCTTGGGCTGCTCTTCGACAGGTTCGGGCGGCGCCGGACGGGCCGCCTTGATCGCCGGGCGGATGGCGCCAAACACCACGATCAGCGCAGCCAGCGCCAGGCCCAGCGGCACCGCCAGCGTGCGGACCATGTCCTGCGTCTGCGGGTCCTTCCACAGCGGCACGTCCTGCGGCTCTTCCTTGGTGATCTGGAACGGCGTCGTGATCAGCTTGACCGAATCGCCGCGCTTCTCGTCGGCACCGATCGCCTCGCGCACCAGTGCGGTCAGCTTGTCCAGCTCTTCCTGCGAGATGGCCTCGGTCGAGGTCTTGCCCTTCGCATCGGTCACGCTGCGGTGGTTCAGCACCACGGCCGCGTTCAGCCGGCGGATGTTGCCGGTGCTGTTGCGGATCACGCGCACCGTGCGGTCCACCTCGTAGTTGGTCACGTTCTCACGGCGGCTCGTGCCCCCGGTCGTGCCCTGCTGCGCAGCCCCCAGCGGCTGCGAAGCCCCGTTGACCGGCGCCGTGGCGGGCACCGGCGGCTGGTTGGTGGCCGCACCCGGGATGCCCGACGGCGTGTTGCTGCCCTGCCCCACCTGCTCGCTCGACTGCTGGCTGCGGATGGTGGCCTGGTTGGGACCCTGGTTCGGCTTGAACTCCTCGGCTGTCTGTTCCACCTGAGAGAAGTCCACCTCGGCCGTCACCTGCGCGCGCAGGTTGTCGCGGCCCACCACCGGCTCCAGGATGTCACGCACGCGCTGGGTGAAGTTCGATTCGATCTGGCGCACGTACTGCAGCTGCTGGGCGTCCAGCCCGGCCTGGGCCGACTCCATGCCTTCCTTCGGGCCCGACAGCAGCGAACCGCTCTGATCCACCACGCTCACGGCCTTGGGCGACATCTCCGGCACGCTCGACGACACCAGGTGGACGATGCCGGCGATCTGCGCCTTGTCCAGCGAACGGCCGGGCAGCAGTGTCAGCACCACCGAAGCCGAGGCCTTCTGCTGCTCACGGAAGAAACCGTTCTGGTTCGGCAGCGCCAGGTGCACCCGCGCGCTTTCCACGCCCGACAGCGCCTGGATCGACCGGGTCAACTCGCCCTCCAGACCGCGCTGGAAGTTCAGGCGCTCCTGGAACTGCGTGACGCCGAACTTCTGGTTCTCCATCAGCTCGAAGCCCACCACCGAGCCCTTCGGCAGCCCGGCCGACGCCATCTTCAGGCGCAGGTCATGCACCTTCTCGGCCGGCACCATGATCGCGCCACCGCCCTCGGTGTACTTGTAGGGCACCTGCATCTGCTGCAACTGGGCAATGATCGCGCCGCCGTCCTTGTCAGACAGATTGGAATACAGGACGCGGTACTCGCCCTCACGGCCGGCCAGCAGCATCGCGATGAAGATGGCCACCAGCGCGGCAATGCCGCCGCCCAGCATGAGCTTGCGCTGCATGGGCAGGGCCATGATCCGCTGGACGAAGCCAGGCGGCTTGCTGTCCACGACCTCGGCGGGCGGGACAACGGCGGCGGCAGATGAAGGGGCGACAGTGACTTCCATGAGCGTCTGGTCGGGGGGCCCGACATCGTCGAGACACGATGCCGTAAACCCACTGGAACGCGCTCATTATTCGAAGAGGAGCCGGGGAAAAGTGCCGGGAACAGCCGCAGAAATGCCGGGCACTTCCCCGCTTCTGTTGCAGCCAGCCTGCGTAGGATGGCCAGCGTGGTGAATGGCATCACGCCCCAATCTGCTTTTCGGCACATGGATCTCAAACTGAAGCCCTTCGATTTCGCTCAGGCCGCCGCCAAGGCTGGCATGGCCGACGTCGCGCGCCGGGTCGAAGCCAAGACCCGCGCCGAAGCCGCTCAGGGCAGCGGCGCCGTCGAGAAACCGAGTTTCCAGACCGCCCTCACCGGCGCCCTGGGCTCGATCAGCAAGGCGCAAGCCACGGCCACCAGCCTGCAGCGCGAAGTCCAGTTCGACAACCCCACCGTCAGCCTGGAAGAAACGATGATCGCCATGCAGAAAGCGCAGCTGGGATTCCAATCTGCTGTCCAGGTGCGCAACAAGCTCGTGCAGGCGTACACGGATATCATGAACATGCAGGTCTGAGCCGCCCTCCGGCTCGGCTGCCGCCGGGCCACGCGCCTCCTGCCATGCAACCCTCCGTCCGCCCCTTACCCCTGGGTCCGCTGCTGCTGTGCAGCGCGATCGTCGTCACGCTCTCGATGGGCATCCGCCACGGTTTTGGCCTGTGGCTCCAGCCCGTCATCATGGCGCACGGCTGGCAGCGCGAAGACTTCGCGCTCGCCATGGCCCTTCAGAACCTCATTTGGGGCGCCTCCGGCCCCTTCGTGGGCTGGTGGGCCGACCGAGCCGGCGCCGCCCGGGTCCTCTGGACGGGCGCCGCGCTGTACGCCCTGGGCCTGCTGGGCATGGCCACCAGCGGCGACCTGCTGTTCTTCAACCTCAGCACTGGCGTCACCATCGGCCTGGCCCAGGCCTGCACCACCTACGCCGTGGTCTACGGCGTGGTCGGCCGCCATGTCTCCGCCGAGCGCCGCTCGTGGGCCATGGGCCTGGTCGCTGCCGCGGGCTCCTTCGGCCAGTTCCTGATGGTGCCCGTCTCGAGCTGGCTCATCCAGAACCTCGGCTGGTCACAGGCACTCATGGGCCTGGCCGTCTCCGCGCTGCTGATCGCCCCCGCGGCACTCGGCCTGCGCGAGCAACGCCTGCCCGCCGCGCCCGCCAGCGCGGGCGGCCCGCCCACCACCGCACCGTCCACCGGACCGGTCGGCGCCATGGCCGCCCTGCGCGAAGCCTTCCAGCATCGCGACTACCTGCTGCTCACCGCCGGCTACTTCGTCTGCGGCTTCCAGGTGGCCTTCATCGCCGTCCACCTGCCCAGTTACCTGAAAGACAACCAGCTCGCTCCTGAAGTGGCCACCACCGCGCTGGCCCTCATCGGTCTGTTCAACATTTTCGGCACCTACTCGGTCGGCCTGCTGGGGCAGCGCCTGCGCAAGAACCACATCCTCGCGGCCATCTACCTGCTGCGCGCCATCGTGATGGTTCTCTTCCTGATGACGCCCCCCACGCCGCTCACCGTGGGCGTGTTCGCCGCCACCATGGGCGCGCTGTGGCTGTCCACCGTCCCGCCCACCAACGCCGTGGTCGCCCAGATGATGGGCGTGCGCCACCTCTCGATGCTGGGCGGCACGGTCTTCTTCTCCCACCAGATCGGCTCCTTCCTGGGCGTCTGGCTGGCAGGGCGCCTCTATGACGCCACCGGCAGCTACAACGTCGTCTGGTGGATCGCGATCGCCCTGGGCCTGGTCGCCTTCGCGCTCAACCTGCCGATCCGCGAGCACCAGCAGCCCGCGCGTCGGCTGGCCAGCGTCTGATTCAACCCTGAACGATGACCACGCCCCGCCCCGTTCAGCCGCCACCGTCGGCAAGCGGCCCGCCCGCGTGGCTCAAGGTGGTCGGCTGGGCCGTGGCCGTGGCCACCCTGGCCGGGGTGTTCCTGCTCTACACCCGCGCCGATCTGGTGGTCGACCTGGCCAACCAGCTCTGGACCTGTTTCTGAGCGCCCCCATCGCGCCCCGCCCTCGTTTCACCGCGGTCTTCTCCCGAAAGACGGCGGTCGATGGCTGATTAGAATGGCAGGATTGAAGGAAGCACCATGACAACCATTTCCGGCAGCATCGTGGCGTTGGTCACGCCCTTTCATGAAGATGGCAGCGTCGACTACGACAGCCTGCGCAAGCTCATCGACTGGCACATCGCCGAAGGCACCAATGTGATCGGCGTCGTCGGCACGACCGGCGAGTCCCCCACCGTCTCCGTCGACGAACACTGCGAAATCATCCGTGTGGCCGTCGAACAGGCCAAGGGCCGCGTGCCCATCATGGCGGGTGCCGGTGCCAATTCCACGCGCGAGGCCATCGAGCTGTCCGAGTTCGCCAAGAAGGTCGGCGCCGACTGCACACTGCAGGTCGTCCCTTACTACAACAAGCCCACGCAGGACGGCATCTACGCCCACTTCAAGGCCATCGCCGAAGCGGTCGACATTCCGGTGGTGCTGTACAACGTGCCCGGTCGCACCGTGGCCGACATGGCACCGGAAACCGCGCTGCGCCTGGCCCAGGTTCCCGGCGTCATCGGCATCAAGGAAGCCACCGGCAACATCGACCGCGCCGCGTGGCTGATCCGCCAGGCGCCCAAGGGCTTCTCCGTGTACTCCGGCGACGATCCGACCGCCTTTGCGCTGATGCTGCTCGGCGGCCACGGCAACATCAGCGTGACGGCCAACGTGGCTCCGCGCGCCATGGCCGACCTGTGTGCCGCCGCCATGGCCAAGGACGCCGCCCGGGCGATCGACCTGCACATGAAGCTGCTGCCGCTTCACAAGCAGCTGTTCTGCGAGCCCAACCCGATCCCGGTGAAGTGGGCCCTCACGCGCATGGGCAAGGTTGGTGGTACGCTGCGCCTGCCCCTGACCGAGCTCACCGCCGGCGGCCAGCAACTGGTCGAAGCCGCGCTGCGCGAATCCGGGGTGCTGTAACTCACCCGACGTCCGGGCACGGTCGTCCTCGCACGGCCTGCCCGGCCTCATTCCCTCCATCCATGTCGATCCACTCCCGTCACCCGACCACGCTTGCACTGGGCGCGACCCTCTCCGTCGCACTGCTCACCTCCGGTTGCTCTGCCCTTGACAACGCCTTGTCCGGTGACAAGGTCGACTACAAGACCAGCGGCGCCAAGACGGTGAAGCTCGACGTGCCGCCCGACCTGAGTCAGCTGCCCGGACAGTCGCGCTATGGCCAGGTCGCCACCGGCGCGGTCTCGGCCACGAGCCTGGCACGCAACACCGCGCAAGCCGAAGCGGCTGTCGCGCCGGGCGCCGCGGTGGCGCCCAACACGCAGGGCGTGGTCAAGCTCGAGCGCCAGGGCCAGAACCGCTGGCTGGCCGTCGCCCTGCCGCCGGAAAAGGTCTGGGACGAAGCCGAGGCCTTCTGGGAAGAGATGGGCTTCGAGCTGGCCACCAACCGCCGCGACATCGGCCTGATGGAAACGTCCTGGGCCGAGAACCGCAAGAAGGTGCCTGAAGGCGGCATCCGCAACCTGTTGGGTCGCGTGTTCGAAGCCCTGTACGATACCGGCGAGCGCGACCAGTACCGCACCCGCATCGAACGCGCTGCCAACGGCACGACCGAGGTCTACATCACGCACCGCGGGATGGTTGAAGAGTACGTCGACGCCCGCAAGGAGCAGACGACCTGGAAGACCCGCCCGAGCGACCCCGGCCTGGAGGCCGAGATGCTGTCGCGCCTGATGGCGCGCCTGGGCGCGCCGAAGGAAACCGTGGCTGCCGCCCGCACCGACGCGACCGCCGCGCCAGCCCAGGCCTCGGCCAACGACAACAAGACCGCGCGGGTTGCGGTTCTCGGAGCCAACGGCACCAGCCTCACCGTGGCCACCGACTTCGACACCGCCTGGCGACGCGTCGGGCTGGCGCTCGACCGCAGTGGCTTCACGGTCGAGAACCGCGATCGCAAGCTGGGCGTCTACGAGGTGCGACTGTCGGACACCGATCCGCAAGCCAAGAAGCCCGGATTCCTGGCGCGCCTGTTCGGCAGCGACAAGAGCCAGACCGAGAGCCTGAGCCGCTATCGCGTCGAGGTTTCTGGCGAGAGCCGCACTCAGGCTCAGGTGCGCGTCACGGACGAAAAGGGTCAGGCTGCCAGCGGCGACACCGCCCGCCGGATTGCCAAGCAGCTGGCTGACGAGCTGAACTGACCTGTCCAGCGGACGGCGTCCGCAACATCAACAAGAAACCCCGACCGGGCCATGCCCGAGCCGGGGTTTTTCATTGACACCGTCGCCTTAAGTCAGCGTGAAACGCGAAATCCGCGTTAACCCTGGAGAACGGAGCGCATGCAACGCGCGACACTGCCGCGCACCGCCGCGGGCAGCGACATATGAACGAAAAAAAGCCGCTCCGAGGAGCGGCTTTTCAGCACAATCGAACTGAAATTAGTTCGAAGCAGCAGCCGAAGCAGCCGAAGCAGCTTCCGGAGCCGAAGCGACTTCCGAAGCAGCTTCCGGAGCCGAGGCAACTTCCGGAGCCGAAGCGACTTCCGAAGCGGCCGGGGCGGCTTCAACAGCGGGTTCTTCTTTCTTACCGCAAGCGGCCAGGGCCATGGCAGCGATCAGCGAAGCCAGCAGGAGCGACTTTTTCATGCTTGTGTCCTCAAAGGAGTGTCAATTAAAACCGAGGTATTGGAACTGTGCAAAGCCCACAGTCCCATCTTGAAACGAGACAAGGGCAAAGGATGCATCGCAGCGGTTTTCCTCTGCGCCACATTCAATCAAGGATTATAGGGTCTCTACGATCATTCCCTAGAGGCCCAGGGTGGTAGGAGGCAGCGCCTCCGACGAGCGTTGCAAAATTACGTCAAGTTCAGCCTGCCAAGCGGCCAGACGCGCCTTGTCCCGCGTCCAGAAGCCCGTGCCATGGCGGTGGTCGAGAACCTTGAGGCCGATCACATCGCCGATCAGCAAGGTGGCGTGGACCTCGTCCTGCAATGACTCCGGCGCCTGCAGGCAGGCAACTCGGTGGGACCACGTGCCGCGCCACTGCGCCCAGCGAGGGTGATGGCGGGCCAGTGCATCGAAGTCGACCCCAAGCAGCGTCATCCGTTTTCGCCCGCCTTCAACGGCCCAACCGTGCATCGCCGCCATCACGCTGCGCTCGCCCAGTGGCCAGTGGGCAAAATCCCTGTCGGCCACCCAGACATCTGCGGGCGACGCGGCCAGCACAGCCATCGCCGCCCGGAAGCGGTCGCCTGCATCGCGCCATCCGTCGATCCGACCGGTGTCGTGCCCTCCAGCCACGTGCATGGCCCGCCTCCTTCCGTCTCAGGCCATCGGATGCAGCCAGCCGTCCTCGGACCACTGGTGCAGCAGTTCCCGCAGGGCGTCGCTCGCCTGGGCCACCGTGCGCGCATCCAGCCAGCGCTGATCGGCCAGCAGACGCAGATGGCGCGCATCCTTGCCCGCCGCGCGCCACGATTCGCCGTTGGCGAACACACGCTTGTCGTCGTAGACCATGCGAGTCCGTGCATCCAGGCGTACACCACAGCCTTCCGGGAGCGGCTCGCCCGGGTGGAACCACACGCGTGGCTTGGGCTCGGTCATGATCTCGCCCAGCGCCGTGCGCAAGGCTTCGGGGTCCTTGAGGGCACGGGCAACGGCGTCGGCCGCAAAGTCCTGCAGCGATTCGGGCACCCGCCCCGGCGTGACGGTGGCCGGCTGACCCGGGTCCTTGTACAGCTGCGGCTTCTCAGGGCTTTCCATGCCCTCCATCCAGCGGATCAGCACCTCGCGCGCCAGTTCAGTCGCCTCTGGCACACGGAAACCGATCGAGCAGGTCATGCACTCGCCGCCTTGCGCAATGCCATCGTGCGCCCAGCGCGGCGGCAGGTACAGCATGTCGCCCGGCTCGAGCACCCATTCTTCTTCCGGCTCGAAGTTCGTGAGGATCTTGAGTGGCACATCGGGCTGCAGCGATGCGTCCTTCAGCGGCCCGATGCGCCAGCGGCGGGTGCCGTGCACCTGGAGCAGGAACACGTCGTACGAATCGAAGTGCGGCCCCACCCCACCCTGCTCGGTGGCGTACGAGATCATCAGGTCGTCCAGGCGGGCGTCCGGCACGAAGCGGAAACGTTGCAGCAACTCGGTGGCCGCGGGCACATGCAGATCCAGGCCCTGCACCAGCAGCGTCCAGCCGGGCTGGGTCAGCGGCGGCAGTTGCCTGCGCGTGAACGGACCGTGGGACAGGCGCCAGCCTGCCTCTGCATCGGCCGCAGCCTTGCGTGCGCGGGGCTCGGCGCCTGGCAGGCGCTGAACAATAAGGCGAGACTCGACCTCTTCCTCGGCGGCGAGGGCAAACAGTGCCGCACGGTCCAGGGGCGGCTCGACCCCGGGCACCGCCTGGCGAATCAGCAGCGGCTTCTTCTGCCAGTAGCGGCGCATGAAGGTCTGCGGGCTGATGCCGCCGAGCAGCGGAGTCGGGGCGTCGATGTCGATGGCGGCAGGCACGGCGGCGTGCGCAAGGGCGGGTTGTCTAGGCATGCCCGGGATTGTGCGCCGAGTGCCGCGCTTCGGCATCTGCGCAGGCTCAAGTCACCCGCGTGCGGCGCTCGGCAGCATCGGGCATGAGATGATCGCGGGATGATCATTTCTTCTCCGTGCGTGGTGAGCCTGACGTGGCGTCTCGAAGATGCCCAGGGCCGGTTGATTGACGAGCTGCAGGAACCGATGGAGTTCCTGGTCGGCGGCGAGGACCTGCTCGCCAAGGTCGAAACCACCCTCCTCGGCCAGAGCGAGGGCTTTGAGGCCCACCTGTTTCTGGAGCCCGAACACGCCTTTGGCGATTACCACGCCGAACTGGTGTTCTTCGAGTCGCGCGACATCTTCCCCGATGGCGTTTCCGAAGGCATGCAGTTCGACGGCCCGCCGGAAGGCAGCACTACCCCGGATCTGCCGAAGGACGCGATCTACACCGTCACCGAGGTGTACGACAGCCACGTGGTGCTCGACGGCAATCACCCGCTGGCCGGCATCGCGCTGCGCCTGTCACTGAAGGTGTGTGATGTGCGCACCGCCACCGAAGAAGAGGTGGAACAGGGGTCCGTCTCGTCGTCCCTGTTCAGTCTGGCGCCGCCCACGGCCCCGCCGGGCGAGACGCTGCACTGAGTTCTCTCAGCCCCGCCCCGTCGAGCCGAAACCGCCTTCGCCCCGCGTGGAGGCCTCCCCGAACTGCTCGACCTGGCGGAAGGCGGCCTGCACCACCGGCACGATCACCAGCTGCGCGATGCGCTCCATGGGCTGGATCGTGAAGGCGGCCTGACCCCGGTTCCAGCAGCTCACCATCAGCGGGCCCTGGTAGTCCGAGTCGATCAGACCGACGAGGTTGCCCAGCACGATGCCGTGCTTGTGGCCCAGCCCCGAACGCGGCAGGATCATGGCGGCCAGCCCCGGGTCGCCCAGATGGATCGCGAGACCGGTCGGGATCAGCTCGGCCTGGCCGGGCTGGAGCACCAGCGGCTCGGCCAGGCAGGCTCGCAGGTCCAGGCCCGCGCTGCCGGCCGTGGCGTACGCTGGCAAGGCGTCTGCCATGCGGGGATCAAGGATGCGGACGTCGACGGTGGTCATGCGGTGCGGTTCGAAAGGCGTTGAGAGAGTTCCTGCATCAGGATGCGGGCGAGCGTGAGCTTGTCGGCCTGGCTGCCGTCGGCCGGCAGGGCGTGGTGCGATTCGGCATCGACCACAAGCAGGCTGTTGTCGTCGCGCCCGAAAGTGGCCGGCCCCAGGTTGCCGATGATCAGCGGGATGCGCTTGCGCTGCAGCTTGGCCCGTGCGTGGGTGAGCAGCTGCTCGCTTTCGGCAGCAAAACCCACGCAGTAGGGTGGGCGGGGCAGCGCGGCCACCGCGGCCAGGATGTCGGGGTTTTCCGTCAGCGCGAAGGTCGGGGCCACCTTCTTGCCTTCCTTCTTGATCTTCTGGTCGCTCTGCGTGGCGGGACGCCAGTCAGCCACAGCGGCAGTGGCAATGAAGACCTCGTGCTGTGCCGCGGCGGGAAGCACCACGTCGTGCATCTGCTGCGCGGTCATCACGTCGATGCGGCGCACGCCCTGCGGCGTCGGCAGGTGCACTGGCCCGGCAGATCGGAAGAGCGTCGTGTAGGGAAAGAGTGTCGTTCGGCGTGTAG
>NZ_CANBCC010000068.1 GCF_947366995.1 uncultured Aquabacterium sp. | reverse complement strand
GGCTGGGCTGGCCTTCCTCAACACCTTCCTGGCCACCTGTGCCGCCACGGTGTCGTGGACGCTGGTCGAGTGGGTTGCGAAGGGCAAGCCCTCGATGCTGGGTGCAGCCTCTGGCGCCATTGCCGGCCTGGTGGCCATCACGCCGGCCTGCGGTTTCGTGGGCCCGATGGGCGGGATGGTGATCGGCCTGCTGGCCGGTGTGGTGTGCTACTGGGGTGTCAACGGCCTCAAGCGCATGCTGGGTGTCGATGACAGCCTGGACGTCTTCGGCGTGCACGGCGTGGGCGGCATCCTGGGCGCGCTGCTGACCGGGGTGTTTGCATCGCCGGCCCTGGGCGGAACGGGCGTGTACGACTACGTGAGCAACAGCGTGGCGGCCTACGACATGGCGGCTCAGATGATGAGCCAGTTGTGGGGCGTGGGCGTGGCCGTCGTCTGGTCGGGCGTCGTGTCCTTCGTGGCGTTCAAGGTGGTCGACCTGACCCTGGGTCTGCGCGTGAGCGAAGATGAAGAGCGCGAAGGGCTGGACCTCAGCTCGCACGGCGAGCGGGCGTATCACCTCTGAACCGTATCTGTTGCTGCAACACGAGCCCGGCCGGGATGGCCGGGCTTTTTTGTTTGCTCAGTTGCGCGCGCTCGCGTTGGCCTCGTCGTACTTCGACTGCGCCGACAGCACCGCGTCCATGTGCTTCTCGGCCCAATGCGCAAACGCCGACACCGTCTGAATCAAGGACCGGCCGAGGTCCGTCAGTGCGTACTCCACGGTCACCGGCACGGTGGCGAAGACGCTGCGCGTCAGCAGGCCATCGCGCTCGAGCTTCTTCAGGGACTGCGACAGAACCTTCTGTGAGATTCCCTTGATGTCTCGTTTCAGCTGATTGAAGCGGACCGGTTCTTTCCGAAGCCGATCCAGGATCAGCAGCGCCCATTTGTCGGCCAGGCGATCCAGGACCTCGCGCGTGGGACATCGGTCTTCATAGACGTTGTAGGAGGGCTGCATGGTGAGGCCGCGAGCGTCAAGGGGTTACCGAAACGAAACCTGGTGAGGACAAAGTGCCTTCTTGTGCCGGATTCTATCCCTGATTACATTGGGGAACCTAGTTTCCAACAGATACCTAAGGAGTCTTGTCATGTCCCAGAAGATCCTCGTCCTCGGTGCAACGGGCAACGTCGGACAACCCCTCGTGCAGGCCTTGCTCGCGAGAGGCCAGCACGTCAAGGCAGCTTCCCGCTCAGGCAAGCCGGTGGCGGGCGCAGAAGGCGTGGTCTTCGACTACGCCAGACCCGAGACGTTTCATGCGGCGTTCGATGGCGTGGATCGGGCTTACGTCATGCTGCCTGGCGGCCATGTGAACTCGAAGGAGTTGCTGCTGCCGGTGATCCAGGCCGCTGCAGCACGCCGCGTGAAGGTGGTTCTCCAGACGGTGTTCGGTGTCGACGCCGACGACGCGATTCCTTACCGCCAGGTGGAGATCGCGCTCGAGCGATCCGGTACGCCGTATGTGATCCTGCGCCCCAACTGGTTCTCGGACAACTTCCACAACTTCTGGAAGGCGGGCATCGACCACGGGCAGATCGCGCTGCCGGCCGGTACGGGCAAGTCGAGTTTCATCGACGTGCGTGACATCGCGGAAAGTGCCGCTGTGGCGTTGACCACAGACCGCTTCGATGGCCAGTCCTTCAATCTGACCGGGCCTGAGGCGGTCAGCTATGCGGACGCCGCGCAGCTCCTGTCGGAAGTCGCGGGGAAGCCGGTGCGCTATGTCCCGATCGACGACTCGGCGTTTGTGGAAGCGCTCACCGGCGCCGGGGTTGCACGCGACTATGCCGATTTTCTTGCGTCGATCTTTCACCCCGTCCGCGAGGGCTGGACGGCGGCGGTCACGGACCACGTGCAGACGCTGACCGGACACGCTCCGCGCAGCTTGGCGACGTACGTGCGGGACAACGCACAGCGCTTGCGTTGAGGCTTGTAGAGCTGCACAGCGGGTGGGGGGCTTTCGGGCAGCAGCCTATGTCCCCCTGGTCGTTCCTGCTGCCAAGCCGGCACGATCGATCGGTTGGCGCAGATGCGCGGGATTTGGGTACGAGAGCCCCCGGTTGAGCTGCTCACTCAGGCGGCCGCGCGCTGCTGAATCAACGTGATCGCCAAACGCGCCATCTTGCGCACTTCCGGGTCCGGGTCTTGGGCCCCGACGGTCAGCGCGGACAAAGCCGACGCATGGCCGATCTCGCCCAGCGCCACACACGCTTCCTTGCGCAGGTTGGCGATGTCGTGCCGCAGGGCGTATGTGATCAATGCGTCCACTGCCTGTGCGGCCTTCAGCCGTCCCAAGGCCCGTGCGGACAGTTGGCGCACCTGCCAGTAGGCATCTTGCAGGCTTTGAATCAGGGGGGTGACCGCCTCGGGCAGCTTCAGCTTGCCCAGCGTGGCAGCCGCTTCTTCGCGCACGCGCCACACCGGATCCTGCAAGGCGCCCAGCAAGGCCGGCTGCACCTGCGCATCGTGACCTTGCCCCAGGCCCAGCGCGCCCACCGCGGCGCGGCGCGCCTCGGGATCGGGGTCGTGGGCGGCCAGGTGGGTGAGCACGGGCAGCGCGCTTGCGTCCTTGAGCCAGCCCAGCACGCCCACCGCAGCCAGGCGCACGGGGGCATCGCGGTCGCTGGTGGCGCGCAAGGCGGCGTTGAGGCTGCCGGGCAAGCGCAGCTCCTTGATGGCATGCAGCAGGCTGGCCAGCACGAAGCCTTGAGCCCCTTCCAGCGCAGGCAACAGGAGCGTGCCGCTGTCGGCTTGCTTGATCTCGGCCAGGCTGTAGGCGGCGGCCTCGCGCACCGCCGGCACCTCGTCGTGCAAGGCGTCCACCAGGGCGTTCAGCACCACTGGCTGCTCCCAGTACGCCAGGCGCGCGGCCACATCGGCGCGGATGGCCGGGTCGGGGTCGCGCAAAGCCCAGGCCAGCCAGGGCGCGTGGGCTTCGTCTTCCAGTTCGGCCAGCTCGATCAAGGCCAGGCGGCGCAAGGTGGCGTCGTCCGATGTCAGGCGAGGTTGCAGCTCTTGCAGGTCGTCGTCGGAAGGCGATACCTCGGGCGGTGACAGGGCAAACAGGGTACTCATGGGGGAGGTGCTTTCTTCAGAACTCGGAGGAGCGGATGCCGCGGCTGTTCAAGCCGGTCACAGGGTTCAGACGCTCCAGCGGCAAGGTGGTGTCGGGCTCGCGCAGCAGGTCCAGGCAGTGGCGCTTCAGGCGAGCGAACGGTGTGCTGGTCAACCACTCGGACTGACGTGGACGCTCGGCCTCGACGTGGATCTCTTCGACGATGCGGCCCGGGCGGGGGCTCATCACCAGGATGCGGTCGGCCATGAAAAGGGCCTCGTCGATGTCGTGGGTCACGAAGACGATGGTGGTCTTCAGATGGCCCCACAGGCTCAAAAGCAGCTCCTGCATCTTCAGGCGGGTCAGCGCATCCAGCGCGCCAAAGGGCTCGTCCATCAGCAGCACGCGCGGCTGGTTGATCAGCACCCGCGCAATTTCGACGCGCTGCTGCATGCCGCCCGACAAGGCGTGCGGGTAGCGTTGCTCAAAGCCCTGCAAGCCCACTTCCTTCAGCAGAGCTTGCGCCTGCTGCAGCCGCTCGCTGCGTGACACACCGCGCATCTTCAGGCCATAGGCCACGTTGTCCTGAACGCTCAGCCACGGGAACAGCGTGTGGTGCTGAAAGACCAGACCGCGTTGCGGATCGGGACCCGCGATGCGCAGCCCATCGAGCCGTGCCTCCCCATGGGTGGCTTGCAGATGCCCGGCCAGCGCACCCAGCAAGGTCGACTTGCCGCAGCCCGAGGGCCCCAGCAGGCAGACGAACTCGCCGGGTTCGATCGTGAGCGTGACCTCGTCAAGGGCCACGAAGCGCTGTGCGCCTTCGCCCAGGTGGATGGACACCTGGTCGATGTCGAGGCGGCCCGTTCCGGTTTGCGTGGCCACCGGGGGAATGCTTTTCAAGACGGCACTCATGCCTGACCTCCTTGTGTGCGATGCCAGGGCATCAGACGTTGCCCGCCCCAGTGGATCAGCGCGCTGCTGCCCATGCCCAGCAGGCCGATCACCAGCATGCCGACGATGATGTTGGCGTAGGCCTGCACGGTGTAGGACTCCCAGGTGTAGTAGCCGATGCCGTACTGACCCGAGATCATCTCGGCCGTGACCAGGCAGAACCAGCAGGTGCCCATGCCGATCGACAGGCCCGTCACGATGCTGGGCGCGGCCGAGGGCAGGATGACCTGACCGAACAGTCGCCAGCGGCTGGTGCCCAGGCTGCGAGCCGAGGCCACCAGGCGCGGGTCCACGCCGTTGACCCCGTGGATGGTGTTGAGCAGGATGGGGAATAGCGCACCGACGAAGGTGATGAAGACCATGCTGCCTTCCGATGACGGAATCATCAGAATGGCCAGCGGGATCCAGGCCACGGCGGGGATGGGACGGGCCACTTCCAGCGGCGGCAGCAGGGCCAGACGCGCCCAGCGTGAACGCCCGATCAGCAGGCCCAGCCCCACGCCCAGCACGCTCGCCGACACGAAGCCCGAGGCCACGCGCAGCAGGCTGCTCGACAGGTGCTGGCTCAGCTTGGGAGACCCGACCAGTTCCCAGGCCGCGTCCCACACTTCTGTAGGGCGCGGCACGTTGGCAAAGGTGACGAGCCCCAGGTGGGCCTGCTGGGTGGACAGCACATGCCACACCAGCACGCACGCCGCCAGCGAGATCGCCTGGGCGCCCCAGCGCCAGACTTGGCTTGGTGTGACGCGCATGCTCAGCGTCCCGTCACGCCAGCGCGCAGGCCAGCGAAGTCAAATACCTTGCCTTTGTTGGCACCGGCATAGGCCACGGCCGCATCCCTTTGCAGGAAGGCGCTCACCTGACCCTTGGCATCGGTGGCGTACCAGGCCAGGTTGCCCAGCAGCTTGATGCGGTGGATCAGGTCATGCACATAGACCGCGCGCGCACTCTTGCCGGCCTTCTCCAGCTGGGCCAAGTCCTGGAGTGCGTTTTCGATCGAAGCGTAGTGGCGCACTTTGCCCTCGTCCTTGACCCAGATGCCGGCCAGCCGAGCCGTGTCGGAGATGGCCTTGCCAGTGAGTGCATCGTTGGCCTTGAGTGGCGCCTTCGCCGTGTTCTTCAGCTGGGCGTCGTAGTTCAGACCGGACTGTTGGTAAGCGGTGCGGATGAAGCGCTCATCGATCAGCGCGTCGGCGCTCAGCGTCGTGTCGGTGCGGCGCAGCAGGCGCAGCGTGTCGATCGCGGTTTGCAGTGCCTGACGGTACTCCGGCTTGAAGCTGTGGTCGCGCGTCTGCAGGCCCAGCGGGCCGTGGAAGAGGTAGTTCACCGGGGCCTCGATGCCGGTGTGCTTCTCGATCAGTTCGCTGTACTTCTCGGGCTCGGCGGCGATCAGCCGGTCGGCCTCAATCGACGCGCGCAGGAAGGCCGTGACCACCTCCGGGTACTTCTGGGCAAAAGCCGTGTTGACCAGGGTGCCGTGGAAAGTGGGCGACTTTGCTTGTGCGCCGTCATAGATCTTGCGGGCAAAGCCACGGAAGGGGAAGGCCTCGGCAAAGGGGACGAAGTCCGCGTGCGCCTCGATCTTGTTGGCCTGCAAGGCCGGGCCGGCCACTTCCGGTGCCTGGGTGATGATGTTCACGTCCTTGGCCGGATCCAGACCTTGGGCCTGGAGCGCGCGCAGGAGCATGCCGTGGGCGGCCGAGGCAAAGGGCACCGAGATCGTGCGGCCGCGCAGTTCGGCCAGCGAGGTCACCGGCGAGTCCTTGGGCACCACGATGCCGTTGCCGCTGCCCAGCGTGCTGCCCGACAACACGGTGATGAACACGCTCTTCTTGCCGGCCTTCTCAAACGCAGCACCGTTGGCCGCACCGGGGAACTCGGCCATCGAGCCGATGTCCAGCTTGTCGGCCAGCATCTCGTTGGTCAGCGGCGCACCCGAGGTGAAGTTCTTCCACTGCACGTCGTAGTTGACGCCCTTGTACTTGCCGTCCTTGGGCAGGTACTTGTCGAGCAGCTTGAGCTCGCGGATCAGCAGGCCACCAGTGGCGCAGTTGATGGTGGTGTCCTGCGTGCCGATGGCCAGGCGGATGGTTTCAGCCTGAGCGGCCAAGGAGGTGGCCGTGGCGGTCAGAGCGACGGCGACGGCGCGCAGGGCGCGAGGGAAGGAAGGAACAGACATGTGACAACTCCTGGATGCGTAGAGGGGCGGCGTGTGCGCTGAGCTGGCTCAGCGCACGAGGTAGGGGATCTCGACCTTGATGGCCTGGGTGGGGCAGTCCTTCTGGCAAGGCAGGCAGTACCAACACTCGTCGTGCTTCATGTGGGCCTTACCGGTGGCGGGGTCGATGGCGAGCACGTCCATCGGGCAGACGTCGATGCAGACGGTGCAGCCCTTGTGGGCGATGCACTTGTCCAGGTCCACGGTGACGGCGGCTTCGCCGTACTGAGCGATGGCGGCGGGAGCGAATGGCATAGGGGCTTCCTTCAGATATCAGGCGGCGGCCGGCACGGGCTGACACGCATCCGGGCTCGGCTTCTGAGCCTGTCCGCGCGGAATGCGAAGGCGGTCGTACGCGGTCTTCTCGGTGTCATTGATGGGCACGATGTAGGGCTCGATCTCGCGCTTGACGTGAGCCATGCGGCCCTGCGCGTCCTTGTAGAGATGAGCGTGGCAGAACCAGTCGGCGTCGTTGCGCTCTGGGTAGTCCACGCGCAGGTGGTACAGGCCCCAGCGGCTTTCGGTGCGGAACAGTGAGGCGCGGGCCGCCATCTCGGCGCAGTCGCGGATGACCGACACCTCGGCCGCACGCATCAGCTCGTGCGGGTTGCGGGCGTGCAGGTGGCCGATGTCCTCACCGATTTCTTCGAAGCGCTTGAGGCCGATTTCGTACTTTCGCGTCACCTTGGGCGGCTGCAGGTAGTCGTTGACGAAGCGACGCAGCTTGTACTCGACCTGCAGTGGCGGCAGGCCGTGGTCGCGCTGCAGCGGGGCGTAGACGCGGCGCTTCTCGGCTTCGATCTGCTCCGTATCGACCGGGCTGAAGTCCAGCTGGCTGGCGCGCTCGGCCGCGTTGACGCCGGCAAACCACCCATAGGTAAAGGCGCCCAGCATGTAGTTGTGGGGCACGGCGGCCATGTCACCCACGGCATACAGGCCTGGCACGGTCGTCTCGGCCTTGGCGTTCACGTGCACCCCCGAGGCGCTGTGGCCGCTGCAAAAGCCAATCTCCGAGATGTGCATCTCGACCATGTCCTTGCGGTAGTCGGTTCCCCGTCCGGCGTGGAACTGACCGCGGCTCGGGCGCTCGTTGCCGTGCAGGATGGTCTCGATGGTCTGGATGGTTTCCTCGGCCAGGTGGTCGAGCTTGAGGAACACGGGGCCCTTGCCGCCTTGCAACTCCTGGTAGAACTCCAGCATCATCTGGCCGCTCCAGTAGTCGCACTCGATGAAGCGTTCGCCCTCGCCATTGGCGGTATAGCCGCCCAGCGGGCCGGTCACGTAGGCGCAGGCCGGACCGTTGTAGTCCTTGATCAGCGGGTTGATCTGGTAGCACTCCAGGTTGGCCAGTTCGGCGCCGGCGTGATAGGCCATCACATAGCCATCGCCCGCATTGGTCGGGTTCTCGTAAGTGCCCATCAGGTAGCCCGACGAGGGCAGGCCCAGGCGGCCCGCTGCGCCGCAGGCCAGGACGACTGCCTTGGCACGCACCACATGGAAGTCGGCCGTGCGGCTGTCAAAGCCCATCACGCCGTTGACGCTGCCATCGGCGGCCTTGAGCAGGCGCGTGGCGATGATGCGGTTGGTGATCTCGACGCGGGTGCGCTTGAGCTGGCGGTACAGCACTTTCTTGACGTCGTGCCCCTCCGGCATCGGCAGCACATAGGTGCCCAGGTGGTGCACCTTCTTCATCGTGTAGTCGCCGGTAGCGTCCTTCTCAAACTTGACGCCCCACTTGTCGAGTTGCTCGATGGTGGTGAAACTGTGTTGCGCATAGGCGTACACGGTGGACTGGTTGACGATGCCGTCGTTGGCGATCGTGATCTCCTTGGTGTACTGCTCGGGCGTGGCATAACCGGGGACGACGGCGTTGTTCAAGCCGTCCATGCCCATGGAGATGCAGCCGCTGCGCTTGACGTGAGCCTTGTCGAGCAGCAGCACGCGCAACCTGGGGTTGGCTTCCTTGGCCTTGATCGCGGCCATGGGACCGGCGGTGCCGCCCCCCACGACGACGATGTCGTATTCATGTTCGATGGTTTGCATGGGTTCACTCCTGGGGCCGATGGCGATCGACCCGAAAGCGGTACTGAAAGGTGTCGCTGCGGAAGTACAGAAACTCGAAGTCCACCGGCGTGTCGTGGACGTCATGGGTCAGGCGCTCGATGCGCAGCACCGGATCACCGTTGGCAATGTCCAGAGCCCGGGCGATGTCGGTATCGGCGGACACCGCGTCCAGCGCCAGGTCGGCGTGACCCAGCGGCACGCCGCAGTCGTTCTCAAGGATCAGGAAGATGTCGCGGCCGATCAGGTCGGCCTGGGCCAACTGACGTCCCAGCTCAGGGCGAACCCAGGTCCACTCCAGCGACACAGGCTCGCGGTTGAGCAGGCGCACGCGGCGGATCTGCGTCACCGGCTCACCGGATGAGACACCGAGGCGCTGCGCCACCAGGGCACTGGCCGGCACCTCGCGCAGCTCCTGCAGCTGGTTAAGCACCTCGTAGCCCAGCGTGGCCATCTGCTCGCCAAAGCCCTGCAAGGTGCTGACGTTCTGAAAGGCCTTGGGGCGCGAGACGAAACTGCCTTTTCCCTGGCGGGTGAAGATCAGCCCCTCTTGCTGCAAGGCAGACAAGGCCTGGCGCACGGTGATGCGGCTGGCGCCATACAGCTGACCCAGCGCGCTCTCGGACGGCACGCGGCTGCCGGGGACGTGGTGGCCGGCCAGGATGCCCTCACGCAGCGCCAGGCGAATCCGCTCATAGAGCGGCTCGGCGGGGGCGGCGTGGGATGGGCGTGGACTGTTCATTTCTCAACTCGTTATGACAAGTCGAGAGGCAGTCTAGAAATCAACCCAGATCAACAAAACGAAGGAATTCGGTGGTGCATATGCGTTTGCGCGCACAGCATATGAGCTCAGGCCGAAAGCGCATGAGCACAAAGCGCAGGCCCTACAACATTGCTGCCCCGAAGCTGGCCGATGGGCAGGCGACGCACCATCGCGTTTGGCGAGCTGCTGGAGCATCCCCTGGTCGGCCTTCCCGGCGACAGCGGGCTCAGCCGCTTCCTGGCCGCGCAGGCCAGCCGCAGCGGTCGCGTACCCCGACACCGCGTGCGGCTTTCGGGGTTCGATGGCATGGCGCAACTCGTGGCCGCGGGCGTCGGGGCCGCTGTGATGCCGGAGAGTGCGGCAATGCGTTTTCGCGCCGAGGGCACGCGGGTGCTGGCCTTGGCCGATCGCTGGGCGACCCGGAACCTGCTGGTGTGCATGACACCGCAGGGCGCCGAACGCGCGGCGGTCAGGGCGTTGGCGGATTCGCTGCTTTCGTTGAAGTCGCCGCTGCTGTCGCTCGCGAAGACGCGCGGGTAGCGGAGAGAATTCCCCTCATGACCGACGCCCTCTACACAACCCTGCCGCAATGGCCCCACGCTTATCCGGCCAGCGGCGCCCGCGCCACCCTGAAACGCCTCAACGAGGACTTCATCGTGACCGAGCTGCCGCTGCAGCTGCCCTCCGGTGCGGGTGAACACATCTGGCTGGATGTCGAGAAGAACGGCGCCAACACCGCGTTCGTCGCCCAGCAACTGGCCGCGGCCGCGGGCGTCGAGGAGCGGGACGTGGGCTATGCCGGCCTCAAGGACCGCTACGCCGTCACCCGCCAGTGGTTCAGCATCTACCTGCCCAAAGGCGAGACGCCCGACCTGACCCAGCTTCAGCACCCGGAGTTCAAGGTGCTGGGCCAGAGCCGTCACGTGAAGAAGCTGCGCCCGGGTGACCTTCACGGCAACCGGTTCCGCATCGTGCTGCGCGACGTGGCCGGCGACCGCGATGCCATCGAGGCGAACCTGAAGGCGGTGGCGTCGCACGGCGTGCCGAACTACTTCGGCGCGCAGCGCTTCGGGCATGAAGGCGGCAACGTCGAGCAGGGCCGCGCGATGCTGGCGCGCGAGATCCGCGTGCGCAATCCGAAGAAGAAGGGCATCTACCTGTCGGCGGTGCGGTCCTTCGTGTTCAACGAAGTGTTGGCGCTGCGCATCCAGCAGGGGCTCTGGGGCAAGACCCTGTCCGGCGACGTGATGGATGAGGCGGGCCAGCCGACCGGGCCGCTCTGGGGCCGGGGGCGTGTGACCACGACCGATCAGGCGCAGGCGCTGGAGAACGGTGTGGCCGAACGCCATGCCGTCTTGTGCGATGGCATGGAGCACGCCGGGCTGGATCAGGAGCGGCGCTCTCTGGTGGCAAGCCCGGGCGAAATGGCGTGGGAATGGCCCCACGCCGATCAGCTGGTGATCACGTTCTCGCTGCCGGCCGGAAACTACGCCACGTCGGTGTTGGGCGAGATCCTGTGCACGACTGAGCCGGATCGGCATGCGGAGGACGAGGCGGTGGCGATTGAATGACGGCGCCTGAACCCATGGGGCGGGAAGGCCGGGCTCTCACACACCGCGGGCCTGGGTGCCGGCTCGCCCGACGCTCGGCGCCACGCCAAACCACCGCTTGTAGGCCTGCGAGAAGCTGGACAGATCGCTGAAGCCCATGCGCTCGGCGATCTCCGTGAGCGACAGCGTTCCATCCTCGAGCAAGCGGTTGGCCTGGCGGCCGCGTACCTCGGCAAGCAGCACTCTGTAAGAGATGCCTTCGTCCTGAAGCCGTCGCTTCAGCGTCCTGTCGCTGAGCCCCAGCGCCCGTGCTGCCTGAGGCAGGTCCGGTGCGGCGTGGACGGGGGCGGCTTCCAGGTACTGGCGCAGGCATTCGCCGGTTCCCAGGCGGGCTCGGCGCCGCTCCATCAGCTCGTCGCAGGCCCGCTCGCACATGGCCACCGTGACGGGGTTGGCCTGAGGCAGCCGCAGTGCCAGCTTGCTGGGATCAAAGGACAGGCTGGTGCAGCGGGCGCCGAACTCGGGCCGCACCCCGGCCATGCGTGCGAGCGCCTCGGTGCTGCTCGCCCCGCGTTCGACCTGGTGCTCAAGGGTGAACCGGGACAAGGCGAACTCTGCGCCCAGCACCTCCTTCATCAAGCGGGCCGCCGCCGCCACGTCGCGCTCGACCAGAAAGCGCTGTACGGCCGGCTCGACATCGGGGGGCTCGAAGGTCACGGTGTAGGTCTCGCCGTCCAGCCCGCCCGCTATGCGGCAGAACGCGAACGTCAGCGGGATGGACCGCAAGGCCAGCGCCAGGGCATCACCCGCGGTTGCGCTGCTGATGAGGCCCAGGCCCCACAGCCCGTAGGACGCGAAGTTGTAGCGCATGCCCACTTCCAGCCCCAGGCCGGGTTGCCTGCAGGCGCGGATGAGGTTGCCCACCACGCACAGCTCCTGGCTGGCCTCCAGTTCGATCGCCGGATCGGCCAGATCGGCCACCTTCAACCGAGAGCGCGACAGGATCCGGGCCGCGTCCAGCCCCCGCTCCTGGCCAAACTCGACCAGCAGCCGCACGCTGGCTGAACTCCGCTTGAAATCCCAGAAGCGCATGAAGGGTGAATCCCGATGACGTTGGCCCAAATCATAAAGCGTTTGACCTGAGTCAACATTCTCTGTGCCGGTCGATTTGCGGATGATTCGCGCTCGACAAGCAGACCTTCGTCGCAACGTGAGGCTTCAAGACATGCACCGCACCGGCTCAGGGGGCAGCACCCCGTTCCACACGCTCATCATCGGATCTGGCTTCGCAGGCATCGGCATGGCCATTGCGCTGAAGAAGGCTGGCCTGGGCGAGTTCCTCATCCTGGAAAAGCAGAACGATGTGGGTGGTGTGTGGCGAGACAACACCTATCCCGGCGCGGCTTGCGACGTGCCGTCGCACCTGTATTCGTTCTCGTTCGAGCCGAACCCGAACTGGTCCAGGGTGTTTGCGCGCCAGGCCGAGATCCACCAGTACCTGAGGCATTGCGCCAGGAAATACGGCCTGCTGCCTGCCATCCGCTTTGGCTGTGAAGTGGCACAGGCGCACTTCGACGAAGCCCACGCGCTGTGGACCGTGACGCTGACCACCGGCCAGGTGCTGCAGGCGCGCCATGTGGTGACGGCCACCGGGCAACTCAGCCGCCCGGTCTATCCCAGGATCGAGGGCATGGACAGCTTCCAGGGGCACGTGTGCCACTCGGCGCACTGGGACCACGGCTACGACATGAAGGGCAAGCGCGTGGCGGTGATCGGCACGGGCGCCTCGGCCATCCAGTTCGTGCCGGCCATCGCAGGGCAGGTGAGCCAGTTGACCGTGTTCCAACGCTCGGCCGCCTACATCCTGCCGCGCCCGGATGGCCCGTATGCCGGCTGGCGCAAGGCCCTGTTCCGGATGCTGCCCTGGACGATGAAACTGCACCGGGCCCGCATCTATGCCCAGTACGAAAGCCGTGCCATCGGCTTCACGCGCATCAAGGCGCTGATGAATCTGGCGGTGGGCGTGCCCTTCAAGGGGCTGCTGCACCGGCAGGTGCAAGACCCCACGCTCCGTGCGCAACTCACGCCCGACTACCCCATCGGGTGCAAGCGCATCCTGCTGTCCAACGAGTACCTGGCCACCATGGCCAAGCCCAACGTTCACCTCGTGACCCAGGGCATCCGCCGCATCACACCCACCGGCATCGAGACGGTGGACGGGCAGCACCACCCCGCTGACGCGATCGTCTACGGCACCGGCTTTGCAGCCACCGAGTTCCTCGCGCCCATGACGATCACGGGGCGCAATGGGCTGGAACTCAACACCGCGTGGCGCAAGGGCGCGCAAGCCTACCTGGGCATGACGGTGCCGGGCTTCCCCAATTTCTTCATGCTCTACGGCCCCAGCACCAACCTGGGCCACAGCTCGATCATCTACATGCTGGAAAGCCAGATTGCGCACCTCATCCGCTGCATGAAGGCCGCGCAGCGAGCCCGGGCCAGCGCCATCGAGGTCGATGCGCAGCGCTACAGCCACTTCAACGCCACCGTGCAAGCGCGCCTGCGCGCCACCGTGTGGCAAGGCTGCAAGAGCTGGTATGTCGACGCCAATGGCCACAACAGCACCAACTGGCCTGGCTTCACCTTCGGCTACCGCTGGCTTACGCGGTACGCATCCCTCGACGCCTATCGGTTCTCTCCACCTGAATCCGTTGCTGCCACGGGCACCACCGTCACAGCCGCTTGAGCCTTCCGCTGTCCGCCATCACCGCATCAAAGAAGTCCAACGTGAACACCCGTCGTTACCCCAACATCCCGCTGGAGCGTGCGCGCGCCATCAAGTCCACCTTCACGGCAGAGGGCGCGCTGTGCGCGGCCACCCTCTATGTGCCCAAGGACACGCCACCCGATCAGCAACTGCCCGCCATCCTCATGGTGGGCGGCTGGGGCAGCGTTCAGATGGCCTTGACCTCGTCGTTCACCTTGAGCTTTGTCGACGCCGGCTTCGCGGTGATGGAGTTCGATTACCCGGGCTGGGGCGACAGCGGCGGCTTCCCGCGCCAAGGCATTAACCCCTGGCGCAGAACGCGGGTGGCCGACACGGCGCTGGCTCACCTGAAGTCGCAGCAGCAGGTGCTGGCGCATGACATCACGCTGTGGGGCACGTCGTTCGGTGGCGGGCATGTGGTGGATCTGGCCACGCAGCACCCTGAGCTGAAAGGCGCCATCGTTCAGGTGCCGATGCTCGACGGGCTGGCCGCCATGTTCGCCACGCCGATCGGGCGGCTTTCGAAGATGGTCGCGCTCGGCCTCCTGGACCTGATCAAGCCGGGCGCACCCATTCATGTGCCGACCTTGTCGCGTGAGGGCGAGTTCTCCACCATGGACCGCGACGGAGGCTTGCAGGCCCTGGAGGCTGCACTGGCGGCTCACCCAGACCACAAGTACGACAACCGCGTGGCCGCGAGGTCGGTGCTGCCCCTGCCGCTGTATCGCCCTTGGGTGCGCCTGAAGGACGTGAAGATTCCGATGCTGATGATCGGTGCGACGGGCGACACGGTGGCGCCGTTCGTGTCGGACAAGGTCAAGCGCGTGGGCAACCCGAATGTGCAGGTGATCGAGGTGGCGGCCAACCACTTCGATCCTTACTTTGATCCGCTGTTTCCGGAGATGCTGGCGCATCAGTTGAAGTTCTTGCGCCGGTGAAAAGGGGAGGGGCAGCAATGGGTGCCCTGCGTTGAGCTGCAAGGGCACTTCACGGCTTGTCGGAAGGCCCGAAAATTGCCGGCCACCGGCATGGTCAAAGCCCCTTTAACCAGCGCCGATTTCAGACTGTCGGGTGCGGTCGGATGGCGTTGTTACGTGGCGCTCGCTGCATGTACCTGCCTGTTGTTGAGCGTGTGGAGCGTTGCGGTGCGCATGAGGAGCGGCCTTCCCCTGTCCCCGCCAACGGAACAGTTGGACGCCTGGGCCATGGCCTTGCCGACTGCGGCCTCCATGAGCATGGTGTCCTTCGCATGCCTGCTCCTCGCAATGAACATACGAGAACGGAGTTTGCTTCTCCGTGTATCGCTTGGCTTGCCGTTCTTGATCGCGACAGCGGCGGCGATGGATTACGCCTTCAGTGGAGGGCATGCACAACGCACATTGCGATTGATCGCTTTGCAAGGCAATATGTCATTGCCCACCTCGCTCAGCGTCATGTTGCTCAGCGCGGCGTTTTTCGTGGCCGCCAATTAGAAGCGTGTAGGCGGTGTTTTGGGCGCGGTGGGCCGGGTAGCAAGCTGCGTTGCAGCCGGCATTCCATACTACGGGGCGGTGGCATCACTCCTTGGTGATCAGCCCAGTTCCTTTCGATTCGGGGTTCTGTCCATCGCCTCGATCACCGCCTTGCTCTTGCTGAGCACTGCGGCACTGTTGCTGCTCGATCGCCCAACCAAGACGCTGGATACCGCGACGTTACCGAGTCGCCAGCTTCTTGTGTCGCTGCTGCCTTTGCCGCTGCTGCTGCCGGGCTTGGTGGGGTGGGTTCGAGCAGTGGCTGACCGTATCGGCTGGACGACCGAAGCAAGCGACCTTGCTCTTTCTGTCGCTGTGGCGACGTTCATGCTCGTGGTCTCGCTCACCCTTGCGGTGCACTGGATGAGGCGCTTCGAAGTCTTGCTGATCCGTTCTCGTGATGCGGAGCACGAGGCCCGGATCAGTGCAGAAGCGGCAAGCCGCGCCAAATCTCTCTTCCTCTCACACCTGAGTCATGAGCTCAGGACGCCTCTCAATGCGGTGATAGGTTTTGCCCAGTTGTTGTCCCTCAATGAGGAGGCCAAGGCGCTTCCGCAAGTCGGTCGCTACAGCGAGCACATCCTGGACGGCGGCAAACATTTGCTGGGTATGGTCGAAGATCTGCTGGAGGTTTCGAACATCGAAGCAGGGCGCTTCAATGTTGATCTTTCTCCGACGTTCTTGGATTCCGTCATCGCGGACAGCATTTCCCTTGTCCAATCCACTGCAACAAAGAGCGGCGTCTCCATCCATTGGGAAGAGCAATCAACCGGGTTGGTGGTGCTCGCTGATGCCAAGCGCCTACGGCAGGTGTTTGTCAACCTTCTGGGCAATGCCATTCTCTACAACCGTGAAGGCGGGTGGGTTCGCATTGCCGCCCGGTTGGTTGAATCGCAGGTCCATGTAGTGGTGGAAGACTCCGGCGTCGGCATGTCACCGGAACAAGTTGCGCAGCTCTTCACCCCTTTCAATCGACTTGGAAGGGAAGGCGGCACAGCAAAAGGACTGGGTGTCGGTCTGGCGCTGTCGCGCCGGTTCATCGACAAGATGGGCGGGCGAATTGATGTGTCGAGCGCCGTGGGCGAAGGAAGCCGGTTCACTGTGGTGCTTGCTTGCGCCGAACCTCATTCTTTGAGGGCGGCGCTGTAAGCGGTACAGGACAGCGGTTAATCAAGCAAGGGCGGCTCAAGGCTGATCCCCGTCACTGAAGCTGCAGCATCTGAACGACCGCTGCGACACGTAGCAGACATTCAAGCGTAGTCATGTCGCGTGACGGCAGCACCCGCTCAGCGGCAGTGGAGATCGACAATTAAGTCGTTGACTGGCCGGTGCGCCCTGCGATTGAAGGCCCTCGCCACACCTCAGCGATCCGGAGCGCCCTGGCCTCTGATTTTGAGAGACCGCAGCCGATCTTCCAGTGAGATGCTGGGGCGCGGTGCGGGTGACGGAAATAGCGTGAAAACATACTGCGTGCGGTCCATAGCCCGCAAAACCTCAACGAAGGTTTCGAGCGTAGCTTTCCCGTGCGACTCAAAGCGCTTATAGGTTCGGAGGGGAATGCCTGCCTCTCGAGCGAAATCTGCTTGGGACAGCTGTTGGTCTTGCCGGTACCGCCGAACCCGCATTGCCAAATAGTGGCAAACCTCATTGATCGGACAGGCCCTCAGCCTGGTCACAAGGTCGTCATCAGGATTCATCCACAGATGATAGGCCAAATTTGGCACCATGTTTGTGGATAACATGCCGCCGGACCCCGGTGCATGAAGATGTGTTGCTAGACTTCAATTTCACAATAGACAAATCCACCCCTGTGGCTTGCTTGGCTGGGGGCGTGACGTAACGATCCAAGCAACTCACCGCCTCTAGTCCTATAAGCGCCCATGCCCGACAAGAACAAGCTCGTCGTCGTCGATACAAACTGCCTGGTGCGGATGTACTTCTCGGCTTTGCGCCCCATGTTGGGTGCGGAGTTCTCTGGCTACGTTCTGATGACGCTGCAGGAGCTTGCTGACGAGCTTAAAAAGCTCGCGAGCAACGATAGGCACGCTTGGCTGAGCGACCAAGGCATACAGACGGAGGTCGATGGCGCTGTCATCAAGCTGACGAGACAGCAACAGGCCGCGATTCAAAACCACGCGCCCGGCGTGCGTGGTCATGGGAACAGAATGCTGCAGCGGCACAAGGAGCAACACAACATTGCTCGCCCCCTCACGCTTTCCCTTGCAGATGCTCGCGCACTAACCGCGGCAATCGAGTTGGGGGCCGCACTCGCCACCGATGAGTGGCCGTTGCGGCTCGTAGCGCGCTACATTCAAGCCGACGATGATGGCGGCTATGTGGAGCTTCTCTCCAGTGTCGAGCTGCTGCATATTCTTGAGCAGGCCGGCGCCCTCTCAATAGATGAGCGAGTCAGCGTCTACGCGCAGTGGCGAAAAAGCGGTGAGGCCCTACTCGGGGACTCGGACACTCGCTATAAGGCGCTCTTTGGCGAGGCCGCCCCGACAGCTCAAGCCTGAGCTTGCCAAAGGGCGTGGGAAAGCCCGACGGCTTCCCCAAGCCCAACCTTCAACGCAGCAGCAATAAACGCTGGGTTGCGCCCACCCTCCTGGCGCTGCAGGTTGGCCAGTGCCTTGAACACCGGCGTGTCATACACCTGCTCGCACCTAGCGATAAATTCATCGACGGCGGGCGTATCGGTGCCGAAAAGCTCATGGGCGAAGGACGGCACCAGCTCGCGGCCGGCTTTCCAGCGTCTCCAGAATGCTTGATTCACTAGCCCGGACTCTGGCTTATGTTGCTCAACCAGGAGGCGGTCTACCCCCTTCAGGACGGTTACAATGGAAATGCCCAGACGCTCAGCATAGCCGTCCGCGACTTCTATGGGCTTTCTTGCGGCCCGCATCTCGTCCAAGCACGCCTGAGCGGCCTCATCCGGAAATAACAGGAACTGGGCGAAGCGTTCAGCGAACGTCTCCCCTTGCTCATTCTGCAGCTTGTGAAGTGACAGGCAGTGCGCGTACTCGTGAGCGAGCCAGTACTTGTAGTCGTCCTTCTTGCACCCAAGGTTGAACACAACCCAGGACTCCTTGGACTCGGGCAGGTACACGTTCAGAGCATTCTCGTGACGCTCTTTATTTAGCCCCCAAAAGACAGGGACTAAATACGCTCCAAAGGACTTGAACAGGCGAACCAGGTGTTCATTGGTCAGCACCTGCTCGGGTAGCAGCTCGAGAGAGGCGCGCGTCTCCGCAGCGATTCCACGAACGTAGTCAAGGTCCAGTTGAGGATCTTTCAACTGGCGAGGCTCGTACTTGAGACGAGGCTCAACATATTGAGCCAGCTCGCGAAGATGGAGTGCAACCTCTTGCGCTGCGTCCAACGCAGCCCCTGTGACAGCTCGGTTGTTCTTCGTTCGATAGGCAACGACTGGCTCGGGAGCTTCGTCGGAGACGAAAAGTTGCTCCACCGTTAGCTGAAGTGCCTCGGCCAACATGGGCAATTTGCCGGGACGAGGAAGGGAGTCACCCGACAGCCAGTTGGACACAGCCTCCTTGCTGACTTGGCATGCTTGACCGAGGCTGGTGCCCGTAAGGCCCCTCCGGTCCATCGCGCTTTTGATGATAGGCAGGTTCAACATGTGGAGTTCGATTGTAGGCGCCCGGGGGTGTTGCGGTCAAGTTGCGTCAAGTTTCCCTGTGTAGGGACACGATGTTCAAATGAGGCAGGCGCTAGTGTGGCAACGCCCGCCTCAGACTGAAGCGCCAGCGAGACAGCATGAAGGGATGGATACACAGAGGTTCCGCCACGTCCTTGATCTGCACCAACGAAGGACGGCAACCGCTGCATAGCCGTCCCTCAGCGTTCCCCGTTCAGCTCACCCATCCACCCCTCGCGCCGCCAACCACTCTTTCGCCGACACCCCCACCGTCCCTGAAAACGCCCGCGAAAGCGCCGCCGCACTGCCGTAACCCAGCTCATCCGCCAGCTGCTTCAACGACGCACCTTCGCTCAAGCGGCTTTGCGCCAGCGCCATGCGCCATGCCGTCAGGTATGCCGCCGGGGTCTGCCCCACCACCTCCCTGAACCGGGCCGCAAACACCGTCCGTGACATCCCGGCGCGCGCCGCCATGCGGTCCAGGTTCCACGCCTGCCCTGGCGCGTCGTGCATCGCCACCAGCGCCCTCGACAGCTGTGGGTCCGACAGGCCGGCAATCAGCCCCACGGGCCTGCCGATCTGCGCGGGCTGGTCAAGCAGCCACCGCAGCAGTTGGATCACGACCACCTCGAACAGCCGGTCTGCCAGCAGGCGATGGCCGCAACGCACCTGGTCGGTCTCGGCAAACAGCAGCTCCAGCGTGGCTGCCAGGCCCGGCACCTTGTCGAGCGGCAGCGTGATGAAGGGCCCCAAGGCACGCGCCAGCGGATGGCTCGCGCCTCCGTCAAAACGCAGCCGGGCGCAGGTGAAGTCTGAGCCGTCCACGGGCGGGTTGTGGAACCGATGGGTGAACGGCACCGGGTACAGCAGCAGCGTCGGCTCGGTGAAGCGCAGGCGCTGGGTGCGGCCGCGCGCCGCTGGATGGCTCACCTCCAGTTGCCCGCGCCGCAGCACGTGCAGGTAGGCATGCCCCTCGGCCGCATCGAAGTGGGTGATGCCGCACAGCGCGCCCGCGTGGTGCAACTGCGCACGCACGCGAAAGCGCTCCAGAAGTGAAGACAGGCGGTCGGGTGCGAGCTCGGGCGGTGGCGTACGAATGGTCATGGTTTTAGCACGTTTGGCAACCCATCATACGGGCTGCGTGCCCATACTGCGAACAGCCGGCTGCCAAACCATTCACTCAACTGGAGCACACCATGCCACGCATCAACACCGACACCCACCTCGCCCCCGCCGCCAGCCAGCCCTTGCTGCAGCAGATTCAGCAGGCCTTCGGCAGCACCCCGAACATGTTCAAGGCGGTGGCCAACTCGCCTGCGGCCTTGAAGAGCATGTGGGCCTCATTCGGTGCCCTCGGCCAGGGCACGCTGGGCGCGCAGCTTGGCGAGCAGATCGCCGTGGCCATCGCCAACCGCAATCGCTGCGAATACTGCCTCGCCGCGCACACGGTGCTGGGGCAGAAAGCCGGTGCCTCGCTTGCTGCCATGTCGGCCGCTCAAGTGGGCGAGTCAGAAGACCCCCGGACGGCCGCCGCGCTGCGCTTTGCCTTGAAGGTGGTCGAACAACGCGCCCACATCGATGCCACCGATGTGGCAGCCCTGCGTGATGCCGGCTTCAAGGACGAGCAGGTGGTCGAGATCATGGCCCACGTGGCCTTGAACCTGTTCACCAACTACATCAATGTGGCGTTCGACGTGCCGGTCGACTTCCCGAAGGTGGCGCTGAAGTAAGCCGACCGCGGCATGATGGGTGCCATCGGGCATGCCCGAGCACCCCTCACCGACTCACCCAAGAGCGAACCACCATGCACGTGCACTTCGTCATCCATGAAGCCTTTGAAGCACCCGGCGCGTATGAAACCTGGGTGCAAAGCCGCGGCCACAGCGCGAGCCATTCGCGTGTGTACGCGGGCGATGCCCTGCCGCAGTCAGCCTCCGGGTTCGACATGCTGGTGGTGATGGGCGGCCCGCAGTCGCCAACCACCACCCTCGCCGAATGCCCGCACTTCGACGCGCAGGCCGAATGCCGGCTGATTCGCCAGGCGGTGGAGGCCTGCCGTGCCGTGGTGGGTGTGTGCCTGGGTGCGCAGCTCATTGGCACCGCGCTGGGAGCCCGCCACGAGCACAGCCCGGAGAAGGAGATCGGCAAGTTCCCGATCACGCTGACCGAGGAAGGCCGCGCCCACCCATTGTTTGCGCGGTTCCCGCAGCAGCTGAGCGTGGGGCACTGGCACAACGACATGCCAGGGCTGACGGCCACGGCCAAGGTGCTGGCGCACAGCGAGGGGTGTCCGCGGCAGATCGTGGAATACGGGCCGCGCGTCTTTGGCTTTCAGTGCCACATGGAGTTCACGCCCGAGGTGGTGGCCTTGTTGATCGAGGCCAGTGCGGGAGAGTTCGATGCCTTGAAGGCGCATCGCTTCGTGCAGCAGCCGGAGGCCCTGCGCGCCAACGACCACACCGAGATGAACCAGCACCTCTTCCATTTCCTGGACGCGCTGGCCGAGGCCTGTGAGGCCGCGGGCACCCGCGCGTAAAGCTAAGCATCAGAAAAACTGATGCTGTCTGCTGTGGTGATGGGGCTGCCCACAATGCGGGCATTCCTTCCTTTCACCAACCAACAGCAGGCACAGCATGAAGATCCTGGTCCCCGTCAAGCGGGTTGTGGACTACAACGTGAAGGTTCGCGTCAAGTCCGACGGCTCTG
>NZ_CANBCC010000067.1 GCF_947366995.1 uncultured Aquabacterium sp. | reverse complement strand
GAGCGCAACCTTGCCAAGGTTGAGGTCGCGAGTTCGAGCCTCGTTTCCCGCTCCAAGACAAAAGGGCGTTCACTTCGGTGAGCGCCCTTTTTGCTTTGTTCGCTCTTGCGCTCTGCCTCACGCCACAGGGTGCGTGAGCCCGAGAGGGTGGGCCGCTGACGGGTACACTACGCACCGCTTCACGCTGCCGCCCGGGTGGTGAAATGGTAGACACCGGGGACTTAAAATCCCCTGCCGTGAAAACGGCGTACCGGTTCGAGTCCGGTCCCGGGCACCAGGCACCAGGCACAGACAGGTGTTCGATGCGACGGCCTGGTTGCATGAAGGCGACAGCGCATCAGATAAGGGCTCCGGTCTTGTCAGAACGTCGAAAAACGGTATAGAATTTAACTCTTCGCTGATCGCAGTAACCAAACGCGATACGAAAGCCAAACGGCTTCAGACAAGGCGAAACACATGCGGGAATAGCTCAGTTGGTAGAGCGCAACCTTGCCAAGGTTGAGGTCGCGAGTTCGAGTCTCGTTTCCCGCTCCAATTCAAAAGGCAGCCCCTCAACGGCTGCCTTTTTTCTTTGGGATTGCGCTGTCGCGCTGCATCCGCCACACGAAGAACTGGGGCGTGTTCGGCGCGCTTATGCCGCTTAAGTCGGCCAGCCTTGTCCCTAGTATCGAGGGGCGCCTCCTTGCCTGGCGCTGGAGTACCCCTTGGACAACCCGCACGACCGGTCCCTGCACGAGCCCGAGCTGGCCCCCGAGCCCGCCGGGGACGCGCGCGCCAGTGCGCCGGGGCAAGCCGATCCGTTGCTGGAAGCTGTGCTGTGGTTGTGCCGGCACCATGGCGTCATGCGCTCCGAGCAGTCGCTGCTGGATGGGCAGGCGCTGGACAGCGGCCTGACCGCCGATCAAGCGCTGCAGGTGCTGCGTCAGGCCGGCTTCAGCGCGACGCTGGTGCGCCGTGCACCAGGCAAGATCCTCTCGTTGCTGATGCCCGTGGTGCTGCTGTTGCGCAATGGGGATGCCTGCATCGTGACACGGCGCATTCCCGGCCGCCGTCGCGAGCGGGGCGGTGACCGGTATGAGGTGATCATGCCGGGTGGGGGCGACGAGATCTGTGTAGCGACCGAGGAAGAGCTTGTGGCCGAGTACTCGGGCTACACACTGATTGCCGCCTTGAAGCCAGGGTCGCGCGCCAGGCCGTCGAAAGACAGCGAGGAAGAACAGGAAGAGCGCCATTGGCTTTGGGGCACATTGCGGCGCTTTTTTCCGTACTACCGCTCTGCGATGCTGGCGGCATTGTTGAGCAACGTGCTGATGCTGCTGACCGGGCTCTTCGCTTCGGTGGTGTATGACCGGGTCATTCCGAACAAGGCGTTCGTGACGCTGTGGTCACTCGGCATTGGCGTGTTGGTCGCGATCGCGTTCGACCTGGCCGCACGCCAGTTGCGCAGTTATCTGATCGACATGGCCGGCAAGAAGGCCGATGTGGCGCTGGGCGCGCAGATATTCCGGCAGGCCATGGGTATCCGCCTGGAGCATCGGCCGGAGTCGGCGGGTGCGTTCGCGCATCGGCTGGCGCAGGTTGAGGTGGTTCGCGACTTTTCGACGTCGGCCACGGTTGCCGCACTCACCGACCTGCCGTTCGTGTTCCTGTTCATCGCGGTGACATGGGTTGTCGCCGGCCCTCTGGTGCTGGTCTTGTTGCTGGCGGTGCCCGCACTCATCGGCATGACAATGGCGACCCAGCGGGTGTTGCGGCGCCACACCCGCGCGAACATGGGCCGGCAGGCCGACCTGCAGGGCATTCTGATTGAGGCTGTGGAAGGCATGGAGGACGTGCGAGCGGCCGGGGCACAAGGGCATTTCATCCGGCGGTATGACGATGCAATGTCGTCGGCCGCTGTATCGTCGTTGAAGGCCCGCTGGATAGCGAGCTGGGTCAACAACGTGACGATGGTGGCTCAGCAGCTCATCACGGTGGTGATGCTGCTGTGGGGCGTGTACCTGATCGATGCCGGGCAGCTTACGGGGGGCGCTCTGATCGCGGCGGTGATGTTTGCGGGACGTGCGCTCGCGCCGCTGGGAGGTGTCGTGGCGCTGGCGTCCCGTTATCAGGCGGCCAGCGCGGCGCTGAAGTCGCTGGATCAGTTGATGAGCCTGCCCACCGAGCGGGATGCGACCAAGCGCTACCTTTCTCGTTCAGAGATCAAGGGGCAGCTGGCTTTGCACGAGGTGCGCTTTGCCTATCCGCAAGGTGCGCACGCGCATGCGCCGCTGGTGCTCAAGGGGGTGAGCCTCGACATCAAGCCTGGGGAGCGGGTGGCCTTGCTGGGGCGCATCGGCAGCGGGAAGTCGACGATTCTTCGTTTGCTGGGCGGGCTGTATCAGCCTTCCGACGGCTTCGTGGAGGTGGACGGCATCGACCTGCGACAAATCGACCCGGCCGATTTCCGGGCGCACATGGGATTCGTGACGCAGGAGCCGCGGCTGTTCAACGGCAGCTTGCGCGACAACGTGCTGCTGGGGCGCCAGATGGCCGACGCCGCGCACTTTGCGGAAGTGGCGCGGCTGACCGGACTCGATCGCATTGCGGCGGCCCACCCGATGGGCTACGACCTGCCGGTGGGCGAGGCCGGCAGCCTGCTGTCCGGCGGGCAGCGGCAACTGGTGGCGCTGGCGCGTTGCCTGGTCACACAGCCGCGGGTGCTGTTGCTGGATGAGCCGACGAGCTCGATGGACGCGCAGTCGGAGGTGAGCTTCATTCGGCACCTCAAGCATTCGGTGGGCGACCGCACGCTCGTGGTCGTGACGCACCGGCCCGCGTTGCTGGATGTGGTCGACCGCGTGGTGGTGGTGGACGGCGGACGCATCCTCGCGGATGGTCCGAAGGCGCAGGTGCTGGCCATGTTGGCGGGGCAGAAGCCCGCGGGGGCCGATGCAGGCGCGCGCCCGGCGTCTCAGCCAGGTGCCGCTGAGCCGCCTCGGATGGAGCCCATGCGGGCCGCGGCAGGAGGCTGACATGGCGCGTCGAGACGAGCGGGTCAGTGGGCGGTTCTTCCGCGGGGACAAGGCGTTTCTGCATGGCTTGCGGGATGCCGAGATGGCCGAGTCGACGCCGCGGGCGACGTGGGCGCTTTACTTGATGCTGGCCGTGCTGGTGTGCGCCTTGGTGTGGGCTGGCGTGGCGCGTGTGGACGAGGTCACGCGGGTGGACGGCAAGGTGGTGGCCGACGGTCGAGAGCAGGTCATCGCCAGTCTGGAAGGTGGCATCTTGCGCAGCCTGTCGGTGCGTGAGGGGGCGTTGGTCGAGAAGGGACAGGAGTTGCTGCAGCTCGATCCCACCCGAGTGGAGGCGCAGCAGAACGAAGGGGTGGCCAAGCGCCTGGCGTTGAAGGCCCAGGTGGCCCGGCTTGAGTCGGAAGCGACAGGCCGCACCTTGAAGTTTCCGCCGGATGTGATGGCGATGACGGCGCTGGTGGAGGGCGAGACCGAGGTCTACCAGGCGCGGCGGCAATCGCTGGATGAGGCGGTCGGCGTCAACCGCCGGAGCCTGGGGTTGCTCAACCGCGAGCTGTTCATGGCTGAGCGCATGTCTGAGAAAGGGCTGATGTCTGAGGTCGAGGTGATGCGCCTGCGTCGGCAGGTCAACGACCTTCAACTGCAGGTGCAGGAACGCACCAACCGGTTCCGGCAGGAGGCCAGTACGGAGCTGATGCGCCTGCGCTCGGAGCTGGCCCAGCTGGATGAGCAGCTCATCGTCAAGCAGGATGTGTTGCAGCGCACGACGCTGCATGCCCCGGTGCGCGGGATGGTGAAGCACATCAAGCTCGGAACGGTGGGCGGGGTGGTCCCTGCGGGCGCGACCATCATGGAGATCGTTCCCATGGGCCCGCGCGTGCTGGTGGAGGCGCGCATCCGCCCGTCCGACATCGGTTTCGTGCGTGTGGGGCTGCCGGCTGAAGTGAAGCTGAGTGCCTACGACTACTACACCTATGGCGGTCTTAAAGGTGTCGTCGAGTACATCAGCCCCGACGTGCTGGGCGATGAATCGAAAACAGCGGCACAAGACAACAGCTATTACCGGGCTCTCATTCGGTCGGAAGTGTCTACTCTGAAGGCCAAGGGAGCGCCGTTGCAGGTGATGCCGGGCATGACGGCCACCGTCGAAGTCCGGACCGGCGAGCGCTCTGTCCTCCAGTTCCTGTTGAAACCGGTGCTCAAGAGTCAGGAAGCATTCCGGGAAAGGTGAAGCCCTCGATGAAGTTACTCCCGAAAACGTGGCGTGTGCTGCTCGGATGGGGGCTGTTGACCGGTGCATTGACCGTGCACGCGGCCTGTGGCGACGAGCTAAACGGGCTGGTGGTGGACAAGGGGGCGGCCAAGGCCCGCAGTGCCTTGTCTGGCCAGGCCGCGGGCCCCGCCGAGCCGAACCCCGTGGACGCCCTGCCTCCCGAAACGCAGCTGCAGTTGATTGCGCGAGAGGCCGTGCGCCGCAGTGCTGGTGCCGGTGCAGCGGCCTTGCTGGCTGAGGCGGCGCGGTTCGATGAAGATCAAGCCCGGGCCGCGCTGGCTCCCGTGGTGACGGTGGGCGGCAGCGTGGGGCCCGTGCGCAGCACGTTCGATGGCGCGACCTTGCGCTCGGGCATGCAGGTGTCGGGGACGCTCGCTGCCAGTGGCATTCTCTGGGATGGTGGGCGTACTCAGGCGGTCATCCGCTATCGCCAGGAGCTGCGGGATGCCGCCCGGTTCAATGCCCAGTCAACGCAGGAGCAGGTGGTGCTGGATGCGCTCTCTGCCACGCTGGAACGTAACCGTTACCGCAGTCAGGCGCGCGTCTACCAGCAGTACGCCCGCAAGATGGGGTGCCTCGTCGATGCGCTCGAGCAAATCGTTGCGGTGGACCGCGGTCGTGCCAGCGAACTGGTGCAAGCCCGCAAGACCCAGGCGCAGGCCGAACTGGCACGCGACAGCGCGCTGGCCCTGAGCCGCCAGCTCGAGATCCGCCTGCGGAAGTACGTGGGCGAGCAGGGCGGGCTCGGCGAAGGGGTGTCCGGGCCGCTGTCGCAGATCATGGACACGGGCGAGATCATCCGGCTGATCGAGCGCAGCAGCGAACTGCAGTTGATGCGCGCGCAGGCCGACGGCGCAGGCCATCTGGCGGCTTCGGCAGATGCGGCGCTGCGTCCGCAGGTGACGTGGAGTGCCAATGCCACGCAAGGCTCGCTGGGGGGCGCCCCGAACAGCGCGGTGCAGGCCGGTGTGTCGATCGCGTACAACCTGTTCAACGCCGGTGCAGACAAATCAGCTGCCGCGGCGGCCGCACGGCGTGCAGAGGCCGCGCGCAGGCAGTACGAAGAGAGTCTGAACACGCGGACCGCGAGGGCTTTCGAGGTTCAGGAGCTGGCCAGCAGCGCCTTCGACCGGGCGCGTCGGTATGTCGATGTGCTCAAGGACAGCGAACGGGTTCGGGTGTCGACCTTCCAGCAGTGGTCGCAACTGGGCAAGCGCTCGCTGTTCGATGTGATGTCCGCCGAGGGTGACCATTTTGCGCTGCGTGTGGCCTATGTGAACGCACTGTACGACGGCTACCAGGCGAGCGCACAGCTACGCTCGATCGGTGGCGGGCTGCTGGGCTGGCTGGGCGTGGGGGAAGTGCGATGAACGGCGTGGTCCAGTCGTACCGCAGCGATGGGTTGTGGACCACGCATCGGGCCGAGTCGCTGACCGCCCGCCTGCATGCCCTGGCAGCAAAGGACACACTGCGCTGGACCTGGGAGCCCGCGCCGGCCACGGTCCTGCTGAACTATTTTGCAGGCGACACCGACGAGGGGCTGCTGAACCTCCCGGGATTTCAGTATGTGCGGGCGACCGAGGATCTGGACTGGTCGGGCATCGATGTGCTGATCCTGACCGCGCACGGTGGCGACATGGCCGAGCGGGTCATGAACTACCGCGTCCGCAATCCCGACATGCTGATCGTGCTGTGGCTGTGGGACAACCACCTGGCACAGGTGAACAACCTGAAGTCCGTGCTGGCTGCCGATCTGTATTTTCCGTCGCACTGGAGCGAGGCCGCCTACCTTCAGAACATGGTGGCCCCGCTCGGCATGCATGTGCCCGCCTGCTCGGCACAGTGGACTTCCCAGGAGGCGCGCGCGCTGCTGGCGCAGCAGGCGGGGCGGCCGCGCTCGGATGCCTTGCTGCTCAACTACGTCGAGTACGCGTTTTCGTGGCGCACCGAAGTGCTGGCACGCCTGCGTGCCGAACTGCCAGCTGTCTCGGCCTTGCTCATGCCCTCGCATGACCGGGCGCGCTATTTTGCGAAGGGCAGTGATGCCCGCATGGCAGAGTGGGCGGGCTACAAGTGCACGCTGATCCTGCCGGTGACACAGGACCTGTCGACACGGTTGTTCGATGCGCTGCTGGCGGGGTTGGTCCCCATCGTGCCGCGGTCGATCGCTGATTTCGATCAAGTGGTGTCGCCCGCCGAGCAGGAACGCCTGGGCGTGGTTCGGGTGGACAACGTGGAGACCGCCACGGTGGCGCGGGCGGTGGCCCAAGCGGTCGCGGTGTTCGACGAGCAGGGCGAGGCGGGCGTGGCCGCGCGCAGCGAGTTCGTGCTGCAAGGGCACATGCTGCATCACCGCATGACCGCCATGCTGCGGGCGGTGCGCGCTGCAGGGGCGCCCCAACGAGCGGTTCGCCTGACGGCGGGTGAGGGGCACCCACTGGCCATGCGGTTTGTTCAGACCTGAGGTCCAAGGCGGCTTGGCTTGCCGCCGCCGTATCAGGCGAGCTCGTATGCGGCGAGATAAGCCGTGACGGCCGCCCGGGCCGTCGGACGCCGGGCTGGTGTGGCGGCAAGGATGTCCACGTAGTACATCGTGCGGGTGGCTCGAGATCGGGTCTGGCGCCAGATGTAGTCGAACACCTGATGCACCAGCATGGGCGCGGTGGCCTCAAGCAGCAGGTTGCCGTAGTTGTCGAACAGCCAGAAGTCGGTGTAGCCATGCACGGCCAGCGTGTCGATGCAGGCCTTGTACTGAGCGAGTTGCCTCTCGGTCGTGGCCTGGCATTCAAAGTAAAGCAGGGGGCCATGTCGGGCGATGAGCCCGGTGGCCGAGGCCAGCACGTCGTGATCGTGCCCGTCGACATCGGACTTGATGAGCGAGATCACCCGTTCTGTGCTGCCAGCGCTGCGCGCCACGATGTCGTCCAGGCTCTCGGTGGCGAGCTGATTGGCTGGTGTGCCTTGTGACGACGCGTGCAGCGTGGCGTGCTTGCTGCCCCCGCCGCCTGCCAGGGTGGCGTGCTGACCTGCCTGTCCCACCAGCGCTTGCACGAGGTACAGCTGCACCCCGGGGTGCGCCTGCTGCAGCTTGCGCGCATTGTGCTCAAGGTAGCGGTAGAAGCCTTCATCAGGCTCGACGCACAGATGGTGGAGCGCAGGCTGCGCACGACACATGGCCGCGACGGTGTCACCGCAGTTGGCCCCGACGTCGATGACCAGGCTGTCCGGGGCAAGGTGGCGGGCCAGCTCGGGCAGGAAGCGGTCGTACAGCGGGTGCTCTCGCTGATAGCGCGGCAGCAGGTGATCGGCCGGCAACGCAATGTGGAGGCCTTCGACGTCGAGCAGTTGGTCTTCCGGATGCAGGCGGCTTGCCTGCTGCACGGCAGGCACATGCGCCGAAGGGTGTGCGATGGCAGAGAGTGCTTCTGCCAGACCGTGCGCGGTGGCTCGCCAGCTGAAACGCTGCGCCTGTTGGAGCCCTCGGGCGACCGCTTGCTGGCGCACGGATGCTTGCTGTACGGCCTGCAAATGCTTGGCCAGGGCGGTCGGGCGATCGGCCTCGGGTGTGGCCAGCGGAAGGTACAGCGGGGCATCGCCCCCGACTTCTGGCAGTGAGGCCGCGTCGGTGCACACCACCGGGCACGCGCACGCCATGGCTTCCAGCACCGGAAGACCAAACCCTTCGTAGAGCGAAGGGTAGACGAGTGCAATGGCACCGCTGTAGGCCGGGGCCATGTCTTCATCGCTCAGGATGCCGACATGCAGCGTGGCCCCGCCGATCTGCTCACGTGCCCTGGCAGCGATCTCACCGCCGCCCGTACACAGGATGCCGTACTGCGAGCGCGCGTCGCCAAGTCGTGCGAAGGCGTCGAAGAAGAGGGCGGCGTTCTTGTAGTCGTCACGGCTACCTGACAGCATGAAGTACGGGCGTACCAGGCCGTGTCTCTGGCGGAATGCGATCACGGCCTCCGGTGAGGCCGGCCGCAGGTCGCAACCGTTGGGGATCTTTGCGACCGGCAGGTCGGGCGAGGCGAGATGCCGACGGAGATCGCGCGCGGTGTGGTCCGACACGACCGCAAAGGCGGTCGCATGCTGCAGCGCCTGTTGCTTTTGCCGCCACATGGGTTCGTTCAGGTCCCAGCCAAGCACCTCAGGGATCATGTCGTGCACGAGCAGCAGCGTGGGCGTGTGCAGCGGTTGCGTGTAATACGTGGAGGCGAAGGCGGCGATGCCGAGCTGATCGCACAGAGACTGAAGCATGTGCCGGTCGGCTTCGGCGTGCTCGTAGTTGAACGCGGGCGCATCCACGGTCTGCAGACCGGGCAGGGCAGGCAGGGTGCGCTGGCGGTTGACCACCACCACGTTGTGCGCGAAGCCACTGGCAAGCCATTGGGCGAACACCTGGGTCCAGACCTTGGCGATGCCGGAGCGGCCGATCTGGAAGAAGACGCCGTCGATCAGGAACCGGGGAGCGGTGGCGGGCATGCGTGGTCTTACCAGTTGTGCAGGGAGTGATCGGTTTGCCCGAGGAAGTCAGCGCCGAGCAGGAAGTAGGTGCCCTGTGGCCAGTCCTTGATGTGGCGGATGCCGGTGGAGACGTTCGATGCGCCGTTGCCAAGGAAATAGTCGCAGCGCGCCGCCAGCCAGGCGTCGGTGATGACCTGACGGCCGAGCTCCTCGCCGGGGTGGCCGGACAGATGCACCCCTTGAATGCCACTGCCGCGCTGACAGGGAAGGCTGAGCAAGCGGGCACCCCAGCGCCGCTGAAAGTCGTCGACCACTTCGGTGCTGTCCGTGAGCAGGAAGATCCGCAGTGTGGGGTTCACGTCCAGGATGCGTTGGATGCTGGTGTGGTACTGCGCATTCAGCACGTCGAGGCTGGCGAACTCGTGCACCTTGTCGGTGCCCCGAACATGCACGGCCAGCCAGTTGTCGCTCGCGAAGTGAGCCTGCCACAGCGCGTCGACGTGCTGGCGCAGCGAGGGCTTGAGTCGGATGTGGCGACGAAACAGTCTGCGGTAGAGCGCCGAGCGGTCCAGCCCGTGAAGCGGGTGTCCTTCGGGGATCCAGGGCATGAGGTCGATCACCTTGACGTGGAAGTCGCTGACCAGCACTTGCTCGGGGCGGTTGAGGAAGTAGAGCCCGGTCAGGCGTGAGCCGGGCCCCTCCCATTTGTCGAGGTTGTTCTCACCCAGGTTGCCGACATGCCATTTCGGTGGGAAGTACGTCAGGCCCGGCGCAGTGATGTGCGACCACTGAGCAAACGACACGGGCTCGAAGAAGGTCTCGAAGGCGTTGTCTGTCTCTGGATTACGAAACAGGCTGTTGTGGCCCCAGTGCACCAGGGGAATGCGCCCCGTGAGCTCGGCGACCAGCAGCGCGCCCAGCACGTGATCCATGTCCGACCAGAAACCGAAGCCCCACGCCTTGATCAACAGGTAGCGGTGGGCGTCGGGGCGGCTGTGCACCGGCTGATCCAGGCCGAGGTGAGCGATCAACCGCTGCAGCAGCGCACGTGCCTCGGCATGGTCCGGTTGCTTGGCCAGCATGGCGCGACACACCAGATCGGTTTTCTGAAGGTTGCCCCGTTCGAAGGCGGCCTGCGCTTCCTGAATGTCCATGTGCTCAAGCTCCGAGCTCGTCTCTGACTTCGCCAAGCTGGGCCTGGCGCCACATGCCTGTGTAGATCGCTTCGAGCTGTCGGCAGAAGGTGACACTGTCGAACATGGGGGCTTTGCGGTGCTGGGCGTTCAGGCGCGCGCGCAGCGCAGCCCGTTTCTCGGGGTGGCGGGCGAGGTGGAGGGCGAGCGCTTCGTAGCCTTCCAGGCTGTCGGTGGCGAGTTCGGGCAGACCGGCCGTGTGCAGCAGGCTGCCCGCTACGCGGGAGGGGAACGACTGCCCCATGCAGGTCACCACCGGCAGGCCCGCCATCAGCGCATCGGCCGCCGTGGTGTGGGCGTTGTAGGGGTGGGTGTCAAGGAAGAGATCAGCCTGCCGATAGCGCGCCAGGTGGTCTTCCACGCGCGGCACACGCTGCGCGAACACCAGCCGATCCGGTGCGACACCGTGCTGCAGGGCGTGTTCCCGGAGGTGACGCTGCGAGAGCTCATTGCGGGACATCAGCCACAGCACACTGCCCGGAACCTGCTTGAGCAGGCGCATCCACACGGCAAAAACGTGGGGCGCGATCTTGTAGTCGTGGTTGAACGAGCAGAACACCACGCCTTCGTCGGGCAGGCCGCACTCGGCGCGCGTGGGGGTGCGCTCGGCGATCTCGATGCCGCCCGCCGCGGGCAGGTAGGAGTCTGGCAGGTAGACCACCTTCTCGTCGTAGTACTGCCGATGATTCGGGGGAATCACGTGGCGGTCGGCGATCAGGTAGTCCATGTAGTCCACGCCCAGCGTGCCGGGGTAGCCCAGATAATTGACCTGCACGGGCGCTGGCCGGAAGGCAAACACCTCTGTGCGTGAGTCGGAGGTGTAGCCAGCCAGGTCGACGGCGATGTCGATTTCCATCTCGCGCATGCGTTGCGCGATCTGGGGGCTGCTCATGGTTCGGGCGTCGATGAAGTGGTCGAAGCTGCGCAGCATCCGCTGGCGCAACCGGCTTTGGTCGTCGATGCCCAGCGAGATGGCCACCGTCTCAAACCGGTTCCGGTCGTGCTGCTCGAAGATGGCCGCCATCAGGTGCCCGACGGGGTGTTCGCGGAGGTCTGGCGACACGTAGGCGATGCGGATGCGATCGTGACGGTAGCGCTCGCCGTTCCACAGTGGGCGGGCCGCCGGAAACTTGTGGGCGGCAAAGATGCGCGCGCATGCCTGATGGTCGGCCGCCTGGTCGTTGATGGCCATGAATCCCAGCGATTTGCACACACGGCGGTGCGCGCGCACGCCATCCGTGATCTGCGTGACCACTTCGTCGAAGTCGGTCCAGTCGCAGGTGTGCATCCGTTCATAGCACAGCAGGCCCAGGCCGTAGTCGTAGTTCGGGTTGATGTGCAGCAGGCGCTGGAACATGCCGATGGCCTGCTCGCTGCGCTTGAACTCCGTCAGCAGAATGGCGCAGTTGCCGAGGGCCGTTTCGTAATCCGGATTGATCTCGAGCACCTTGTTGAAGCGTTCGAGCGCAGCGAGGTGCTGGTGCGATTCACGCAGCAGGGTGCCGCTGTTGACCAGTGCCTCGATGTAGTCAGGCTTGAGGGCCAGCGCGCGGTCGTAGGCAGCCAGGGCCGCATCACGTTGCCCGGTGGCGTGCAGGGCCGAGGCATAGGCCGCCCACAGCGGCGCGAAGTGCGGGGCGACCTCCGTGCCATGAGCCAGATGCGTCAACGCCTCCTGAAGGTCCTGACGGCGCAACAGGACCACGCACAGCGAATAAATGGCCACCGGATCGGCGGGATGGGCTGTGAGGTATTGCCGGAAGCGCCGTTCGGCCTCCGCCTCCTGCCCTTGACCTTGCAAGGTCACCGCTTCGATCAGGAAGTTCTGATCCAGCGTCATAGCGCTGGAGGCAAGGGGGGATGACAGGGTTTCAGCCATGAGGACTCGTGGACGCATGCAAGGGTGCCCATTTAGGCACCTGCAGATGGTCGTTCAAAGCGAGCCGGCCGGTTCACACGATAAACGCCGTGAGAAGGTCACAGTTCGGCCCCTTGTTTTGGCGCGCATGCCGCGCCGGCTAAAGAAAGGCGAACGGGCACCGATATGCCGACGAACAGGTGAAAGGAAGTGCCTGCGCCAGAAATGTAAGTGGTGCTGGTTTCTTTTCCGGTCAACGTGCCAACCCGGATTGCCTACGCTGCCGGGAACGTCAGGTGGACCGCTTCGCAGGAAGGCCCACCGTTGTCTTTTTCACGTCCTGAATTCGAGGGCCTCATGTCCATCATTGACTCGTTGACCACATCCCAGATCGCCGCCTTGTCGACCGCGACGATCGCCAGGCTGACAACGACGGACTGGGCCGCGTTTGAAACCGACCAGATTGCCGCGCTGACGACGACGCAGGTCCGTGCCATCGAAACGGCCGATCTGGCTGCACTGAATTCCGAACAGATCCAGGCGTTGCAGACCGACCTGGTCCGGTTGCTCAGTTCGGCGCAGATCCGCGCGCTCACGACCGAGTCCATTCAGGCGCTGACAACGACCCAGGTGCAGGCGTTGACCACCGCGCAGGTCTCGGCCCTCACCACATCGCAGGTCCGGGCGGTTGAAACCGAGGACATCGCGGCGCTGCGAACTGACCAGGTCCGTGCGCTGAACAGCACGCAGATCCGCGCACTGGAAACCGACCAGATCCAGGCGGTGACCACCGAGCAGGTGGCAGCGCTCAGCACGGCCCAGGTGGTCTCGCTGACGACCACGCAGATGGCCGCCATCGAGACCGAGGACATTCAGGCCCTGACCACAGCCCAGGCCCGTGTGCTGGGCAGCGCGCAGGTGGCTGCGCTGGGCAGCGAGCAGGTGGCCGCGCTGGAAACAAGTGACCTTGCGGCGCTCGCGACCGCAGCCGTGCGTGGGCTGACCACGGACGGCATTCAGGCGCTCGGCACGAGCCAGATCACGGCCCTGACCACCGCCCAGGTGGCCGCGCTGACGACGACGCAGGTTGCTGCGGTGGAAACCGAGGATGTGGCGGCCTTCACCACCACGCAAGTGCGTGCGCTGGGTACGGCACAGGTTCGCGCGCTCGGCACCGAACAGATCGAGGCGCTCACCACGACGCAGGTGTCCAGTCTGGCCACGACGCAGGTGGCCGCGCTGACCACGACGCAGGTGTCTGCCATCGAAACCGCGGACATCGAAGCCCTGACAACCACGCAGGCGCGGGCGTTGTCCAGCGCCCAGGTGTCTGCCCTGACCACCACTCAGGTGGAAGCGCTGCAGACGGAAGACTTGGCGGCGCTCTCGACGGTTTCGGTGCGCGGGCTCACCACGGACGGGATTCAGGCGCTGAAGACCGAGCAGGCGGCCGCGCTGACCACCAATCAGGTGTCAGCGCTGACGACCACGCAGGTGGCGGCCATCGAGACAGAGGATGTCGCAGCGCTGACCACCAGTCAGGTTCGCAGCCTGGGCTCGGTGCAGATCCGTGCGCTGGAAACGCAGCAGGTCGAGGCGCTCACCACCGAGCACGTCGGCGTGCTCACCAGCGTACAGACCTCGGCACTGACCACGACACAGGTGGCAGCCATCGAGACCCAGGACATCGCCAGCCTGGGCACGACGCAGGTGCGGGCACTGGGTAGCGCCCAGGTCGCCTCGCTCACCACGGACCAGGTTGCAGCCATCTCGACCACCACGCTGTCCTCCATGGCGACTGCGTCGGTGCGCGCCATCACGACAGACGGCATCCAGGCGCTGACCACCGACCAGATCGTGTCGCTGGCCACCAGCCAGGTCGCGAGCCTCAGCACCCGCCAGCTGAGTGCAATGGCCACCGATGATCTGGCCTCGTTGACCACGACGCAGGTGCAGGTGCTGGGCACCACGCAACTGCGCGCCCTGAGCACCGAGCAGCTCAGCGTGATCGCCACGGTGCAGACATCCAGCCTCACCACCGCCCAGATCGCGGCGCTGGGTACCGCCCAGGTCGCAGCCCTGACGACAGACAACATTGCCACATTCAACAGCACGCAACTGCGCGCCTTTGGCAGCGCGCAGGTGGCGGCTTTCCAGACCGAGCAGATTGCAGCGGTTACCACCGATGCGATCGCGGGCCTGTCCCTCATCGCGCTGCGCGGCCTCACCACCGACGGGGTGCAGGCACTGAGCGGTGCCCAGCTGGCCGCTCTGAACACCACCCTGGTGGCCAATCTGTCGACGGTGCAGGTCGCGGCGATCGCGACCGATGACCTGCCTTCGCTCACGACCAACCAGCTCCGCGCTTTCACTGTGGCCCAGGTCCGCGCCCTGGGTGCGGATCAGATTGCTGCGCTCACAACAGACCAGGCCGGTGTGCTGACCACGGCGCAGGTCGCCGGGCTCACGACCACGCAGGTTGCAGCCTTCGAGACCGCCGACATCGCGGCCATGGGCACCACGCAGATGCGTGCACTGACGTCATCCCAGGTGGCGGCCTTGTCCACGGAGCAGGTGACCGCCATTGAAACGAGCGACATCACCGCCATCAGCACGAGCGCCATCCGCGCCCTGACGACCGATGGCGTGCAGGCGCTGACCACCGACCAGATCGCAGCCCTGGCATCCGCACAGGTTGCCGCGTTCACCACTGCTCAACTTGCCGCGATCGAGACGGGCGATGTGTCCTCGCTGGGCTCGGCTCAGCTCAATGCACTCGGCACGCTGCAGATCCGCGCTCTCACCACCGATCAGGTTGCGGCGCTGGACACCACGCAGGTGGCCGGGCTGAACACCACCCTGGTCGCAGCCCTGGGGTCGTCCCAGGTGGCCGCGCTCAGTACCGATGCGGTGGCCGCCATGGGCACGGCGCAGTTCCGGGCCCTGGGCAGCGCCCAGGCCGGGGCGTTGAGCACGGACCAGATCGTGGCGCTTGAAACCAATGATCTCCAAGCGGTGAACACCGTGGCCATCAAGGGCCTCAGCACCGATGCCATGCGCGCCCTGTCGACCGAACAGGTCCAGGCGCTGACCACCGCGCAGGCGGCCGCCTTGCGGACGGCGCAGATCGCGGCCATGGAGACCGAGGATGTTCAGGCCCTGCTGACCACCCAGATCCGCGCGCTCACCACGGCGCAGGTCGTCGCCTTCGAGACCGCCCAGATGGCCGCCTTGGGCACATCGCAGGTGCAGGCGCTCAGCACGGCGCAGGTCCGGGCGCTGAGCACAGACCAGATTCACGCCCTGACCACCGACGGCATTCAGGCCCTCGTCAGCAGCCAGATCGATGCGCTGAGCAGCACGCAAGTGGCTGCGCTGGCGACCGAGCAGGTGGCTGCCATCGAGACCGGCGACATCGCCGCCTTGACCTCACTGTCTCTGCGCGCGTTGAACTCCGATCAGGTGCGGGCGCTGAGCACCGATCAAGTTCTGGCCCTGGCCACACGGCAGGTTGCTGCCCTGTTGACCGCGCAAGTGGCTGCGCTGGAAACCGATGACATCTCCAACCTGAAAACCGCTCAGGTTGCCGCGCTGTCCACCGCTCAGGTGCAGGCGCTCGACACGCTGCAGGTGGCCGCTCTCCGCACCGACCACGTGGCCGGTCTGAGCACCGCCCAGGTGGCCGCGCTCAGCACCCTTCAGGTGGCGGCCATTTCGACCGACGCCATTGCCGCAATGGCCACCCGCCATGTGGCTGCACTGGTCAGTGCCCAGGTGGCGGCGTTGACCACGGACCAGGTTGCGGCCATTGAAACCAGCGACATCGGGGCGCTCGGCGTCACCGCTGTACGCGGACTCACCACGGATGGCGTGAAGGCACTGTCGGCGGCGCAGCTCGCGGCCTTGCTGACCACGCAGATTGCCGCCCTCGGGACCACGCAGATGGCGGCCATCGAAACCGATGACATCGCCTCACTCACCACCGATCAGGTGCGTGCGCTGAACGCGCTGCAGACCGCGGCGCTCACCACCGATCAGGTCGCGGCGATGGGCTCCGACGACGTGGCGGCGCTGTCCGTCACGGCCATCAAGGGCCTGACCACCGACGGTGTCGTCGCCCTTACCACGGAGCAGGCTGCCGCCCTGGGCACGAGCCAGCTGGCCGCCCTGACCACGGCGCAAGTCCAGGCCATTCAGACGGACGACATCGCCGCGCTCTCATCGACGCAGTTCCGTTCGCTGCTCACCGCCCAGATCCAGGCGCTGAGCACCGATCAGGTGGCGGCCCTGACGACCGACCAGGCGGCACAGATGTTGTCCGCGCAGGTCGCTGCCTTGAACACCTCGCAGGTTGCCGCGCTGGAAACCGAAGACCTGGCCGCCATGGGCACAGTCCAGCTCGCTGCCCTGAGCAGCGCGCAGACCGCAGTGCTCGATACCGAGCAGGTTGCAGCCCTGTCCACCACGGCAATCAGCGCACTGACCGTGTCCGCCCTGCGCGGGCTGACCACCGGCGCCGTTCAGGCCCTGACATCCGAGCAGGCCGCTGCGCTCACCACGAGCCAGATCGGTGGCCTGCTGACCACCCAGGTTGCGGCGATCGAAACGGACGATCTGGCGGCTCTGACCACCGTGCAGGTGCGCGCGTTGAGCCTTGATCAGCTGCGCAGCCTCAGCACGGACCAGGTGATGGCACTGACCACCGAACAGGCCCGTGCGCTCACCACCGCTCAGGTTGCGGCACTGACCTCGACCCAGGTCGCGGCCATCCAGACCGAAGACATCGCAGCCCTGCAGACGCAGCAGGTGGCCGTGCTGGGTAGCACGCAGGTGGCCGCGCTCACCACCGAACAGGTCGCCGCCATCGAGACGCAGGACCTTGTGGTGCTGTCCTCGCTGGCTCTGCGTGGACTCACTACGCTGGGCGTGCAGGCGCTCACGACCGATCAGGTTGCTGCGCTGAGCACCACCCAGGTCGCCGCATTGCTGACCACCCAGGTGGCCGCGCTGGAGACAGACGACCTGGGTGCGCTGACCACCACGCAGTTCGCCAGCCTGGGCTTGGCCCAGGTCCGTGCGCTTGGCACCGAGCAGATCGGCGCCATCACGACCGACCAGATCGGTGCCATGACATCGGCCCAGGTTGCTGCGCTGAGCACCACGCAGGTTGCCGCCATCGCCAGCGAAGACATCGCGGCCATGGGCGTCAACCAGCTCCGCGCGCTCAGCAGCACCCAGGTCGAGGCCCTCACGACCGATCAGGTTGCGGCCATTGAAACGAGCGACCTGGTGGCTCTGGCCACTGCCTCGCTGCGCGGCATGACGACCCTTGGCGTGGCGGCCCTGACCTCTGACCAGGTTGCCGCCCTCACGAGCACCCAGATCGCTTCGCTGTCATCCACGCAGGCTGCTGCCATCGAAACCGACGACATGGCCGCGCTGACCACCAGCCAGATGCGCGCCCTCACGTCGACTCAGATGGCTGCCATGACGACGGACCAGATTGCCGCCATCGCGACAGACGACATTGCCTCCCTCGGTACCTCGGCCTTGCGTGCCATCACCACCGACGGCATCCAGGCACTCACCTCCGAACAGGTCTCGCTGTTGTCCACGGCCCAGGTGGCGGCACTCAGCACGTTGCAGATGGCCGCCATCGAGACGGACGACGTGCTGGCGCTGACCACCACCCAACTGCGTGCACTGGGTTCTGCTCAGCTGCGTGCACTGAGTACCGAGCAACTGGCTGCGCTGGACACCACCCAGGTGGCCGCCTTGCTCACAGCGCAAGTTGCGGCACTCGCGACCGGCCAGATCTCCGGCATCACCACCGAGGGCATCGCCGCCCTGGGCACGGACCAGGTGCGCGTGCTGGCCAGTGCCCAACTCGCTGCATTGACGACCGAGCAGGTCGCAGCCTTCGAGACGACCGATCTGCGCGCGCTGACGACCCTCGCGGTGACCGGCCTCACCACACTGGGGATGCAGGCGCTGTCTTCCGAACAGATCGGCGCGCTGACCACCAGCCAGATCGCTGCGCTGACCACCACCCAGGTCCATGCCGTCCTGACGGATGACCTCGCTGGCCTGAGCGCCACTCAGATTGCCGCCCTCACCACGGGTCAGGTCAAGGCGCTCGGCACCGAGCAGGTCCAGGCGCTGGACGCCACCCAGGTTGCCGCACTCACCACCAGCCAGGTGGCCGCGCTGAACGGCTCGCAGGTGGCCGCGATCAGCACGGAAGACGTGGCCGCCATGAGCTCGGCACAACTGCAATCGCTCAGCAGCACGCAGGTGGCGGCGCTCACCACAGACCAGCTCGCTGCCATCGAAACCGGGGACATTGTGGGCCTCACCACGCTCGCCCTGCGCGGCCTGAGCACCGACGGCGTGGCTGCGCTCAGCACCGACCAGGTGGTCGCCCTCACCAGCGCGCAGGTCGCCAGCCTGAGCACTGCCCAGGTTCAGTCCTTTGGCACCGACGATGTGGCGGCACTGGGCACCACCCAGTTCGTCGCCCTGAGCACGGCGCAACTGCGTGCCCTGCAGTCGGACCAGGTGGCGGCGTTCAACACCAGTCAGCTGGGTGCCATGCTGACCACACAGCTGGCCGCACTCGGCACCGGCCAGATCGCAGCGCTCAGCACCGAAGGCATTGCGGCCCTGAACACCAACCAGATGCGAGTGCTGGGCAGCGCTCAGGTGGCCGCCCTTACCACCGATCAGGTGGCGGCCATTGAGACCGGCGACATCGGTGCGCTCAGCACCGTGAGCCTGCGCAGCCTCACCACCGACGGCATTGTCGCGCTGGGTACGGACCAGATCGCCCAACTCGGCACGCTGCAGGTGGCCGCGTTGACGACCGACCAGATTCGCGCGATCCAGACTGAAGATGTGGCTGCGCTGGGCACGACCCAACTGCGTGCCCTCGGCACGGCGCAAGTTCGGGCATTCACCACCGACCAGATCGACGCCCTCACCACCGACCATGTCGCAGCCCTGACGACGGCGCAGGTGCAGTCGCTCACGACCGACCAGGTCAAGGCGCTGTCCACCGACGACATGGTGGCGCTGGACACTAACCAGTTGCGCGTGTTCAACAGCGCACAGGTGGCCGCGTTGAGCACCGACCAGGTTGCGGCCGTCACCACCAATGACATCACCGCACTCACCACCACGGCGCTGCGCGGCCTGACCACCGAAGGTGTGGCGGCGCTGCAGTCCGAGCAGGTCGCTGCGCTCTCCACCTCCCAGGTGGCGGCGCTGCTGACCACGCAGGTGGCCGCCATCGAAACCACCGACATTGCGGCGCTGACCACCACGCAGATCCGTGCACTCGGCACCAGCCAGATCCAGGTGCTCGACAGCAGCCAGATCGAGGCGCTCACGACGCTGCAGACGGCCACGCTCAGCACGGCCCAGATTGCGGTGCTGTCGACGGCGCAGATGGTCGCCATCGCGACCGACGACATGGCGGCATTCACCACCGCGCAAATCCGCTCGCTGAGCGGCGCGCAGTTCGGCGCGCTCACTTCCGAGCAGCTCGTGGCACTGACGACCGAGCAAATGGGCGCGCTGGCCAGCACTCAGGTCATGGCGTTGACCACGGACCAGGTGGTCGCGATTGCCACCGAGGACATCGCTGCGCTGCAGACCGCCCAGGTTCGCTACCTGAGCAGCAGCCAGGTCGAGGCCCTGACGACGGACCAGGTTGCGGCCTTCGAAACCCAGGACATCGGCAGCCTGAGCACCACCGCCTTGCGTGGCCTGACCACGGATGGCGTCCAGGCATTGACGACCGACCAGATCGCGGCGCTCACGACCACCCAGATCGTGTCGCTGTCGACCACGCAGATTGCAGCCATCCAGACCGACGAGGTCACCGCGCTCACCACGACCCAGTTCGCGGCGCTGCGCACCACGCAGATCGTGGCGTTGACCACCGAGCAGTTCGCCGCATTGGGCACCGAAGAGATCCAGGCGCTCACCACGGCACAGATGGGGGCCCTGACCACTGACCAGATCGTGGCCTTCACCACGACACAGATGGCGGCGCTGGAGACGGCCGACATCCGGGCGATGTCGATGAATCAGATCAACGCCTTCGAGGCGGAGGATCTGGCCGCCATGTCGGGCGCCCAGCTCGACGCCATGATCGCGGCCACCCCCATCGTCCTTGACCTGGACGGCAACGGTGTGACGACGGTTTCCAGCTCGGCCGGTGTGATGTTCGACCTCAATGCGACCGGCAACGCGAGCCGAGTGGGCTGGGCGTCGGCGCAGGACGGGTTGCTCGTGATGGACGTCAATGGCGACGGCATCATCAACAACGGCAGCGAGCTGTTCGGCGGAGCCACCCGTCTGGGCAACGGCGAGCGCGCGGGCAACGGCTATGCCGCACTTGCCGCGCTCGACGCCAACCAGGACGGCGTGCTGTCCCAGACGGACACTGCTTTCGCCAACCTGCAAGTCTGGGTCGACGCCAACCAGGATGGCGTGACGGATACCGGAGAGCTGCGCTCGCTGGCCGACCTCGGCATCCTGTCGCTGGATCTGCAGGCGCAGACCGGCACCGAGATGGACAACGGCAACCTGCTGGGTCTGGTGTCGACCTACACCACCGTGGACGGCTCGACCCACGAGATGGCTGACGTGTGGTTTGCCCGTGACGCTGCGTCCACGGTCTCCACCGATGCCAGCCAGCAGCTCGCGGCGCTTGAGGTGTCAGATGTGCTGCTCAGCCCGTCCGATCCCGTCCTCGAAGTGCCGGAAGACGCCAGCTCGACGTCTGCAGAGGTCATCTCCGCCGCACCGGTGACGATGGCGAGCGTGTCGGACACCGGCCTGGCATCCGATCCGTTCAAGGGCCTCCTGGACGAGCAGAATCAGACGCCGCTGATCTGATGACGACCGGCCGGCGGCTGCTTCAGGGCAGCCGGCTGGCTTGCGCTTCCAGTCCCAGCCATCGGTGCACCGTGCTGCTGAGCCGGTCTGGGTCGCCACTGCTCCACAGCCGCATGCCGCCCGCAAGCGGAGAGGTGTGCGGGGAGGGCGTGCGACCTGCCAGCCGAGCAGTGGCCAGACGCACCGTCTGTCGCGCCACCGCTTCCGAGGTGTCCACCAGCGTCACCGCGGGGCCCATCGCCTGTGCGATCAGCGGCGCCACAAAGGGATAGTGCGTGCAGCCGAGCACCACGGTGTCTACCTCGGCCGCGCGCAAGGGCGCGCAAAAGGTCTCCACCAGTTCGCGCAGGGCCGGCGTGTCCAGATCGCCTGTCTCGATGGCTGCGGCAAGGCCCGGGCAGGGCTGCAAGTGCACCTGGGCCTGCCCGCCGTGCCGCTCCACCAGTTGCCTGAACCGCGCACTGCGCAGCGTGCCGGTGGTGGCCATCACGCCGACCCGCCCCCGTGCCGACAGCGCCACCGCCGGTTTCAGCCCCGGCTCGATGCCGACGATGGGCAGGGAGGGGTGCGCTTCACGCAACGCATGAACCGCCGCGGCCGTGGCCGTGTTGCAAGCTACCACCAGCAGGTCCGCACCTTGTTCCAGCAGGAAACGGGCAATCGCCAGCGACCGCTCGACCACGAACGCGTCCGTCTTCTCGCCATACGGCGCGTACCCCGAGTCCGCCACGTACAGCAACTCGGCCTCGGGCATCCGCTCCCGCAGCGCCCGCAGCACCGACAACCCCCCCACGCCCGAGTCAAAGACCCCGATGCGTACACCACCAATGGGAGACAAAGAGGGGTCAGAGAGGCGATCAGGCATCGTGTAATGGGTGTCGAATGTGACCGGTGCACGGGGCGCGCCGGCAAACAGGGGAGATTTTCCCTCATCGGCATTCACGATTGCAGTTGCGAGCTGTCGAAGTCGCGCTAGAATCGAACGATCGTGCTTTTTTAGAGGCGCGGCTTTTTGATCAACTTCCTCATTGCGCAGGAGAACAACGCATGAAGGCTCTGGTTCCAGTCAAGCGGGTTGTGGACTACAACGTGAAGGTTCGCGTCAAGTCCGACGGCTCTG
>NZ_CANBCC010000066.1 GCF_947366995.1 uncultured Aquabacterium sp. | reverse complement strand
TGCGAGAGCTTGGCTTGAGCGGCTTCCATTTTCTGGCGTGCCAGGCGGGCGCGCTCTTCGAAAAAGTCGGAATACTGGCGTGCCGGGGCAGTCTTGAACTGCACAGTAGAGTCCATGTACGCCTTGGCGTAGGCGTTGGCCAGCGCGGCCGAGAAGCCCGGGTCAGCCGACTCGTATTCGATCTCGATGACGTTCGATTCGCGGGCGGCGGCAACTTTCAGGTTCTTGCCGACCTTGTCGGCCAGCCAGGCCTCGAAGTCGCCTTCGGAGCGCGTGGCGTCGGCCCATTCTTCCCGCATCGCGGTGTTCTGCGCCAGGTTCATGGCGCGCACGACCTTGCGGGCCACATGCCCGCTTTCGATGATGTCGACCTGGGTGGCCAGGTAGGCCGCCGAGGGCATGACGCCAATGGTGGAGGTGCCCGCCACCGGGTCCATCTTCATGTCGACCATGACCACGGCTTTGGCCGTGTACTTCTTGGGCCACAGCAGGCTGCCCACCAGCGCGAGGATCACGACGGCCAGCAAGGTGGTCAGCGCGAGGATCCACCGGGCACGCAGGACCCGCAGAAAATCAGCAAAGCTCATGGTCAGGTAAAGCAGATAAAAACAAGGCCCGGCTGCACCGTGGTCGGCACAGCGCGGGCTGTTTCGAGCCTAAGGGGTGACCGGGCTCACTTGAGTCCGGACAGACCCTTGTTCAGGGCGGTGGCGTCCAGGCCGCCGGGAGCAGCCGATGCGGGGGCTTCTGCCGGAGCAGGGGCCGGCGTCGAGGCGGCGGCGACGGCGCCGCTGGCCGGCTTCTCGGCGAACTTGCCGATGTAGTCAACCTTGGCTGCGGTGCGCAGGTTCTTGATCTCGTTCTTGACGAACTCACGACGGCGTTCGGTGGTCAGGAACTGCTCGATGGCCGGCTTGGCCTGGTCGAAGGTGACCGGCTGCAGGCGGCTGGCCACCACCAGCATGGCCTTGAAGCCATCCGGGGCGGTGACGTAGAGCGCTTCACCGTCGTTTACCTCGGCGAGCTTGTCGACGATGGCCAGCGGCAGGCCTTCGGCGGCCTGGGTGACCTGGTTGGCAGTGAACTTGACGCCGCTGGCCTTCAGCACCTCGACGAACTCCTGCTGGCCCTTGGTGGCCTTGAGCTTGGTCATCAGCGGCTCGGCCACGTCCTTCGCGGCGGGCACGGTGAACTCCTGGATGGCGTAGACCTTGCGCTGCGAGAAGAGGGCGGGCTTGGTGTCGAAGTACTTGCGCACGTCTTCCGCCGACGGGGCGCCGACCGCCGCTGCCGCCGCCTTCTCGAGGTAGGTGCGGGCGAGGATGTTGCGGCGTGCCGCGTCGAGCATCTGCACGACTTGCGGGTCGCGGTCGAGCTTTTGCTCTTCGGCCTTGGCCACGGCCAGTTGCTGGTCGATCAGGCCTTCCAGGACCTGGCGGCTGGCGGCATCGGCCTGCTCGGGCTTGAGGCCTTGCTGGCGCTCGAGCACCTGGTTGATCTGGTGGACGGTGATCTCGGTGTCATTGACACGCGCGGCCGCCTGGCTGGCCTTGCCTTCGGGCTTGCTCTTGTCGCCGCAGCCCGCGGCAAGCGTGGCGGCCACGACGACGGGCAGCAGGGCCATCAGGCGGATCGAGCGTGAACGGGCAAGGGCGGACTGGCGGGTTTGCATGGTCTTGCTGAATGGTATGTCGGTTGTATGGGGTGCCGGCAGGGTGACCTGCACCCCTTGCTGACCGGTTGGCCGGCACGAAGTTCCCGTGAAGGAGGCGGCCCCCGCTCAAATGAGGGCCATCAGCCGGCTGGTCGACCCCGCTGCGCACCCAGGCGGCACCACAGCGCGCCGGGCAGTGCGCACAACAGGCCCGCCACCGCGCCGCTGAGGTGCACCCAGGGGACCACGGTTATATCCGAGCCGGGTGGCTGGACAAGACGGTGGGCGACGGGGTTTTCCATGATGAGCTTGGCAACGATCCCCAGGAGCGCCACAGCGGCCAAAGCCTTGGGAAAACGGGGGTGATTGGCCGCCAGGCTGTGCACGCACACCACGGCGACACCGGCATGGACCACCCCCGAGAGCCCGACGTAGTGCGCAATGGGCGATGGCTGCAGCAGCAGACCGAGTTGGGTGAGGGGCCACGCTGCCAGCAAGGCGAGGGCGGCCGCCCGGGGCAGGGCGGCCAGCCAGCCCATCCAGGCGAGCAGCGCGACCGCCCCCAGATTCTGGAGCCGATGCGCGGCGCTGCCATGCAGCCAGGCGGCCGTCCAGAAGGTGTGGAATGGCTGATCCACCCCTTGATCGGGGCGCAGGGTCAGCTGTTGAGCCAGCGCAGGCCACTGCGCCACGGGTTGATCGAGCGGCACGGGCGCGAGCAGCATTGCGGGCAAAGCCAGCGCTGCGCACGCCAGCAGCCAGCCGATGCGCCCGGGCCCGTGAGGCAGCACCGCTCAGGCGCCCAACGGGGCTGGTGTGGGTTCGGCCGGAAAGGCGCTGGCCCACAGCGTGAGCACGGCCTGACGGTGGTGCTCGATGGCCGCGAGGGCGTCGCCTTCCAGGCGGGTGGGCGACTCGTTCAGGCGTGCGCGGTGCTGCAGGCGGCGCAGTTCGCGATACGCCTTGCCGGCCGCCGCACCGGCGCCAGCCGGCAGCAGCCCCACGTCTTCGGCGTGCTGCAGCAAGGCGATGTTGCCGACGTTGTCGAGCAGGCCCGCATGCCGGTGGCTGTGCGCCAGCACCAGGTACTGCACGGCGAACTCCACGTCGATCATGCCGCCTGGGCTGTGCTTGATGTCGAACTGGCCAGCGGGGCAGGTGTGGGCGCTGCGCAGCCGTTCGCGCATGGCCTGCACTTCGTCCCGCAGCGCGAGCGGGTCGCGCTCGGAAGCCAGCACGTTGCGCCGGGTGGTCTCGAAGCGCTCGGCCAGTGCCGCATCGCCCGCGCACCAGCGTGCACGGGTCAGCGCCTGGTGCTCCCAGGTCCAGGCGGTGTTGCTGCCGCGCTGGCGCTGGTAGTCGTCGTACGAGTGGAAGGACGTGACCAGCAGGCCGGAGTTGCCGTTGGGCCGCAGTGCGGTGTCGATGTCGAACAGTTCGCCCGCCGCGGTGCGCAGCGTGAGCCAGGTGATGAGCTTGCGCGCGAACAGCAGGTAGGCGTCGATGGCGCTGGGTGTGTCGGGGCCGGCGGAGGTGTCAACGTCGTCCTGGCTGTCGTCATAGAGGAAGACGACATCGAGGTCGGACCCATAGCCCAGCTCCTTGCCGCCGAGCTTGCCGTAGGCGATGACGGCGAAGTGCGGCTCGTGGTTGACCGCCCATGCGCCCTGTTTGCCGGGGCGCTGCTGCAGGTGGCCCCAGGCCCACTGGATGGCGGTGGACACGGTGGCGTCGGCCAGGGCAGAAAGGTCGTCGGCCACCTGCTCGACGGTGATGAGGCCTTCGACGTCGCGCACCAGGGTGCGGAAGACTTCTGCATGGTGCGCGCGGCGCAGTGTGTCGAGCAGGGCCTCTTCATCGGCTTGGCCGGCGCGGGACCAGGCGCGGTGGCGGTCGGTCAGCTCCTGCTGGTAGGCCGCGGCGTCGAAGCGGCCGTCCATCAGGCGTGGGTCGGCCAGCTCGTCAATGACGCCGGGGTGGCGCAGCAGATAGCGCATCGGCCATTTGGCCAGGCCCAGCAGACGCAGGAGCCGGTTCTGCACCTCGGGCCGTTCGGCCAGCAGCGAGAGGTAGCTGTCGCGGCGCAGCAGCGGATTGAGCCAGTCCATGAAGTGCAGCACGGCGTCGGCGCCGAGCGGCGGCTGTCCGTCCTTGCCTTCACTGAGTGCTGTATGGGTGGCTCGCCCGATGAGCTTGGCCAGGCGCAGCTTGCCGGCATCGGGCAGCATGGCGACCTTGCCCTGCTGTGCGAAGTCGCGCACACGGCCTGCTATCGGTTCGGGTAGCTTGGCGATGAAATCGTCGCTGTCGACCGGCATCGGCGGGCCGCCACACGAGCGGCAGCCTTCGCCCGGGCTGGGGCTGCGGCCGTCGTGCAGCAGCGCGTCGAACTCGTTGGCCACGAACTCGCGCACGCTGCACAGCGCTTCAAGTAGCTGGCAGGTGGCGCCCTGGCAATCGCCGTCGTCCGGGGGCGTGCACGGTGCCGAGATCGGCGGCGTGGGCGTCAGGATCTTGCGGCCCGGCAGGCCCAGGCTGGTGGCGATCCAGGCCAGGTCGGCGTCGTGGGTGGGCAGCAGGTGGGTCTGCTGGTCGTCGAGGTACTGGATGCGGTGCTCGACGCGACGCAGGAACACATAGGCCTGCGCCAGCCAGTTGGCGGTGGCCTGCGGAATCAACCCGCGGGCGCTCAGGCGCTGCAGTGCGCGCAGGGTGCTGCGGGTTCGGATCTCGGGGAACTGCCCGCCGCGCACCACCTGCAGCAGCTGCACGGTGAATTCGATCTCGCGGATGCCCCCACGCGAGAGCTTGACGTCGTTGGCGCGCTCGGGGCGGCCGGCGGCGCGGCGGTTGGCCTCGTCGCGGATCTTGCGGTGCAGTTGGCGCAGGCCTTCGAACACGCCGTAATCGAGGTAGCGGCGGAAGACGAAGGGGATGGTGAGGTCACGCAGTGCCAGGGCACGGTCGTGGCGTTCACCGCCCGGCATGGCCGCACGCGGGGCCACGATGCGGCTCTTGAGCCAGGCAAAGCGCTCCCATTCGCGGCCTTGCACCAGGAAGTACTCCTCCAGCATCGCCATGCTGACCACGGGCGGACCGGAGTTGCCGTTGGGGCGCAGCGCCAGGTCGACGCGGAAGACGAAGCCGTCCTCGGTGGTGTCGCCGATCAATGTGGACAGCCGGCGGGCCACCTGTGCGAAGTACTCGTGCACGGTGATGCGGCCGGTGCCGTTGGCCGCGCCTGCTGTGTGGCCATCTTCCTCGTACACATAGATGAGGTCGATGTCGGACGAGACATTGAGCTCTCGCCCACCGAGTTTGCCCATGCCGACCACCCATATGTCGACGCGGCGGCCCTGCTCGTCCAGGGGGGCGCCGTGGCGCATGTCAAGCTCGTCCTGGGCGGCCTGCAACGCGATGTCGAGCGTGACCTCGGCCAGCTCCGTCATGGCGGCCGTGATGTCGACCATCGCGGCGCCCTGCTCGACATCCAGTGTGGCCAGGCGTTCGAGCACGAGTTGCCGGCCGACCCGCAGGGCCGAGGGCAGTTCCCGGCCCTGTGCGCGCAACCGCTCGATCAGGGCGCGGATCTCGGCCGCACGGGGAAGCCCCGGGTGGTCTGTGGCGAAGGCCTGTACCTCGTGCTCGTATCGGCGACGAATGCGCTGAACGTAGCGGGCGTGGGCTGCGGGGGCGGCCGTGACGACGGCGTCGAAGGGGAATTCAAACATGGAACCTGGGGCGCCGCGGGAGGTCTGTGCTAGGGTATTCGGTTGTCGGTCCCGGGGGCTTGAGCTGCGATGGTAGGTCAAGCGCGGCTGTTGCGCTGTAGGGGGATCGACTGAGATTGCCTGCCCATGTCCAAGCCCTTGTCCGAGCGTCCTGTTGAAGAAGGCGCTGTGCCTTCTGCCGATCCAGTGACGTCGACGCGCCTTGGTGGGCGCGTGCGCGGCCTCGGGCGCCACTTTGGCACGCTGGGACGCGCGAGCCTGGGCGGCGTGCGGTGGCTGGCCTGGGGGCTGCTGGGCGCATGTGCAGTGCTGATGCTCGCCTGGGCGGCGCTGTTGTGGCTGATTCTGCCCCGCGCCGATCAGTGGCGCCTTGATGTGGCTGAACAAGCCACACGGGCGCTGGGGGTGCCCGTGCAGATTGGGCAGCTTCACGGCGAAGCACAAGGGCTGTGGCCCGTGCTGTCCCTGCGCGATGTGCGGCTGCTCGACCGGCAGGGACGGGTGGGCCTGCGCCTGCCCCAAGTGACCGCGCGCCTTTCGCCCCTGACGCTGTCGCCGATGTCGTTGTGGCAGCGGCAGCTCGTGCTGGGGCGGCTCACGCTGCTGGCGCCCGAACTGGCTGTGCGGCGGGACACCGAAGGCCGCTGGCACGTGGCGGGACTGCAGATCGAGCCCTCGCGTGCGTCGGCCAGCGCGGACGGCGCCATGCTGGACTGGGTGATGAGCCAGTCGCGAATCGAGATCCGACAGGGCACGGTGCTGTGGCAGGACGAGCTGCGCGGTGGTGCGCCACTGGCCTTGCGCGAGGTGGAGCTGCGACTGACGAACCGCCCCGGGCTGGGGCAGCGCCTGCATGACGTGCGCCTGCAGGCCACACCGCCTGCGGCGTTCGGTGAACGCATCGAGTTGCGCGGGCGCTTTCAGCAGCCCTTGTGGCTGACGGGCCCCGCGGCGGACACCCGGGCCGATGCGTTGGGCTGGTGGCAACAGGTGGCGCTGCGCACGACCCGGGCCGGCGACCTGGCCAGCTGGCGCGGTGAAGTGACCGCCAGCCTGCCCCGTGTGGACGTGCAGACCCTGCGCCAGCATGTGAGCCTGCCGGTGCAGGTGGCTGGCGGGCATGGGCGCGTGCTGGCGGCGGTCGGCGTGCACTTGGGTCTGGTGACCTCGATGAGCCTGGATGTCGACGTCGCGGCCGTGCAGGTGCAACTGGCCCGCGACACCGAGCCGCTGGCTTTTCGGCGCCTGCAGGGGCGGGTGGCGCTGGCCCATGACACGCGGGTCACCCGTCTGACATGGACCGATCTGGCGTTTGAACTGGACGAGGGGCTGACGTGGCCTCGCAGCAGCGCGAGCCTTGAATGGCGGCATGCCTCCTGGCCCGCGGGCGGCGGGCTGACCGAACAGCTGTGGGCGCTGACGCAGGGCGGCGATGTCCGTGCCGATCGCCTGGACCTGGCGCTGCTGGCGCGACTGGCCAATCGCCTGCCGCTGGCGTCGAGCGTGCGCACCAGCCTGGCAGACCTTGCGCCTCAGGGCGTGGTCGAGGACCTGCGATGGCAGTGGGAAGGGCGCCCCGAGGCGCCGCAGCGTTACACCGCGGCAGGGCGTGTGCGGGGCCTCGCCTGGGCGCCCGATGCGGCCTCCGGGCGGCCGGGCCTGGCAGGTGCCGATGTGACCGTGACGGCCAGCGAGCAGGGCGGCGAGGCCGATCTCAGCGTGGCCGGCGGGTGGATGGCCTTCCCAGGGGTGTTCGAGTTGCCCGAGGTGCCGCTGGATCGCCTTCGCAGCCGCGTCACCTGGCGCATGCAGCCGGGGGCGTCGGGGCAGCCTGCGGCGTTCGAGCTGCGGGTGCGGGAGGCGGAGTTTGCCAACCCCGATGCGCGCGGCCGGCTGAGCGGGCGCTGGCAGACGGGCGACGGCGCAAAGCGCTTGCCCGGCCGACTGCAGCTGGATGGCGAGCTGCAGCAGGCGCGCGCCGACCGGGTGTGGCGCTACCTGCCGCTGGAGATCCCGAAGGACGCGCGCGACTACGTGCAGCATGCGCTGCGTGAGGGCAAGGGCGAGCGCGTGGTCTTCGAGGTGCGAGGTGACCTGGATGCGTTTCCGTTCAAGGACGACCGTGGCGGTCGCTTCCGCGTGACGGTGCCGGTACGCCAGCTGCATCTTGACTACGTGCCTGCTTCCCTGGATGCAGGGCATTGGCCGGCCTTCACCGCGCTCGATGGCGAGCTGCGTTTCGAGGGGCAGCGCATGCTGATCCGCGGTGCGCGCGGCCGCCTGGGCGGCCTGGGGTCGGGTGGGTTTCGCCTGCAGGAGGTGGAGGGCCGCATCGACGACCTCGGCGCCGATGAGCCCCATCTGATGATCCAGGGGCGGGGTGACGGTCCGCTGGACGACATGCTGCGCTTTCTGTCGGCATCGCCGGTGGGCGGCTGGACCGGTGACGTGATGAGCCAGTCGCAGGCCACGGGCTCCGGCACGATGCAGCTGTCGCTGGACATCCCGTTGAACCACACGAACGACACGCGGGTGCGCGGCCAGGTGCAGCTGGCCGAGCGGGATGCCGCCAGCCTGCGGCTGATGCCCAGTCTGCCGACGTTCCAGGCCGTGCGCGGCCGCGTGGCCTTCACCGAGCAGACGCTGCAGATCCAGGCGGAAACCCAATTGTGGGGGCAACCCTTCGTGGTGGAAGGGGGCGTCGACGCCACCGGCCAGACCCGCATTCAGGCGCGTGGCAGCATCAGCGGCGAAGGGCTTCGGCAGGCGCACGAGTGGCCTGCGCTCAAGCGCCTGGGCCAGCACGCGCAGGGCGAGACCCCGGTTGCCGTCCTGGTGACCGTGCCCACGACAGGCCCCGGCCGCGGCCAGCCCGAGGTGGTGGTGACGTCGACCCTGCAAGGGCTGGCCGTGCACCTGCCCGCCCCGCTGAACAAGCTTGCCAACGTGAGCTGGCCGTTGAAGGTGGTGCACCGTGCAGACGACCCCGACGGGCGCCACGATGCCATCGTGGTGGACCTGGGTGCGCCGGTGCCACTGTCCGGTGGCGTACCCTGGCTGCATGTGGACCTGCGCCGCGACGTGAGTCAGCCTCGCTCTGCCGTGACGCGGGGGATCATGAGCCTGGTGCAGGCGGGCGCCGGGCTGCCTGCCCTGCCGGCCATGCCGCCGCGTGGGATTGCCGCGCAGGCCTTCCTGGACACCGTGGACGTCGACGCATGGCTGGCCGCCGCCACGGCCCCTGCCGCCCCCGCGCAGGCGCAGGGCGCCCTGCCTGGCGTGCCGGGCGCGGTGGCGCCCAAGGGCGGCGCCAACCCCAGGCCGCCCGATGCCGAGCTGGAAGATTACCTGCCTGACACGGTGGCCCTGAAAGCCACCGCCCTCAGTTGGCAAGGCCGTACCCTGCGAGACCTGCAGGCCACCGTGGCCCATCCCGACGACGGCCTCTGGCGGGTACAACTCAACGCACAGCAGGCGGCCGGGCAGCTGGAATGGCTGAGCGATCCCGCCTCGCCCAGCGGCGCCTTGCGCGCAGGCCGGCTGGTGGCGAGGCTGTCTCGGCTGTCTGTGCCGGCGTCCGAGGCCCGCGCCCTGACCGAGCGCGCCACCGCCCGACTCCAGCAGCGCGAGTCGACCTCGGTGCCCGCGCTCGACGTCGTCGTCGATGACTTCGAGTGGCGGGGCATTCCCCTCGGGCGCATCGAGGTGCAGGCGGTCAACCGGCCCTCGACCCAGCCCGGGCGAACGGGCCTGCCGGAGTGGCGGCTCGACACCTTCCGCATCAGCAACGCCGATGCCGAGTTGCGCGCCAGCGGACAGTGGACCGCGCCGGAAAGCGGCCGGACCCGCTCGGCCTTCGGTTTCCAGCTCGACCTGGCCAACAGCGGCACCTTGCTGGCCCGCCTGGGCCTGCCGCAGACGCTCAAGGGCGGCCGCGGCACGCTGAGCGGGCAGATCAGCTGGGCCGGGTCACCGCTGGAGCCCGATCCCGCCAGCATGAGCGGCGACGTCGCGGTGCAGATCGCCGAAGGACGGTTCCTGAAGGCCGACCCCGGGATGGCAAAGTTGCTGGGCGTGCTGAGCCTGCAGTCCCTGCCGCGGCGGCTCACCCTCGATTTTCGTGATGTCTTCCAGCAAGGCTTCGGCTTCGACCGCATCGATGGGCAGGTCACCATCGACCAGGGCGTGGCGCGCACCCGGGCCCTGCGCATGCGCGGCGTGCAGGCGCTCGTGCTGATGGACGGTCAGGCCGATCTGGCCCGCGAGACACAGGATCTGCACGTGTACGTGTTGCCCGACCTGAACGCCGGGGGGGCCTCACTCGCTTATGCCGCGATCAACCCGGTGGTGGGGCTGGGGACCTTCCTCGCCCAGGTGTTGCTGCGCAAGCAGGTCAGTGAGGCCAGCGCCCAGGCCTTCCGGGTCACGGGCAGCTGGGCGCAGCCCCAGGTCGAGAAGGTCCGGTTCGAGCCGGATGCCGCCGAGGCCGCGGGCGAGGCACAGCCTGCGGCGCCCCCCGCGCCGCCCGCCGCGCGTAAGCCCTCCTGAGCGCTGGCCCGGCGAACGCGCCACAATGTGGGGCATGGCCAGGGCCGAGTGTGGCCTTCTCAAGGTGTGATCCGATGATGCTCAAGCTGTCTGTCCGTCGTCGCCAGGTGCTGGCGCTGGGTTCCGTGGTGGCCCTGTCGCCCTGGCTGGCTGCCTGTGGCGAGGATGCCCGTTCCAAACTGCCCGAGTTGCCCTTTACTCAGCTTGACGGCTCGCGCCATCAGCTGGCTGACCTGAAGGGCCGGGTGACGCTGGTGAACTTCTGGGCCACCAGTTGCAGCACCTGTGTGAAGGAAATGCCGGAGCTGGTCGCCACCCACCAGCGCTTCAAGGACCGCGGGCTGGAGACGCTGGCGGTGGCCATGGAATACGACCCGCCGGCCTACGTGACGCAGTTCGTGCAGAGCCGGAAGCTGCCCTTCCGCGTCGCGATCGACCATGACGGTCGCCTCGCTGCGGGGTTCGGCCCGGTGCAGTTCACGCCCACCACCTTTGTCGTCAACCGCCGCGGCGAGATTGTGAAACGCTACGTGGGCGAGCCAGACTTCTCGGCGTTGCACCAGCTCATCGACAAGCTGCTCGCCGAACCGGTGGCCTGACGCCAGCGGCGCCCGGGCACGCCGCGGCCCCGGTCACATGAAGCGCGAGAGTTCGAACACCAGCGCCGAGGGCAGGTTGCTGGCGATGCCGTCGACGCCGATGCGGGCCATGCCCGTGCCCGACAGGGTCGAGGCCTCGAAGTTCTGGCCTTGTTCCCCGACCTCGATGAACACGAAGTCCGGTACTTCCTGACGGATGCTGGCCACCAGTTCGTCGAATGCCCGCCCGCGCAGCATGCCTTCGAACACGATCGCATGCGGCAGGCCTTCGTCGCAGAAGGCGCGTGCCTCATGCACCGAGCCGACGAAGTCCATCACCAGGCCCATGTCGCGGCTGGCCTCGCGGATCTGCACGCGCAGATCGCGTCGGCTGGCCACCACCAGCACGTGGCTGCCCGCCAGCGGCTTGGAATTCACCGAAGTGGAGAAGCCGTGGTCCTGGTCGTCGTCTTCGAGCTGCGGCATGACGGCATTGACCGTCCGCGGAAACTCGAACGTCAGCACCACGTGCGTGGCGTCGATCTGCCGATCGGTGAGCAAGTTCATGCTGCGGGCCGTCTGGTCGAGCAGGTGCCAGTGCATGGTGTCGAGACGGTGCTGCAGCAACTCGGGCGCCGGCGGCTGGGCCTCGTCGAGCGGGCGGTGCTGCAGACGGGCCTGGAGGCGGGCACGGGCCGGCCAGTCCCGCTGGTCGATCCGCAACTCGACCACGCCGTGAGCCGTGTCGAGCAGCCAGTCGATCAGGGCGTTGAGCAGGGAGAACAGCATCGACGCGTCGGTGACGACCTCGAGCGGAAGCAGTGACTGCGAGAGCTGGATGCCTCGCGCCTGCAGCTCGCGCGTGCGGTAGGCCAGCGTGCTCTGCACGGTGTGCGTGAGATGCACGCGCTCCGGCGACTGGCGCACCCGGCCCGAGGCCAGGCGTGCAATCTGCTGGCACCAGATGCCGGCCTGACGGGCCCGATCGACCTCGGCGCGCAGCGCGCGCAGCCCCAGCCGGTCGATGCGGCCGGTGGTGGTGAGGGTCGTGACCCGCTCGAGCGCGGCGGTCAGCGGCTCTGCCAGTTCACGGCCGACCTGCGCCACCAGCTCGTGCCAGCGGTCCAGCTCGGCATCGGCATCCACCTGGGGGGGCGGGGCAGGCTCTCGGGCACCACCGGCGTCGACGCCAAGGCCGCGCAGGAGATCGGACAGCGGCGAGTGATGGGGCGTAGAGGGCATGCAGACAAACCGGGGGAGGAGGTCAGTGTTCGGCGGCAGCCCCCCTGCTGTCCATCCCACGCATGGGTGAGGGTGGGCGCACATCCTGATAATGGCGACATGACTGACACCGACACGTCCCTGCGTGGGCCTCTGTTGCGACAGCTGGGCGTGACCGGCCTGCTGATGGGCGCCCTGTGGCTCACAGCGTGCGCACCGGCGCTCGACTGGCGCGAGATGCGCCCGCCCGAGGCGGACGGGCTCGTGGCCCGTTTCCCGTGCAAGCCCGACACCGCCAGCCGGATGGTGCCGGTCCCTGGCCTTGGCGACCCACAGCGCGTGCAGATGCTGGTGTGCCAGCACGAAGGCACGAGCTGGTCGCTGGCCTACCTGCGCGTGGCGGACGTTCGCCAGGTGGGCGTGGCCATGGAAGGCCTGCAGCAGGCGCTGCGCGAGAACGTTCAGGCGGCCGCCGTGCTGGTCGCGCCCGACCGGCGCGCCACCGAGTCGACGTCGACCGCCATCGAGGTGCCCCGCATGACGCCGCAGCCGGCGGCCCGGGGGCTGGCGTTCGTCACCGAGCGGCCCGACGGGCTGGGCCGCCCCATGCCCATGCGGGTGAATGCGTGGCATTTCGCCCACGGCCTGACGGTGTTTCAGGCCACGGTGTGGCAGCCGGCCGAGCGTCCGGCGCTCGAAAGCGGGGAGGATGTGGCAACCACCTTCCTGCGCGGCTTTCAATTTCCTGAATGAGCGCCCGATAATCCCAGTCTGTATGCCCGGCCTGTTCATCATCGCGCACGCGCCCCTTGCCTCCGCCCTCAAGCTGGCGGCAGCGCATTGCTTTCCGGAAGCGGCGCAGACCCTGCAGGTCCTGGACGTACAGCCCAACATGCCGCCCGACGAGACGGAGGCCCAGGCGAGGCTGCTGCTCGCCGATGCGATTGCCTCCGATGCGCGCGGCGAGGCACTGATCCTCACCGACGTGTTCGGGGCCACGCCGTGCAACACGGTGCAGCGCCTGGCCGATGGCGTGCGGGTGAAAGTGATCACGGGCGCCAATGTTCCGATGCTGTGGCGCGCGCTGAACTACTCGGCCGAGCCACTTGATACCCTGATCACGCGCGCAGTGGCCGGGGGCACGCAGGGCGTGATGCAGATCGCCACCAGCCGCCCGCACAACCAGGTCACACAGCCCACACATGATCAAGACCACCGTCACCATCAGCAATAAGCTCGGCCTGCACGCGCGGGCCTCGGCCAAGCTCACCAAGCTGGCCAGCAGTTTCCCCTGCGATGTGTTCATGAGCCGCAACGACCGGCGTGTGAACGCCAAGAGCATCATGGGTGTGATGATGCTGGCCGCAGGGCTGGGCAGCTCGGTGGAGCTGGAGTGCCATGGCGACCGCGAGGACGACGCCATGAAAGCGCTGGTCGCGCTGATCAACGACAAGTTCGGCGAAGGCGAGTGATGCACCGGGGGTAGTTCCTCCCCCCTGACTGCATGTCACGGCTCGCGGATCGTGACATTTTGGGTTTTCTGATGTGGTTCGATGGCGACACAGATGCGCCAGAATCGGCCCGCCCTCGGCAAAGTAGGTTGACCGGACAGCGTGCGCGCTGAGCGGTACGCCGAAGTACACGGAAAGCAAGAAGGATTCGCGATGGACCGCCACAGCAAGCAGTTTGGATTCAATGTTGCCGCGCCTTTCCGCGCGGCCACCCTGGCGATGGCCCTGGCGGCAGCCACCTCCGCGCAGGCGGCGGACAACGGGCTGCAGCGTTACTCGCCGGGCGTGGGCGGCAGCGACATGAGCTCGCCCGTCGTGCCGGGCTGGTACGGACAGGTGGCGCTGGTGTCGTACCACGCGAGCAAGCTCAAGGGGAATGATGGCGAAGCGGCACGCGCTGCGCTGCCGACCAACGCCGCGGTGACCTACCAGGCCGACATCCACGCCGACGCTCGCGCGGCTTTGACCCGCCTGACCTACATCAGCACCGAGCGCATCTGGGGCGGCAACCTGGGCTTCACGGTCATGATCCCGCTGGTGCAGCGCAAGGCCGATCTGTCGGTGTCGAACTTCAACTTCCCGACGGGTACGCCAGGGCCGATTCGCGCAGGTACCATCGATCAGGTTGCCAGAACAGCCAATGCCCAGGACAGCAAGTCGACCGGCATCGGCGACATCGAACTCTCGCCCGTGATCCACTGGGAGATCGGCGACCACCAGTCGGCTTCGTTCGCGCCCACCATCGTGGTGCCCACCGGCGACTACGATGCCACCCGCCGCGCCAACGCGGGCTACGGCAACTTCTTCACCTTCCGTCCGTCCTTCCAGTACGCCTTCATCGGCGACGGGTGGGACCTGGCCGCCCGCACGGTGCTTTCGTTCAACACGCGCAACAAGGACAACGGCTACTTCTCGGGCCACATGTTCAACCTCGACTGGCAGGCCATGGCCTTTGTCTCGGACGACGTGCGCGTGGGGGTGCAGGGCTATTTCGTGCGCCAGCTGACCGGTGACACCCAGGACTTGAATGGGTTCAGCGCGTCGCGTGTGGCCGAACTGGGTGGCCGCAAGGTCATCGTGGACGGCAGCAAGGCCAGCGTCAACGCCGCGGGCCCGGCCATCGCCTGGATCCGCAACGGCGGCGAGTTCATGCTCGAAGGCAAGCTGCTGCAGGAGTTCAACGCGCGCAACCGCACGGAAGGTCAGTCCCTCTGGGTGACCCTGTCCAAGCCGCTGTGAACCCTTCTTCAACCGTCTGCAGCCCGGAGGTGACGGACATGCAAGAGGATCGACTGACAGAGGGGTCGCTGGATCTGCGCCGTCGGCAACTGCTGGCGGGTGCGGCGGGCGCGGCCCTCATGCCGTGGGTGCCGTCTGCACAGGCAGCGGGTTATGAACTGGAAGGCGTCGAGCTGGCCGAAACCGTGATGGCGCACGGGCAGAAGCTGGTGCTCAATGGCGCCGGTGTGCGCAAACGGGGCTACTACAAGGCCGACGTGACCGCGCTGTACCTGCCCGAGAAGCGCACCACCGCCGAGCCCATCTACCGGCTCAACGGAGTGCGCCGCATCCAGCTCAACATCCTGCGCGAGTTCACCTCGTCCACCATATCCCGCATCTTCATCGCCGACTTCAAGCAGGCGGCCACGCCCGACGAGTTCAAGCGACTCATCTCGGTGGTGGGGCAGATCGGCGCGGTGTACGCCAACGTGAAGCGCGTGGTCAAGGGCGATGTGGTCAACCTCGACTGGGTGCCGGGCACCGGGTGGATGGCGTTCCACAACAACCGGCCGCTGCAGATCGAGGGCGAGCCGATTTCGGCCATCAACAACGAGCTGGCCTACCAGATCTACCTGCGCATGTACATCGGCGAGGCCGCGCCCGAAGAGTTGCGCAACGCGCTGCTGGGCCTGACCAAGTTGCCGCGAACCGGCGAGGCCTGACGCGCCGGGCTCAGGCGCGCGGGTAGTGCGCCGAGAGCATGGGGGGCAGGGGGGCGTCGATCAGCCCGGCCACCAGCCGGAGCGCGTCGGCGGTGGCGTCGCTCATGACGCCGTTGGGGCTGTGGTTCACGGCCTCTTCCACCCAGCCCTTGACCAGCAGGGGGCGCAGCATCCACGACAGCTCCTGCACGGTGGTGAGGGCCAGCATCAGACCATCGGCGTCGGGTGGCGGCGTGACGGTGATGTCAGGCAGGCCGGTGCGCCGGCCGATGCCGCTCAACCAGGCCTCGGCTGCCGCGGCGCGCAGGGGGCGCGAGGCTTCTCCCCCCGCAGGAACGGTTTCCGGTTCCGGCAGCATGCGCGCCAGGTAGGCGGACAGGGCCGCCACGGCCTGCAAGGCGTCGGGCGGCAGCTCGCTGAGGTCTTGGCCCTGCCCGGTGACCGGACGGAGCATGGGGGCTTCACGCTGGGCGTCGTTGAGGCGGTGGCGCAGGCTGAGCCACCACAGGCGATCACGCGGGCTCACGCGACCGTCGGCGCGCAGCAGGTCGCGGCCCGCTTCCACCACGGCGCGTCGCTGTGTGATCGGATCACGGGCCATCTGCGCCGTGAGGCGTTCGAACTCCGGCACCCGCCTTGGTGGCTGGAGGGCCATCACGTCCTGGAGGATGCGCTCCGCATGGGGCAGGCCCTCAGCCTGCTGGCGCCACAGCTTGTGTTCGCGCGCGTTGGCCGGGTCCATCATGAGGGCCAGCACCGCCAGGCGTTGCTCGGTGGGGCCGCTCAGGCGCCGCAGGCGGTCCAGTGCGTCGCGGTCATCTGGTGTCGCCAGGGCCAGGCCGTGCACGTCGGCGGGCGCCGGGCTGCCTGGGGCCGCAGCCATCATGGCGCCAGCCGTGTGGGCCGTCGCGCGCATGCGGCGGGGTTCGGCCTCGGCGCGCACGGCGGTGGCCGGCATGGGCGGCAGGATGCGGCCATGCAGGCGCCGGATGCGCTCTGACAGGCGCGGGTGGGTGGCCAGACAGCCGCCGGCCGGCTGGTGCATCAGCATGCTGGCCACCAGCCCGGCGGCCGGGTGGTGCAGCCGGGCGGCGTGCGCCTGCTGGTCGTGCCAGACCTTGCGCAGCACCTGACCGATGCCGTCGCGCGAACGGGTGAACTGCACGGCGCTGGCATCGGCATGAAACTCGCGCTGGCGCGACACGGCGGCCTGCAGTGCACGCCCCGCCAGCCAGCCCAGCCAGCCCACGATGGCGAGCAGCGCGCCCACCATCCACGCCATCGGGCTGACGCGACCGTCTTCGCCGGTGTCCATCAGTGAACGGCCGAAGCCATGCACCAGCGACAGACCCCAGACGAGGGCCAACAGCCGCATCGACAGGGGCAGATCACCGGCTCGGATGTGGCCGAACTCGTGGGCCACAAGGCCTTGCAGCTCGGCTCGGTCCAGGCGTTCGAGCGCCCCACGGGTCACGCACAAGGCGGTGTCGCCTGCGTCCCAACCGGCCACGAAGGCATTGAGGCTGTCTTCGCGAGGCAGCAGGTAAACGCGGGGCAGGGGCTGGCCACTGGCCAGCGCCATCTCGTCGACCACATTGAGCAGGCGGCGCTGGAGCGCGTCTTCGGGCTCGGTGAGCTCGCGGCCGCCCAGCCAGTGGGCGACGCGGGGGCCACCGCCCTCACGCAGCCGCCGGGTCTCGAAGAAGCAGCCGCCCAGCACGAACAGGGCGACGACGGCGGTGTTGGTCTCGAAGAAGAGGGCGGGGTAGCCTTCACCAAAAGGTGAGGTCAGTCGCCACAGTCCGGCCAGCAGCCCGTTGACCGCGAGCACCAGGCCCAGCAGCATCAGGGCAAACCACCCATACAGTTGCAGGCTGCGGTGGTCGGCGGCTTCCTGGTGGCGGCGAAACAGCATGGGCCCGGCCGTCAGAGTCGCACGGTGACGGGCGCGCGCTCGGCCTCGCTCTGGGTCGACTGCAGCATCTCGGCGGTTTTGAAGCCGAACAGCCCGGCGACCAGGTTGGCGGGGAACTGGTGCGCGGCGTTGTTGTAGTCGAGCGTGGCGTCGTTGAACAGCTGGCGGGAGAAGGCCACTTTGTTCTCGGTGTGCGTGAGCTCTTCGCGCAGATCCTGCAGCTGCTGGTCGGCCTTGAGTTCGGGGTAGGCCTCGACGACGGCCATGAAACGTCCCAGGGCCCCGGCCAGCGCGCCTTCAGCGAGGTTCAGGCTCTTGATCGGGCCTGGCTGGTTGGGCTGGGTCTTGACGAGGTCGGTGGCGGCCACGACCTGCGCGCGGGCGGCGGTCACACGCTCCAGCGTGTCGCGCTCATGCTGCAGGTAGGCGCGGGCCGTCTCGACGAGATTGGGGATGAGGTCGTGGCGGCGCTTGAGTTGCACGTCGATCTGGGCGAACGCATTGGCAATCTCGTTGCGCAGGCGGACGAGCCGGTTGTAGGCGCCGACGGCCCAGAACAGCACGGTGGCGCCGAGCGCCAGCAGGATCACTTCAGAAACGGACATGGCGTTGGACAGCAGGTCAGACGGGAATCAGTCGGCCGGTGTGGCGCGGTTGAGCCATTCGGTGTGGCCCTGGGCGCGCAGTTCGCAAGCCGGGCAGCGCCCACAGCCATAACCCCAGGGGTGGCGGTGCTGCCGCTCGCCCAGGTAGCAGGTGTGGGTGTGCTCGGCAATCAGCGCATTGAGGGCCTCGCCGCCGAGCTGGTCGGCCAGGGCCCAGGTCTGGGCCTTGGTGAGCCACATCAGCGGAGTCTCGATCACCATGGGGGTGTCGAGGCCGAGGCTGATGGCCACCTGCAGCGCCTTGAGCGTGTTGTCGCGGCAGTCGGGGTAGCCCGAGAAATCGGTTTCGCACATGCCGCCCACCAGAACGGAGGCCCCGCGGCGGTAGGCCAGGGCGGCCGCGAAGTTGAGAAACAGCAAGTTGCGGCCCGGTACGAAGGTGTTGGGTAACCCGTTGGCCTGCATCTCGATGGCGCGCGTTTCGGTCAGGGCCGTGTCGGACAGCTGGCCGAGCAGGCGCAGGTCGAGCAGGTGGTCCATGCCGAGGCGGCTGGCCCAGCCCGGGAAGTGGGTCGTGAGTTCGCTGCGCACGCGGTTGCGGCAGTACAGCTCGACACGGTGGCGCTGGCCGTAGTCGAAACCGATGGTCTCGACGTGGCGGTAGCGGGACAGCGCCCACGCCAGGCAGACAGTCGAGTCCTGGCCTCCGGAAAACACGACGAGGGCGGTGCGGGGATCGAGGTCGGACGGGTTGAGCGGGCTCATGCGGTGACAGACAACAGGGGCGAACAAGCGGGGCGACGGGCAGCCGGCATGCTGTGATGCAGCATAGCGCAAGCCGCGTCAAATGCCCCGGGACACGGGGGCGCGCCGCCGTGCGTGGCGAAGCGTCCGGTTTCTGGGCGACAATACAGGGTTTTCCTGAGCGCGCAAGCCGTGCTCAGCGTCCCATCTGCCGAGCGTTTTCGCCGCGCTTTTTTTGCCCAGCATCATGGCCGCGTTCAACGAAGAAACCGTCACCTCCGTCCACCACTGGAACGACACGCTGTTCAGCTTCCGGACCACGCGCGACCCGTCGCTGCGTTTCTCCAGCGGCCACTTCGTGATGATCGGCCTGATGGTCGACGGCAAGCCGCTGATGCGCGCCTACTCGGTGGCCAGCGCCAACTACGAGGAGCACCTCGAGTTCCTGTCGATCAAGGTGCAGGACGGCCCGCTGACCTCGCGTCTGCAGAAGATCCAGCCGGGCGACAAGATCCTGGTGGGTCGCAAGGCCGTGGGCACACTGGTCGTCGATGACCTGACCCCCGCCAAGAACCTGTACCTGTTCGGCACCGGCACCGGCCTGGCGCCGTTCATGAGCATCATCCAGGACCCGTACACCTACGAGAAGTTCGAGAAGGTGGTGCTGGTGCACGGCGTGCGCTATGTGAGCGAGTTGGCCTACCACGACTTCATCAGCAAGGAGCTGCCTCAGCACGAACTGCTGGGCGAGCTGATCCAGGAAAAGCTGATCTATTACCCGCTGGTGACGCGTGAGCCCTTCCGCAACCAGGGCCGCCTGACCGACCAGATCCTGAACGGTGAGCTGGCCAAGGGCGTGGGCCTGCCGCAGATGAGCCCCGAGAACGACCGCGCGATGATGTGCGGCAGCCCCTCCATGCTGCGGGACCTGTGCAAGATCCTGGACGACGCCGGCTTCAAGGTGTCGGAGTCGCAGGGTGTGCCGGGCGACTATGTGATCGAGCGCGCCTTCGTCGAGAAGTGATGCGCCGGGGTCCTGCCCCCGACCCCGCTGCACAGGGCGCCCGTGAGGCGCCCTTTTTCATGCCTGTCTGGCCTGCGTGTCGTGCATCCGGGCGATCGGGCGAAGGCGGGCGAGTTGCTGGCGCACACGGCGGGCCACCGGGTGATCCCAGTACTTGTCGAAGAAGTAGTGCATCACGGTGTTCACCAGGGGTTCGACGAAGGTCACGACACCGGCAATGGTGATGCTGCCGGTCAGCGCGTAGGTCACGGTGAACGAGGTCATCACGTGCATCACGCCGAATGTTGCGGTCTTGGCCATGGGGTACTCCTGTAAGGCGATGCGTTCTTGAGAATGGTTCTCATTTTCTGGTTGCCGTGGCCGCGGGTCCAGTCGGGCGATTGGATCGCGCCGATAGGGGGCCTCAATCGCGTCGCGCGGACGCCCATCCGGTCGGGGGGGCACGGGTGATCCCGCACAGGGGCGTGTGAGCCGGTCGGCGACACTGCGGCCTTCCGGAGGTTCTGACCCGATGATTTCCACCCCATCCGCGCGCCAGCGTGGCCGCCTCATGGTGCTGGCCAGCTGGGCCACGCCCGTCATCGCCCTTGTGGCCTACCTGGCCTTCTGGCCCGTGCCCATTCAGCCCCGCCCCTGGGCGCCGCCCGCAGATGCCGGCCATACCGGGCCCCACGCGGCCAACACCCGGTTGGCGGGCCTGCGGACCTGGCCGTTGGCCGGGGGGCAGCACGGACCTGAGCACATCCTTGCCACGGCGGATGCGCTCTACACCGGGCTGGACAACGGCGACGTGCTGAAGCTGTCGCTCGATGGCCGCACGCGCGAACTTGTTGTGAACACCGGCGGGCGGCCCCTGGGGCTCGACGTGGATGCCGAGGGCCGACTGCTGGTGGCCGATGCCATGCGGGGCCTGCTGCGCGTGTCGGGCAGCGGCCCGCAAGCCCAGGTTGAGACCCTGCTCGACCGCGTGCAGCACCCCGGCCCGGACGACCCGGTGCGCTATGCCGATGCGGTGAAGGTCGACGCCCGGGGCACGATCTGGCTGACCGATGCCTCGCGACGCTTCGGTGCCAAGGCGGTGGGCAGCACCTTCGAGGCCAGTGTGCTCGACATCCTTGAGCACAGCTGCAGTGGCCGCCTGATCGCGTTCGACCCGACCCTGGGTGTGGCGCGTGTGGCGCTGCAAGGGCTGTGCTTCCCCAACGGGCTGGCGTTCTCGCGCGACGGGCGCAGCCTGTTCCTGTCGGAGACCGGCACCTACCGCATTTTGAAGGTGGACCTGGCCAAGCTGTCGCTGGTACGGACGGGCGCGGGCGACAACGGCGTGCCAACGCTGGATGACGCGCTGCGCCAGCAGGCGGCCATGGTGCTGATCGACAACCTACCCGGCTTTCCCGACAACCTGACCGCTGGGGAAAGCGGGCGCATCTGGGTGGGCCTGACGAAACCGCGCAGCCCTGTGATCGACCGAGGCGGCGCGCAGCCGTGGATTTCGAGCCTGGTTCTGCGGTTGCCGCGCGCGATGTGGCCTGTGCCCAAGCCGTATGGGCACGTCATTGCCTTCAACGAGCAGGGCCACATCGTGGACGACCTGCAGGACCCGCAGGGCGGCTATCCGGAAACCACGGCCGCCACGGAGGCCAGTGGTCGTCTGTTCGTGCAGAGCCTGCACGCGGGTGCGATCGGCTGGATGCCGTACAGCGGGTCGGCAGCACGCTGAGCGCTCAGCGAAAGTCGCTGGCTCAGTCAATGAGCCAGCTCAACGCATCCAGGCGTCGAAGCCGGTCTTGCAGATCAGCGCCCCGACCACCACGAGGAAGGCCACCCGCACGAAGCCCGCGCCATGGCGCAGCGCAAGCCGCGTCCCCATGCTGCTGCCCAGCACGTTGGCCGCGGCCATGGGCAGGGCCAGCGCCCACACGACGTGGCCGTGTGGAATGAACCAGGCCAGCGCCGCCGCGTTGGTGGCGAAGTTCAGGCGTTTGGCTGCCGCGCTGGCGTGCAGGAAGTCCCAGCCGAGCCCGCGCACCAGCGCGAACACGAAGAAGCTGCCGGTGCCCGGACCGAACACGCCGTCGTAGAAACCGATGACGCCGCCGATGGCTGTGGCAATCAGGGCCTCTGTGCGGGCCGACCAGTGCGGCAGGTGGATGTGGCCCAGGTCCTTGCGCCACAGCGTGTAGCCCCACACGGCGGCCAGCACCAGGGGCAGCGCGGCACGGAAGCGGTCGGCTGGCACGCGCGTGGCGAGCCAGGCACCCACGACGCTGCCCAGCACGGTGGCCACCAGCGCGCCCATCAGGCGGGCCGAGGGCAGCTTCACGCGCTGCGCGTACTGCCATGCGGACCATGCCGTGCCCCAGATGGATGCCGCCTTGTTCGTGCCCAGCAGCGTGGCCGGCACGGTGTGCGGAAACAGCCCGAACAGCGAGGGCACCATGATCAGCCCGCCGCCACCCACGATGGCGTCAACCAGGCCCGCGGCGGTGGAGGCCAGCACCATGAGGGCGATGTTGAGCGGGGTCAGTTCCATGGGCTCGTGCGGCGAAGGGCAAGGGGAAGGGCGAGGGGAAAGCAAGAGCCCGGCGCAAGGGCCGGGCTCTGGTCGGGCAGCACCACCACAGTG
>NZ_CANBCC010000065.1 GCF_947366995.1 uncultured Aquabacterium sp. | reverse complement strand
ATTCTTGTTCTCCATGGCCCGAACCTCAACCTGCTGGGCACCCGTGAGCCGCAGGTCTATGGTGCCACCACCCTGGAGCAGATCAACGCCGGCCTGGCCGACCACGCGGCCGCCCGCGGCGCCACACTGACGGCCTTTCAGAGCAACCACGAAGGCGTTCTGATCGACCGCGTGCACGCCGCCCGCACCGACGGCACGCAATTCGTCATCATCAACCCCGGCGCCTTCACGCACACCAGCGTCGCCTTGCGTGACGCCTTCGCCGGCGTGGCGCTGCCCTTCATCGAAGTGCACCTGTCCAACGTCCACCGGCGCGAGCCCTTCCGCCACCATTCCTATTTTTCCGACCTGGCCGAAGGCGTCATCGTCGGACTGGGGGCCATGGGCTACCGCCTGGCGCTGGACGCGGCCCTGGAGCGCCTCGGCGCACCGGCGGCCTCATCCCGCGGCTGAACGCCCCGAACCACCCATCAACATCCCCCGTCCAGGAGCCGACCCGGTGACCCGGACGACGCACCACACCCGGGCGTACCCCGCCCGCCGACTTTGCTGGAGAGAGCCAACATGGACTTGCGCAAACTGAAAACCCTGATCGACCTGGTGTCGGAATCGAACGTGTCCGAACTGGAGATCACCGAGGCCGACGGCAAGGTCCGCATCGTCAAGGCCGGCGCCCAGCCGGTGGTGATGACCATGCCGGTGGCCCAGGCCGCGCCTGCTGCGGCTGCCCCTGCCGCCGCTGCAGCACCCGCTGCACCGGCCGCCGAGGCCGCGCCTGCTGCCCCGGTCGAAACCGGCCACGTGGTCAAGTCGCCGATGGTCGGCACCTTCTACCGCGCCTCGTCGCCGGGCGCCAAGGCGTTCGCCGAAGTGGGCGACACCGTCAAGGCCGGCCAGGCCGTGTGCATCATCGAAGCCATGAAGATCATGAACGAGATCGAAGCCGACAAGGACGGCGTCATCTCGAAGATCCTGGTCGAGAACGGCCAGCCGGTTGAATACGGCCAGCCCCTGCTCATCATCGAATAAGGGCAGGCCCCAGCCATGTTCAAGAAGATCCTGATCGCCAACCGCGGCGAGATCGCGTTGCGCGTGCAGCGCGCGTGCCGCGAAATGGGCATCCAGTCGGTCGTCGTCTACTCCGAAGCCGACCGCGATGCCAAGTACGTCAAGCTGGCCGACGAGGCCGTGTGCATCGGCCCGGCCCCCTCGGCGCAGAGCTACCTGCACATGCCGGCCATCATCTCGGCCGCAGAAGTGACCGACGCCGAGGCCATCCACCCCGGCTACGGCTTCCTGTCCGAGAACGCCGACTTCGCCGAGCGCGTCGAGCAGTCCGGCTTCACCTTCATCGGCCCCACGCCCGAATCGATCCGCCTGATGGGCGACAAGGTCTCGGCCAAGCAGGCCATGATCAAGTCGGGCGTGCCCTGCGTGCCCGGCTCGGACGGCGCCCTGCCCGATGACCCGAAAGAAATCATCCGCATCGCCCGCTCGGTGGGCTACCCGGTGATCATCAAGGCCGCCGGCGGCGGTGGCGGCCGCGGCATGCGCGTGGTGCACACCGAAGCCGCGCTGATCCACGCCGTGCAGACCACTAAGGCCGAGGCCGGTGCCGCGTTCGGCAACCCCGAGGTCTACATGGAGAAGTTCCTGGAGCATCCGCGTCACGTGGAAATCCAGATCCTCGCCGACCAGCACAAGAACGCCGTGTGGCTGGGTGAGCGCGACTGCTCGATGCAGCGCCGCCACCAGAAGATCATCGAAGAGGCGCCGGCCCCCGGCATCCCCCGCCGCCTGATCGAGAAGGTGGGCGACCGCTGCGCCGCCGCCTGCAAGAAGATCGGCTACCGCGGTGCGGGCACCTTCGAGTTCCTGTACGAGAACGGCGAGTTCTACTTCATCGAGATGAACACCCGCGTGCAGGTGGAGCACCCCGTCACCGAGCTGACCAGCGGCGTCGACATCGTCCAGATGCAGATCCGCGTGGCCGCCGGCGAGAAGCTGCCCTTCACGCAACGCCAGGTCGAGTCCCGCGGTCACGCCATCGAGTGCCGCATCAACGCCGAAGACCCGGTCAAGTTCATCCCGTCGCCCGGCCGCATCACCATGTGGCACCCGCCCGGTGGCCCCGGGGTGCGCGTCGATTCGCACGCCTACACGAACTACTTCGTGCCGCCCAACTACGACTCGATGATCGGCAAGATCATCGTGCACGGTGACACCCGCGAGCAGGCCCTGGCCCGCATGCGCACCGCGCTGTCGGAAACCGTGGTCGAAGGCATCCAGACCAACATCCCGCTGCACCGCGAGCTGATGGTCGACGCCAAGTTCATCGAAGGCGGCACCGACATCCACTACCTCGAAAACTGGATGGCCGCGCGCAAGCGCTGATGGGCCCTTCTTCGCAGCACCGACATGCCCCTGTTTGAACTCACCCTGCTGGCCAAGGAGGCCGAAGTCGACACCCTGAGCGATGCGCTCATGGAGGTCGAGGCCCTGTCCGTCTCGGTCGAAGACGCCGATGCCGACACCGAGCACGAAGAGGCCCTCTGGGGTGAGCCCGGCATGCCGGTGCCGCGCGAGGCGTGGCAGCGCTCCACCATCAAAAGCCTGTTCCCGAGCGAGACCGAGGCGCTGGAAGCCGTCACGCTCATCCTGGCCCAGGACTGGGCCACCGACATCCACGTCCAGGGTATCCAGCCCGTGGACGAGCAGGACTGGGTGCGCCTGACCCAGTCGCAGTTCCAGCCCGTGCCCATCACCGACACGTTCTGGATCGTGCCGACCTGGCACGAGGTGCCGGCCGCAGCCACCGTGGCGATGCGACTGGACCCGGGCCTGGCCTTCGGCACCGGCACCCACCCGACCACCCGCATGTGCCTGAAGTGGATCGCGCAGAACGCGTCGGCCTACCAGGGCCAGACCGTGCTCGATTACGGCTGCGGCTCCGGCATCCTGGCCATCGGCGCCCTGCTGCATGGCGCAAAGTGGGCCGATGCGGTCGACATCGACCCGGCTGCGGTCGAGGCCACGCTGGCCAACGCCGAAGCAAACGTCGCTCACCTGAAGGACGCGAACGGGGGCCTGCCGCTGCTGGTCGGCCTGCCCGATCTGGTGGGTGAGGCGAAAGGCGCCTACCCCGTGGTGCTGGCCAACATCCTGGCCACCCCGCTGAAGATGCTGGCGCCACTGCTGGCCGGACACGTGGCCGCCGGTGGTCATCTGGTGCTGGCCGGCATCCTGGCCCGCCAGGAGCAGGAGCTGAAGGACGCCTACGCCGAAGTGGGCCTGCAGTTGCAGGTCGCCAACGCGGAAGAGGGCTGGATCCTGATGACCGCCTGCAAGGCGGCGTGATTCGGGCCAAAACGGTGGCATAAACGAAGGCGTCATGAGCCTCGCCACCCGTTGCACCCACTGCGGCACCATCTTCAAGGTCGTTCAGGACCAGCTCAAGGTCTCTGAGGGCTGGGTGCGCTGTGGGCGCTGCAACGAGGTCTTCCACGCGCTGCCCACGCTGTTCGACCTCGACACCGAACCGCCGCCCCCGCGCAGCGGGCTCACCCCGCGCTCCAGCCCGGCGCCTGCGCCGACGGCGGTGTCGGGGCCCGCGGCCGAGGACCTCCCGGCCTTTCTGACGCGGCGCAGCGTGGACGCGCCGCCACCCGAGCCGGACGCGGAGCCCGCCGTGGCGCCAGCGTCGCCCCCCGCTTTCGCGCCGACCTTTCCGGCCACCTTCGCGCCGACCCAGCCACACGACCCCGCGGATCTGCCGGGCGAGCCCGCCCCCTTTGTGCCACCGCCCACCGCGCCCGCCGTCACCCGGCTGCCCGATGCGGACGACCTGCTCGATCCGCCGCTGCCCGCCTGGGCGCGCCACAGCGCCTTGCACGACGCGCTCTCCACCGACCCGCTGCCGACCGCGCCGGCCACCGACTTCGAGCTGGACACCGAGGTGGGCCTGGAGCCCGACGCGGGCGACAACGCCCAGGCCATCGAGCCCGAGAGCACGCGGCCAGAGCCGGGAACGGCGCCAGCCATCGACCTCGACCTGCTGCCCGAGCCCGCGCCCCCGTGGGCCCGGGCCGACCAGGCGGATCACCTTCAGGTGGACTTCGACCCGCCGCGCACCGACGAAGCCGACGCGCTCGACTCACGTTACCTGATGCCCTCGTCGCGCAGCGAGCGCAAGCTGCCGCGCCGCCGGGCCACCGGGCCCGAGTTCGCCGACGCCGAGTTCCCCAACGATGCGATGCTCGATCTGGACGCCGACTGGGCGCCCTCCGAGCCTGCGGCCGATCTGCAGGTCGAGCCGGCCGCCCCGGTGACCGCCAGACTGCCTGAGACCGCAGCCAGTCCGCTCGCCACCGCGTCGGCGCTGGCGGACAGCGGAGCAACCCTGGCCGCCTCGTCTGCCGGCGACAGCGACTTCGTGCCCGAGCAGCCGGTGCCTCCGCCCAGCCAGCGCAGAACGCGCCCCAGCTTCCGCCGCCGGGACACGGCAGGCGTCACTCCGGAGTTCATGAAGCGCGCCGAGCGCCAGGCCATCTGGCGCCACCCGGCCACGCGGGCGGCCCTGGGCGTGGTGGCCACCGCGCTGGGGGCCACCCTGGCGCTGCAACTCACCCACCAGTTCCGCGACGTCATCGCCGCCCACCACCCCGCCACCCGGCCCTACCTGGAAGACTGGTGCGCCATGGCCGGATGCCGTCTGGCGCCCCCGTTGCGGCTGGATGACCTCCAGGTCGAAAGCGCCACGCTGGTGCGCGCCACGTCCGAAGGGGCGCAACGCTACCGGCTGGCTGTGGTCGTGCACAACCGCTCGCCGATCGGGCTGGCCTGGCCCCACGTCGACCTGACGCTGACCGACAGCAACGGCGCCGTCGTGGCCCGCCGCGCCTTCGCGCCCGACGAGGCCCGCTGGCTCGACACCGCCGAGCCGCGCACCGACAGCCCGAAACGCCCTCAGGGCCTCGGCGCGCTGCCGCCCGCCGCCCCGCCCGGCCGCAGCACCACACTGTGGTGGGACGTCAAAGTGACGGCGCTCAGCCCCGCCGGGTACACCGCTGAGCTCTTCTATCCCTGATACGCTGTCAGGCTTTGCTCGACCGGCACCGCGCGTGCCGCCCCGTTTCCGATTCGGAGAAATGCGATGTCCGTCCTGATCTGCGGCTCCCTGGCCTTTGACACCATCACCACCTTCCCGGGCCGCTTCGCCCAGCAGATCCTGCCGGAACAGGTCCACATCCTGAACGTGTCCTTCCTGGTGCCCTCGCTGCGCCGCGAGTTCGGCGGCTGCGCCGGCAACATCGCCTACAGCCTGCACCAGCTCGGCGGCGCGCCGGTGGTGATGGCCACGCTGGGCAGCGACGGCCTGCCCTACCGCCAGCGCATGCAGCACTGGGGCGTGCGCATGGACCACGTCCGCACGGTCGATGACAGCTACACCGCCCAGGCCATCATCATCACCGACCAGGACAACAACCAGATCACGGCCTTCCACCCCGGCGCGATGCAGCAGGCCCACATCCAGCGCATCGACGCCGACCCGACGATCCAGCTGGCCATCATTGCCCCCGATGGCCGCGACGCCATGATCCAGCACGCCGAGCAACTGCAGGCCGCCGGCATCCCCTTCGTGTTCGACCCGGGCCAGGGCCTGCCGATGTTCGACGGCGACGAGCTCAAGCGCTTCGTGTCGCAGGCGACCTGGGTGGCCGTCAACGACTACGAGGGCAAGATGCTGGCGGAACGCACCGGCCAGAGCCTGGCCGAGCTGTCGAAGTCGCACCTGAAGGGCCTGATCGAGACGCTGGGCGCCGATGGCTGCAATGTGTGGATCCAGGGCGAGAAGACCCACGTGCCGGGCGTGAAGGCCGCCGCCGTGGTCGACCCCACCGGCTGCGGCGACGCCTTCCGCGGCGGCCTGCTCTACGGCCTGTCGCAAGGCTGGGACCTGGTGAAGTCGGTGGCCCTGGCCAACCGCATCGGCGCCATCAAGATCGCCGCCGCCGGCCCGCAGAACTACACGCTCGACCGCGCCGCGCTCGGCGTGTGATCCCCCGCGAGGGTGAACCGCGCCGACCGGGTTTCTGACCGATGATGGCGGCCCGTTTCACCCCCCGTGGAGACCGCTTCTTGACCTCGCTCTTCGCCTGCCGCCTGCGCGCTGCCGTGCGGCTGGCTGCCAGCACCGTGTTCGCACTCGCCGCCGCGCTGCCTGTGGCCCACGCCGGGCTGTTCAGCTCGAACCGCAACGGCAGCCCCGCCGGCGTCACGCTGGCCACCTGGAACATCGCGTGGCTGATGACGCCGTGGACGCACGAGGAGCTGGCCGCGCGCTGCGTGCGCCAGCAGCCCGGCAGCCGCGAACGCGCCCTGCCCTGCACGCCGGGCCGCACCCCGCCGCCGCGGCGCACCACGACCGATCTGGACGCGCTCGCGCGCCACGCCGACCTGCTGCGCACCCGCGAAGACGTCGACCTCGTTGCCCTGCAGGAAGTCGATGGCCCCGAGGCGGCCCGCCAGGTGTTCCGCCAGGGCTGGCGCGTCGACTGCTTCGTGCAGCGCGCGCACCCGCAGAAGGTGGGCTTTGCCGTCCGTGACGGCGTGCCGTACCGCTGCAATGGCGACCTCACGACCCTTGATGTGGACGGCACCAGCCGCGCCGGCGCCGACATCAGCCTGTGGCCCGGCACCCCGCGCGAGGTGCGCGTGCTGGCCGTGCACCTCAAGAGCGGCTGCTTCACCGGCAAGCTCGATCGCAGCTTCGGCCCGTGCCAGCGCCTGCAGCAGCAGGTGCCGGTGGTCGAAGCGTGGATCGACCAGCGAGTTCGCGAAGGCGTGGCGCTGGCCGTGCTGGGCGATTTCAACCGCCATCTGGCCAAGGACGCGCGCTTTCCGGCCGGCCCGGACGAGACCGCGCCGCTGAACGTGATCCAGGCCTGGAGCGACCAGCAGCCCCCCGGCGCCGAGCTGCTGCGCGCCACCGACGGCCAGCCCTACCTGCCATGCGATGCCGAAGACACGCACAACCAGTACATCGACGACATCCTCATCGACCGCCGACTGGCCGACCGAAACAGAAACAGGCGCTTTGCGCGCCTGCCGTATGAAGCCCGGGATCAGGGCCGGACGCTGTCCGACCACTGCCCGGTGATCTGGTCGCTCAGGCCCTGAGCCTGAAGCAACCGGCCGATCAGGCCTTGCCCTGCGAGGCCACGGCGGCCGCGGCCTTGGCGGCGGCTTCGGCGTCACCCAGGTAGTAGCTCTTGATGGGCTTGAGGTCAGCGTCAAGCTCGTACACCAGCGGGATGCCGTTGGGGATGTTCACGCCCACGATGTCGGCGTCACCGATGTTGTCGAGGTACTTCACCAGCGCGCGGATCGAGTTGCCGTGGGCGGCAATGACGATGCGCTGGCCGGCCTTGATTGCCGGGGCCAGCGTGTCGTTCCAGCACGGCAGCACGCGGGCCACGGTGTCCTTCAGGCACTCGGTCAGCGGGATCTGCTCGGGGTTCAGCTTGGCGTAGCGCAGGTCCTGGCGCTGGCCGCGCGGGTCGTTGGCTTCCAGGGCCGGCGGCGGGGTGTCGTAGCTGCGGCGCCAGATCAGCACCTGCTCGTCCCCGTACTGCTTGGCCATGTCGGCCTTGTTCAGCCCCTGCAGGCCGCCGTAGTGGCGCTCGTTGAGGCGCCAGTCCTTGACGACCGGCAGCCAGGTGCGGTCCATCTCGTCCAGGCAGTAGTTCAGCGTGTGGATGGCGCGCTTGAGCACCGAGGTATAGGCCACGTCGAACTCGTAGCCTTCGGCCTTGAGCAGCTTGCCCGCGGCCATGGCCTGCGAGATGCCGGTGGGGGTCAACTCCACATCGGTCCAGCCGGTGAAGCGGTTTTCCAGGTTCCAGGTCGATTCGCCATGGCGAATCAGCACGAGCTTGTACATGTGGTCGTCCCGAGTGAAGGTCAGCCTGCGATTTTATAATCCGCCGTTGCCCGCGCCACCCTGGACCGCGGGGCCCGAACCGGCGCCACCGTGCGCCCGAAAGAACACACGCATGACTTCCTCGAGCTTCCTGGCAGACAACTGGTACTGGATCGTGGCGGCCGTCGGCTCCGGCGGCATGCTCGCGTGGCAGCAGATCCAGGGCGCGGCCGCGTCAGGCCTGTCGCCGTCGGCCGCAGTGCTGATGGTCAACAAGGAAAAGGCCCAGATCATCGACGTGTGCGAGCCCACCGAGTTCGCGGCCGGCCACGCCGTGGGCGCCAAGAACGTGCCGCTGGGCCAGATCGCCTCGGGCAAGGGCCTGCCTTCGAACAAGAAGACGCCGCTCGTGGTGATGTGCGCCACCGGCGTGCGCGCCAACAAGGCCGTGGCCGAACTCAAGAAGCTGGGCCACGAGAACGTGCAGCCGCTGGCCGGCGGCCTGCGTGCCTGGCGGGAAGCCAACCTGCCGGTCGAGAAGGCCTGACACGGCCGAGTCCCCACTGCGCAGGCGGTCTTGCGCTCGGCGGGACAATACGGACACCGTCCACTCCCAGCGGGCCTGAGCCCCACGCTGCCATGCAAGCCGTCAAGATGTACACCACCCAGGTCTGCCCTTACTGCCAGCGGGCCAAGATGCTGCTCAAGCAGCGCGGGGTCGAGGCCATCGAGGAAATCCGCATCGACGTGGACCCGGCCCAGCGCGACCAGATGATGGCCATCACCGGCCGCCGCACCGTGCCACAGATCTTCATCGGCGACACCCATGTGGGCGGCTGCGACGACCTCATCGCGCTGGACCAGAAGGGCGGCCTGCTGCCGCTGCTCAACGGCTGACCCTGTCAGCGTGACGCCGAGCCGCACCTCGCTTGGGGGCCCTCGGCGCAAACCCGCAGCCCCCCTGCCACGGCGACGTCACGCGCCTGGTCCATAATCGTTGTCGAACTTCTGGCTTGGTATCGACGCACGCTTGCGTGGCATCCAGCCCGAGCAACCGACCCTTTTATCTGGACCATCCATGAGCGACCAAGCCGCACAACCGTCTTTTGCCATCCAGCGCATCTACCTGAAGGACCTGTCCCTCGAGATGCCCAATGCACCGCAGGTGCTGCTGGAGCAGGGCCAGCCCCAGGTCGATGTGCAGCTGAACCTGCACGCCGAGCCGGTCACCGACGGCATCTACGAAGTGGCGGTGACCGCCACCGTGACCACCAAGGTCAACGACAAGACCCTGTTCTTGGTGGAAGCCAAGCAGGCTGGCCTGTTCGAGATCCGCAACATCCCGCAGGAACAGCTGCAGCCGATCATCGCGATTGCCTGTCCGCAGATCGTCTACCCCTACCTGCGCGCCACCGTGGCCGACGTCATCAACCGCACTGGCTTCCCGCCCGTGCACCTGACCGAAGTCAACTTCCAGGCCATGTACGAAGCCCAGCTGGCCCAGGCCGCTGGCGACCAGGCCGCCAACGCCTGACCGCGTGGCGATGAACCTCACGGTTCAAGACCTCGCCGCCCCGGACACGCCCTCGACACCCGGCCCGTCGCTGACGGTGCTGGGTGCCGGCGCGTGGGGCACTGCCCTGGCCATCAGCGCGGCGCGGCACAACGCGGCCGTGCGCCTGTGGGCGCGCGATGCCACCCAGGTGGCCGAGATGCAGGCTGCGCGGTGCAACACCCGTTACCTGCCTGAAGCCCCCTTCCCCGACGCCCTGCAACTTGAGGCCGATTTCGACGCGGCCATCGCGCCGTGCCGCGGGGGACGCGGGCTGGTCATCATCGGCACGCCGATGGCCGCGCTGGGCAGCATGCTGCAGCGCCTGCCCGACGACGTGTCGGCGCTGTGGCTGTGCAAGGGCTTCGAGAAGGGCACCGGGCTGCTCGGCCATGAGGTCGCGCAGTCGCTGCGCCCCGGCCTGCGCTGCGGCGTGCTCTCCGGCCCGAGCTTCGCGCGTGAAGTGGCCCTCGGGTTGCCCACCGCGCTGGTGGCCGCCGCGGCCGACGCCACGCTGGCCGAACAGGCCGTGTCGGCCTTCCACTCCGACAGCCTGCGCGTCTACACCTCGGCCGACCCGGTCGGCGTCGAGGTGGGCGGCGCGGTGAAGAACGTGCTCGCCATTGCCACCGGCATCGCCGATGGCATGGAGCTCGGCCTCAATGCCCGCGCCGCGCTCATCACGCGGGGGCTGGCCGAGATGACGCGCCTCGGCCTGGCCCTGGGTGCGCGGGCTGACACGTTCATGGGCCTGTCGGGCCTGGGCGATCTGGTGCTGACGGCCACGGGCAGCCTCTCGCGCAACCGCACAGTCGGCCTGCAGCTGGCCACGGGCAAGCCGCTGGCGCAGATCCTGAGCGAGCTGGGCCACGTGGCCGAAGGCGTCTACAGCGCCGCCACGGTGTGGCAGCGTGCGCAGGCGCTGGGCGTGGCCATGCCGATCACCGAGGCGGTGGTGGCCGTGCTGGAAGGCCGACAGACCCCGCGCGAAGCCGTGGGCGCACTGATGCGCCGCGAAGCGAAGGCCGAAGGCAGCAACGCCTGACGCCCTTTCGGGCGGCGGCCGGTGCCAAGACCGGTCTCAGGCCCCGCCCGCGTAGCCGTTCTGCCGCCAGGCCTCGAACACCGCCACGGCCACCGCATTGCTCAGGTTCAGGCTGCGCTGCCCCTCGCGCATGGGCAGGCGCACGCGCTGGGCCGGGGCAAAGGTGTCGCGCAAGGCGGGCGGCAGGCCGCTGGTTTCGCAGCCGAACACCAGCCAGTCGCCCGGCTGCCAGGCCGGCTCGTGGAAGGGCCGGCTGCCGCGCGTGGTGAAGGCAAACATCCGCGCGGCGTCGGGCCGCATGGCCGCCAGGAAGGCGGCCCAGTCCGCGTGCCGCTTCACCTCGGCGTACTCGTGGTAATCGAGCCCGGCGCGGCGCAGCAGCTTGTCGTCCATCGAAAAGCCCAGCGGCTCGATGAGGTGCAACTCGCAGCCGGTGTTGGCCGCCAGCCGGATGACGTTGCCGGTGTTGGGCGGGATCTCGGGGTGGACGAGGACGATGCGGAACATGGGGCGCGATGATACGCGCGCCGCTCAGGTGCCGGTGGCCTGGCGGAAGGCCATGATGGCCTGGTTGCGCAGGGTGCGTAGCAGCGACAGGGTCTGCTCGTCGAGCACGAGGCTGTTGGCCTCGGTCTTGTCGGCGTAGATCAGGCCGAGCACGGCGTCGGGCTGGCCGGCCCGCTTGAGCACCAGCGGCATCAGCAGGAAGGTGGGCGCCTGCACGCGCTCGCGGAACCAGGTGGGCAGCCGCGGGGCGATGGCCGGTGCCGCGGCGTCGGCAATCAGCGTGTCGACGTTGCGCAGGCACACGGCGGCAAACAGGTCGGGCGTCTCGCCCCGGGCGTGGACCAGCGGCACGCGGAAGGCATTGCGCACCACGTCGCCGCCCTCGCCCAGCGCCAGCCGGCCCTGCAGTGCGGCGGCGCGCGGGTCGCGCAGGCAGAAGAGCACGCGGCGGCAGTCGAGCGCGCGCAGCATGGTCTCGAGGATGACCTGCAGCACTTCCTGCAGCTGGAACGGGCCGGTGAGCACGCTGGTCACATCCTGGATGCCGCTGCCGAGGATGCTGATGGCATCGTGCGCCTCGGGTGGGCTGGCGGGCAGCGCGCCGTCGTCCGGCGACTCGGTCAGGCCGAGCGCTTCGGGGGTGGGCCCCGCCCCCACGGCCTCGCCCTGCGGCGCGTCGACGTACCAGACGTCAAGCAGGCGCTCGGCGGGCGAGCCACCGGGCACGGTCATGTTGAGCGCGTCGGTGAGTTCGCTCATGCGGCGGCGGGCGCGGCCGGCAGCGGCCTGCAGCTCGCCGGATGCCATCTCGAGCGGCACCTGGAAGCGCGCCTCCAGCGCCTGCAGGCGTGGCGCCAGGTCGACCGGCTCGGTCTTGAGCATCACGTCGGCTGCTTCGTTGGCCAGGCTGGCGAGCCACCAGACGCGGTCAGGCCGCCCCGCGAGCGGCAGGTTGGGCACGGTGTCGCCCGGGTCCACGATGCAGGCGAGCAGGGCGTCCGGCAGGCTCCAGAGGCGCCCGACGCTCACCCCGAGCTGGTTCAGCCCCAGCCCCAGCACGCGCCGCGCGGCCGCTTCTTCCGAGAGGGGCGGCTGGCCGTCAGGCCCGCCCTGCATCAGCTGGCCGATCTGCTCGGCGTCATCCGGCAGGTAATACGCCACCAGCAAGGGCCCGAGGTTGCGGAACAGCGCGCCCACGAAGGCCGCCTCGGCATCGTCCCGGCGGGTGCACAGTTCGCTGGCCAGCGTGCCGGCCATGACCACGCGCAGAAAGGCCTCCTTCAGCTGCTGGGCGTGGGCCTTGTCCGGCATGTGTTCCAGCAGCATCAGCGACAGCGCGAGGTTGCGCACGCCGGCCAGCCCGATCAGGCTCACGGCCCGCGACACGGTGCTGATCGGGTCGCTGTCGGCACGGCGGTAGCGCGCGGTGTTGACCAGGCGCAGCAGCTTGTGGGTGAGGGCCACGTCCTGCAGGATGCCGTCGCACAGGGTCTGCAGGTTCTCGGTCTCGGAGTCGGACAGGGCCTGCACCCGGGTGACCGCCCCGGAGAGCGCCGGGAAGTCGCTCTTGTGGCGCATGCGCCGCAACAGGTAGTCCAGCGTGAGGTGGGCTTCGCGCAGGGCGTTGGATTCGGGGGTGGAGTCGGCCATGCGGTGGCTCAAGCGATGAGCTTGTCGATGGCGCCCTGCAGGCTCTCCGGGCGGGTGACGGGCGCGAACCGGTCCACCACCTGGCCTTGCCCATCGAGCAGAAACTTGGTGAAGTTCCACTTCACGCCTTCACTGCCCAGCAGTCCGGGTGCGGCCTGCTTCAACGCCTGGTAGAGCGGGTGAGCGCCCGCCCCGTTGACCTCGACCTTGGCGAACATCGGAAAGGTCACGTCGTAGTTCAGGCTGCAGAAGGACTGGATCTCGGCCTCGTCGCCCGGTTCCTGGTGACCGAACTGGTCGCAGGGGAAGCCGAGCACCACCAACCCCTTGTCCTTGTTCGCACGGTACAGCGCCTCCAGGCCCTTGTACTGCGGTGTGAAGCCGCATTTGCTGGCCACGTTCACCACGAGCGTGGCCTTGCCCAGGAAATCGCCCAGGGGACGGGTCTGGCCGTCGATCGTGGTCACCTGGATCTCGGAGAGGGGGCGCATGCGGGCTCCTTGGGGGGGCGGGATCGGACAGTCACGGATGGTAACGGAGTGTGGGCGTGCGCGCCCCTGCCGGCGTCCCGGGTGTTGGCCCGGCGCGGCAGCGTCGATCCTAAGATGGCCTGCACTGGAGGTGCCCCGATGGCCGCTGCGCGTTCGATTGCCTCGTTGACGCTGGGCTTCGGCCTGGTGTCGATTCCGATCAGGCTGTACTCCGCCACCGACTCGGGTGCGTCGGTGCGCTTTCACCTGCTTGCGCCCGACGGGTCGCGGCTGAAGCAGCAGTACGTCTCTGAGCAGACGGGCAAGGTGGTGCCGCGTGACCAGATGATGAAGGGCTACGAGGTCGAGAAGGACCAGTTCGTGCTGTTCAAGCCCGATGAGCTGAAGCGCCTGGAAGAGGCCGCCAGCCACGTGATCGACATCGTGGCCTTCATCCCGGAAGGTGCGGTCGACCCGCTGTACTACGACAAGGCCTACCTGCTGGCCCCCGACAAGCGCGGCGGCAAGCCCTATGCGCTGCTGGTGGCCGCCATGCGGGAAAGCGGCCAGTGCGCGCTGGCGCGTTGGGCCTGGCGGGCCCGCCAGCATGTGGTGCAGGTGCGCGCCATCGAAGAGGGCCTGGTGCTGCAGCAACTGCTGTACGCCGACGAGGTGCGGTCGCTGAAGGACCTGGAGATCGAGCAGGTGGAGGTGGCCCCCTCGGAGTTGAAGCTGGCCCTGCAGCTGATCGACCAGATCTCGACCGACCGCTACGACCCGACGGCCTTCGAAGACGAGGAACGCAAGCGGGTGCTGGCGGCGATCGACGAGAAAATTGCCGGGCGGCAGGTTGTGGCGTCGGCACGGGGCGAGGACGCGCCTCAGGGTGGCCAGGTGGTGGACCTGATGGCCGCGCTGCGGGCCAGCCTCGGCAAGCCGACCGCCGCCCCGAAGGAGACCGCCCCGCCTGCGCGCAAGGCGGCAGGCGCCGAGGCGGACAACGTGACCCAGCTCGACGCGGGCGCCCGCAAGGCGCCGAAGCGCGCCGCCCGGTCGACCGCCCCCGAAGCCGCGCCGGCGCCGCGCAGCCGGGCGCGCAAGTAAGTGCCAGGCCGCGACACCACATTCAGCCTCAGGCAGGCGCAGGACCTGGTCGGCGTGTCGCGCGCCGTGATCGACGCGCTGATCGACGCCGGTTTCGTGACACCCGCAGCCAGCACGTCGCGGGGCCGGCGGCTGTCGTTTCAGGACCTGATGCTGCTGCGCACCGCCCACGCGCTGCGGCAGGCCCGTGTGCCACCCCGGCGCATCGTGGGCGCGCTGCAGCGGCTGCGGGCTGCCCTGCCCCAGGCCCTGCCGGTGACGGGCCTGCGCATCTCGGCGGCCGGTGGCCAAGTGGTCGTGCGCGACGCACAGGGCGACTGGGAGCCAGAGACCGGTCAGCAGCTGCTGGCCTTCGAGGTGACGCCCACGCCGTCCGGTCGCCTGGTGATCCTGCCTCGCCCGCAGCCGGACGACGATGTGGCCACCCTGTTCCAACGGGCCGTGGCACTCGAAGCCGTCGACCCGCCCCGGGCGGAAGCGGCCTACCGGGCGGCCTTGGCGCGCGAGCCCGATCACCTTGACAGCCTGCTCAACCTGGGCGCGATGCTCTGCGAGCAGCGCCGTTGCGGCGATGCCGTGACCCTGTATGACGCGGCACTGGCGCGGCAACCCGATGTCGCATGGCTGCATTTCAACCGGGCGATTGCACTGGAAGACCAGGGCGACGTGGCGCATGCAGCGCTGGCCTATGCGCGCAGCCTGGAGCTGGACCCGGCCCTGGCCGATGCGCACTTCAATCTGGCCCGACTGCTGGAACTGGCCAGCGACCACCAGGGCGCCATCAGGCACCTGAACGCCTACCGGCGGCTCACCACCCGCGAGGGCGAGCCGTGAAGCCCGCTGCCGACCCGCTCTCGCGCTATCGCGCCAAGCGCGACTTCGAGCGCACGGAAGAACCGCCCGGCGATCCCGGGCGCTCCGGCAGCCGCCTGGGCTTCGTCATCCAGAAGCACGCGGCCACCCGGCTGCACTACGACTTCAGGCTGGAGCTCGACGGCGTGCTGCTTTCCTGGGCGGTGCCCAAAGGGCCGAGCTATGACCCCAACGAAAAGCGCATGGCCATCGAAGTCGAAGCTCATCCATTGAGCTATGCCCGGTTCGAAGGCCGCATCCCTCCGGGCCAGTATGGGGCGGGCACCGTCATCGTGTGGGACGAGGGGTGGTGGACGCCCGAGGGCGACCCGCGGGAGGCGCTGCAGAAGGGCAAGCTCGTGTTCACCTTGCATGGCCAGAAGATGCAGGGCCGGTGGGAGTTGGTGCGCATCGCACGCGGCGGCGAGCGCCAGCCGCCGTGGCTGCTGTTCAAGAAGCGCGATGCGCACGCCCGCACGCATGCCGAGTTCGATGTGGTGTCGGCGTGGCCGGACAGCGTGCTCGCCCACCCCCTCTCCGAGGCCGATCGCTGCGCGGTGTTTCCGGCCGTTCCAGCGGCTGCGCCGACGGCGCCTCCCGTTCGGCAGGGCCACGCAGCTAGCTCCGACGATCCGCCCTCCCCGGGCAGCCTGCCGGGCGCGCGCAAGGCTGCGCTGCCCACCACCCTGGCGCCCCAGTTGGCCACGCTCGCGTCGGCGCTGCCGGCCGAAGGCGAATGGCGGTGCGAGCTCAAGCTGGACGGCTATCGCCTGCTCATCCGCATCGCACGCGGGCGGACCCAGCTGCTGACCCGCAGTGGGCTCGACTGGTCTGATCGCATGCCGCATCTGGTGACGGCGTTCAACGCGCTCGCCCTGCACTCCGGATGGCTGGATGGCGAGATCGTGGTGCTTGGTTCGCAAGGCACGCCCGATTTCCACGCGCTGCAGAACGCTTTCGACGCCGGCCGGCGCACCGGCGACATCGTCTGCTTCCTGTTCGATGTGCCCTACGCCGATGGCCACGATCTGCGGGCGGTGCCCCTCAAGGCGCGGCGGGCCTGGCTGCAGGCGCTGCTGACGGCCCACGCCACCCAGCACGACGAAGGCCTGCTGCGTTTCAGTGCCGATTTCGACGCGCCCGTGCAGACGGTGCTGGGCACCGCCTGTGCGCTCGGCCTGGAAGGGGTGATGGCCAAACGCCAGGATGCCCCCTATGTGTCGGCGCGCACGGAAACGTGGCTGAAACTGAAGTGCCGCCAGCGCCAGGAGTTCGTGGTGTGCGGCTACGCTCCCCGCAGCGACGACCCGGACCGCGTGGGCGCCCTGCTGCTGGGCGTGCACGACGCGCAAGGGCGGCTGGTACCGGCCGGCAACGTGGGCACGGGCTGGAGCGCCGAACAGGCGCGCGCGCTGCGCCAGCGGTTGGCCCCGCTGGAGATGCCCAGCCCGCCCTTCGACGGCCAGGCCGTGCCCGAAGCCGGCACGCAGATCGGCCGGCGCACCGGCCGCAAGCGCCCGCCCACCCGCAGCGAAACCGAGGCCCGGTGGCTGCGGCCTCAACAGGTGGCCGAAGTGGCGTTCAGCGCCTGGACGCCCGATCACCGCATCCGGCACGCCACCTTCATCGCGCTGCGCGACGACAAGCCGGCGCAGGCCATCGTGCGCGAGCACCCCCGCCTCCCCGCCGCACCGCCGGCCACGGCACGCCCGCTCAAGGTCACCCATGGCGAACGGGTGCTCGACGCGGCCTCGGGTGTCACGAAGCTCGACTTGGTTCGTTACTACGCGGCCGTGGCCGACCGCATGCTGCCGCACCTGCAAGGCCGCCCGTGCGCCCTGTTGCGCGCCCCTGAGGGCGTGGGCGGCGCGCTGTTCTTTCAACGACACGGCGGCCCCGGCCGCGCACCGGAGTTGACCGAGCTGGACCCGGCCCTGTGGCCGGGTCATGCGGCGCTGCTTTCCGTGGATCACCCCGAAGCGCTGGTGGCCGCCGCGCAGTGGAATGCCATCGAGTTCCACACCTGGAACGCGCCCGCCCGCCACATGGACCGCCCGGATCGCATGGTGTTCGACCTCGATCCTGGCGAAGGCACAGCCTGGCCGCAGGTGCAGGAAGGCGCGCTGCTGGTGCGCACCCTGCTGGAGGAACTGGGCCTGGCCTGCTGGCTCAAGACCAGTGGCGGCAAGGGCCTGCATGTGGTGGTGCCGATCGTGCCGCGCTGGCCGCACGAGGTGGTCAAGGCGCTGTCGAAGGCGATGGTGCAACACCTCGCGCGCACGCTGCCATCGCGCTTTGTGGCGCGCAGCGGACCGGCCAACCGCGTGGGTCGCATCTTCGTCGACTACCTGCGTAACGGCCATGCCGCCACCACCGTGGCCGCCTTCTCGGCCCGCGCGCGGCCCGGCCTCGGCGTGTCGATGCCGGTGGCGTGGGACGACCTGCCGAGCCTGCGCAGCGGCGCACACTGGACGGTGCAGACCGCGCGCGAGCACCTGTCCTTCCAGTCGGTCGACCCGTGGGCCGACTACGCCCGCACGCCTCAGGCGCTCGATGGCGCCATGGCTGCCATGGGGTTGCCCTCGGCGCCCGCGGCATCCTGAGCGGCTTCTGCCCCGACTGCCAGCAGCGGCAGCAGGTGGTGTGGCTCGTTGAGCAGGTGCAGGCGCTGTGCATCGTCCAGCGCCTGCGGGCCGTGTGCCTGTGCGGTCGCAACCCATTGCTGGCGTGCCGCACGGCGTGCCCCTGCGGTGCGGGTGCGAACAGACTGGCTCATCACCTGAGCCAGCAGCACGGGCTGGCGCAACAGATCCAGCCAGCGTGGTTGCGGCCACGGTGTGCGCGCCAGTGCCCACGCGCGCTTCAGCACCGCGGGGGTCCAGCGCTCTTCGGGCGTCAGCAGCCAGCCCCGTCGGCGCCAGCGTTGGCCCACGTCCGGACGGCTTGTCCACACTGCGAGGGGCGCAGCCAGGATCAGCGGCACGGTCAACGGCAGCACGATGGGCAGCGAAGCCGGCGCACCAAACGCCAGCGCCACCACCACGCCCGCGGCCGCCAGTGCACCAGGCCAAAAGGCGCGCCACGCCAGCCGGTGCGGCACGGCCTGGGCATCGCGTGGCGGCGAACGCCATTCGATGGCCCAGCCGGTGAGCGCCGCCAGCACGAAGCCGGTGTGCGCCACCATGCGGATCGGTGCATAGAGCGCCGACAGCAGCATCTCCAGCACCACACCCCGCGCCAGGCCCCAAACCCCACCCAGCCGCCGCGCTTCTTCGGAACGCGCCACGGCCCAGGCGCCCATCACGCGCGGCAACACCAGCATCACCACCATCGTGATCCACAACAGGCGGGCACACAGCGCGGCGCCCGGCTCGATGTCGGGCAGTGGCACACCCAGGTTGAGCCACAGCCCCAGCATCACGAAGCCCAGCCAGAGCGGCGCCGACAGGTAGGCCATGGCCCCGGTCAGCAGCATGGCGCGGTGCGCCGGATGCAGGCCCGGCTCGGCCACCAGACGCAGGTTCTGCAGGTTGCCCTGACACCAGCGGCGGTCCCGGCGGAGTTCCTCGACCAGATCGGGCGGCACCTGTTCGTAGCTGCCGCGCAGGTCGGACACCATCCACACGTGGAAGCCGGCGCGGCGCATCAGCGCGGCCTCGACAAAGTCATGCGACAGGATGTCGCCCGAGAGCCCGCCCCGCCCCGGCAGCGGTGCGAGCGCACAGTGCTGCATGAAAGGCGCCACGCGCAGGATCGCGTTGTGCCCCCAGTAATGCGCATCCCCCAATTGCCAGTGCTGCATGCCGAGCGTGAAGAGCCGCCCCGTCACGCGGGATGCGAACTGATGCGCCCGCGCATGCAGCGTGTCCTGCCCGCAAGGCTGGGGCGCCGTCTGGATGATGCCGGCGTCAGGGTGGGCCTCCATCAGGCGCACCAGCGTGACCAGCGCCTCGCCGCTCATCACGCTGTCGGCATCCAGCACCACCATGTAGCGATGGCGCCGGCCCCAGCGGCGACAGAAGTCGGCCACGTTGCCCGCCTTGCGGCGCGTGCGGTGCTGACGCCAGCGATAGTGCAGCCGTTCCGCAAGAGCCACGTCGACGCGGGCGACCGCCGTGCGCAGCGCGGCAAACGCCGACAACTCGGCCACCCGGACGTCCGGGTCGCTGCTGTCGGACAGCACGTACACGTCGAACAAGGAGGCCTCCGGCTGGGCAGCCAGCGACTCGACAATGGCCTGCAGCCCGCCGAACACCGCGCCGATCGCCTCGTGGCGGATGGGCATGACCAGGGCCGTGCGAGCATGGGGGTCGACTGATCGGGCCGGCAGACTGGCCACCCGCAAGGCATGCCGGTCGCCATGCCGGAAGGCATGCAGCCCCATCAGCGCGGTGGCAAAGCCGGCCATCACCCAGGCAAACAGCAAAGCGAACATCAGCACATACACCGTGCTGGCCCACGGCGCGGCCTCGAAGGGCTGGGCCGGCAGGATCAGCATGGTGGCCAGGGCCGTGCCCAGGGCGATCGACTCGGCCAGCTTCCTGCGGCGTTCGCTGGCGGCCTGCTGCCACGGCAGCGCCGCCTGCCACGGAATGTCGGTGGAGGCAAACGGGGCGCGCCACGAGCCGACGACCGGCCAGCGCATGGCGCCATCGGCCCCGCCTGCACGCCAGGTCATCACCCCGCCGGTGCGGGTGTCCAGCCATTGCCGCAATTGAGGCCACACCCCGCGCCAGGGGTGAACGGGCATGCTGCTGCGCTGCAAGGGGGGCGCGGTACCGCGCTGGGTGGGGGCGTCGTTCATGGCGTCGGAAGCTGCGTGGTCCATGTCTCGGTCAGGGCGTCGCCGCCCCGTCTCAGAAAAGCGCGCAGCTCGACCGGCTGCGTGGGATGGGTGCGACGGACGCGCAGCGTCATGCGCCAGGCGCCGCCGGGTTCGTTGCGGAACGCGTGTTGTTCGAGCAGTTCACCGCCCGCCCCCACGCTGGCCACGGCCTCCACACGGGCTGTGGGCGGCAGGCCCTCCAGCGCCGGCCCGGTGAAGTCGACGACGTACTGCGTCTCGCCGTCCGGCAAGGGCGCCCAGCCGCGGCCCAGTCGGGTCTGCCGTGCCCAGCCGGCCGGAGGCAGGTGCGTCTTTTCCGCTTCCCAGTGCAGGCGATAGGCGAAGTCCAGAGGCTGCCCCACCGCTGGCATCGCTTGCGGCACCCAGTACGCGACGATGTTGTCGTGGGTTTCGTCAGGTGCGGGCAACTGGACGAGCTCGACGCGCCCAGGGCCCCATTGGCCCAGCGGCTCGACCCACACGCTGGGCCGACGCTCGTAGCGGGCCTCGGGGTCTTCGTAACTCGCAAACTGGCGATCACGCTGCATCAGCCCGAAGCCGTGCAGCCGCGTGGCCTGGAAGGCGTTCACCTGCACGCTGTTCGGGCGGCGCAAGGGACGCCAGAGCCATTCGCCCGGCTGCCCGTCCGGCGTGGCCAGCGCCACCTGCAAGCCGTCGGAGTCATGCACTTCGGGACGGTAGTCCTCCGGGTGCGGCTGGTTCTCGCCCGACACGAACATGCTGGTCAGCGGCGCAATGCCCAGCGTCGCCACCGGCTGCCGCAGGAACAGTCGCATGCGCACGTCCACCGTCGTCGTCACACCGGGGCGGATGTCGAAGCGGTAGGCGCCGGTCACCCGCTTCGAATCCAGCAGCGCATACGCGGTCAGCGTGGTGTCGCGCGGCCCCGGGCGTTGCACCCAGAAGCGCGTGAAGCGCGGAAACTCCTCGCCCTGCCCGCCCACCGTGTCCACAGCCAGCCCGCGCGCCGACAGGCCGTACTGCTGACCCTTGCCCACGGCGCGGAAGTAGCTCGCACCCAGAAAGGCGATCACCTCGTCCTTGTAATCCGGCCGATTGACGGCGTAGTGCGCGCGCCAGCCGGCGAAGCCGATGTCGCCCCAGGCCTGCGGTTGCAGTCGGTTGCGCCCGAAATCGAAGAGCTGCGCACGGTAGGGCACCGGCACCACCTGCCGCGGCGCGATCTCCTCCACCGTGACAGGCGCCTGGTGGTAGCCGCCCAAGTGGAAGAACATCAGCTCGAATGGCAGGGCCTCGCTGCGCCAACGCGCCTGGGCCGGTCGGAAACGGATGTCCCGAGTCTGGTCATAGTTGAGGGCCTGCAGCGCGGCAGGCAAGGCCTTGGCGGGCGACTCGGGCTCATGAGGCTTGCCCGCGAGCGCGCGGGCCAGGGTCGACACATCGTCGAAGCCGAACACGGGAGGCGTCGACTGCGCCTGGGCTTTCGGGGCCAGCGCGGCAACCGACAACAACATGGCACCCCACAGGGGCCTGATGGACAGGGAGGTTTTGGGTTCTGACATCGCTTGTGGAAACAGGGCGGCAGACCGCACACGCGGTCGGCTTGGCAACGGGCGTGCCTGGCTCAAGACCAGTCAGCCGGGTTTCTGTACGACGTCAGGGGGCAGGGGAAGATTCCGCGATGCTGCGAAGGGATGCAGCGCTTACATCTGCAGAGGGCCGCGCGCCAGTTGGACACGGAAAGAAAAAAAGCCCTTGGCGATTCCGCTGTGAAGTTCGCTGATTGATGGCCGGGAATTAGCCATTACGTGGCGGAATTTCTCGCTTCCGGCGAGGGCAGAAGCACCCGGGCAAGGCAATTCTTGGCTGACTTTGCAAGAGCTCAAGCATTACGTGGCGAAACTTTCAGCATCAGGTAAGTCATTGATTCCAAAGGCCTCCTCGCGCAAGTTCGGGCAGACATTCTCAGCACCCTGCGCGCGCTCCTGCCCTCTGATGTGAAGTTGCGCCAAGTTATGCGATAACAATGCTGACAAGGTCGCTATTGGAGAGATCGCCGTGATGAGGGGGCAGCTTGAATGATCTCCTGCGGCTGGTAAATTCGGCACACAAACAAACTCGGGGACTTGCATGCGGCCATTTATCGTGATTGGCGACCAGACCGACCACGGCGGTGTGGTCGTCGGTTCCACACAAACAACAGACACGTTCGGCAAACGACTTGCACGAGTGGGCGATCAAGTCACCTGCCCGAAGAAGGGGCACGGCACCACAGTGATCGTGACCGGTGACCCGACCATGATCGTGGACGGCGCTCCTGTGGCCCGGCACGGAGACAAATGCGCTTGCGGTGCCACGCTGATTGCAAGTCAGTTTCTGTCCGGTGCCAACGAAAGCGGCGGTAGCGGTGCCTCCTCATCCCGAGGCAACTCGACACAATCAGCCCGGAGCGAAGCAGCCGCATCCCCCTTCACCGTCGTCGCGGCCTTTGATGACAGGCTTCAGTTGATTGACGACGACTCAGGCGCCCCACTGGAGTACGCCATCAAGCGCGCATCTGGTCAAATCGAATACGGCACAACGGACGATCAAGGGCATACACACCTGCTGTCATCCACCGCATCTGCGGAAGCCGTTGATATCTATGTCTGAGAACGAGCCATGACCAGCACCGTTACCTCGCCCAACGGCAAGACACTGCACCGCCGCGCCACGCACACCACGACGCCCAAGGAAAGCGCCGAGACAAAGGTTATCCTCGTTCAGATGGCGCAGCAGAAGCGCGTTGAAGAGAACCGTGAGTGCCTCAAGAACGCCAACGTCAAAGCATTCTTGGCCATGATCGGCAAGTCTGAGGGCGGCGACTACCATGCCAAGTACGGCTCATCGCCCGACGACAAGGTCATTGATCGAAGGTTCTACCCGCCAGATCCCGATGAGGTGGATGCCAGCAAGCTACCGCGTGTTGCCATGGGGCTGAAGCCAGGGATGCCCTTCTTCTCTGCAAGAAGGGTCATTCTTAGAAGCAGCTGGCGCCCGCTT
>NZ_CANBCC010000064.1 GCF_947366995.1 uncultured Aquabacterium sp. | reverse complement strand
AACCGCTGACCTCTTGCATGCCATGCAAGCGCTCTCCCAGCTGAGCTATACCCCCGTTCGTGTCGCCACGTTCAGGGCGCCAGACTGGCACCGAGACTGTTTCCATCAACTGCGCTGCTGTGTCACCAGCAACGCCATTCAACTATCTGGCGGAGTGGACGGGACTCGAACCCGCGACCCCCGGCGTGACAGGCCGGTATTCTAACCAACTGAACTACCACTCCGCGTGGTTGTCGGCTGCGCTGACATCGCTGTCAGCCAAGTGCCGTCAAAACTTGGCGTCCCCTAGGGGATTCGAACCCCTGTAGTCACCGTGAAAGGGTGGTGTCCTAGGCCTCTAGACGAAGGGGACTGAATTCCTTCATGCAACCTGATCGACGCTCTACCCGACACACTCTGCAACCAGACACCGACCCAGATTGCTCTGGTGGTGGAGGTAAGCGGGATCGAACCGCTGACCTCTTGCATGCCATGCAAGCGCTCTCCCAGCTGAGCTATACCCCCTTTAGATGCGCATTTGGATTTGCATCCTTCGGGTTGCCCGGCTGCTTTGTCGTTTCGAACAAAGCGTCGTTCAAGCGAGAATGAGAGTATATGTCGATTTTTCTGCCGTTGGCAACTGTCAGATGTTTTTCTGCAACCGTTGCACGACAACGTCACGTTCGAACAACACCAGCGCCGCATCGACAGACGGGGTCTGCGAACGGCCACACACCAGCAGGCGCACCGGGATGGCCAGTTGGGGCATCTTCAGGCCGAATTCGCCCAGCGTGTCCTTGATGGCCTGGCTGATGGCGGGAGCTTCCCAAGCCACGGTCTTCAGGCGTTCCGCCAGCGCAGCCACAGCCGGCTTCACGGCGTCGGTCAGCTTGGCAGCCAGTTCGTCGGCCGGCGGAGTCACGTCGGCCACGTACATGCTCAGCCAGTCGGCCAGTTCCACCGTCGTCGAGCAACGGTCCTTGAACAGCGCGCAATGCGGGGCCAGTGCGGCGTCGTCGGCCACGGCGAGGCCCTTCGCGCGCAGGTGTTTCGCCACCAGGGCGGAAAGCCGCTGATCGTCCGCATGCTTGACGTAGTGCGCGTTCACCCACGCCAGCTTGGCCGCATCCCACTGGGCCGGGCTCTTGTTGAGGTGCGAGCCATCGAACCACGACACCATCTGCTCGATGGTGAACAGCTCTTCGTCACCATGGCTCCAGCCCAGACGGGCCAGGTAATTCAGCATGGCTTCGGGCAGATAGCCCATTTCTTCGTAGTTCGACACCGCCACGGCGCCGCGGCGCTTGGACAGTTTGGTGCCGTCGTCACCCAGGATGACGGGCAGGTGGCCGAACTGCGGCAGCGCGGCGCCCAGCGCCCGGTAGATGTTGATCTGCCAGGGCGTGTTGTTGATGTGCTCGTCGCCACGGAAGACGTGGGTGATCTGCATGTCCCAGTCGTCGACCACCACGGCGAAGTTGTAGGTGGGCACGCCGTCCGGACGCTGGATGATGAGGTCGTCGATCTCGCGGTTGTTGATCGTGATCGGGCCCTTGACGAGGTCGTCCCAGGTCACGTCGCCTTCCAGCGGGTTGGCGAAGCGCACCACGGGCTTCACGCCCTCCGGGATCGGGGGCAGCACCTTGCCCGGTGCGGGGCGCCAGCGGCCGTCGTAGCCGGTCTTCTCGCCGCGGGCCTTCTGGGCCTCGCGCATGGCGTCCAGCTCTTCCGGCGTGGCGTAGCAGCGGTAGGCCGTGCCGTTGGCCAGCATCTGGTCGATCACCTGCTGGTAGCGGTCCAGGCGCTGCATCTGGTAGATCGGGCCTTCGTCGTAGTCGAGGCCCAGCCAGTGCATGGACTGCAGGATCTGCTCGACCGACTCCTGCGTTGAGCGGGCCACGTCGGTGTCTTCGATGCGCAGCACGAACTGGCCACCATGATGGCGGGCGTAGGCCCAGGAATACAGCGCGGTGCGGGCGGTGCCCAGGTGCAGGTAGCCGGTCGGCGAAGGGGCGATCCGGGTGCGGACCACGCCGGTAGGTTGGGAAACAGCGTTGCTCATGTGTTGAGGGTATCCAGGCCACGGGCCAGGTCGGCCGTGATGTCATCGATGTGTTCAAGGCCAACGGCCACGCGGATCATGCCCTGCGTGATGCCGGCAGCCAGGCGCTGGGCTTCGGTCAGGCGCCCGTGCGAGGTGCTCGACGGGTGGGTGATCAGCGTCTTGGTGTCGCCCAGGTTGGAGGTGATCGAGCACAGGCGGGTCTGGTCGATCACGTGGAAAGCGGCCTGACGCAGGCGCAGGGCGGCCTCGTCCAGCGTGGCGGGGCCGGGCACGGTGACGTTGCCGGTCGCCGGTTTCGTTGTGAAGGACACGACGGCGCCGCCGCAGCCACTCTGCTGCCGCATGGCGAGTTCGTGCTGCGGGTGGCTGGGCAAGCCGGGGTAGAAGATCTGGTCGACCTTCGGGTGCCGCTCGAGCCACTGTGCGAGCTTGAGCGCATTGGCGCTCTGCGCGGCCATGCGAATGGACAGGGTCTCGAGGCCCTTGAGCACGACCCAGGCATTGAAAGGCGAGAGCGCCATGCCGGCGCCGCGCAAGGTACTCATCAGCGGGCCATTGATGATGGCGTCAGGCCCGCACACGGCGCCGGCCAGGACCCGGCCCTGCCCGTCCAGGTACTTGGTGCCCGAGTGGATGATGAGGTCGGCACCCAGGTCCACCGGCTTCTGCAACGCGGGGGTGCAGAAGCAGTTGTCCACCGCCAGCAGGGCACCGTGGGCGTGGGCGATCTCGGCCAGAGCGGCGATGTCACACACCTCGGTCAGCGGGTTGCTCGGTGTTTCGGCAAACAGCAGCTTCGTGTTGGGCCGCATGGCGTCGCGCCATTGCTGCACGTCGGTCTGCGACACGAAGGTGGTCTCGACACCGAACTTGCCGAACTGGGTGGCCAGCAGGGTGATGGTCGAGCCGAATACGCTGTGCGAGCACACCACGTGATCGCCCGCCTTGAGCGGGCCCATCACCATCAGCAGGATGGCACTCATGCCGCTGGCGGTGGCCAGGCAGGCTTCGGTGCCTTCGAGCGCGGCCAGGCGGCGCTCGAACATCATCGTGGTCGGGTTGGTGAAGCGCGAATAAACGAACGCTTCTTCTTCGTTGGCAAAGCGCGCCGCGGCCGTGGCCGCATCCGGGTGGTTGAAGCTGCTCGTCAGGAACAGCGCTTCGGAGTTCTCGCCCCATTGCGTGGGCGGCAGGCCCTCGCGCACGGCCAGCGTCTCGATGCGGGCATCGGCTGGCAGGTCGCGGCGCGGCAGTCTTTTCTTGTCGTTGTCGGCCATCAGCGGCACCTTTCCTTGGGCGGCCGCAGCCAGTGGCCGGCCGACCCGGTTGCGAATCCGACCCCGGCCCATGCGGGCCGGGGTGGCAATCACTCAGACTGGTTCTGCAGCGCCAGACGCGAGTTGACCGCTTCTTCCTCGTCCTTCTGCGTCAGGCGCTGCGATTCGATGGCCGCGAAATCGGCGGCGCTGACATCGCCCGTGATGTAGCAGCCGTCGAAGCACGAGGCCTCGAATCCCTTGATGTCGGCGTTGAGCTTGCCGACCACCTTCTTCATCGCATCGACGTCCTGATAGATCAGGGCGTCGCAGCCGATGATCTTGCGGATGTCATCATGGGAGCGGCCATGGGCCACCAGCTCGGTCTTGGTCGGCATGTCGATGCCATAGACGTTGGGGAAGCGCACAGGCGGCGCAGCCGAGGCCAGGTAGACCTTCTTGGCACCGGCCTCGCGGGCCATCTGCACAATCTCCTTCGACGTCGTGCCGCGCACGATGGAGTCGTCCACCAACAGCACGTTGCGGCCCTTGAACTCCATGCTGATGGCATTGAGCTTCTGGCGAACCGACTTCTTGCGCACGCCCTGCCCCGGCATGATGAAGGTCCGGCCCACATAGCGGTTCTTCACGAACCCTTCGCGGTAGGGCTTGCCCAGCTTCTGGGCCAGCTGCATGGCCGACGGGCGGCTTGACTCAGGAATGGGGATGACGACGTCGATCTCGGACGGCGGCATCGTGGAGATCACGCGTTGCGCCAGGGTTTCGCCCATGTTGAGGCGAGCCTGGTAGACCGAGACACCGTCGATGACGGAGTCGGGACGCGCCAGGTACACGTACTCAAACATACAGGGGTTGAGCACGCTCTTCTCGGCGCACTGGCGGGCATGCACCACGCCGTCCAGATCGACGAAGAGCGCTTCGCCCGGCGCCACGTCGCGCACCAGGCGGTGACTCGTGCCTTCCAGGGCCACCGACTCGCTGGCCACCATCACTTCACGGCCTTCGGGCAGATCGGCCTCGCCGTAGCACATCGGGCGGATGCCATACGGGTCACGGAAGGCGACCATGCCGTGGCCCGCGATCAGGCAGATCACGGCGTACGAGCCCTTGATTCGCTTGTGCACGGCACGCACGGCCTGGAAAACGGCGTCCGGCGTCAGCGGCAGTTCGCGACCGGCGAGTTCCAGTTCATGCGCGAACACGTTCAGCAGCACTTCGGTGTCGCTGTCCGTGTTCAGGTGACGGCGGTCGATGTCGAACAGTTCCTCGCGGAGTTCGTGGGCGTTGGTCAGGTTGCCGTTGTGCACGAGCACGAGGCCGAACGGCGCGTTCACATAGAACGGCTGGGCCTCTTCCTCGTTGAATGCATTGCCCGCGGTCGGGTAGCGCACCTGCCCCAGACCGACGGTGCCTGGCAGCGCGCGCATGTTGCGCGTACGGAAGACGTCCTTGACCATGCCGCGCGCCTTGTGCATGTAGAACTTGCGACCATGCGCATCCGGTCCTGCCGTCACGATGCCAGCCGCATCCTGACCGCGGTGCTGCAGTAGCAACAACGCGTCATAGATCAACTGGTTGACGGGCGCCTTGGAAATCACACCAACGATGCCGCACATGGTTCACCTCTTCCAATTCAACAAAATCGAGTCACGATTGCTCGGGCAGGAATTTGACCACCTGCCCGGGCAGAACGGGGCGCAGCCCGTCCAATAACACTGCGAGCCACGCGACACCGCGTGACGATTGCCACGGACCCCATTGGGCCAGCGGCGTCATGTTCACCAGGGTGGCGACCAGCAAGGCCACCACCACCCCGCGTGCCAGGCCGAATCCAGCGCCCAGCACCCTGTCCGGCCCGTTCAGCGGCGATTCGCGCGTCAGCTGCGTCACGCCCCAGCTCAGCAGGGCCCACACCAGCCACGCGAGCACGAAGGCGACCAGCATCCCGGAGATCAGGTTGAGCCTGCCGCCCGGCTCGCCCACCGGCAGATGGGGGGCCACGGCTGGACCGAACCACTGCGCCGAGACATAGGCCGCGCCCCACCCCAGCAGCGACATGACCTCGTGCACCAAGCCGCGCCACGCGCCCACGATGACGGACAACGCGAGGCCGATGAGCAGGGCCAGGTCGATGAACGACCAGGCGTTGCTGGCGTCCGCAGGGTTCACTGCATCCATGGGGTCAGGGAGAAAGGCTTCCTCACAGCGTCAGGATGTTCCCACCCAGGCCCGCCTTGCGCAGGCTGGCCATGGCCTTCTCAGCCTCGGCCTTGTCGGCGTAGGGCCCGATGCGGACGCGAATGCGCTTGCCCCCAGGGGTCTCGACCACCTGGGTGTAGGTCTTGATGCCCAGACGCTCGACCTTCTGCCTGACCTCCTGGGCCTTGGCCGCCTCGCCAAATGCGCCAACCTGAACGATGTAGCGTCCACCGTCGGCCTTCTCGGTCGGCTTGCTGGCCGCTGCACGGGCCTCGGCCTGGCGGCGTTCGGCCGCCTTCTGCTCGGCAGCCTTCAGCTCTGCGGCCTTCTGATCCGCTGCTTTCTGCTCGGCCAGACGGCGGACGTGCGCCGCCTCGGCGGCCTTCTCCTTCTCGGCCGCCAGGCGTCTGGCTGCGGCCTGATCGGCGGCTTTCTCTGCGGCCTTCTGTTCTACGGCGTTCGGCTCGGCCTGCTTGCGCTCGGCCTCACGCGCGCCAGCTGGGTCACGGGGGGCATCCGCGGTCGACTCGACCACCTCGCGCTCGGTCATGTCCTGCTCGCGTGCGGTCTGTGCCGGCTCCACCACCTCGGCCGGGGGGGGCGTCACGATGCCCGCCACACCCACCTTGCCCGCCACGGCACGGCCGGAGACGGGCGCAGGGTCACCCTGGGCGCGGGGCGTGCCGGCCTGTACGACCTCGACTTCACTGGACATCGGCCGAGGCTGGGTCTCGAAGAGCCATGGGAAGCCGATGACCCCCGCTCCCACCAGCACGGCCATGCCGATCAGGCGACGACGTGCCCGCGTGCGCGTGGCCTCGATGTCGGCCTGGGACGGCGGCAGGGACTCGGCCGCCGGGGCCTGGACCGCAGGGCCGCGACGCAGAAGGCGCTGGAAAAACGATGACAGCGACATGCTCGGCTTGGAAAATAGGAAAAGCGGGGGCTGGCAGCCTGATCAGGCTCCGTCGCCGCCCGCCTTCAGATGGGGCGCGTTCAGCTTGGGCAAGCCCTCGTGCAACACGCCGCCCACGGTGTAAAACGACCCGAAAACCACGATTCTATCCGCCGGGTCCGCCGCCGCGAGGGCAGCTCTGAGGGCGCTCATCGGATCCGGGTGGGTGCTGATCGTGGCCTTCGGAGCGGTGGCCATTGGGCGGGCTGTCACTTCATCGGTGATCACCTGGGCGAGCTGGGCGGCCGTGGCAGCGCGCGGTGTCGGCAGGTCGCAAACATGCCAGGCATCGACCAACGGGCGCAGCTTCGCCACCATCCCAGCCGCGTCCTTGTCGGCCATGGCGCCCCACACGGCATGCGTGCGCGGGAAAAAGCCCATCTGATCGAGGTTGACGGCCAGCGTGGCGACCGCATGGGGGTTGTGTGCCACGTCCAGAATCAGTGTGGGTTGACCCGGGATGATCTGGAAGCGGCCGGGCAACTCCACCGTGGCCAGGCCGGTGCGCACTGCCTGCGCCGACACCGGCAGACGCGGACGCATCGCCTCGAGCGCGGCCAGCACGCCCGACGCGTTCAGCAGCTGGTTGGCACCGCGCAGCGCCGGATACGCCATGCCGTTGAAGCGCTTGCTGCGCCCGCCCCAGGACCACTGCTGGCGGTCGCCCGCGTAGTTGTGGTCGCGGCCGAAGAGCCACAGGTCTGCGCCGAGGGCCGCCGCGTGGTCCACCACGCTTTGCGGCGCCTGCGGATCGGAGACCACGGCCGGGCGCCCTGCCCGCATGATGCCGGCTTTCTCGCGGCCGATGGCCTCGCGATCGGGACCGAGCCACTCCATGTGGTCCAGGTCGATGCTGGTGATGATGGCGCAGTCGGTGTCGATGATGTTGACGGCATCCAGCCGCCCCCCGAGGCCCACTTCCAGGATCACCGCGTCCAGCCCGGCCGAGGCCAGCAGGCGCATGATGGCCAGTGTGGTGAACTCGAAGTAGGTCAGCGGGGTATCGCCCCGCGCGGCCTCGATGGCCGCAAAGTGCGGCACGAGCTGCTCGGCTGTCACCAGCTCACCCTGGATGCGGCAGCGCTCCTCGAAGCGCACGAGGTGCGGCGAGCCGTACACGCCCACGCGGAAGCCCGACGACATCAGGATGCCCTCGAGCATCGCGCAGGTCGAGCCCTTGCCGTTGGTGCCTGCCACCGTGAACACCACCGGGGCGTCACGCCCGCTGTCTTCCTGCCCCATCGGCGTGCCCAGTACCACGCCGGTGCGCGCCCACACCGAACCCACGCGGTCCAGCCCCATGTCGATGCCGACCGGGTGCAGGCGTTCGCAGTGCGCGAGCCAGTCGTCCAGCGTGCGCGGGTTGGCCGAAGGGGAAGACGTGTCGGAAGCGGTCATGTCGACAGGGTCAGGAAGAAAAGCAAACGGGCTGCACCGTGGCGCAGCCCGATCGGTGAAGGCCTTTCGGCCTTCCGGACAGACAGGGGCTCAGCCTGCGACGGCGTCGGCCGGCTGGCGCGTCAGCATGGCGAGCTGGCGGGCGATGGCCTGACGCAGTTCGCGGCGGTCGAGGATCATGTCGACGGCGCCCTTCTGCAGCAGGAACTCGGCGCGCTGGAAGCCTTCCGGTAGCACTTCGCGCACAGTGTTCTCGATCACGCGGGGGCCGGCAAAGCCGATCAGGGCCTTGGGTTCGGCGATCACCACATCGCCCATGAAGGCGAACGAGGCCGACACGCCACCCATGGTCGGGTCGGTCAGCACGCTGATGTAGGGCAGCTTCGCCTTGGCCAGGCGGGTCAGCGCGGCGTTGGTCTTGGCCATCTGCATCAGGCTCAGCAGGCCTTCCTGCATGCGGGCGCCGCCCGTGGCCGTGAAGGAGATGAACGGCGTCTTCTGCTCGACGGCGGTTTCCACGCCGCGCGCGAAACGCTCACCCACCACCGAGCCCATCGAGCCGCCCATGAAGTCGAACTCGAAGCAGGCCGTCACGACCGGGATGCTGTGGACCGAGCCACCCATCACGATCAGGGCGTCCGTCTCGCCGGTCGATTCCATCGCCTGCTTGATGCGGTCGGGGTACTTCTTGCTGTCGCGGAATTTCAGCGCGTCGACCGGCAGCACTTCCTGGCCGATCTCGTAGCGGCCTTCGGCGTCGAGGAAGGCGTCCAGGCGGGCCCGCGCACCGATGCGGTGGTGGTGGCCGCACTTCGGGCAGACGTTGACGTTGGCCTCGAGGTCGTTCTTGTAGAGCACCGTCTCGCACGACGGGCACTTGACCCACAAGCCCTCGGGCACCGAACGACGCTCGGACGGGTCGGTCGGCTGGATCTTCGGGGGCAGCAGTTTCTCAAGCCAGCTCATGCTCAGGCTCCTTTCAGGGTATCGAGGGCAGCGCGGATCTCGGCAATGAAGCCGCGCGCAGCAGAAACAACGGTGTCAGGCGATTGCGTCTCGAGCAGTTGCACGATGCGCGAGCCGATCACGACGGCATCGGAGACGGCGGCCACGGCTTTGGCGGTCTCGGCATCGCGGATGCCGAAGCCCACACCGACCGGCACGTTCACGTGGGCCTTGATGCGCGGCACCATGGCGGCCACGGCGGCCGTGTCCAGGTGGCCGGCGCCCGTCACGCCCTTGAGCGAGACGTAGTAGACGTAACCCGCAGCCACGCGGCCGACATCGGCCATGCGCTGCTCGCTGGACGTAGGCGCCAGCAGGAAGATGGGGGCCAGGCCTTCCGCCTTCAGGCGCGCGGCGAACTCCTCGCACTCTTCCGGCGGGTAGTCGACCACCAGCACGCCGTCGACGCCCGCGGCCTTCGCGTCGCGCACGAAGCTGCCGGCGCCATGACGGAGGTCGTGGTTCTCGATCGGGTTGGCGTAGCCCATCAGCACCACCGGCGTGGTGGCGTTGCGCTCACGGAAGGCCTTCACGTCGGCCAGCACATGGGCCAGCGAGATGCCCTTGACCAGCGCGCGCTCGGCAGCCTTCTGGATCACGGGGCCGTCGGCCATCGGGTCGGAGAACGGCACACCCAGTTCGATCACGTCGGCGCCGGCTTCGGCCATCGCGAGCATCAGTTCGACGGTCTTCTCGGGGTACGGGTCACCGCAGGTGATGTAGGGGATCAGTGCCTTGCGGCCCTGTTCCTTCAGCGTGGCAAAGGTCTGGTCGAGGCGGGTCGTCATCACACGCCCCCCTTCACCGACAGGCCACGGCACGACGGCCGGCAGTAGAACTCGGCACCAGTCAGATCGGCCACCGTGCCGATGTCCTTGTCACCGCGACCGGACAGGTTGACCAGCACGTGCTGATCCGGCTTCATGGTGGCGGCCAGCTTCATGCCATAGGCCACGGCATGGCTGGACTCCAGCGCCGGGATGATGCCCTCGGTGCGGCACAGGCGGTGGAAGGCTTCGAGCGCCTCCTGGTCGGTGATGCCGACGTACTCGGCACGACCGATGTCCTTCAGGTAGGCGTGCTCGGGGCCGACGCCGGGGTAATCGAGGCCCGCCGAGACCGAGTGGGTCTCGGTGATCTGACCGTTCTCGTCCTGCAGCAGGTAGGTGCGGTTGCCGTGTAGCACGCCCGGCACGCCCTTCTGCAGCGACATCGAGTGCTTGCCGCTCTCATAGCCTTCGCCCGCCGCTTCCACGCCGATCAGGCGCACGCCTTCATGCGGGATGTAGGGGTAGAAGATGCCCATGGCGTTCGAGCCACCGCCCACACAGGCCACGACGGCGTCCGGCTGGCGGCCGATCTGCTCGGGCATCTGCTTGAGGCACTCCTCGCCGATGACGCTCTGGAAATCGCGCACCATGGCCGGGTACGGGTGCGGACCCGCAACCGTGCCGATGATGTAGAAGGTGTTCTCGACGTTGGTCACCCAGTCGCGCATGGCTTCGTTCAGCGCGTCCTTCAGGGTGCGGCTGCCCGACTCGACCGGCACCACCTTGGCGCCCAGCAGGTGCATGCGGTAGACGTTGGGCGACTGGCGCTTGACGTCTTCGGCACCCATGTACACCACGCACTCGAGGCCATAGCGGGCGCAGATGGTGGCCGTGGCCACGCCGTGCTGCCCTGCCCCGGTTTCGGCGATGACACGGGGCTTGCCCATGCGCTTGGCCAGCAGCGCCTGGCCGATGGTGTTGTTGACCTTGTGTGCGCCGGTGTGATTCAGGTCTTCGCGCTTGAAGTGGATCTGCGCGCCGCCCACTTCGCGGCTCAGACGGGCTGCGTGGTAGATCGGGCTGGGGCGGCCGACGAAGTGCGCCAGCTCCTTGCGGAACTCGGCGTTGAACTCAGGGTCATGGCGGTAGTGCTCGTAGACGTTCTTCAGTTCTTCGAGCGCGTAGATCAGGGTCTCGGAGACGAAGGTGCCGCCGTAGGGACCGAAGTGCCCGCGGGCATCGGGCTGGTTGTAGTTCAGCATGTGACTCTCAAGGAACTCGGACGCGGTTGCCACCGGAATGGGGTCGGCAGCCGCTTCAAACGGTTTCGGCACAAAGCCGGTCGGCCGTTCGCACGGCCTCACAGAAACGGCGCATCAGCGCGGCATCCTTGATGCCCTTGCTGGCTTCCACGCCCGAACTGACGTCCACGGCCCAGGGCCGCACGCGCCGCACGCCTTCTTCCACGTTACCGGGGTGCAGGCCACCCGACAGAATCATTGGACGCGACAGGCCCGTCGGCAACAGGGACCAGTCGAACACCTGTCCGCCGCCCCCGTAGCCCTCGACATGGGCATCCACGAGCAAGGCCTGCGCATCGGCATAGGACGAGGCGAAGTCTAACAAATCGAAACCTGGCGCCATCCGGGCTGCCCGGATGAACGGCTGTCCGCCCGCCAGCGAGACGCACTCGGCCGGTTGTTCGTCGCCGTGAAACTGCAGCAGCGCCTGAGGCAGGGCCCCGCGCACCGCGGCCGTCAGGGCGGCATCGGCGTTCACCAGCAGCACCACTGGTGTCACAAAGGGAGGCAGACGGCATGCCAGCTCCACCGCACGGGCCAGCGGCACATGCCGGGGACTTTTGGGGTAAAGCACGAACCCGATGGCGTCAGCACCGGCTTCGACCGCAGCGTCGACATCGGCCTCGCGCGTGAGGCCACAGACCTTGATGCGGGTGCGATGGAAGGCGGGTAAAGGCGACGTCAGACTGGGGGGCATCCCGACATGGCGGCAGACTGTGCTGCAGCGCCGGTGGTGACAACCCGTGGATTGTCGCAAAATTCGGCCCTCAGGCCAATCTCCCGCCCGACGCCAGGGGGCACGGCAGAGCCCGGTCAATGTCCCGCGCCATCGTCCGGCAGCGGTTGAGGCAGCCATGACAGCCCAGGCACCTGACTGGGCAGGCCCCAGCCCGCGTCGTACTGCGGCCCCAGGAAGTACAATCCGTCGGGCGAGAACGTCGGCGCGGCCACCTTGCGGTCGCGGGCTTCGAGCACGCGCCGCACCCACGACACCGGCTGGGTGCCGGTGCCCACCGCGATCAGGCAGCCCATGATGTTGCGGATCATGTGATGAAGAAACGCCTGCCCCTCGAAATCGAAGCGCCAGTAACGGTGCGGCACGTCGCTCTCACGCGGGGGCACGAAGGGCGTGGCGGGCCGGCATGACGCAATGCGGATCTCGCGCAGGTGCTTGACCGGCGTCGGCGACTGGCACTGCGACGAACGGAAGGAGCTGAAATCGTGCTCGCCGATCAGCAGGGCTGCGGCCTCGCGCATCGCCTGCAGGTTCAGCGGCCGGAAGACCCAGCCTACCTGCCCCGCCTCGATGGCCGGCTTGATCGGCGACTCGAGCAGGATGTACGCATAGCGGCGCCCGATGGCGCTGTTGCGCGCATGAAAGGTGTCAGGGACCTCGGCCGCCCACTGCACAGCGATGTCGGGCGGCAGAAAGGTGTTCGTGCCGCGCACCCAGGAAAACGACGCCCGGGACAACGGCGTATCCAGGTGCACCACCTGGTTGATGCCATGCACGCCGGTGTCGGTACGCCCGGCACACACGGTCTTGACCGGATGCACGGCGAACTCGCTCAGCGCGTGCTCCAGCGCATCCTGCACTGTGCCGCCATAGGGCTGGCTCTGCCAGCCGGTGTAGGCGCCACCACGGTAAGAAACACCAAGGGCGACCCGCCGGGTCGCCCTTGCGTCGGGCCGGGAGGCGTCTCGGGCATCCGGGTCGGCCACCGGAGTGACCAGACCCGGCGCCCGCGCCGGTTCCTCATGCTGCATCGTGTCGCATCATCCCAGTGAATCGAGCATGCCCTGGGCCTTGGCGCGCAGCGCCGCGTCCTGGGTGTTGTCGAGCACTTCATTGAGCAGCTCGCGGGCACCGTCGACATCGCCGATCTGTCGGAACTCGTCAGCCAACTCCAGCTTGCGAGCCATCGGATCGGTGAGCGAGGAATCCGCGGCAGGCTGGTTGAGCCAGTCGTCCTCGCCTGCCACCTCGGCCGCCGGGATCGGCTCGGCAGCCTCTCCTGTCGGCACATCGAGGTCGAGGCTGATCGACTCCATGTCGAAGGCCGGGTCCGGTGTGGCAGCAGGCTGGGCTGCGGGCGCAGCAGGCGGGAACTCGTCCAGATCGAAGTCGAGGCCAGCGTTGTCAGGCGACGTGGCCGCCGGGAGCTCCGGCAGTTCGACCGGCTCGGCGGATGCCGGCGGGTTGCCCAGATCAGGCAGATCGTCGTTCAGGTCCAGCGGCGGCAGGTCATTCAGCTCGACGGCCGCAGGCGACACCGAGTCGGTCACCTCGTCCAGCGGCGCCGGACCCGAGATGTCGAGGTCCAGGTTCACCATGTCGACGTCGTCCGGCTCGGCCGCGACCGGCGGGGCCACGGAGTCGAGCTGGCTGGGAGCCGGCATCACGGAGTGCGGCACGGTCGAGGCGCCCAGGGCGTCGGTCGACTCACGGGCCACATCCTGCTCGGAGGGGCGCCCGCCCGGCTGGTACAGCGGGTTTTCGGGGTCGATGCCCAGGCCCATTTCCTGGGCCTTCGCCCAGTCTTCACCGACACCACCCGTCAAGGCAAACAACTGCACGGCCAGCTGCTCATAGCCCTTGGTGTCGCGGCGCTTGGCGTAGACCTCCAGCAGCTTGGTGCGCACGGCCAGACGGTCGGGCGTGCTGCGCAGGGCCTCCTTGAGGATTTCTTCGGCCTGCAGGTCCCGGCCATAAGCCAGGTAAACATCCGCTTCTGCCACCGGGTCGACGTCACCGATGGCATCCAGCTGGCTGAGCGAATAGCTCATTGACGAAGGACCGCCCGTCGCGTCGCGGGTGTCGACGCGCTGACCGCCGCTGGCCCCAAAGAAGGAGTCGGGCTGCAGCCGGCTCTCCAGGAAAGACGTTTCACCGGAGTCGGTGCGGCGACGCGAGCGGAGGAACATCAGCCCGCCAGCCAACAAAGCCAGGGCGGCACCGCCAGCGGCAAGCAGCATCGGGTTGACCGTGGCCAGCAGGCCCGGCTCTTCGGGCTCGGGAGCAGGCGGCGGTGCCACCGGGGCGGGCGCCGGCACCACCGGCGCAACCGGCGAAGCGGCAGACGCCGGCTCGGACGCGGCGTTTGCCACGGCCGTGGCCGACGCGGCTTCCGAAGCCGCGACTTGGGGCGCGTCGGTCAGCGGCTCGGACGCCGGGGCCGGCGAGCCGGAGGGCACGTCCTCCAGCGGCTTGGCAGGTGCCGAGGGCACGGGAGCCGGCTTCGGTGCCGGGGGAGCCGCCGCAGCCTTCTCCTTCAGTTGACGGAGTTCGTCGAGGTTCTTGGACAGTTCGGCCACGCGGGCCGTGCTTTCCTCCTTGGCACGCGACTTCGCGAGGCGATCTTCCACCGAGGCGTTGCCACCCGCGGCCATGCCGCCCTTGCTCAGGGTCAGCTTGTCGGGGGTCTGTGCGGCGGCCTGCTTCTGGTCCTTGACCTCGGCTTCGACCTGCCCCTTGACCTGACGCTGTGCCTGGCCGGGAACCGACTCGGTCACGGTGCCGGCCAGACGTTGACGGTAGGCGGCGAAGTCGGCGCTTTCGGCAATGATGATCTTGCGCGCTTCCTGCGGGCTGATCTCGCGGGCCTGGTCGGCAGAAGGCAGATCCAGAACGGCACCCGCCTTCAAGCGGTTCATGTTGCCCTGGAAAGCCTTCGGGTTCGCGCGGTACAGGCTCACCAGCATCTGGTCGAGCGACACGCCCGGCTGCAGCTTGCGGGAGGCGATCGACGACAGGGAGTCGCCCGAGCGCACGCGGACGCTGTCGGCAGACGACGAGGCGGCCGCAGCGGACGGCGTGCTGCCCGGTGCTTCCGCAACCGGTGCCGAGGGAGCGGGCGCAGGGGCCGGAGCGGAGGGCGCGGGCGGCGCCGGACGGCTGGCCCTGCGCTCGGCGCGCACCGCCGGCTCGGCAGGACGCTCCGCAGCCGGCCGGGACGGCGCACGCGACGCCGCGGCATCGGTGGTCGGAGGCGGCGTGACGGGCGATGGCACGGTGATGGCCGGTGAGGTGGCCTGCGCCGGCGCACGGCTCGACGGGGGATCGAACAGCAGCGTGTACTCACGCACGAGACGCCCTGTGGACCACGACAGATCAAGAATCACGTCGACAAACGGCTCCTGAACAGAGCGGTCGCTGGCGATGCGCAGGTAAGGACGGCCGTCAGCGCGCCTCTGCAGCGTGATGTTGGTGGTGGCGAGCACCGGGTTGTAGTCGACGCCCGCTGCGCGGTAGGTTTCCGGGGACGCCACACGAACCTGCAGCGAAGCACCCTCTTCCGTCGTGAGGCTGCTCAGATCGATCTCGGCGCGGAGCGACTCGCCCAGCGCAGACTGCACATTCAGCTTGCCCAGACCCAGCGCCCAGGAGGCCCCGGGCAAGCCCGCCAGCACGGAAAAGACTGCGGCCAGCGCAACCCGATTCAGGGCAAATCGCCCCGAGGACAACGAATGATCTTTCAAGGCGTCTCCCAAGTCGTCGTGACGGTGCATGCGTCGACCTCAATACGACCGGATCGGACAAGACCCAGGAGGCGCGACCCCACCCGCAGACGGTACGCAGCAGAAAACACAATAACAGCCGCTAGATACGGTGACAAGCTCATGCATTTACTGACAAAAGCCAGTGTCAGCATGGTGCCTGTCCCCGCCCCCTTGGCGGGGCATGATTGTCGCCTTGCGGCCACACGCCCCACCTTTGATTTTGTGACCAGACGTTGCAACCGCTGCCTTGATCAGCGGCTGCCCGGCCTTGCTTTTCGATGGGTAAAAACGCTCACGCGTCCAGCAGGATGCGCAGCATGCGGCGCAGCGGCTCGGCGGCACCCCACAGCAGTTGGTCACCGATGGTGAAGGCGCCGATGTAATCCGGGCCCATGGCCAGCTTGCGGATGCGGCCCACCGGGATCGTCAGCGTACCGGTCGTGGCCACCGGGGTCAGGTCCTTGACCGTCGCCTCGCGGGTGTTCGGCACGACCTTCACCCATTCGTTGTCGGCGGCGATCATGGCCTCGATGTCCGCCAGGGGCACGTCCTTCTTGAGCTTGAAGGTCAGAGCCTGCGAGTGGCAGCGCATGGCGCCGATGCGCACGCAGAAACCGTCGACCGGGATCGCGGCCGAGCCGAAGCCCTCGCCCAGACCCAGGATCTTGTTGGTCTCGGCCATGCCCTTCCACTCTTCCTTGGACTGGCCGTTGCCCAGGTCCTTGTCGATCCAGGGGATGAGCGAGCCACCCAGCGGCACGCCGAAGTTGGCCGTTTCGGCTTCGGTCAGCGAACGCTGCTTGGCGATGATCTTGCGATCGATTTCCAGGATGGCGCTCTTGGGGTCGTCCAGCAGGGCCTTCACTTCGGCGTTCAGCGTGCCGAACTGGGTCAGCAGCTCGCGCATGTGCTGGGCACCGCCGCCCGAAGCCGCCTGATAGGTCTGGGTCGACATCCACTCGACCAGCCCGGCCTTGTACAGCGCGCCCACGCCCATCAGCATGCAGCTGACGGTGCAGTTGCCGCCAATCCAGTCCTTGCCGCCGTTGGCCAGCGCATTCTTGATCACGGGCATGTTGACCGGATCCAGCACGATGACGGCGTTGTCCTTCATGCGCAGCGACGAGGCGGCGTCGATCCAGTGGCCGTTCCAGCCGGCGGCGCGCAGCTTGGGGTACACGTCGTTGGTGTAGTCGCCGCCCTGGGCCGTCAGGATGATGTCGCAGCGCTTGAGCTCGTTGATGTCGTAGCCGTCCTTCAACGTCTTCTCGTTCTTGGCCATGGCCGGGGCAGCGCCGCCGGCGTTGGAGGTCGAGAAGAACAGCGGTTCGAAGTGGGCGAAGTCGCCTTCGGCCTGCATGCGGTCCATCAGCACCGAGCCGACCATGCCGCGCCAGCCGACCAGACCAACCAGAGTCGTAGCCATGATGAATTTCCTTCAGTGATTCAGTGTTGTGTAGCGAGCGGTTCAGCCCGGTCGGTCATTGCGCCTTCAGGGCGGCCACGACGGCTTCGCCCATCTCGACTGTGCCGACCTTCTGCGTGCCTTCCGAGAAGATGTCCGGCGTGCGCAGGCCCTGCTCCAGCACGGCCTGCACGGCGCGCTCGATGCGGGCGGCGGCCTCTTCCTGGTTCAGGCTGAAGCGCAGCATCATCGCGGCCGACAGGATGGTGGCCAGCGGGTTGGCGACGCCCTTGCCGGCGATGTCCGGGGCCGAGCCGTGGCTGGGCTCGTACAGGCCCTGGCCCTTGGCGTTCAGCGAGGCCGAGGGCAGCATGCCGATCGAACCCGTCAGCATCGACGCTTCGTCCGACAGGATGTCGCCGAACATGTTGCCGGTCACGACCACGTCGAAGCGCTTGGGCGCCTTGACCAGTTGCATGGCGGCGTTGTCCACGTACATGTGGTCCAGCTCGATGTCGGGGTACTGTGCGTGCACCTCGGTGACCACGTCCTTCCAGAACTGGAAGGTTTCGAGCACGTTCGCCTTGTCGACGCTGGTGACGCGCTTGTTGCGCTTGCGGGCGGCCTGGAAGGCCACATGGGCGATCCGCTCGATCTCGGGCTTGCTGTAGCGCATCGTGTCGAAGGCTTCCAGCGCGCCCTTGAACTCGCCATCCGGGGCCTCGCGGCGTCCACGGGGCTGACCGAAGTAGATGTCGCCGGTCAGCTCACGGATGATGAGGATGTCCAGGCCGGCCACCAGCTCGGGCTTGAGGCTCGAAGCGTGGGTCAGCTGCGGGTAGCAGATGGCCGGGCGGAAGTTGGCGAACAGGCCCATGTTCTTGCGCAGGCCGAGGATGGCCTGCTCGGGGCGCAGATGGCGCTCGAGCTTGTCGTACTTCCAGTCACCCACCGAACCGAACAGCACGGCGTCCGAGGCCATGGCCAGGTTCAGCGTGTGCTCGGGCAGCGGGTGGCCGTGGGCGTCAAAGGCGGCGCCGCCGACCTTGGCTTCGTCCAGCTGGAACGGCAGGTCCAGCACCTTCAGCACCTTGACCGCCTCGTTGACGATCTCGGGGCCGATGCCGTCACCCGGCAGCACAGCAATCTTCATGACCATGGTGTTTCTTCTCGGAAATCTCAGACGATGCGGTTGTTCAGCCAGGGCTTCTGCGCCAGGCGCTCGGCTTCATAGGCCTTGATCTTGTCGGCGTGGCGCAGGGTCAGGCCGATGTCATCGAAGCCATTGAGCAGGCAGTACTTTCGGAAGGGCTGGATGTCGAACGACAGCTCAGCGCCATCGGGCTTGACCACGACCTGACGCTCAAGATCAATGGTCAGTTCGTAGCCCGGGAACGCGAACACCTCGTTGAACAGCTGGTCGACCTGCGACTCGCTCAGCACGATCGGCAGCAGGCCGTTCTTGAAGCTGTTGTTGAAGAAGATGTCGGCAAAGCTCGGGGCAATGATGGCGCGGAAGCCGTACTGCTCAAGCGCCCACGGTGCGTGCTCACGGCTGGAGCCGCAGCCGAAGTTCTTGCGGGCAAGCAGCACGGACGCGCCCTGGTAGCGGGGCTGGTTGAGCACGAAGTCGGGATTCGGCTTGCGGGTGGCCGGATCCTGACCCGGCTCGCCGGCATCCAGGTAGCGCCACTCGTCGAACAGGTTCGGGCCGAAGCCGGTGCGCTTGATCGACTTCAGGTACTGCTTGGGAATGATGGCGTCGGTGTCGACGTTTTCCCGGTCCATCGGGGCAACCAGGCCCTTGTGAATGCGGAATGCTTGCATGGTGTTTACTTTTTCGCCGCGTTGGAGATGGTCTCACCGGCCCTCTCGAGGTCCTGCCCGAAGCCGCGCACCGTGTTGCAGGCGCTCATGGCCCACAAGGTCATCAGCATCAGGATCAGGGCTGCCAGACGTTGCATGTGCTTGCTGCCTCAGGCGAGACGACGGACGTCGACAAAGTGGCCTTCCATGGCTGCCGCGGCCGCCATGGCCGGGCTCACCAGATGGGTACGCCCGCCTGCACCCTGACGGCCCTCGAAGTTGCGGTTGCTGGTGGACGCACAGCGCTCGCCCGGCTCCAGGCGATCCGCGTTCATGGCCAGACACATGGAGCAGCCCGGCTCACGCCATTCGAAACCCGCTGCCTTGAACACCTGGTCGAGGCCTTCACGCTCGGCCTGTTCCTTCACGAGCCCCGAGCCAGGAACCACCATGGCGAGCTTGATGTTCGAGGCCACGCGGCCACCCATGCGCTTGACCACCGCGGCGGCTTCACGCATGTCTTCGATGCGGCTGTTGGTGCACGAACCGATGAAGACCTTGTCGACGCGGATGTCGTTGATGGCCTTGTTGGGTTCGAGCGCCATGTACTGCAGCGCGCGCTCCATCGCCGAGCGCTTGACGGGGTCCTTTTCCTTGTCTGGATCCGGCACGCGGTCTTCGATGGACAGCACCATCTCGGGCGAGGTGCCCCAGGTGACCTGCGGCTTGATCTCGTCGGCGCTCAGCTCGACCACGGCGTCGAACACGGCATCCGGATCGGAGTGCAGCGTGCGCCAGTAGGCCACGGCCTGCTCCCACTCGACGCCGGTGGGCGTGAAGGGGCGACCCTTCACGTAGTTGATCGTGGTGTCGTCGACCGCCACCAGGCCGGCGCGCGCACCGGCCTCGATGGCCATGTTGCACACCGTCATGCGGCCTTCCATGCTGAGTGCGCGGATGGCGCTGCCGGCGAACTCGATGGTGTAGCCCGTGCCGCCGGCCGTGCCGATCTTGCCGATGATGGCCAGCACGATGTCCTTGCCCGAACAGCCCTTGGGTAGCGAGCCCTCGACCTTCACGAGCATGTTCTTGGCCTTCTTGGCCAGCAGCGTCTGGGTGGCCATGACATGCTCGACCTCGGAGGTGCCGATGCCGTGGGCCAGCGCGCCAAAAGCGCCGTGGGTGGAGGTGTGGCTGTCGCCGCAGACCACGGTCATGCCGGGCAGCGTTGCCCCCTGCTCCGGGCCGATGACGTGCACGATGCCCTGGCGCTTGTCGCCCATCTTGAACTGCGTGATGCCGAAGCGGTCACAGTTCTTGTCGAGCGTGTCGACCTGCAGCTTGGACACCGGGTCCTTGATGCCTTCGCGGCGGTCGGTCGTGGGCACGTTGTGGTCGCTGACGGCCAGGTTGGCCGACAGGCGCCACAGCTTGCGGCCGGCAATGTCGAGGCCTTCGAACGCCTGGGGGCTGGTCACTTCATGCACCAGCTGGCGATCGATGTACAGGACGGCGGTGCCGTCTTCCTCGGTGTGGACGACGTGTTCGTCCCAGATCTTGTCGTAGAGCGTGCGTCCCATGATCCTGTCGCGCGGGGAAGGGGCAGACTGCCCCCAGGTTGGGGAAAGTTGTCAATTTTACGACAGCCCACAGCACCCGCGCGCGCGCCGCCTCACGCGATCCCCCCGACAACATGGGCACTCCGCCCCGTGCGACGGCCTTTTGCGACGGCGTCAGCGACAGCCCGCTTCGGAGGAAGGTGCGGGCGGGCTCCCTGCTTGGGGATCGGTCCGCACGGGCATGCAGCGGCCGCCAAGGCACTGATCGCGATAGCGGGGCGGAAGGGTGCCGAAATGCCCACCACACACCCGCGCCAAGTAAAAAACCCGGCCGGGGCCGGGTTTCGAGGGGTTCACTGGCCCGACCAGCGGGCCATGTGAAGCGATCAGCGCTTGCCGATCGGAGCCACGTCGCGCTTCTCGGCGCCGACGAACAGCTGACGCGGACGGCCGATCTTGTACTCGGGGTCGCCGATCATTTCGTCGAGCTGGGCGATCCAGCCGACGGTGCGGGCCAGCGCGAAGATCGCGGTGAACAGGGGCACGGGGATGCCGATGGCGCGCTGCACGATGCCCGAGTAGAAGTCGACGTTCGGGTAGAGCTTGCGCTGCACGAAGTAGTCGTCTTCCAGAGCGATCTGCTCGAGCTTCTTGGCCAGGGCGAACAGCGGGTCGTTCTCCAGGCCCAGCTCGGCCAGCACTTCGTTGCAGGTTTCCTGCATCAGCTTGGCGCGCGGGTCGTAGTTCTTGTACACGCGGTGACCGAAGCCCATCAGGCGCACGCCCGAGTTCTTGTCCTTCACCTGGTTCATGAACTCGCCCACCTTCGAGACGCCGCCCATGGCCTGGATTTCTTCCAGCATGTTCAGGCAAGCCTCGTTGGCACCGCCGTGAGCCGGGCCCCACAGGCAGGCCACGCCAGCGGCGATGGCCGCGAACGGGTTGGTGCCCGACGAGCCGCACAGACGCACGGTCGAGGTCGAGGCGTTCTGCTCGTGGTCGGCGTGCAGGATGAAGATGCGGTCGAGGGCACGCTCGAGCACCGGGTTGACCTTGTATTCCTCGCACGGGGTGGCGAACATCATGCGCAGGAAGTTGCCGGCGTACGACAGGTCATTGCGCGGGTAGATGTAAGGCTGGCCCACCGAGTACTTGTAGGCCATGGCCACCAGCGTCGGCATCTTCGCGATCAGGCGAACGGCGGCGACCTTGCGGTGCTCGGGGTTATTGATGTCCGTGCTGTCGTGATAGAAGGCCGACAGCGCGCCCACCAAGCCGGTCAGCACGGCCATCGGGTGCGCGTCGCGACGGAAGCCACGCAGGAAGAACTGCATCTGCTCGTTGACCATCGTGTGGTTGGTCACGCGGTTGACGAACTCGTCCTTCTGCGACTGGTTCGGCAGATCGCCGTTCAGCAGCAGATAGCAGGTTTCCAGGAAGTCGCAGTTGGTGGCCAGCTGCTCGATGGGGTAGCCGCGGTACAGCAGCTCGCCCTTGTCACCGTCGATGTAGGTGATCTTCGAGTTGCACGACGCCGTCGACAGGAAGCCCGGGTCGTAGGTGAACTTGCCGGTCTGGCCGTACAGCTTGCGGATGTCAATCACATCCGGGCCGACAGAACCCTTGTAGATGGGCAGTTCCATGCTGGGGCTGCCGTCAGAAAACGACAGGGTGGCTTTCACGTCGGACGGGGTCATGAGCACTCCTAAGGGGTCGGTCTTGTGAGAGAAATGGAAACTTCGGGTACCAGGGCCAGCTGACAGCAATGTGCCCTCTGCGGTCCGCTCGGCGCGGCATCAGAGGGCAACATTCACGCTGGCTTCACACGCATCAGCGACAGCACCTGCAGGACTTCGGGGGATGCCAGCTCACCTTCGGGCTCCTTGCGGGCCAGCAGGAGATCCAGCAGATCATTGTCAGACAGGTCCATCAATTGAAGCAATCCCTGGACCAGCGGTGTGGTCAGACTCGCCTCGTGCTGCTCGAAAAACCGATCGATGAAGATGTCGTTCTCGAGCAACCCACGACGACAGCGCCAGCGCAGCCGACGCAGGGTGTCCGGGTCGGGCATCAGGTCGGCAGGCACGGGAGCGGTCATCGGAATGGGGGTGGGCTGTTGCGCACAAGGGCGAGAGGGGATGGAAGGCGGCCGGGTTCAGACGGCGCGCTTGACCATCAATTCCTTGATCTTGCCAATGGCCTTCGTGGGGTTCAGGCCCTTCGGGCAGACGTCCACGCAGTTCATGATGGTGTGGCAACGGAACAGACGGTACGGGTCTTCCAGGTTGTCCAGGCGCTCGGCCGTGGCCTGATCGCGGCTGTCTGCGATGAAGCGATAAGCCTGGAGCAGACCGGCGGGGCCGACGAATTTATCGGGGTTCCACCAGAAGCTCGGGCAGCTGGTCGAGCAGCTGGCGCACAGGATGCACTCGTACAGGCCGTCAAGCTCTTCGCGCTCTTCGGGCGACTGCAGGCGCTCCTTGTCGGGCGGCGGCGTGTCGTTGACCAGGTACGGCTTGATCGAGTTGTACTGCTTGAAGAACTGCGTCATGTCCACGATCAGGTCGCGGACGACGGGCAGGCCGGGCAGCGGCTTCAGCACGATCGTGCCGGGAAGCGTGCGCATGTTGGTCAGGCAGGCCAGGCCGTTCTTGCCGTTGATGTTCATGGCGTCCGAACCACACACGCCTTCACGGCACGAACGGCGGAACGACAGGGTCGGGTCCACAGCCTTGAGCTTGACCAGGGCGTCCAGCAGCATGCGCTCGTGACCGTCGAGTTCGATCTCGATGGTCTGCATGTAGGGCTTGGCGTCCTTGTCAGGATCGTAGCGATAGATCTGGAAAGTGCGCTTTTGGCTCATGATGAATTCCTAATGCTGGGTCGCTTCGATCAGAAGGTACGGACCTTCGGCGGCACCGATTCCACGGTCAGCGGCTTGAGGTTCACAGGCTTGTAGTCCAGGCGGTTGCCTTCGGAGTACCACAGCGAGTGCTTCATCCAGTAGATCGGAAGAGCACACGTCTGAACTCCAGTCACCGGATAACATCTC
>NZ_CANBCC010000063.1 GCF_947366995.1 uncultured Aquabacterium sp. | reverse complement strand
GCCCGCGTACTGTGGCCCTCCGGCAAGTCAACGCGCCAGAATCTGCCCTATGCCGATCTGGCGACCGAACTGCGCGCGCAATGGGGGCGGTGCCTCCACTGCTGCTGGCCACCCACCACATGCCGGGCGCCAACTTGAAACACGCCTGGCCCGAGGCACCCCGCGTGCTGACCCCCGTGGTGCCGTGGTCCGAGCCTTTGCCTGCCGAGGTGCTGCTGGTGGCCCAACCCGCCGACCTGCGTGATCCCCGCGTACAGCGCTGGGTGCAGGCACGCACCGGCCACGCCGTGACCGACATCGCGTGGCAGGGCGAGGTGGCGGCCCCCCCCTGGTACCGCTCGGAAGCCGAGCCGGTGGTGCTGAAGTGGGCGCGCCTGACGGTGCACCCTGTCGCTGCCCAGCCCTGAACGCCATGCCCCGTACCGCCCCCATCTGGTTGTTCGACCTCGACAACACACTGCACGATGCCAGCCGCGCCGTGTTCGGCCGCCTCAATCAGTCGATGACGGACTACATCGTCACGCACCTGGGGCTGCCACACGACGAGGCCGATGCACTGCGGATGCACTATTGGCGGCGCTATGGTGCCACGCTGCTCGGGCTGGAGCGCCACCACGGCATCCGGGCCGCCCATTTCCTGGCGCACACGCACACGCTGCCGGGGCTGGAGGGCACGCTCAGCATGCCGCATGTCGACCGCGTCGCCCTGCAGCGGCTGCCCGGTCGCAAGATCCTGCTGACCAACGCCCCGGCCGACTACGCCCGTCGGGTGCTCACGGCGCTCGACCTGGCCAGCTGTTTCGAGTCGGTGGTGTCGATCGAAGGCATGCGGGTATTCGGCCACCTGCGGCCCAAGCCCGATGCCCGCATGCTGCGCATCGTGCTGGCCCGCTTGAGGCTGCCGGCCCAGCGCTGCATCCTGGTCGAAGACACGCTGGCCAACCTGCGCAGTGCGGCCAGCCTCGGCATGGGCACGGTGTGGATGCGCCATTACCTGCGAGACAACCCGCACGGCCCGGAGACCGGCGCCGGTCACGGTCGGCCGACCTGGCTGTGTGTCAGAATCCGACGGCTTCGGGCACTGCACCACTGGCGGCCACGTCGGCCCCGCTGAAGGCGGCCCGATCAGGGCAGCAGACCAACACGCCCCCATGCGGGCCAGCAGGCGATGAGCAGCAGCGAGGCAGACCCCATCGACGACACCGAGTCGGCATCCTCCGATGCGCTGAGCGCGCCGCCCGTGCGCAAGCGCCCCGCGCCGGGCGAGCGCCGCAACCAGATCCTGCAGGCCCTGGCCGCCATGCTGGAACAGCCCTCGGCCGAGCGCATCACCACTGCGGCCCTGGCCGCCCGGCTGGACGTGAGCGAGGCGGCGCTGTACCGTCACTTCGCCAGCAAGGCCCAGATGTACGAGGGCCTCATCGGCTTCATCGAGCAAAGCCTGTTCACGCTGGCAAACCAGATCGTGGAGCGCGAGCCGGACCCTGCGAGACAGATCGCCCGCGTGATCGGCATGGTGCTGCAGTTCGGCGAGAAGAACCCCGGCATGTGCCGTGTGATCGTGGGCGAGGCCCTGCTGCACGAACACGAACGGCTGGCCGCGCGCATGAACCAGGCGCTCGACCGGTTGGAGTCGCTGCTGCGCCAGAGCTGGCGCGCGCTGGCCGAGTCGCGTGGCGCCGCCACGCCCACGGTGGAGGCCCAGGCCGGTGCGTCGCTGGCGATGGCGGTGCTGTTGGGGCGTCTGCAGCGCTATACGCGCACGGGCTTTGCCCGTCACCCCACCGAGCACCTCGACGCGACGGTGCAGACGTTGCTGTCCTGAGGCGGCATGTGACGGCAACGATGCTGGCAGTGGCTCAATGTGTGAGCCTGGCAGGAGAGGCCGTGTGGCTGCGGTCCGACCACACCGCGTGGCTGGCGCCGGCCGGGTGGTCGCCTGATGCGCCATCGGGGCTGCAAGCGACGGGCGAACTGCCCCGGCCCGCAGGCGGCACGTTGCTCGTGGCCGACGTGCACCTGGGCAAGGCCCACCAGTTCAGCGCACGGGGCCTGCCCCTGCCGGCCTCGGTGCGCCAGGGCGCCGATGGCGGTACGCTCGCCCGCTTGCTGCATGCCTTGCACACCAGCCAGGCCGCACGCCTGGTGGTGTTGGGCGACCTCTTCCACGGCCCGCAGGGCGGGGACAGCGTGGCCCGCTTTGCAGCGACCATGGCCGCCTGGGCTGACGAGGTGGGAGACGACGCCGAGCTGGTACTGATCGGCGGCAACCATGACACCCGCGCCCGCGCGAACCTGGCGCCGCTGCAGCAGCGGCTGGGCGCGCGTTTCATCGGGCTGCCTGAACACGGCCACTGGCGGCAAGGGGCGCTGGCGTGCACCCACCACCCTGCGCCCGTGCCGGATGCCGGCTACACGCTGTGCGGGCACTGGCACCCCTGCGTGTCGCTGCGCGCCCGCGCACGCGACCACCTGCGCCTGCCCTGCTTCTGGCTCGGCGATCCCGCGCGCCGCCCGCTGGGCGTGCTGCCGGCCTTCGGGGCCTTCACCGGCATGCACCCGGCCGAGCCCGGCCCAGGAGACCAGCTGTGGGCCATCACCCCGCAAGGCCTGCATCCCCTCGGCCCGTGAGCCGCGGGCCCTGCCTCTACACTGGCGCCCATGAGCTCTCCCGACGTGTCCTCCCTGATCGCGCGCGCGGAATCCCTGCTGCAGCGCCTCGAAACCCTTGTTCCGTCGCCCCATCACAGCCCGGTAATCGAGCCGGACTGGCAGGCTTCGGTCGCCTTCCGTTACCGCAAGCGCAGCACGGCCGCGTGGGCCGCCGGCTGGCTCGAGCCGGTGCGCCACGTGGCCCACATCCGCTACGACGATCTGCAGGAGGTCGAAACGCAGAAGAACCGTTTTGCGCGCAACCTCGCGCAGTTCGTGGCCGGCCGCCCTGCCAACAACGTGCTGCTGAGCGGCGCGCGCGGCACCGGCAAGTCGTCGCTCGTGAAAGCAGCCCTGCACGCGCATGCCAGCCAGGGATTGCGCCTCATCGAGGTCGACAAGGCGGACATGATCGACCTGCCGGACCTGATCGACCTGGTCAGCGCCCGGCCCGAGCGCTTCATTGTCTTCTGTGACGACCTCAGCTTCGACGAAGGTGAGCCCGGCTACAAGGCGCTGAAGTCGATTCTGGACGGCACCGTGTCGGCCAGCGGCGACAATGTGCTCATCATTGCCACGTCGAACCGGCGCCACCTGCTGCCCGAGTACCACTCGGACAACAAGAGCTACACGCGTTCGGACGATGGTGAACTGCATCCGGGCGAGGTGGTGGAAGAAAAGATCTCGCTGTCCGAACGCTTCGGCCTGTGGATCAGCTTCTATCCGTTCAGCCAGGACGAATACCTGGCCATCGTGGCTCAGTGGTTGAGCCACTTCGGGCTGGATGCTGCGGCCATCGAAGCTGCGCGACCGGAGGCGCTGGTCTGGGCCATCGAGCGCGGCTCACGCTCGGGTCGCGTGGCCTTCCAGTTTGCAAGAGACCATGCGGGTCGCACGCAAGGTGGTGCCGCATGAGCGCGACGCCGAACGAGCGTAAGTCGTACCACGTGATGGAGCCGACCGACCGCGTGCCGGTGGAGGTGGCCGTGGGCGTGCTGATCGAGCGCGACGCTCAGGGGCGGGAAGGGCGGTTTCTGCTGACCTCACGCCCGGAGGGCAAGGTCTACGCAGGGCACTGGGAGTTTCCGGGCGGCAAGCTCGAGGCCGGCGAGACGGTCGAGCAGGCGCTGCGCCGCGAACTGATCGAGGAAATCGGCATCACGATCGGCGAGGCCCATCCGTGGCAGACCGAGGTGATGGACTATCCCCACGCGCGCGTGCGACTGCATTTCTGCAAGGTCTACACGTGGGAAGGCGCATTCGAGATGCGCGAGGGGCAGCACATGGCGTGGCAGACGCTGCCGGTGGACGTTGTGCCGGTGTTGCCCGGCACCGTTCCGGTGCTGCAATGGCTGGCCGCCGAGCGCGCCCACCCGGGCCTCACGCACCAGTCGCCCGCGTCGGACGACTGACAGGCGTGGGACGGCCGGCCCGCTTCAGTTCGAAGCGGCGCTGGCAGGGGCTTCGGCGCTAGCGGCCGGAGCCAGTTCGCTGGCCGGTGCGCTGGCCGCCGAGGCGGGCTCTTCGGTGTGCGTTGCGTCGATCCCGTGCTTCTCACCGCCCATGTCGATGTTGGCGTCCGTCTTGCTGAGCACGAACACCACGATCACGGCGAACACCACGAAACCAACCAGCATCTTCCACATCATCTGTCTCCGGTTCTGGGCGCGGTTCGGCGCCCCGTCAGTTCAAGGCACCTCATGGGTGCCACCTTGGTCAAGCCTTGTCGACGCGGGCGCATTGTGGGCCCGAACGGCATGGCTTGTTCCTTGGTAGCTTCCCGGGGGGCGGCTGTGCCGTCAAGGGGCATACCCCTGCGCTATTCTGGGACACCCGAACGGTCGATCGATCGACATTGATCAAGAACGAGACACGAGCGAGGCAAACGATGACGTCCTACCAAACCCTGACCTGGTCCGTCGACAACGACGGTGTGCTCTTGCTGACGCTGAACCGGCCCGAGCAGCTCAACGCCTTCACAGTCGAGATGGCCAATGAGCTGGTGGATGCCTTCACCCGCGCCAGCGACGACGACAGCGTGCGGGCCGTCGTCGTGACGGGGGCCGGCAAGGCCTTCTGCGCCGGCATGGACCTGTCGGTGGGCGGCAACGTCTTCGGGCTGGATGAGGGGCAGCGCCCCACGATGGACGACCTGCAGACCCGGCTGAACGACCCGGCCATCCTGAATGGTGTGCGCGACACCGGCGGGCGCGTGGTGCTGTCCATCTTCGATTGCAAGAAGCCAGTCATCGGTGCCATCAACGGCGCGGCCGTGGGCATCGGTGCGACGATGACCCTGCCCATGGACATCCGCCTTGCATCCGACAAGGCTCGCATCGGCTTCGTCTTCGGCCGCATCGGCATCGTGCCCGAAGCGTGCTCCAGCTGGTTCCTGCCGCGCATCGTCGGCATCTCGCAGGCGCTGGAGTGGACCTACATGGCCGATGTGTTCGACGGCCATGAGGCGCAGCGCGGCGGCCTTGTGAAGGCCGTGGTGCCGGCCGACGACCTGCTGGCCGAGGCGATGAAGATCGCCCGACGCATCGCGACCGAACGATCGGCAGTGGGCATCGCGCTGACGCGGCAGATGATGTACCGCAACGCGGCGCAGCCGCATCCGCTGGCCGCGCACCAGGTCGATTCGCTCGCGATGTTCTACACCAGCATCGGCGACGGCAAGGAGGGCGTGCAGGCCTTCCTCGACAAGCGCCCCGCGCGGTTCACCAGCCAGGCATCCGACATGCCGCCGTTCTATCCCTGGTGGTGAGCGCGCGCCCATGAAAAAGCCCGGCACACGGCCGGGCTGGAGGGCAGATGCCGTCGACGCCGAAGGCCACGCCAGCGCGGCCCGGCACCGGTTGGCGATCAGCTCAGCTGGTTGCTGATCAGCTTGGTCAGTTCGAACATCGTGACCTGATCCTTGCCGAAGATGGGCTTCAGCTTGGCGTCAGCATTGATGTTGCGCTTGTTGGCTTCGTCCTGCAGCTTGTGCTGCTTGATGTAGTCCCACACCTTCTTGGTGACCTCGGTGCGCGGCAGCGGGTCCTTGCCGATGACGGCAGCCAGCAGCGGGCTGGGCGTCAGGGGCTTGGAGAAGGCCGCGTTCGGGGCGCGCTTCGGTGCAGCTGCCTTGTCGGCAGTCTTCGTGGCGGCCTTCTTGGCCGGGGCTTTCTTCGCAGTTGCCATGTGAATTCACTCCAGAGAGAAGTCGGATCTGTGGGCCCCGGGCGCCGGCTGCTTGTGCGAGCGTTCCTCTGAGGCGATGCATCGGACATGGTAATGCTTCTTCCCAGGCAAAACCACGCTTTCCCGGGCAATGTGGCCGGGGCACGTCATGATTTTGCCCCGTGGTAGGGCCAGCCCTGCCCGTTGTGTCCGTTCGCAGGCAAACCATGTGCCTTTTCGGCCGCCAAAGCGCGCCGATGGAACATCCCGTGACAACGTGCCCGGCAGTCCGATCGCCTGGTGTTCAATCCGGGGGATGTCCCCCCTCTTTCGTGGAGCGCGTTGATGACCCCTCAAGCCGTGCTGGCCCAGCCCTTCACCCTGCCCAATGGCACGATCGTGAAGAACCGCCTGTTCAAGTCCGCCATGAGCGAAGCGCTGGGCACCCGTGCGGGCGGCGCCACGCCCGAACTGGCGAGGCTCTATGGCGCCTGGGCCGAGGGCGGTATCGGGTTGTGCGTGACAGGCAACGTGATGATCGACCGGCGTGCGCTGGGCGAGCCGGGCAACGTCGTGATCGAAGGCGAAGGCGACCTGGTCGCGTTGAAGGCCTGGGCACAGTCGGCCACGCAGCATGGCGCGCAATGCTGGGTGCAGCTCAACCACCCGGGCAAGCAGGCGCCCAAGGGGCTGAACCGCGAGAACGTGGCCCCGTCGGCCGTGCCTTTCCGCCCGGAGATGCAGGCCTTCTTTCCGACGCCGCGCGAGTTGACCGATGCCGAGGTGCACGAGCTGGTGGCGCGCTTCGGCCGCGCGGCCGGCGTGGTGAAGCAGGCGGGCTTCAGCGGGGTGCAGATCCACGGGGCGCACGGCTACCTCGTCAGCCAGTTCCTGTCGCCGCATCACAACCGTCGTGAAGATGACTGGGGAGGCACGCCAGAGAAGCGCCGACGTTTCGTGCTGGCCGTCTACCGGGCCATGCGCGACGCCGTGGGGCCGGCGTTCCCCATTGGCATCAAGCTGAACTCGGCCGACTTCCAGCGCGGCGGCTTCACAGAGGACGAGTCGCTCGACACCATCCGCGCGCTGGCCGAGGCCGGCATCGACCTGATCGAGGTGTCGGGCGGCACCTACGAAGCGCCTGCGATGACGGGTGTGAAAGCCAAGGCCGAGCCCGTGAAGGACAGCACCCGCCAACGGGAGGCCTATTTCCTCGCGTTTGCCGAAAAGGCCCGACAGGCCGTGCGCGTGCCGCTGGTGGTCACGGGCGGTTTCCGCTCACTGGAGGGCATGGCCGAGGCGGTGTCCTCCGGTGCCGTTGATTTCGTGGGGCTTGCGCGGGCGCTGGCCATCGAGCCCGATCTGCCCCGCCGCTTGCTGGCCGGTCAGCAGCCCACGCAGACCGTGCGGCCCATTCGCACCGGCATCGGCATGGTCGACCGCATGGGCCTGATGGAGGTCACCTGGTACACGGGGCAGCTCAAGCGCATCGGTCGGGGTGAGTCGCCCAAGCCGAAGGAATCGGCGCTGTGGGTGCTGCTGGGCTTTTTGCTCAAGCAGGCTGGGCTGGGGCGCAAGAAGCGGCCGACGCGCTTGCGCGCGAGTTGAGAGACAGGCTCATCCATTGAGCGCCGCCGTGTGTCAGCGCGACATCACGAGGTCCGCATCGATCTGATCGAGGGTCGCGACACCACTCAGGGCCATGGCGATCTCCAACTCGTCGCGCAACAGCCGGATGCAATGGGCCACGCCGCGCGCGCCGGCGGTGGCCAGCGCGTGCACATAGGGGCGACCCACCATCACGGCCTGTGCACCCAGTGCCAGGGCCTTGAGCACGTCGGTGCCACGCCGAATGCCGCCGTCCACGATCACGGGGATGTGGCCCTGCGTGGCGTCGACCACGCGCGGCAGGGCGTCCGCCGTGGCCGGCGCGGTGTCGAGCGTGCGTCCGCCGTGGTTGGACACGACGAGCCCGTGTGCGCCCTGTTCACAGGCCAGGCGGGCGTCGTCCGGGTGCAGGACGCCCTTCAGCAGAATGGGCAGATGCGTGATGCTGCGCAGCCAGGCGACATCGTCCCATGTGGGCGCGTGGTGCAGCAGGTCGTCGAACAAGGCACTCTGACCGGGGCGCAAGGCAATCTTCGGGGGCGGTCGCATGCCGCGGAGGTTCACTGCAGAGATGCCGTCCGGCAGAGAGAATCCGGTGCGGCGCTCGCGATCCCGTGCGCCGCTGGTGGGGGCGTCGACGGTCAGGACGAGAGCCTCATAGCCCGAGGCGACGGCCCGCGCAACGAGATCTCGGGTGAACGCGCGATCCGGCTGCATGTAGAGCTGCATCCACAGTGGGCCCCGATCCGGGTCGCTGCCGATGGCCTGTGCCACGTCTTCCAGCCGGGTGCTGGCTTGCGAACTGAGGACCAGGCCTGCGCCCTGCGCTGCGGCCGCCAATGCCACGCCGATCTCGCCGTCAGCATGGGCGACGCGGTGGTAGGCCACCGGCGCGAGGATCACCGGATGAGCCAGCGTGCGCCCGAAGAGGGTGGTGCGCGTGTGCCCCCCTGCCAGTCGCCTCAGCACGCGGGGATGCAGTGTCAGGCGATCCCATGCATCGCGGTTGGCACGGACGGTGAGTTCATCGGCCGCGCCGCCTTGCAGCCAGGCCCAGGTCGACACGTCAAGACGAGTGCCGGCGTGCCGTTCGTAGTCGGCCAGGCTGGCGGTGTCAGACGGGATGGCTTGCAGGGAAGGTGACGACATGGTGTGCCGGGGACGAAGTGGGAGCGCGGGTCAGGCCACGTCGTTGCCCGATGCGGGCGCCTTTCGGCCATCGAGCATGGCAAGCACCAGGTTCTCGCCGTGGTGCCGCGACGTGACGATGACACCGAGGACATGCAGGAAGATCAGACCCAACAGGGACCAGGCCAGGCCGGTGTGCACCCATTCGAGCGTTTCGCTGCCCCAGTACCGATCGGTCGTCTGGAGCCAGCCGCTGACTGCGATGGCCGCCGTGGAGGCCAGCAGGGTCAGCGCCATCCACCCACCCAGCGGGTTGTGCCCGATGTGCCGGGGTGCGCGGCCTTGCCGGACAGCCTGCGCGTAGCGCAGCGTGGTGGACGGGCGACGGACGAACTGGCGAAAGCGGGCGTACCGCGTGCCGTACACGCCCCAGACGATCCGCATGGCGGTGCACCCGATGGCGACGTAGCCCGCAGGCTCATGCCAGGCGAGGGGGATGCCGACGCGCAGTGTGCTGAGCCAGGTGACGGCCACTGCCATGACCAGAGACCAATGCAGCGCGCGAACCAGAGGGTCCCAGACCCGCAGGCTCCGGGCCGGGGTCATTTCTGGAGCACGTCGGTCACGGTTTCCAGCGTCTTCGGGTTGAAGTACGACTCGCGCTTCTTGCCCTTGGCGTCAAAGCCATAGACCTCGTAGCAGCCGTTGTCGACCTTGAGTTTGCGGATGGTCCAGCCTTCCTTTTCGAGCTTGCTGGCCAGCTCTTCCTTCGGGCGCCATTCGTTGGCGGGAACCTTGCATTCCACGCCTTCGCCGTGGGCGAAGACGAGGGTGGGCAACAGGGCCACGGCAGCTGTGGCGAGGGCGCGAGTGAGGCTCATGGGTGTGCTTTCAGTGGGGATGTGAGCGCGGGCGGGCTCAGGTTTCCGCCCACATGCGAAGGAGGTTGTGGTACGTGCCGGTCATGCCGACGACCGCGGTGCTTTCGCCGTGCGTTTCGCGCAGCCGCACGAGGTTCATGTCGAGATCGAAAAGCAGGCGCCGTTGTTCGTCGCTGCGCACCAGGCTCTGGATCCAGAAGAAGCTGGCGATGCGGTGTCCACGCGTGACTGGCTCGACGCGGTGGACGCTGGTGCTGGGGTAGATCACCGCATGACCGGCCGGCAGCTTGACCGCCTTGTGTCCGTAGGTGTCGTTGATCACCAGTTCTCCGCCGTCGTACTCCTCCGGCTCGGCCAGGAAGACCGTGCAGCTCACATCCGAACGGACCCGCTGCCCGCTGGTGACCGAGTGCATCACGGCGCCATCGACGTGGTCGCCGTAGAAGTTGCTTTCGCCGCCGTAGCGATTGAACTGCGGTGGGAAGATCCTGGCGGGCAGGGTGGCCGAGAAGAACAGCGGGTGGCGGTCCAGTGCCTGCAGGATCACCTGGCGAGCCAGCTGCGCCGGCGTGCTGTCCGGGGCCAGTTGTTCGTTCTGTTTGGCGTGCACAGCCTGGCTGCCTGCCGTGCGTCTGCCATCCCGCCAGCTGGCCTCGGCAAAGGCTGCCCGGATCTGGCCGAGCTCGTCGGCGGTCAGGACGTCGGGGATCTGCAGCAGCATGGCGGTGCCCTCAGGCTCAGAGTGTGACCTTCAGCGTGAGCTGGGCCGAGCGGGCGGCACCAGGCACGTAGAAGCCGTTGTAGACCTGATCGACATACAGACGGTTCGTCACGTTCGAAATGTTGAAGCGCAGCGAGGTCCGCCAGTTGATGATGTACTCGGCCATCACGTCGAACGTGGTGAAGTCGTCGGCACGGATGGTCCGGTTGGCCGGCGGAGTCTGCGAGCCGCGGTGGTTGATGCCCAGGCCCGCGCGAATCTGCGGTGTCAGCTGGTAGGTGTTCCAGAGGCTGCCACTGTGCTTGGGCGTCAGACCCGGGCGATCGCCCGCGCGTGGGGTGTTGCCGGTCACCCCTTTCGCTTCGTCGATCCGGGCGTCGGGGATCCAGGTCCACGAGAGGTAGGACTCCCACTTGTCCGTGACCTGACCGGCGATGTCGATGTCCAGGCCGGCGGCGTGCCGCTTGCCCGACAGAATGATGGTGTTCGAGTCGGGATCGTTGTTGCGCTCGTTGTACTTCTCGGAATAGAAGAGCGATGCGCCGACCGACAGGCGCTGATCCAGCAGGGTCAGCTTGGTGCCGATCTCGGTGTTGCGGCTCTTTTCAGGGTCGACCACCGACTGCTTCGCACGGTTCGCCGAGTTGAGTTCGAACTGATAGGCGTCGGCAGAGACGTTGAACGACGTGCCGCGCGACACGTGGAACGAGGCCCAGTCGGTGGGCTGATACAACGCCCCGATGCGGCTGCTCCACAGGTAGTCTGTGCGGTCGTAGTTCTCGGTCGCGTTGCGGTAGTGGGCCGAGAATGCGTCGTAGCGCATGCCGCCGATGAGCTTCACCGTCGGGGTGATGGCGACCATGTCCTGCGCGTAGGCGCCGAGGTTGCGCGAGCTGAAGTAGTTGAACGCGGCCGGAGCGCGGTTGTCGACGAAGGTGGCGCCGTCGTCCGGGTGGCCCACGGTGGTGTTCAGGGTGGTGCCGGAGCGTGTCTGAGCATAGGTGTTGGCGCGTCGGCCTTTGTCCCACGAGAGGTCCACCCCGGCAATCACGCTGTGCTCCATGCCGGCCAGCGTGAGCTTGTTGGTGTAGTCGCTCTGCAGCAGGGTGCCGGTCGTGGCCGACACGCGTCCCTTCGACTGGTTGCGGGTCAGCACCGTGGCGTCACTGAAGTTCGCGAGCGTGGTGCCCGAAGCATAGGCCGGGACGGTGGCCAGCAGGTCGCGTTCGAAGTGGCCGTGACGCAGGCTCGTCTTGAGTTCGGCGCCGCCACCCAGTCGCTTCAGGTAGGTCAGGGTCGCATAGTCAGCCCCGCCCTTGTTGTAGTCGCTGTCCAGGCCATAGAACGCATTGTTGGCCATCACCGGCTTGATCTTGCCGTTGACCAGGAACCAGCGGTGCGCGTAGATCGGGTTGTTGTCGTACTCGAGGTGATAGAGGCTGGCGGTGAACTCGTCCGCCGTGCCGATGCCCCAGCGGAACGTCGGGGCGATGCCCTGCTTCGAAACGGTCGCGCCGTGGTTGTCCGCCTCGTGCTTCATTGCATTGATGCGCAACGCCGCGGTGTCGCCGGTCTTGACGTTGACGTCGGCCGTGACGCGGTACATGTTGCCGGTGCCAGCCGTCGTTTCGATCTCGGTCTGGTTCATCAGGAACGGCTGTTTGTTGACCTGGTTCACCACGCCGCCCGTGGAGCCGCGACCAAACAGCATCGAGGCCGAGCCGCGCAGCACTTCCACGCGGTCGTAGTTGAAGGTATCGCGCTCGTACAGCGACGGGTCGCGCATGCCATCGATGTACAGGTCTCCGGCCTGAGCCAGCGAGAACCCGCGCAGGCGCACATCTTCCTCACCGGTTTCGCCGGCCAGGAAGGTCACGCCGGCGGTGGTGCGCAGCACGTCCTTCAAGTCGGTCAGGTTGCGGTCGTCCATCAGCTTTTCTGTCACGACGGTGACGGACTGGGGGATGTCGCGCAGTTCCTGCTTGCCCTTGCCGATGGTCGTGGTGACAGCCTGGTAGGTCTCCTTGGCTGCAGGCTTGGCGACGTTCTTCGCCTTCACGCCCACGGTGGGCAGCGTCGGGTTGGCCGGCGTGCTCTGCGTGGTGGGCGAGGTCGCCGGTTCGTTCTGCGCCATCACCGGCGCAGCCAGCAGGCTCAGCCCCATGCCGGCGGCCAGCGCGCCCAGCGGCAGGGTGGCAGGAACAGAACGGGACGCGGCCGACTGAGGGCGGGCCGCACGGGTACGACGTTGGGACATGGTCAGGAAGCTCCAGAGGGCAGGGGGCCTGGCAAGGCAGGCCTGATGTGCCGGGCTCCGGGTGGCTGGCTGGTCCTGTTTCAGGATGGCTGGCGTACAAGAGGAACCGGTGAGTTTGCAAATGATAACGATTCGCAATACAACTTGACTCGTAAACCCCACCATCCGACCCGGGGAGTGACACATTGCCGCCACACTCCCGCTTGCTGGCAGGCAAAAAAAATGCGCTGACCCACGCCGTTTCGCACACGGATCCGTCAGCCCCACTTGCCCCAGGATCCAGATGTCCCCACACCGGTGCGGTCGTCCTGCCAGACAACGCGCTCCTTGCGAAACGGCGCCGAATTGGTCAGCGCATGGAGGTGACTGTATTGCAAACGATTCTCATTTGCAATGCCCCCTGCAGGGCGTGGCTGATGTACGTCAATGCCGGGCCCGGTTGGCGTGACGCCACATGGCTTCACGGCATCATGGCGGCGTTTGCACCATTGGAGTTCCCATGCATGGCTCACCCGCCGTGCTGGTGGCGCTGAATGCCTTGCTCGTTGACGAGCTGGCTGCGCGCGACCAGTATTTCATCCACTCCCGCATGCTGGCAGAGTGGGGTTTCGAAAAGGCTGCGGCCCGCATCGCCCACGAAATGGAGGATGAGACCGGCCATGCCGATGCGCTGATCCGCCGCATCCTGATGCTGGGCGGCCATCCGGACATGAAGCCGTCGACGCTGACCATCGGCCACGACCTGCCCGAAGTCTTTGCCAACGACCTGGCGGTCGAGATCTCGGTCACGGCCCACCTGCGTGAAGTGATGGCGCTGTGCGAGCGCGAGCGTGACTTCGTCACCCGCGACATCCTGCTGCCGATGCTGATCGACACCGAGGAGGACCACGCCCATTGGCTGTCGCAGCAACTCAACCTCATCCGCCTGATGGGGCTGCCGAACTACCTGCAGAGCCAGCTCGTCTGAGCGGGCTCGTGCGAGGTGCCGCGGGATGCGGACGCCTCGCACGCGCAACCGTCAACTCACGACTGCGGTGTGCCGGTGGCCGTCTTGCTGCCACCGATGCGGGGGGCGGTCTTCACGCTCCAGATCATCGTGATGGCCAGGATGCCGACCACGACGCCCAGCGACACCAGCACCGGGATCTTGTAGAGGTCGATCAGCATCATCTTGGTGCCGATGAAGACCAGGACCACAGCCAGGCCGTAGCTGAGCAGGTGGAACTTGGCGGCCATCGCAGCCAGCAGGAAGTACATCGCGCGCAGGCCCAGGATGGCCAGGATGTTCGACGTCAACACGATGAACGGGTCGGTGGTGATGGCGTAGATGGCCGGGATGGAGTCGACGGCGAAGATCACGTCGGTCAGGCCGACCAGTGCAACGACCAGCAGCAGCGGCGTGGCGATGCGCTTGCCGCGCTGCACCGTCCAGAAGCGCTCGCCGTCAAACCGTTCGCTGACCGGCAGAACACGGCGCAGCAGCTTGAGCGCCGGGTTGTCTTCCAGATTGGACTCCTTGTCCGCGGCCCACCACATCTTCACGCCGGTGAGGAACAGGAAGGCGCCGAACACATACAGGATCCAGTGGAACTGGCTGATGAGCCAGCCGCCCACCAGGATCATGATCGTGCGCAGCACGATGGCGCCGATGATGCCGATCATCAGCACCCGCTTCTGGTAGGCCGGCGGCACCGCGAAGTAGGTGAAGATCATCAGGAACACGAAGATGTTGTCGACCGCGAGCGACTTCTCGATCAGGTAGCCCGTGAGGAACTCAAGGGCCTTGGTGTTGGCGACCGCGGTGCCTTGTTCCTGCTGAAAGGCCCACCACAGCAGGCCATTGAAGGCGAGGCTGATGGCCACCCAGATGGCCGACCAGCGCAGGGCTTCGGGCACGGTCACTTCGTGCGCGCCCTGCTTCTTGAGGACGACGAAGTCGACGAACAGGGCCACCAGCACGATGGAGGCAAAGACGAACCACAGCCACAAGGGCGCGAGCGTGAGCATGTTTTCTCCGGTGATCAAAGGGTGCCAGAAGGCACGGGTTGGTCACCGGAAGGTCTTGCCAGAGGCGTGCAGCAGGGCGCTGCGCCGGGCCTCTCGTGGAACCCGGGTGGATGCCGGGCGGCTCCACCGTGTTGACGGGGTGTCACCACGGCTTGCGCCGTGCGCTACTCCCCTTCCGGATTGGCGAAGTGTAGCGAGGCTGCGCAAAACCTCTGCGTAAAGATGGGTATTTCGGGCGAGAATGGCGAACGCGGCATTGCAAATGAGAATCGTTCGCATTAAAGTGCAAGCAAAAGGAGCTTCTCATGTGCGATGCCTCTCGCCGCCTCTTCGACTTTCTTTCGCCTCGTTTGGCTGAACCGGCCTCCGCGCTGCCCGCGTTGAGCGCGCCCGTGGCGGGGTGTTCGCCCGGGCCGGACGGTGATCGAGGGTCGCGGCGCCAGCGAATCTGGGAGCTTGACGCGACGGCGCATTGCCCCGTGGTCGGTGTGTGCCTGCCCATTCCGACGTTGCACCAGCTCGCCGAGCGGCTGCTGCCCCGCGGCGCCTGGGCCGACGAGTACGAGCTGCATTGCATGGTGGTGAGTGCGTGCCGCCAGCGCGGACCGATGGCCGAGGCGGTGCAGAAGGATCTGGACCGTCGACACCAGCTGGCCATCAAGCAAGCAGCGCGGTGCAAGGACGCCGATGCGCTCGCGGTCTGGTGGCGAGGGGCCTGCGTGGGCCCTCGACTGGGTGAGGCGCTGTGGGCCACCTTGACGCACCCGCGCTGCAGCCCCGATCTCGCCTACAAGGTGCTGGGCTTTGTCCACATGGTGCAGCATCAGGTCGGTGCCGCCACGCGGGTGGATCAGGGGCGGTTCGATGCCTTGCAGGCGGCACACGCCACGCTGCAGCGGGCCCATCAGGCCGCGCAGGCGCGGCTGCAGGAGCAGTCGGATCGGCAGGTCCGCCGCATCGACGCACTCGAGCAGACGGTGCTGCGTCTTCGCGCCGACCTGATTTCGCGGGACACCGAGCTGGCGCAGCTGCGCGAGGAACGCGACCGGCTGGCTGCGGCGCAGCCCGACCTGCCCGCCCGGGAGGCCTTGCTGCGCGAGCGCCAGGCACAGACCGAGCGCCTGCAGGCCCTGCAGCGCCAGGTTCACCGCCTGAGCGAACAGGCTCAGAGATTGAGCCAGCGCGCCCTCGCAGCCGAGGCTCAGCGCGTCGACCCCTTCGCGCCGCAGCCTGATGAGCATGACGGGCGTGCGGTCGCCTCACCGCTGCACTGGGTGCGGCGGGCGGCACTGATCGACCGGGCCGTGCTGTGCGTGGGCGGCCGTCCGGCCAGCGTGCCGGCCTACCGTGAGCTGGTGGAGCAGACCGGCGGGCGCTTTCTGCACCATGACGGCGGTGACGAGGACAACCCGCAGCGGCTGGACGCCACTCTGGCGGCCGCGGACCTGGTGGTCTGCCAGACCGGGTGCATCAGCCATGGCGCCTACTGGCGCGTGAAAGCGCACTGCAAGCGGACCGGCAAGCCCTGTCTGTTCGTCGACACGCCGAGCCGCGCCGCCCTGGCCCGGGCGCTGGAAGCCGCTTGCACCGACGCCAAGACCCCGCAAGCAACATGACCCGCTTGCGATGAGAATGATTCGCATTTATATTTCAACCCCGTCGATGCCAGCCAGCCGCCGCCAGCCGGTCAACGCGTTCTGCCCGATGCCGGGCCCTGGAGCCGTTCATGCCGCGCCCCTCTGATCGCCGTCTGCGTTCTGCGCCACTTTCCCTGCGGCCCGGCCGACTGGCCCCGTGGGCCGAGTCGGCTCGGTTCTGGCTGCCTTTCGCGGCCGTGGTGCTGGCCGTCTGGTTCACGGTGCCGGTGAGCGGGGCGGCCTGAGACCCCAGGGTGCACATCGGGTGCCTTGCCACCCGGCCGTTGCCTGCGGGCCGGCCTCACCGTGCTGTGCCATGTCTGCCATCCTGCTTCGCCGCGTTGCGGCGGCTCCCTCCCTGCTCGTGCTGAGCGGGCTCATCACCGCCATCCCGGCCACCGCCTGGGCGCAAAGCCCCGAGCCCGCTGTCGACAGCGTGCAGGGTGTGTCCGTCACCGCCCGCAAGGAGGAGGCGCCCACCGAGGGGCGAGCCTCCTACCGGGCCGGCCGCTCGCGCACGGCCACCGGGCTGGCACTCACCCCGCGTGAAACGCCGCAGGCCATCAGCACCATCACCCGCAGCCAGCTGGATGACTTCGGGCTCGGCACGGTCAACGATGCCCTGGCGTTTGCGCCGGGCGTGACGGTCGAGCGCGTCGAAACCGATCGCACCTACTACTCGGCACGCGGCTTCGACATCGACAACTTTCAGCTCGACGGGATCGGCCTGCCGTTCACGAACGGTGCCCAATGGGGCGAGGTCGACACCCTCGTGTACGACCGCATCGACGTGCTGCGCGGCGCCAATGGCCTGCTGACGGGCACGGGGCTGCCATCGGCCACGATCAACTTCGTGCGCAAGAAGCCGACGTCGGCCTTCCAGGCCTCGGGCGGGCTCACGCTCGGGTCGTGGAACAAGGTGCGGCTGGAGGGCGATGTGTCGGGCGCGCTGAATGCCGACGGGTCTGTGCGCGGGCGCCTCGTCGGTGCAGCCCAGGACAGCGACAGCTACCTCGACCGCCATGGCAAGCGCCTGTACACGCTGTATGGCGCCGTGGACATCGACCTGAGCCGTCACACCACCCTGTCGCTCGGCTGGCTGGAGCGTGAGAGCCGCGCCCGCAGCCCCTTCTGGGGCGCGCTGCCGATGAACTACACCAACGGCGCGCAGACCGACTACGACGTGTCGACGAACACGGCCGCTGACTGGACCTGGTGGAACAACAAGGAGCGCCGCCTGACCGCTGAACTGAGCCACGACTTCGGCCAGGGCTGGCAGCTGCGCACCGGGCTGACCCACCGCAGTAACAAGTCGGATTCGGAGCTGTTGTACGTGTTCGGCACGCCGGTACAGGGCAACGCCGCCGGGCTGTATGGCTACCCGTCGGCCTTCCGTGGCGACTACATGCAGGACCTGCTGCATCTGCAGGCCAGCGGGCCGTTCTCGCTGGCGGGGCGCCAGCACGAAGCGGTGGTTGGCGCCAACTGGGCGAAGGAGGATGCGACCGAGCTATCGGGCTATGCGAGCTATGCCGGTTCGCGCTTCACGGACCTGGGGGCGATGCTGGACAACTGGGATGGCCGCTTCGCGAAGCCGGCGATGGACGCCAGCTTTGCGGGCTCATCCTTTGATCTGGAGCGCCGGGGCGTGTATGGCGCCGCGCGCTTCAGCCTGAGCGACGCGGTGAAGCTGATCACCGGGGCGCAACTGCTGCACATCCGTTCAAGCGGCCTCAGCTATGGCGTGCCCCATGTCTACGACGCCACGCGGCTGACGCCCTACCTGGGCGCCGTGTGGACCTTGACCCCGGCACTGGCGGCCTATGCAAGCCACACGCAGATCTACAAGCCCCAGACCGAGGTGAGCGCCGATGGCAAGCCACTGGCGCCCGTGCGCGGCAGCAACGCCGAAGTGGGGTTGAAGGCCGACCTGCTGGATCGCAAGCTGAGCCTGCAGGCGGCCGTGTTCCGGACGCGTCAGGACGGCCTCGCGGGCGACGCAACCTGGGTGGAGGGTCGCAATGTGTATTCAGCCACCGATGCGCGCAGCCAGGGCATCGAGCTGGAAGCCACCGGGCGCGTGGCCGAGGGTGTGGAATTGAGCGCGAGCCTCACGCACACGGACATCGAGGATGCCGATGGCCAGGACACGCGCACCTTTCTGCCGCGCGACACGGCCCGGGTGAGCGTGCGCTACGCCGCCACCGACAGGCTCAGCACCACCGCGGCCGTGCGCTGGCAGTCGGCGATCCACCGCGACATCGGCGGCGTGCGCGCCACGCAGGACAGCCATGCGCTGCTGGATGTCGGCGCCAGCTACCAGATCGACAAGCACTGGAAGGTCTCGGCGCAGATCCGCAACCTCACCGACCAGAAGTACATCAACAGCCTCTACTGGGACCAGGCCTTCTACGGCGCACCGCGCCACGGCCAGGTCAGTGTGAACTGGACGTACTGAACGGCGTCGGCGTCAGCTGCCGTCCTGCAGGTCGGCGCGCTGCTGGCGCATCCACGCCTTCATGCGCGCGTCCATCACGCTCAATTCGATCACCTCGGCCGCGTCCGGCTGCCGGAAGCGGGTTCGGGCGCCCTGCACCCGCTCGATGGCGCCGGGCAGGTCACCCAATGCGGCCACGGCCTCGGCCTCGGCCCGCACAGCCCGCACAGGCTGATCGAGTTCCGCCCACAGGCTGGCCAGCAGCGTCCAGGCGGTGGCGTCGTCCGGCTGGCGGCTCACCTGGCTCTGCAGGCGCTCGGCCACCTGCTCGGCATTGGCACGCCGCGCGACGCCGGGTGGCGCCGCCAGCGCGATCTGGGCGGCCATCAGCAGTTCCGGGCGGGCGTCGGCGCTGCCACCTGCGGCGATGGCACGAGACAGAGCCTCCGCCGCGGCGGCCGGCTGGCGATCCCGCAGGCGGTTCTCGGCTTCGCCAAGATCCAGCACCCGCAGGGCCACCTGTTGCTGCACGGCCGGCAGGGCGCGCGCCGCGTCGCGAGCCTGGGCGAGGGCCGCCATGGCCTGTGAGGGCGCGCCGCCGCGCTGTGCGGCCAGCATGGTGGTGTAGTGCCGCGCCACACGCTGCATCGGCGTGGCGGTGGGCGCCGCTTCCTGCTGCAGCAAGGCCTGCAGCGCCACGCTGCGCGTGTCCATCAGCACGCGTGAGCGGGCGGCCATCAGGGCGTGCCAGGCGGCCCGTTCGCCCTCCGGCCGGCTGGCCAGCGGCCCGGCCCGGTCGTGCGCGAGGCCCACACGGGCGCGTGCATCGCCAATGCGCTCGCTGGTCAGCGGGTGGGTGCGAAGGTAGGGGTAGCTGCCATCATCGTTCAGGCGCGAGGCCTGCTGCAGCATCTCGAACATCGAGGCCATGCCCGCCACGTCGTAGCCGGCCTGGGCCAGCACGCCGAAGCCGACGCGATCGGCCTCGCGCTCCATGTCGCGCGAGAAGTTCAGCTGCGTCTGCGCCGTCACGGCCTGGCCACCATAGATCAGCGCCTGCGCGGCCTGCGCGTTGCGGCTCGCCGCGAGGATGCCGGCGATCATCGTCGCGATGCTCACCCACGAGGTGCGCGATTGCTGCCCGATCATCCGCGCGATGTGGCGTTGCGTCACGTGCGACAACTCGTGCGCCAGCACGGAGGCCAGCTCATCGGCCGTGTTCGTCATGGCGATCAGGCCCAGGTGCACGCCGATGTAACCGCCGGGCAGCGCGAAGGCGTTCACCGAGCGGTCGCGGATCAGGAAGGGCGTCCAGGCATGGGCACTGTCGAGCTCGGGCCCGATCTCTCCGCGCAGTCGCCCGGCCACCAGCAGGCCGCGCCACAGCTGTTCGATGTAGGCCTGCACCAGCGGGTCGTCCACGATGTCCGGGTCGCGGCGGATGCTGCGCATGATGCGGTCGCCCAGCCGGCGCTCGGCCACCGGCGACAGCTCCTGCGAGACCGCATCACCGAGCGCCGGCAGGGCGTTCGGCGTGGCCTCCTGAGCCTGGGCCACCGGCCCGGCGGCCCAACTGCCAAGCAGCAGTGCCGCCACGATGGCGTGCCGGCTGGCGCCGTGCAGGGCAGGAGAACGATAGGAGGGCAGGCGGCGGGCCGCTCGGCGCAAGGGACGCATCAGCATGGGCACCATGGCAACAGGTGGACTGCGCAGTATGCTGCGAACCGGCGCGGCCGGCGGTGCATCCTTGAGCGGAAGCCCCTGTCAGCCGGGCTGTTTTGTGTTTCTTTACCCTTGAGCAGATCGTCCGCCATGTCCGTTCTCACCCATTTCGACAGCGAAGGCCAGGCGCACATGGTCGATGTCTCGGCCAAGGCGCCGACCGTCCGTGTGGCCGTGGCCGAAGGCCGCATCCGCATGCAACCCGAAACGCTGGCACTGATCCGCGAAGGCCGCGCCGGCAAGGGCGACGTGCTGGGCGTCGCCCGCATTGCCGCCATCCAGGGGGCCAAGCGCACGGCCGACCTGATCCCGCTGTGCCACCCGCTCGCCCTGTCGCGCGTGGCGGTGGAGCTGACCCTCGAAGACAGCCCTTGCGCCGTGCGCTGCCAGGCCACAGTGCAGACCGTGGGCCCGACGGGGGTGGAGATGGAGGCGCTGACCGCCGTGCAGGTGGGTCTGCTGACGGTGTACGACATGTGCAAGGCCGCCGACCGCGGCATGCTGATCACCGATGTGGGCCTGCTGGAAAAACAGGGCGGCAAGAGCGGCCACTGGGTGCGCGCCGAAGGCGACCTGCCCGCGGCCTGATTGCCACGGCCCGCCTTCGTCACCTCGGCGGATCAACGGGGCAGCAACTGTCTCCACGTGTAGTTGTGCGCCGGGGGCGTGCACTGGAATGGCTGCGGCTCGTCGTCCTCTGGTTCGGTGTCGCACGGGGCCATGAAGGACCGCGTCATGGGGTTGCGGAATTCTTTGAGCCGCGCGACCACGTAGCGGGCCTGGTCGACCTGGCCGTGCTCCGCCAGTGAGCGCGCGTAGGCGATCATGAGGCGGGCGTCCACCAGGTTGTGCAGCGTGCGGCGGAAGGCCGCCGGGGGCAGGCTCGGCTCGTCGCCATCGGCGGTGGTGACGGCCGCATAGTCCGCCTGGTATCCGAACCACGGCATGCGCTGGCCGCGGGCAACACGGTCGGCCAGGGGCCCGGCCCCGGCGCGTGGTGCGTAGATGTTGGCGGCGGACTGGTAGTCCACCGCACACCACACCGCACCCAGCGCAGTCAGCAGGCCGGCGGCGGCCAGCGCGTGGGCACCGAGCCGGCTTGCCGTGGGCGCACCCGACGATGCCGTGTCCAGGTCGCAAGCGGCCTCGCGCGCACCCAGTCCCAATCCCCAGGCAAAGGCAGCCGGCAGCAGGAAGTAGCTGTACCAGAGCGGGTACTCCAGCAGGCTGTGCAGGCCGGCCAGCGCCACGATCACGGCAGCGGCCGGCGCTGGCGAAGGTGCCGATGCCGCCTTGCGCGCCGGGCGACGAAACAGCGCCACGAATGCCCACAGGCACAGCCCCGTCATCAGCAGGGCCACCGGCACGCCGAACTCGACCGCCCACTGCAGCAGCAGGTTGTGTGTGTGGTCGAAGAACGCCACCGGGCGGTCGGGGAAAGGCGTGAAGGTCCAGGCGACGTTGAATTCGCCGAAGCCCACCCCGGTCCACGGGTGCATGCGGATCAGTGACAGCACGTTCGACCAGATGGCAAACCGGGAGCTCGAAATGTCGCTGCCATCGTGCAGGCGCGCTTCGGCCGCGAACGCCACGCTGCCGTCCAGGTGGGACCAAGCCCACATCAGGCCCCACCACGCGGCGTACCACACAGGCGCACCGGCCACCACAGCCCGCATGCGGCGCGACAGGCTGCGGTCCAGCAGCCCCCACAGGCACAGGAACACCATGCCGACCATGCCGGTGCGCGAGGCCGTCCACACCACCCCGCCGATGAACAGGGCGACCAGGGCTGCGCAGACGCCCTCCGGCAGGCGCCGGCGCTGGCTCAGCCAGACGGCGGCGCAACAGCTCCACACCAGCAGGGTGCTGAAATGGTTGGGCTGGCGCAGGTTGCCCACGGCCCGACCCGCCACCACCGGCGCCGCCAGCAGCCGGCCGTCTGCCCAGGCAGGATGAAAGACCTGCACGGCCGCCAGGGCGATCCCGATGGCCCCGGCCGCAGCGAGGGCGCCGAAGAACACGTCGGCGGCCAGTTCCCCGGCCGTGCTGCGCCCGCCGCGCCATCCGGCCCACACCGCAAACAAGGCGGCCAGGCCCAGGCCCGCCCCCATCATCGCCAGCCCGGCCGGCAAGGGCCCGCCCAGTGCGGCCCATGCGGCGAGCGCTGCGTGCATGCCCAGCACGCCCAACAGGGCTCGCACCGCTCCGCCTGCGCGGGCGCCGGGGGGCAGCGGGGCGGCAGCCATCATCGCGATCAGCAGCCCCCAGCCAAGCACCGCCAGGGCCTGGTTGTAGAACGTCACGGAGGGCGGGTCATGCGCCGCGATCAGCGTCGGGGCGGCGATGGCGAGCAGGGCCAGTGGCCACCAGCGGGCTGCGAGGCCGGCCGGCGCGGTCCGGGCGAGGGCGTCTTGCGTCATGGCCGGTATTGTCGGGCCACAGGCCGGTCTCCCTGCCCCCTGCTGCGCCGGTGGAGATTGCCCATGCGGTCAGTCCCGCCTTGCAGACGCTGCACACACGCGCCGCACCGGCCAGCCTGGCAAACCCGTGTTTCTTGCGCTGTCTCAAGCGTTTGCGGCTTTCTGCACGCGGCGTCGTGACCCCCATACAAACACCAATGTCATGCCCTTGTCACACGCTGGCACCGCGCGCACACTGGATGTCCGGTCACGCCTTTTTGGGCCGGGGCCGGATGTTCTCAACCTTTCTGCTCTCGAAAGGAGGCAGTATGAATTTGACGATCAGTGGCCACCATCTTGAAGTGACTCCCGCACTGCGTGAGTACGTTCTGACCAAGCTGGATCGGGTGACCCGTCATTTCGACCAGGTCGTGGACGTGACTGTCCTGCTCAGTGTTGAAAAGCAAAAGGAAAAGGATCGCCGCCAGAAGGCTGAAGTCAACCTGCACGTGAAGGGCAAGGACATCTTTGTTGAAACTTCGCACGAGGATCTGTACGCCGCCATTGATCAGTTGATGGACAAGCTGGACCGCCAGGTCTGTCGCCACAAGGACAAGGTGCAGGATCACCACCACACCTCGCCCAAGCGCGAAGGAAACTGGGACAGCGCCCAGTGACCCACTGGCCGCGGGCCGGGGCCCGCGCGCGGGACCGGCCCCCACAACGGGGCGGGGGGGGCCGGTGTGGGGGGGGCGGGGGGCACGGGGAGGGGGGGTTTTGTTTTTGGGG
>NZ_CANBCC010000062.1 GCF_947366995.1 uncultured Aquabacterium sp. | reverse complement strand
ACCGCTGGGTGCGCAGGACGCGGTGACCATCGACACGCTGGCGATGGCCGCCTACGAAGCCGGCAGGCCGGCCGCCGACGCCGCCTGTCGCGTGGGGGACGACCGTTTCCTGGTGCCGGGCACCACCCTGGAGGGCCGCTGAAATGTGCATCGGCATTCCCATGCGCGTGTGCGCGGTCGAGCCCGGGCATGCCTGGGTCGAGGGCCGTGGCGAACGCCGGCGCGTCAACACGGCCCTGGTGGGCGAGCCAGCGGTCGGCGAATGGCTGCTGATCTTCCTGGAAGGCGCGCGTGAGCGTCTGGACGACGAGCGCGCCGCCGAGGTCAATGCCGCACTGGACCTCATCGAAGGGGCACTGAGCCCCACGGCGGGCATCGATCCCTTTGGCGACCCGGGGTTCGTGCTGCCTTCGGCCATGAGCGCGGCCCAGGTGGCGGCCCTGTCCGGCCAACCCACTTCTTCCTCACAAGGCTCACAGAGTGAGCCTGACTTCACCCCTCACGGAGCCCGCCATGGCTGAGACGTCCACCCTGTCGACCTCGACCTTCTTTGCCGACACGCCGCCCCAGGCCCACCCCTTGATGCAGCGCCTGGTGCGCGAGCACGGCGCGCACTGGGTCGACCTGGCCACGCTGCCTGCCTGGCTGGCCGCGGCGCCGGGCGATGCCGTGATCCTGATCGCGGGCGACGCCGTGCGCTTTCCGGAAGGCCTGGACGTGGCCGTGGTGCTGCCGGAACTGCGCACCGACGCGTGTCAGGCCTTCCGCATCGGCATCGCCACCCCGGCCGACGAGGACGCGATCGGCCAGCGCTACGGCGCCCAACGTCGCCCCTCGCTCGTCTTCGTGCGCGATGGCCGCTATGTCACCACCGTGTCCGGCATGCACGACTGGACCGATTTCCTGGCGCTGGTGCGCAACGCGCTGGCCAGCCCCACCACCCACGCCCCGATCGCGATCCAGTCGGCCGGTGCGGCCGCCTCGTCCTGCCATTGAACGCCCCTGACCCGGAGTCCGCATGAAACCGTTTCCCATTCCCGTCGTGGCCGACCTGCCCATGGGCCCTGGCAGCCAGATCGAAGAAGACACGCTGGACTACATGGTCATGCCCAGCGGCATGTCCACCTACCAGGCGCCGGCCCTGCCCGAACGCGAGGAGATCGCCAGCCTGACGGGGGCGCACGAGGCCCTGCGCCTGGCCCTGGCCAGCCTGGACCGCGCCCGGCACGGGCTGCCAGCCGACCCGGTGGACCTGATGGACCTGAACGACGCCGAGCGCCGCCTGATCAACCAGGTGCTGGGCGAGGGTGAGGTCAGCGTGCGCGTGAGCCTGTCCGAGGGCGAACTGGTGGTGCAGGAGGCCGTGTTCGCCGGCGTGTGGCGCGTGCTGCATCAGGTGACGCAGCCGGGCAGCGATGCGCGTGTGGTCCTCAGCGACCGCATCGAGGTGGGGCGCATTCCGCAAGGCGTGCTGGAATCGGCCGCTTCCCGTGTCCAGGCCAGCGGCGCGCGCCGCGTGCGCCTGCAGCCGGAGGACAACGGCGCCTGGCCGGCCGGGGTGATGAACGCCCCTGCCATCCTGACCGAGCTGGAAGACCACATCCACCTGTGGAAGCCTGGCACGGCGGCCCACGTGGTCAACCTGACGTTGTTGCCGCTGAGCCCGCAGGATCTGGCCGTGATCGACCAGACGCTGGGGCAGGGCCCGATCCAGATCCTGTCGCGCGGCTATGGCAACTGCCGCATCGTGCACACCGAGGTGCCGCTGACCTGGCGCGTGAGCTACTTCAACTCGCAGGACGCGCTGATCCTCGACACGGTCGAGGTGACGGACCTGCCGGAAGTGGCCTGCGCGGCCCGTGAAGACCTGGAAGACTCGCACGAGCGCCTGGCCGACATGCTCGCCTGGGTGGAAGGGGCCTGACATGAGCGACCTGGGTCAGCCGCGTTTCGAAGGCAGCTACCTGGGCGACCGTGCCCGGTTGCCGGACGGTGCCCGCCTCGAATGCAAGATCTGTTGGTGGGTGTACGACCCGGCCGAGGGCGATCCGGTGTGGCAGATCGAGCCCGGCACGCCCTTCACGGCCTTGCCGGCCCACTGGCGCTGCCCGCAGTGCGATGGGGCCGCCGACCAGTTCATGGTCCTGGGCGAGGACGCGGCCTGACCATGCACGCCGCCGTGGCATCGCCCCCGACGCTGTTGCCCGCCCAGGCTGAATGGGTGCGGCAGCTGGAGGCCACCTTCGCGCAGATCGCCCGCACCCGCATGGCGGGTCTGCCGGTGGTGCATCCGCGCCTGCGCGTGCAGGCCGTGGGCTTTCATGCGCGGTCGGTGTGGGTGGGCGGGGCAGCCGACGAGCCCCGAGCCATCGAAGCCGGCGCGCTGGGCGTGCTCGTCACGCCGTGGTTCATGAACCTCGTCTGGCGGGCCGACGTGGCCGAGGCCACACCGCTGCCGGTGGGGCAGACCCGCGTTCGCACGCTGGCTGGCGAGGCCATGCCTTTTCTGGGGGCGTTCGAGCCCGCCATCGGCGCCTTCGAAGCGTGTTCGCTGATTTCGCCGATGTTCCAGTTTGCCGACCACGCCGCCGCGGTGGCCACCGCCACTGCCGTGCTGCAGGCGCTGCGGGATGTGCCGATGGCGACGACACGCTCACCCGATGAGCCTTATTCGGCGGCGTCGGCCCAACGGACTCCGACTCCCGCCGCCCCGACAGCCCCGACCCAGGCCGTGCCTGCCGTGGCCTTGCTTCCCGGAGCGCCCGACGAAGCCGCTCGCGTGGCGGCGCGACGGGGCTTCCTCTTCGGTCGGGCGGGCCGCAGCAGCCCGCCGTCAACGGGGTCATCGCGATGACGTCGATGACGGCACCCGTGATGAGCGAGGTCGACCGGCTGACGGGCCGCGTCGTGCTGCACCTCGACGCGCCTGCACCCCGCCTGAGCAACGAGCGGCCGGAGCTGGTGAACGCGCTCACGCGGGGCAAGCCGGCATCGGCCTTGCCGACGCTGGTGTCGGCGCTGTTCTCGCTGTGCGGGCATGCGCACCAGATCACCTCGGCCCTGGCCGTGCGTGCGGCCCAGGGCGAGGCCGCGGCCTTGTCGGGCCGGGACGCTGCCACGCTGCAGCTCGAAACGCTGCGCGAGCACCTGCGCCGCTTGTGGCTGGACTGGCCGCGCGTGCTGCGGGGCGAGGCCTCGATCCCCGTGGACCGCCTGCAGTCGCTGCACGGCTGCCCGGCGCTGCAGGGGCTGCTGTCGCGCCTGGCGGTCGAGCCGGAGGCCGTGCTGGCGCCCACACGGGACTGGCTCGAAACCCATGTGTTCGGCGAGCCCTTGACCGTGTGGCTGCTGCACTGGCTGCGTGGTGGCGAGGCGGCGCTGGCCGACTGGTGCCATCGCACTGACACCTTGCCTGCACGCCTGTTGCGCGACGTGCGTGCCGCGGCCCAGGCCGTGCGCCATCCCCTGCGTGCGCTGGTGGTGACCGATGGAGAGGCCTTGCGCGGGCTGGTGCAGCGCCTGGCCAGCCAGCCTGGCCACGCCCGCGTGCCGGCGTGGGACGGGGTGCCGGTGGAAACCGGGCCGTGGTGCCGCACGCACGAGACCGATCGCCTGCCCGAGTCGCCCACGCTGTGGTGGCGCATGGGCGCCCGGTTGGCCGATCTGGCGCGCCTGGCCTTGCCCGATGAGCCAGCGCTGCTTGTGTCTCCCGGCTTGTCTGCGTTCGCCGCGGGCCCGGCGGGCCGGTATGTGTTGCAGTCCGGCGCGGTCTCGCTCGGAGACCACGCGGGCGTCGCCTGGGTCGAAATGGCCCGGGGCACGCTGTTGCACTGGGTGGCGCTGGAGGGGCAAGGGCCGCGGGCCAACGTGCGCGCCTGCCAGGTGGTGGCCCCCACCGAGTGGAACTTTCATCCGCAGGGGCCGGTGGCCAGCCTGCTGCTGCATGACCCGTCCCTGTGTGACCGCACCCGTCTGGCGCTGCTGCCCACGGTGTCGGCCGCGTATGACCCTTGCGTGCCGTTTGCGGTCATGTCACCGGATGGCTGCGTTTGCCCTGCGGCCGACTTCCCCGCGACGGCGCCTTTGGTGCAGACTGTGCAACCCGGTCCGTTACAGGGCCCTGAGGAGTCCCCATGCACGAACTGAGTCTGGCGGGCGGCATCGTCCAGCTCGTCGAAGACGCCGCGGTGCGCGAGCGCTTCCGCCGCGTGCAGGTGCTGCGCCTGGAAGCAGGCGCCTTGTCGGGCGTCGAGGTGCGTGCGCTGCGCTTTGCGCTTGAATCCATCGTGCCCGGCACCTGCCTGGCCGAGGCCCGCATCGAGATCGATGAACCGCCAGCCCAGGCCTGGTGCCTGGGCTGCAACCAGTCCGTGCCCATCCTGAGCCGGCTGGACCCATGCCCCGAATGTGGCGGCGCGCGCCTGCAGCCCACGGGCGGCACCGAGCTGCGCGTTGTCGACCTGCTGGTGGACGACGAGCCCGCCACCCAACCCTGAATTCGATTGGAGTCCACCATGTGTGTCGTCTGTGGATGTTCTGGCGGCGATGCTGCCAAGCTTGAAGGGGCCCCCGCCCACGCGCATGACCACGATCATGGTCATGACCACGTTCATCCTCACACCCACCCGCATCCGCACGAGCACGGCCATGCCCATCACGCGCATGAAGCCGTGGGCGCGCCCCAGGTCGACGCGGCCACGGGCGACCTGCACTACGGCGCCGGTGCGGCCCGGGTCAGCGTGCCGGGCATGAGCCAGGCGCGCGCCATCCAGATCGAAACCGATGTGCTCGGTGAGAACCGCCGCGTCGCGCAGCGCAACCGCGCGCATTTCTTCGCGCACGGCGTCACCGCGCTCAACCTCGTGTCCAGCCCGGGTTCGGGCAAGACCACGCTGCTGTGCGCCACCATCGAGGCGCTCAAGCGCAGCCATCCGGGCCTGCCCGTGGCCGTGATCGAAGGCGACCAGCAGACCAGCGTCGATGCCGACCGCATCCGTGCGACCGGCGCGCCGGCCATCCAGGTCAACACCGGCAAGGGCTGCCACCTCGATGCACCCATGGTGGCCGAGGCCTTCGAGCGCCTGCCCTTGCACGGGGCGGTGGCGGCCCACGGGCACGCGCATCACCATGACCATGGAGATCACCACCACCATCACCACCACGCCGAGAAGCTGCTGTTCATCGAGAACGTCGGCAACCTCGTCTGCCCGGCCATGTGGGACCTGGGCGAAGCGGCCAAGGTCGCCATCCTGTCGGTGACGGAAGGCGAGGACAAGCCGCTGAAGTACCCGGACATGTTTGCCGCAGCGCGCCTGATGCTGGTCAACAAGATCGACCTGCTGCCTTACCTGAGCTTCGACGTGGCGCGCTGCATCGAGAACGCCCGCCGCGTGAACCCGGCCATCGAGGTGATCGAGGTGTCGGCCACCACCGGGGCCGGCATGGACCGCTGGGTCAGCTGGCTGATGCACGTCGAGCCCACGCTGTGAACACGATGACGTCTCCTGCTGCCCTGCACACCCAGTCGGTGCCGCAGCCGGCCCCGCGCCGCATCCTGGCGGTGGGCGCGTGGCTCAAGAACACCGCGTGCCGCCTGGAGGGTGACACGGTGCGCTGGTCGCCGCTGCATGGTGACCTGGCCGAGCCGGCCCAGTGCATGGCGCTGGAGGCCTCGATCGAGGCGCTGCTGGCCGAGGGCCCGGTTGACGCGATCGCGCACGACCTGCACCCCGATTTCTTCAGCACGCGCCTCGCGCAGCGCTGGGCTCAGCAGCTGGGCGTGCCGGCCATCGGCGTGCAGCACCACCACGCCCACATTGCCGCGCTGCAGGCCGAGCACGGCCTGAGCGAGCCGGTGCTGGGCCTGGCCCTCGATGGCGTGGGCCTGGGCACCGACGGGGTGGCGTGGGGTGGCGAACTGCTGTGGGTGGACGGGGCGCGCTGGTCGCGCCTGGGCCACCTGTCGCCCCTGTGCCTGCCGGGCGGCGATGTGGCCGCCCGCGAGCCTTGGCGCATGGCCGCCGCGACGCTGCACGCGCTGGGCCGCACGGACGAGATCCCCGAGCGCCTGGGCGCCCACCACGGCGAATCGGCCACGCGGCTGCTGTCGGCCATGCTGTCGAAGCGGCTCAACAGCCCGCTGACGACCGGGGCCGGGCGCTGGTTCGATGCGGCTGCGGGCGCGCTCGGCCTGGGTGCCCGCCAGGCCTTCGAGGCGCAGGCGGCGATCGCGCTGGAGCAGGCCGCCACCGCCTGGCTGGCCGAGCACCCGATGCAGGCCGACGCAGGCGACGCGCCCCTTCGCGATGACGGCACGCTCGACTTGCTGCCCCTGATGACGCGCCTGTGGGCCCTGACCGACACCGACCCGGCCGCCCGGCGTGGCGAGCCGGATGCCGCGCTGCGCGGTGAAGGGGCCGCGCGCTTTCACGTGACCCTGGCCGATGGCCTGGCCCGCTGGGCCGTGCAGGCCGCCCAACGCCATGGCGTGCGCACCGTGGTGCTGGGCGGGGGCTGTTTCTACAACCGCTTGCTGGTGGCCCGCCTGCGTGAAGGCCTGGCGCACCACGCCGAGCGGGCCGGCTTGCCCCCCTTGCGCGTGCTGCAGGCCGAGGCCGTGTCCTGCGGCGACGCGGGCCTGGCCATGGGACAGGCCTGGGCGGTGGCTCATCTGTCGAGCCTGTCCGACCTTGCGTCCGGCCAGATCGACCCGCTGCCTGTTCCGTCGCCCGTGGCCGATCCGCGCTGCCCGACCCCACCCGTTCCCGTCCTGTCCCCCGAAGGAGCCCGCTGATGTGCCTAGCCCTGCCTGCCCAAGTCGTCGAGAAACGCGACGGCGACGAGGCGATCGTGAACCTGGGCGGCGTGCGCAAGGCGGTCTCGCTCGCCCTCGTGCCCGAAGCCGACATCGGTGACTACGTGATCGTGCACGTGGGTCACGCCATCGGCCTGCTGGACCGGGACGAGGCCGAGAAGACGCTCGCGCTGTTTGCCGAGCTCGATGCCGCGCAGGCCGCCGAAGCGGCACTGATCACCGGAGGCGCCGCCACATGAAGTACATCGACGAATTCCGCGACGGGGCCATCGCGCGCCAGCTGGGTGAACGCATCCACGCCGAGGCGCACCCCGACCGCGTCTACCGCTTCATGGAGTTCTGTGGCGGCCACACGCACGCACTGTCCCGCTACGGCGTGACCGAGCTGCTGCCGCCCCAGGTGCAGATGATTCACGGCCCGGGCTGCCCGGTGTGCGTGTTGCCCATTGGCCGCATCGATCTGGCCATCCGCCTGGCGCTTGAGCGCGGCGCCATCGTCTGCACCTACGGTGACACGATGCGGGTGCCGGCATCTGACGGCCTTTCGCTGATCAAGGCCAAGGCCCGCGGTGGCGACATCCGCATGGTGTATTCCGCGGCCGATGCGCTGAAGACGGCGCAGGCCCACCCTGACCGCGAGGTGGTGTTCTTCGCCATCGGCTTCGAAACCACCACGCCGCCCACCGCGCTGGTGGTGCAGCAGGCCGAGCGACTGGGCGTCAAGAACTTCAGCGTGCTGTGCTGCCACGTGCTGACGCCTGCCGCCGTCACGCACATCCTCGCGGCGCCCGATGCCGAGCAGCATGGCAAGGTCGAGCTCGACGGCTTCGTCGGCCCTGCTCACGTCAGCATCGTCATCGGCTCCGATCCGTATGTGCCGTTTGCCGAGGGCTGGCACAAGCCGGTGGTGATTGCCGGCTTCGAGCCGCTCGATGTGATGCAGGCCATCCTGATGCTGGTGCGCCAGGTGAACGAAGGCCGCGCCGAGGTGGAAAACGAGTTCACCCGTGCGGTCACGCCCCAGGGCAACGTGGCGGCGCAGAAGGTGATGGACGAGGTCTTCGAGGTGCGCGACAGCTTCGAGTGGCGCGGCCTGGGTGTGGTGCCGCACAGCGCGTTGAAGCTGCGCGAGCGTTACGCCGCCTTCGACGCCGAGCGTCGCTTCGACCTGCACTACCAGCCCGTGCCCGACCACAAGGCCTGCGAGTGCGGCGCCATCCTGCGCGGCGTCAAGCGCCCGACCGACTGCAAGCTGTTCGGCAACGTCTGCACGCCCGACAACCCGGTGGGCTCGTGCATGGTGTCCAGCGAAGGGGCGTGCGCGGCGCACTACAGCTACGGCCGCTTCCGCGACATCCCCATCGTGCCGGCCGCTCCCCGGGCCTGTGCGGCCTGACCCCGCCTCGTTGATTTGCCCCCGCTCACCGACTGATCCCATGCCCGTTCGCCCCGACTACATCCGCCCGCTCGACCTGAAGCACGGCCGCATCGACATGAGCCATGGTGCGGGCGGGCGCGCAGCGGCCCAGCTGATCGACGAGCTCTTTCTCAAGGCCTTCGACAACCCGTGGCTGCGTCAGGGCAACGACCAGGCCGCGTTCGACGCGCCGCCCGAACTGGCCCAGGGCGGCCGCCTCGTCATGGCCACCGATGGCCACGTGGTGTCCCCGTTGTTCTTTCCCGGTGGAGACCTGGGCTGCCTGTGTGTGCACGGCACCGTCAACGACGTGGCCATGGCCGGCGCCCGTCCGCTGTACCTGGCCGCCAGCTTCATCATCGAAGAGGGCTTTCCGCTGTCCGAGCTGAAGGCGCTGGTCGAGTCCATGGCCGCGGCCAGCCGCGAGGCCGGCGTGCCCATCGTCACCGGCGACACCAAGGTGGTTGAGCAGGGCAAGGGTGATGGCGTCTTCATCACCACCACCGGCGTGGGCGTGGTGCCGGCGGGCGTGCGCATCGATGGCGCGGCTGCGAAGCCGGGCGATGCCATCCTCGTGTCCGGCACGCTGGGTGAGCATGGCGTGGCGGTCCTTTCCAAGCGCGAGTCGCTGACCTTCGAAACCGAGATCGTCTCGGACACGGCCGCGCTGCACACACTGGTGGCCGCGATGCTGCAGGCGGTGCCCCAGGGCCTGCACGTGCTGCGCGACCCGACGCGCGGTGGCCTGGCCACCACGCTCAACGAGATCGCCCGCCAGAGCGGCGTCGGCATGGACCTGGACGAGGCGGCCATCCCCGTGCTGCCGCAGGTCGAGGCCGCGTGTGAGCTGCTCGGCCTGGATCCGCTGTACGTGGCCAACGAAGGCAAGCTGGTCGCCATCTGCGCCCCCGAGCAGGCAGACGCGCTCCTGGCCGCCATGCGCGCCCACCCGCTGGGCGCCGGGGCCGCCCGCATCGGCACGGTCACCGAAGACCCCCACCATTTCGTGCAGATGCGCACGCGCTTTGGCGGCCGTCGCGTGGTGGACTGGCTCACCGGCGAGCAGCTGCCCCGCATTTGTTAAGCTGCCGGCATGAATGCCATCGACCTGCCCACCGTCCTGCTGGTTGACGACGAGGTCCGGTCCCAGGAGGCCATGCGTCGCACGCTGGAAGAGGACTTTCGCATCCTCACTGCGGGCGATGCCGAGCAGGCCCGTGCGCTGCTGGAGCAGTACCCGGTGGCCGTCATCCTGTGCGATCAGCGCATGCCCGGGCAGACGGGCGTCGCCTTTCTGAAAGAGGTGCGCGAGCGCTGGCCGGACACGGTCCGCATCGTCATCTCGGGCTACACCGACAGCGAAGACATCATCACCGGCATCAACGAAGCCGGCATCTACCAGTACATCCTCAAGCCCTGGGTGCCCGATCACCTGCTGGACACGGTGCGCCAGGCCGCGGAAAGCCGCAGCCTGCAAGGCGCGCTGCACCGCATGGAGATCGACCTGCGCGCCGGCACGGGCGTGCTGCGCCAGCGCGCCACCGAGCAACTGGCCCGCGCCAAGGACACCTTCGATTTCGGGCGCATCGAGTGCTCGCCCGGCAGCCCGGTGGAAGAGGTGTGCCGCATGGCCGCCAAGGTGGCCCGCTACGACCTCAGCGTGCTGGTGCACGGCGAGTCGGGCACGGGCAAGGAGTTGCTGGCCCGTGCCATCCACTACGCGAGCGGCCGTGCGGCCGGTCCCTTCGTGGTCGAGAACTGTGCGGCCATCCCTGACACGCTGATCGAATCCGAGCTGTACGGCCACAAGCGTGGCGCCTTCACGGGGGCCTACGACGACCACATTGGCCTGTTCCAGCGCGCCGACAAGGGCACCATCTTCCTCGACGAAATCGGCGAGACCTCGCCCGCGTTTCAGGTCAAGCTGCTGCGCGTGTTGCAGGAAGGCGAGGTGCGACCGGTGGGCGCGCCGAAGCCGGTGGCGGTGGACGTGCGCGTGATCGCCGCCACACACCGCGACTTGGAAGCCGATGTGCGCAGTGGCCGCTTCCGTGAAGACCTGTATTACCGCCTGGCCAACGTCACGGTGACGATGCCGCCGCTGCGCAAGCGGGGAGGCGATGTGGCCCTGATCGCGCAGCGCCTGCTCGACGAGGTGGCACGCAGCCTGGGGCGCGGCGCGCTGCGTTTCACGGCCGATGCGCTGGCGGTGCTGCAGGCCTATCCGTGGCCCGGCAACATCCGGGAACTGAACAATGAAGTCACGCGCGCCGTGGCCCTGTCCGATCCGCTCGCGGCGCCCGATGGGGCCGGCCTGATCGACGCCCACGCGTTCTCGCGCAAGGTGCTGCAGGGCGCGGGTTCGGATGTGTCTCAGACCCGGCCAGAAGGTGGACTGCACCTCGACATCCCGCAAAGCGGCACGTTGCAGGAGCGGCTCGACCGCATCGAGGCGGCCGTGTTGCGCGAGACCATGTTGCGCCTGCGCTGGAACAAGACCCACGCTGCGCGCGAGCTGGGTCTTTCACGTGTGGGCCTGCGCGCCAAGCTGCAACGCTTTGGCCTGGAGCCGAAATGAGCACGGCACCGTTCGGATCCCTGACTCGCTCGTCGGGTGAGCCACTGAACGTGCTGTGGCTGCAGTCGGGCGGTTGTGGCGGCTGCAGCATGTCGCTGCTGTGCGCCGACACGCCCGATCTGCCCGGCACCCTGCGCGATGCGGGCATCCACCTGCTGTGGCACCCGTCGCTCAGCCTGGAAACGGGCGCGGATGTCATCGCGCTGATGGAAGACGTGCTGGCCGACCGCCTGCGTCTGGATGTGCTGTGCATCGAAGGCGCCTTGCTCCGTGGACCGAACGGCAGCGGCCGCTTTCACATGCTGGCCGGCACGGGCCTGCCCATGATCGACTGGGTGCAGCGCCTGTCCGCCAAGGCCCGCTTTGTGGCGGCGGTCGGCAGCTGCGCCGCCTGGGGGGGCATCACGGCCGGGGGCGACAACCCCACCGAAGCCTGCGGCCTGCAGCACGAAGACGAACACCCTGGCGGCCTGCTGGGCGAGTCCTTCCGCAGTCCGGGCCGCGCCCAGGCGGGGGCCGAGTGGCCGGTCATCAACATCGCTGGCTGCCCCACCCACCCTGGTTGGGTGCTGGACACCCTGATGGCGCTGGCAGCCGATGCGCTCAACCCGGCCGACCTGGATGCGCTTGGCCGCCCCCGCTTCTATGCCGACCAGCTGGTTCACCACGGTTGCACCCGCAACGAGTATTACGAGTTCAAGGCCAGTGCCGAGCAGCCCTCCGACCTGGGCTGCATGATGGAGCACATGGGCTGCAAGGGCACGCAGGCGCATGCCGACTGCAACACCCGGCTGTGGAACGGCGAGGGCTCGTGCACCCGCGGCGGCTACGCCTGCATCAGCTGCACCGAGCCCGGCTTCCAGACGCCTGGCCACGCCTTCCACGCCACGCCCAAGATCGCCGGCATTCCCATCGGCCTGCCCACCGACATGCCCAAGGCCTGGTATGTGGCGCTGGCCTCGTTGTCGAAGTCGGCCACGCCCAAGCGCGTCAAGCACAACGCCACGGCCGACCACGTCGTGGTGCCGCCTGCCATCCGGCGCACGCGGTTGAAGTAAGGTCGGCCGCATGAGCACCACCCGCCTGCTGGTCGGCCCTTTCAACCGCGTCGAAGGGGATTTGGAAGTGCGCCTGGATGTGGCCGACGGCCGCGTACAGGCAGCGCACGTGAACGCAACCATGTACCGCGGTTTCGAGCAGATGCTGCTGGGCAAGGACCCGCATGACGCGCTGGTTTACGTGCCGCGCATCTGCGGCATCTGCTCGGTGTCGCAGTCGGTGGCCGCCGCCTACGCCCTGCGCGATGCGGCCGGCCTCGCGCCGCAGGACATGCCGGCCAACGGCCGCCACGCGCTCAACCTGATGCTGGCCACCGAGAACCTCGCTGACCACCTCACGCACTTCTACCTGTTCTTCATGCCGGACTTCACCCGTCCGGTGTACGCCGACCGGCCCTGGTTTGCCGCGGCCCAGGCGCGCTTTGCGCCGCTGCAGGGCCATCACGCCCGTCAGGCCACGGCGGCGCGGCAGCGCTGGTTCACCATCCTCGGCACGCTGGGGGGCAAGTGGCCGCACACGCAGTCGGTGCTGCCCGGGGGCAGTGCGCGCGCCATCGACCTGGCCGAGCGCCTGCGCCTGCTGGGCAAGGTGCGCGAGTTTCGCGCCTTCCTCGAGCAGACGCTGTTCGCCGCGCCGCTCGAAGCGATCGCGTCGCTCGACAACGAAGCCGCGCTCATGGCCTGGTGGCAGCAGGCGGCGCCCGACCACGGCGACTTGCGCCTGTTCCTTACCATCGAGGCCGATCTGGCCTTGCGCGACCTGGGGCGGGGCAGCGGGCCCTGCCTGTCGTATGGGGCCTATGTACAGCCGGATGGGCACGCTGCCTTTGCGGCGGGAAGCTTCGAGCCAGCTCAATCCATGAGCCTGCCGCTCGACCTCGATCGGATCACGGAAGACACCACCCACGCCTGGCTGGACGGCGATCGCCCGCTGCACCCGCACGATGGGCTCACGGTGCCTGATGCCAACAAGCCGGCCGCCTACACCTGGAACAAGGCGCCTCGGCTGGCTGGCCGTGTGGCCGAGACCGGTGCCGTCGCGCGGCAACTCAACGATGGCCATCCGCTGATCCGGGACACCGTGGGCCGCACAGGCACCAACGTGTTCACGCGGGTGCTGGCCCGTCTGCTTGAACTGGCGCGTGTCGTGCCGTTGATGGAAGACTGGCTGCGTGCCGTGCGGCCGGGCGACCCCTGGCACCAGCCCGCGACACTGCCCGACACCGCTCGCGCCGTGGGCCTCACCGAAGCCGCACGTGGGGCGCTGGGCCACTGGCTGCGGATCGAACACGGCCGCCTTGCCAGCTACCAGATCGTCGCGCCGACGTCGTGGAACTTTTCGCCGCGCGATGCGGACGGCATTCCGGGCCCGCTGGAGCAGGCGCTCGTTGGTGCGCCCGTGCAGCCCGGTGAGACCACGCCGGTGGCCGTGCAGCACGTGGTGCGCTCGTTCGACCCGTGCATGGTCTGCACCGTGCACTGAGCGCAGGATTACCCCATGAGCCTGCCGTCAACCCCACCCCAGCTGCCAGCACTGCCCGACCTCACCGTCGCGCCCGAGGGCCTGGATGAAACCGCCTGGCTCGACGTCATCCACAAGATGGACGAGGTCTACCAGCAGCTGGTGCGCGACGAGATCGCGCTGGAGGAGAAGAACGCGCAGCTCGAGCAGTCGCAGCAGTTCATCCTCAGCCTTTTGTCGTCCATGAGCGATGTGCTGGTAGCCTGCGACAGCCAGGGCCGCATTGAAGAGACCAATGCCGCGCTGCGCGAACTGGTGGGCCAGGACGAGGCCAGCTTGCGCGGTCGCAGCGCGCTGGACCTCCTCGCCGACGAGGACAGCGTGCAGCGTCTGCGTGAGGTGCTGGGCACATGGCGCCCCTCGCGGGGTGGTGCGGTCCTTGAGATCCAGTTGCGTGACGCGCAGGGCCAAAGCGTGCCGGTCGACCTGAACTGCACCCCCCGCCGCAATGCCAGCGCGCGCGTGGTGGGCTACGTGTTCGTTGGCCGGCCGATGGGCGAGATCAAGCGGGCCTACCAGGAGTTGCAGCGCGCCCACGAGGCGCTGAAACAGGCCCAGCAGCAACTGCTGCACTCCGAGAAGATGGCGTCGCTGGGGCGCCTGGTGGCCGGTGTGGCGCACGAGTTGAACAACCCGATCAGCTTCGTGCTGGGCAATGTGCATGCGCTCAAGAAGTACACCGATCGCATGGCGACCTACCTGCAGGCCGTGCACGCCGGCGAGCCGCCTGCGCTGCTGGCCGAACTGCGTCAGCGGCTGCGCATCGACCACGCCCTGGCCGACCTGCCATCGCTGATCGACGGCACCCTCGAAGGCGCTCAGCGCACCACCGACATCGTCAATGGCCTGAAGCGCTTCTCGGTGATGGACCGGGAAGAGCGCGAGCCGGTCGATCTCAATGCCGTCATCGAGCGGGCCATTCACTGGGTGCGCAAGGGCACGGCACCTGGCTTTGCCATCCACTGGGCGCCACAACCATGCTGCCTGGTGCGCGCCAGTGCCGGTCAGTTGCTGCAAGTGCTGATGAACCTGATCCAGAACGCCTACGATGCGGCTTCGGCCCGCAGCCCGCACCCCGAGTTGTGGATCACGCTGGCGCACACCGAACGCGAGGCCACCATCACGCTGCGCGACAACGGGCCCGGCATCCCGCCTGAACACATGGGGCGGCTGTTCGATCCATTCTTCACCACCAAGCCAGTGGGCAAGGGCACGGGCCTCGGGCTGTCGATCAGCTTCGGTACCGTCGAGCAGCACGGGGGGCGGCTCACGGCGGCCAACGCGCCCGAGGGCGGGGCGGTCTTCACCGTGACGCTGCCTCTGTTGGGTGCCGAGCCCCCGGCCGCCGCAAGCTGAGCCCTCAGGCCAGTGCGCGCGCCAGCAAGGGCCCGATCAACACCAGCACGATCCCCGAGAAGATCATCGTCAGGCTCGAGACCGCGCCTTGCTCAGGGCCGATCTGCCAGGCCTTGGCCGTGCCAACCCCGTGCGTGGCGGCTCCAAACGCCGAGCCCACGGCCACTGGGTGGCTGACATTCAGCCAGGTCAGCCAGCCGTGCCCGACCACCATGCCGAACACGCCGGTGACGAGCACGCACATCACGGCCAGTTCGGGTTGCACCCCGAGCATGATCGCGACCGGCATCGCGAAAGGCGACGACACCGAGCGGGGCAGGATGTTGCGCATCACCTCATCGGGCAGGCCCAGCACCCATGCCAGCACCCACGAACTGCCCACGCCCAGCACCACGCCGGTCAGCACGCCAATGCTGAGCGTGATGGGGTAGCGTCGGATCAGCCCGCGCTGCTGGTGAATCGGGTAGGCGAAGGCCACCGTGGCCGGCCCCAGCATCCAGGTCAGCCAGCGCGTGTGGGTGTAATACACCTCGTAGGGCGTGCCGCTGCCCAGCAACAGCACCAGCAGCACCAGCGGTGTCACGATGATCGGCGTCAGCCAGATGCGGGGATGGCGCTGGAACAGGCGCCGTGCGGCGTGGTAGATGCCCAGCGTCAGGACAAGGCTGGCGGCTGCCACGGCCGGTGCGCCAAACAGGTCGACGGCGCTCATCGGCTCACCTCCTGATCCACCGGGTGCGTGCCCATGCGGTCTTCCATCCGGATCACGCGCGCCACCACCAGGCCCACCCCACCCATCACGAACAGGGTGCCCACGACGATGGCCAGCGCCAGCTTCAGCCCCATGGTGCTCAGCAGTTCAGGGTGCCGGATCAGTGCCATCAAGGGCGGCACGAAGAACAGCAGCATCTCGCCCAGCAGCCAGCGGGCGCCGGCTTCGATGCGGCGCGGCGCGATGGCCCCCGTGAGCAACAGCGCGGTCACCACCAGCAGGCCGATCACCCCACCGGGCAGGGGCCATCCCAGCGCGTGCACCAGGCGATCTGCCGCCCACCACACGGCCACGAAGAACAGGATTTCGGTCAGCAGGCGCAGCAGGCGCCCGGGCAGGGGAGGCGGCGAGGGAGGAGACATGGCGAGAGGCGAGACAGCGCAGCCTGCACTGTAACGGGCTCTGCCCTCGCGCGCGCCTTCAGGGCTGTTTAGCGGCCAGCCAGTTCAACAGATCGGGCTCGGTCATCGGCCGCGCAAACAGCCAGCCTTGCCCTTCCTCGCATCCAAGCTGCTGCAGCAGTTCGCGCTGCGCAGGCGTTTCGACCCCTTCGGCCACCACCTTCATCGACAGGCTGTGGCCGAGGTTGACCACCATGCGGGCAATGCGGCTGTCCTGCTCGATCTCGGCCACGAAGGCCCGGTCGATCTTCAGCCGGTCTGCGCTCAGGTGGCGCAGCACGCTCAGCGAAGAGAAACCCGTGCCGAAGTCGTCGATGGCGGCGGTGAGTCCCAACGCCCGGATCTCCTCCAGCCGCTGACGCATCAGGTTCAGGTCATCGGCCGCCATGGACTCCGTCACCTCGAGCTCGACGCAGGCAGGGGCGACGCGCGTTTCGTTCAGCATGTCGGCCAGCAGGGGGATGAAGTCCGGCTCGCGCAACTGGGCCTGCGACACGTTGATCGCCATGGTCAGATGCGGGTATCCGGCTTCGTGCAGGCGCCGCAATTGCGCGCATGCGGTGTGCAGCACGAAGCTGCCCAGCACGGACATCAGGCCGGCCTGTTCGGCGAGCGGGATGAAGCGATCGGGCGGCACCAGCTCGCCATCGGGCTTGCGCCAGCGCAGCAGTGCCTCCAGCCCGAGCGCACGGCCCGTCTGCAGGCACACCTTGGGTTGGTAGACCGTGAACAGCTGGCTGGAGCCCGTGGCCGCGCGCAGGCTGTTGAGCAACTGCATCCGCGTGCGCGCATCCTGGCCCATTTCGGCCGAAAAGTAGCACGCCGTGCCGCGTTGCAGGCCCTTGGCCCGCTTGAGCGCCAGGTGTGCGTCGTTCAGCAACTCTGCCCCGGCGCCCGCGGGCTGCCCCAGCCGCACCAGCCCCATTGTGGCCGACAGCCGCACTGTTTGCCCCTGTACCAGGAAAGGCATGGCGAAGTGACGTTGCAGGGGCTCGGCATCCACCAGTTCCTTCGGGCCCAGCACCCCGAACACGTCGGCGCTTACCCGGGCCACCGTGCATCGCTCACCCAGTGAGCTGGTCAGCCGGTTCGACACGGTGCGCAGCAGGGCATCGCCGAAGCCGTGGCCCAGCATGTCGTTGATCGACGCAAAGCTGTCGATGTCGACCACCGCCAGGTTCCGCTTCGCATCGGGCATCGACAGCTCCGACAGGCACTTGAGGAAGTGGTTCAGGTTGGGAATCTGGAGCAGCGGATCGAGGTAGGCCTGGTCGGCCAGTTGGCCGTACAGCAGCACGTTCTCGAAGCCGGCCGAGATGCTCGAGCAGAACACCTCCAGCAAATGTCGGTCCAGCGGCGGCAGGTCGGCCTGGTGGTCGATGTAGGCCGCCAGCCCCCGTCCTTCCGAGGTGGCAAAGTAGAGCGTCATGCCCCCTTCAAAATGGCTGCGCCGCTCCGTCAGACAGCGCTCCAGCGCGTCCTGCACCCGAGGCAATCCCAGTTCATGCAAGGGGCGCTGGATCAGCTCGCCATACTGGCCGGCCGCCGCAATCACACGGGCCGGATCGCCTTCGTTCTCGAGTCCGGCCTGCGCGCAGATGAGGCCCTCGGGCCGCATGCCGAGCAGGGCGCAAAGCTGGTTGACCACCCCCCGCGCAAACAGCTGCATGCCGTGCAGTTTGCTGAGCTCGGTGCTGGCGCGCACCACCATCTCCAGCCCGCGGCGAGTCTGCTCGTGGGCCCGCATCTGACGGTACGCGCGCACCGCGGTGGTCAGGCTCGTGAACAGCCTCACCCGCGTCAGCTCCGACTTGGTCCGGTAGTCGTTGATGTCGTAGTCGCGGATGGTGACGAGTTCGGGCGCATAGCCCGGCTGGCCGGTGCGCAGGATGATGCGCAGCGCCTCGCGTCGCAGGCGGGTGCGAACCTCGCGCACCAGCGTGAGCCCGGCGTCGTCCGACTCCATGACCACGTCGAGCAACATGACCGCCAGGTCTTCCGTCTGCTCGATGCGGGCCAGCGCCTCCGCACGCGAGTACGCGTGCAGCAGCGTCAGCGGGCGCCCCTCGATCAGCAGCCCGCGCAAGGCAATTTCGGTGGCGTGGTGCACATCGGCATCGTCGTCTACCACCAGCACGGTCCACGGCGTACCCGAAGGGGCGGGGGGCAGCGTGTCGTTGTCCGGGTCGTCTTCGATCAGCGGCAGCAGGTCGTCCGCATCGGCCGCATCGCCACTGGGCAGCATCTCGTCGGGGGAGGTCGGGGGCAGGCTCATGGTGTGGGATGAGGTGCAGCGGCGTCAGGGTTGGCGGGGGCAGTGCTGGGCAGGGTGAGGGTCACGGTGCAACCCTGGCCGGGCGGACTGTCGATGTGTACGCGCCCCCCCAGCAGCCCCGTCACCAGCGAATACACGATGTGCATGCCGAGACCCGAGCCACCCCGGCCCAGTCGGGTCGTGAAGAAGGGGTCGAACACCCGCTGTTGGTGCTCGGGGGCAATTCCGCAACCGTTGTCCTGCAGCGTGATCTGGATGTGGGTATCGGACAGCCGCTCGGCGCGCACGGCCATGCAGGGCGAGGACTGCTGCTCGAAAGCATGCGTCACTGCGTTGTTGACGATGTTCATCAGGACCTGGCCCAGCGGGCCGGGGTAGCTGTCCATCCGGAGACCCGTTGGAACTTCCTCGGTCCATTGCACCCCACGGCGCCGCAGCGTCGGGCTCAGCGTCAGATGCAGCTCGTGCACCACCTCGCCCAGATCGAAGGGGCGTCGCTGGTGACTCGACTGGTCCACGGCGACCTGCCGGAATCCGGCGATCAGCTCCGCGGCCCGGCGCAGATTGCGCTCCATCACGTCCACGGCCTCGGCCACATCGGCCGTGAAGCGGGTCAGCGTGGAACGCCGCAAACCCTGCGCCACCTCGGCATCGAACTGCGTGCGCAGATCAGCCAGCGTGCTGGCCACGATGACCGCATTGCCGATCGGCGTGTTCAACTCGTGCGCCATGCCGGCCACCAGCGCGCCCAGGCTGGCCAGCTTTTCCCTGCGCACCAGTTCGTCCTGGGTGTGGCGCAGTTCCTCGAAAGCGGCCTGCAACTCCGCCGTGCGGGCTTGCACCCGGGCTTCGAGGCTCGCGTTCAGGTCTTCCAGCTCCTGCTGCGCTTTGCGCCGGTCGGTGATGTCGTAGAAGCTCGTGAGCATGTGGTCGCCCACCATCGCCCCGCCGACCACCAGATGGTGAGCACGACCGGTCTTGTCATGCACACGCAGCTCCACCGGGTGCAGCTCCCGCCCTTGTTCACGCACGTCCTGGTAGCCCTTCGTCCACAGGGCCTTCACGTGGGCACGGTAGGCCGGGTCGGGGTAGGCGAGCGACCACCACTGGTCGATGTGGAGCAGGTCGGCTGCCGTGTAGCCCAGCAAGCGGGTCCACTGCCGGTTGATGTCGACGAGGCTGCCGTCGGCGGTTGTCAGTGCCAGCGGGATCGGGGCCAGTTCGAACAGTTTGCGAAAGCGCTGCTCGCTTGCCTGGAGCGCCTGCGCGGCCGCCTGCGCGGCCGTCACGTCCCGCAAGACCGCCACCAGTTGAAGGCGATCCGACGCCGCATCGTGCAACGCGGCGCTGAGCGTCACCTCGGCCGTGAAGGTCTCACCGCTCTGTCGCTGATGCAGCCACAGAAAGCGCTGGGATTCTCCTTCGCGGGCACGCTCGATGTGAATGCGCACACCAACGGCGGAGGTCTGCCCGTCCGGTTGCTGCACGGGTGACAGCGCAGCCGGATGCATGCCCATCAGTTCCGACTGAGGGCGACCGAACAGCCGTTCCGCGGCGGGGTTGCACGCGACGATCTGCTCGCTGTCAAGCAGCAGCATCGCGTCATTGGCATGGGCCACCATCGCGCGGTAGGCGCGGAGCTGGCTTTCTGGTTCGATGGCAGTGTGGCTTGGTGGACGAACGTCCATGCGGTCTTCCCTGGCGAATCGATGCTCGGTTCAGCCGCGCGCCACGCTGCGGCTGCCCTTACATGTGTTGACCACTATATCGGGGGGTGACCACACCGCTGGAGGGGGAACCACCCGCACAAGGCGCATGAAGCGCTGGCAAGTGAGACCTTTTGCGCACCCGGGGGCGGGCGCGCAAAGCAAAAAGCCACCGCGAGGGTGGCTTCTGCTTTCAAGAACGTTCGCACGCTTGAAGGTATTTGGTGGCGCTTCAGGGATTCGAACCCCGGACCTGCGGATTATGATTCCGTCGCTCTAACCGGCTGAGCTAAAGCGCCATCGAGACCAAGACTATACACTGAAATCTTCGCGTCGCGCAAGCAGCGTCGCTTTTTCGTCTCGCCGGCATCCCGGCTGGCCTCACCGGAGTCCGCTCACCATGTCTCGTCGCATCGAATTCACCGCCCACGGCGGCCCTGAAGTCCTCTCTCTGGTGTCCCGTCCGGTGCCGGATCCCGGCGATGGTGAGGTCCGCGTGCGCAACCATGCGGTCGGCCTCAACTTCATCGACACCTACCAGCGCAGCGGGCTCTATCCTGTGGCCCACCTGCCCTCCGGTCTGGGTTCCGAAGGCGCGGGTGTGGTGGAGGCCGTCGGCCCGGGCGTGACCACCTTCCAGCCTGGCGACCGCATCGCCTACGGCACCGGCCCGCTGGGCGCATATGCCGAGCACCACGTGCTGCCTGCTGCCCACCTGGTGCGCCTGCCCGATGCCATCGGCTTCGAGCAGGCCGCAGCGATCATGCTCAAGGGCCTCACCGTGCAGTACCTGTTCCGCCAGACCCATGTGCTGCAGGCAGGCGACACGGTGCTGTTTCATGCTGCCGCGGGTGGCGTCGGCCTGCTGGCCTGCCAATGGGCCAAGGCGTTGGGTGTGCGCCTGATCGGCACGGCAGGCGGTCCGGACAAGGTCGCACGCGCGCTGGCCGCCGGGGCATGGGCCGGCATCGACTACGACCGCGAAGACGTCGTCGCCCGCGTGCTCGAACTGACCGAAGGTCGCAAGTGCCCGGTTGTGTACGACGGCGTTGGCGCCGCCACCTGGGCCACCTCGCTGGATTGCGTCGCCCCTCGGGGGCTGCTCGTGAGCTTCGGCAACGCATCGGGGCCGGTCACCGGGGTCAACCTCGGCATCCTGGCGCAGAAGGGCTCACTCTATGTGACCCGGCCCACGCTCGGCAGCTACGCGAACACCCCGGAGCGACTGCAAGCCATGGCCGACGAGTTGTTCGGCCTCGTTCAGCGGGGCGCCATCACGGTCGAGATCGGACAGCGCTTTGCCTTGGCCGATGCCGCCGAGGCGCACCGGGCGCTGGCCGGGCGTCGCACCGTCGGTGCCACCGTGCTGCTGCCCTGAGTCTCGCGGGGTCCTGCTGGCGCCCCTTGAAATGGCGTTTTGGCGCCCCATTTAGCTTGCGGTCGGGCTTGCTTTTGTGGGCAGCCCTTGTTTCACCCTAGCGATCGAAGCACAAGAACAGCCATGGACAAGACCACCCATTCCTTCCAGGCCGAGGTCAAGCAGCTGCTGCACCTGGTCACCCACTCGCTGTACTCGAACAAAGAGATCTTCCTGCGCGAACTGATCTCCAACGCCTCGGACGCCTGCGACAAGCTGCGCTTCGAGGCCCTGGACAACAGCGCGCTCTACGAAGATGCGCCCAACCTCGACGTGCGCGTCATCGTCGACAAGGCCAACCGCACCCTCACCATCCGTGACAACGGCATCGGCATGAGCGCGCAGGAGGCCATCGACCACCTCGGCACCATCGCCAAGTCGGGCACCAAGGAATTCATGGGCCGCCTCTCTGGCGACCAGCAGAAGGACGCCCAGCTCATCGGTCAGTTCGGCGTGGGCTTCTACAGTGGCTACATCGTGGCGGACAAGATCACCGTCGAGTCGCGCCGTGCCGGCCTCAAGGCCGAGGAAGGCGTGCGCTGGGTCAGCGAAGGCACCGGCGACTTCGATGTCGAAGCCATCACCAAGCCCACCCGCGGCACCGACATCATCCTGCACCTGCGTGAAGGCGAAGACGAATTCCTGACCGCGTGGAAGCTGCGCGCCATCATCAACAAGTACTCCGACCACATCTCGCTGCCCATCCTCATGCAGAAGGAAGAGTGGGACAAGGACAAGGGCGAATACGTCACCCGGGACGAATGGGACACGGTCAACCAGGCAGCCGCCCTGTGGACGCGCAGCAAGAGCGACATCACAGAAGAACAGTACGCGGAGTTCTACAAGCAGATCAGCCACGACAGCGAGTCGCCGCTGGCCTACACGCACAACCGCGTCGAAGGCCGCAGCGAATACACGCAGCTGCTGTACGTGCCCAAGAGCGCGCCCCACGACCTCTGGAACCGCGACCGCAAGGGCGGTCTTAAGCTCTACGTCAAGCGCGTCTTCATCATGGACGATGCCGAAGCGCTGCTGCCGTCCTACCTGCGCTTCGTCAAGGGCGTGATCGACTCGGCCGACCTGCCGCTCAACGTCAGCCGCGAGATCCTGCAGGAAAGCCGCGATGTCAAGGCCATCCGCGAGGGCTGCACCAAGCGCGTCCTGTCGATGCTGGAGGAGCTGGCGAACAACGAGGACCAGACCAAGCGCGACCAGTACGCCGCGTTCTGGAAGGAGTTCGGTGCCGTGCTGAAGGAAGGCGTCGGCGAGGACTTCACCAACAAGGAACGCCTGGCCAAGCTGCTGCGCTTTGCCTCCACGCATGCCGACGAAAACGTCTCGCTGGCCGACTACGTGGGCCGCATGAAGGAAGGCCAGGACGCGATCTACGTGATCACTGCCGACTCGCTGGCCGCCGCCAAGAACAGCCCGCAGCTCGAGCTCTTCAAGAAGAAGGGGATCGAGGTGCTGCTGCTGACCGACCGCGTCGATGAGTGGGTGCTCTCGCACCTCTATGACTTCGACGGCAAGCCGCTGCAGAACGTCACCAAGGGCGCCATCGACCTCGGCAAGCTGCAGGACGAGGAAGAAAAGAAGAAGGCCGAAGAGGCCGCCGAGAGCCTCAAGCCCCTGCTTGAGCGGCTGAAGACCGCCCTCGGCGACCGTGCCAAGGAGGTGCGCGTCACCACGCGCCTGGTCGATTCACCGGCCTGCCTGGTGACGGAGGAGGGCGACATGAGCGCCCACCTGGCGCGTCTGCTCAAGCAGGCGGGCCAGACGGCGCCCGAGGTGCGCCCCGTGCTCGAGGTCAATCCCGAGCACGCGCTGGTCAAGAAGCTCGAAGCCAGCGAGCACTTCGACGACCTCGCCCACATCCTGTTCGATCAGGCCCTGCTGGCCGAGGGCGGTCAGCTGGAAGATCCGGCTGCTTACGTGCGTCGCGTCAACAACCTGCTGGCCACGTCCGCCGTCTGAGCCAGGGCGTCAGCCCCGGGCCTGGCCCGGTCTGGGGCGGGCATCGGATGCCGGTGCGGCAGGAGGCATCTCGGTCAGTGGGGCCGGCGCCGAGTTGGCCGCCGCGTCAAGGCGGC
>NZ_CANBCC010000061.1 GCF_947366995.1 uncultured Aquabacterium sp. | reverse complement strand
AGGCCATCGGGTGGCCGGAGTAGGTGTAGCCGTGGGGCAGTTCGATGCCCGGGCCGCTGGCTTGCATGAAGGTGTCGTGGATCTCCTGCCGCACCGCGACCGCCCCCATCGGAATCGTCCCGTTGGTGATGCCTTTGGCCATGGTGATCATGTCGGGCACCACGCCGTACTTCTGTGCGGCAAACGGGGCACCCAGCCGCCCGAAGCCCGTGATGACCTCGTCGAAGACGAGCAGGATGCCGTGCTTGTCGCAAATGGCGCGCAGACGCTCGAGGTAGCCCTTCGGCGGCAACAGCACCCCGGTGGAGCCGGCCATGGGCTCCACGATCACGGCGGCAATCGTCGACGCGTCGTGCAGGGCCACCAGGCGCTCGAGGTCATCCGCCAGTTCGGCGCCGTGCTCGGGCTGGCCGCGCGTGAAGGCGTTGCGCGTGAGGTCATGCGTGTGGCGCAGATGGTCGACCCCCGCCACGCTGCTGCCGAAGAGTTTGCGGTTGGGCCCCATGCCGCCGAGCGCCGTGCCGGCGAAGTTCACCCCGTGGTAGCCCCGCTCCCGCCCGATCAGGCGGGTGCGCTGTGCCTCGCCCCGCACGCGGTGGTAGGCGAGGGCGATCTTCATCGCCGTCTCCACCGACTCCGAGCCCGAGTTCGTGAAGAAGAAGCGGTTCAGCCCGGGCGGCGTCAGGTGCTGCAGCCGGTCGGCCAGTTCGAACGCCAGCGGGTGCCCCATCTGGAATGGCGGGGCGAAATCCATCTCGGACGCCTGGCGGGCGATCGCCTCGACGATGCGCGGGCGACCGTGTCCGGCATTGACGCACCACAGACCCGCTGTGGCGTCCAGAACCTCGCGCCCCTCCGGCGTCCAGTAGTGCATGTCCCTGGCCTTCGAAAGCAGGCGAGGGGCCTGCTTGAAGTCCCGGTTCGCGGTGAACGGCATCCAGAAAGCGTCGAGGTTCGGTTGCATCGTGGCGTCCTTTGTCCAGAAGGCGTGACAGGTGGCCGCGGTGGGCGGCCTGCTGCACCACATCCTGCCGTTTTTTCACCATCTGCGCGAGTGGCCGGGCTCGACGTACCCCGGTGCCCCGACACGCTCGTGTCGCGCGCTCCACCCGCTCTCTTCATCAAGTTGTTGCAAATTCGCATCATCATGCTGTGCCGTGCAGTGAGGCATGCGTTTGGGACATCAGAGTGCTGTCTTATATAAGACATAAGTCTTTACTGGCGAGCCCGATTCACGCTAAACTGCACCCTGTTTTCACGCACTTCTACCCCGGAGATCTCCATGACTCAACTCACCCGTGAACAGCAAATCGCTGCCCTGGAAAAGGACTGGGCCGAAAACCCCCGTTGGAAGCTCGTCAAGCGCGGCTACTCCGCAGCTGACGTGGTTCGCCTGCGCGGCAGCATGCAGCCCGAGTACACCCTGGCCAAGCGCGGCGCTGAAAAGCTGTGGGAAAAGGTCAACGGCGGTGCCAAGAAGGGCTACGTGAACGCTTTCGGCGCCATCACCGCCGGTCAAGCCATGCAGCAGGCCAAGGCTGGTCTGGAAGCCGTGTACCTGTCGGGCTGGCAGGTCGCCGCCGACGGCAACACCTCGGAAACCATGTACCCCGACCAGTCGCTGTACGCGTACGACTCGGTGCCCACCATGGTTCGCCGCATCAACAACACGTTCAAGCGTGCTGACGAAATCCAGTGGTCGCGTGGCATCAACCCCGGCGACGACAACTTCATCGACTACTTCCTGCCCATCGTCGCTGACGCGGAAGCCGGTTTCGGTGGCGTGCTGAACGCCTTCGAACTGATGAAGAACATGATCGCTTCGGGCGCTGCCGGCGTTCACTTCGAAGACCAGCTGGCCGCTGTGAAGAAGTGCGGTCACATGGGTGGCAAGGTGCTGGTCCCGACCCGCGAAGCCGTTGAAAAGCTGATCGCTGCGCGTTTCGCTGCCGACGTGATGGGCGTGCCCACCATCGTTCTGGCCCGTACCGACGCTGAAGCCGCCAACCTGCTGACCAGCGACTGCGACGACAACGACAAGCCGTTCGTGACCGGCGAGCGCACGCAAGAAGGCTTCTACCGCGTCAAGAACGGTCTGGAGCAAGCCATCAGCCGTGGTGTCGCCTACGCTCCGTACGCTGACCTGGTGTGGTGTGAGACCGGCGTGCCTGACATCGGCTTCGCCCGTGAGTTCGCTCAAGCCGTGCACGCCGCCTGCCCCGGCAAGCTGCTGTCGTACAACTGCTCGCCTTCCTTCAACTGGAAGAAGAACCTCAACGACTCGCAGATCGCTTCGTTCCAGGAAGAGCTGTCGGCCCTGGGCTACAAGTACCAGTTCATCACGCTGGCTGGTATCCACATCAACTGGTACAACACGTTCCAGTTCGCCCACGCTTACGCCCGCGGCGAAGGCATGAAGCACTACACCGAAATGGTGCAAGAGCCGGAATTCGCTGCTCGCGAAAAGGGCTACACCTTCGTGTCGCACCAGCAGGAAGTCGGCGCTGGCTACTTCGACGACGTGACCACCGTGATCCAGGGTGGTTCGTCTTCTGTGAAGGCCCTGACCGGCTCGACCGAAGAAGAGCAGTTCCACTGATCGGTGTAGAAGGGGCTCGCCGACGGCGAGCGCCTTCCCCCCGTCAGGAACGACGCCAACGGCGCCCTCAGGGCGCCGTTTCCGTTGGTGCGCCCGTATAATCGAGCGTCTGGCAAGCTGCCCGCGGGGTGGCCCAACGTAAGGACCGTAGAAAGGCACGCACGGTTATGACACCGCGAACTTCGACCCCCTTTACCTCGACCGAGGTCTAGTCGGCTGGCCGCTGCTTTCGCACATCTGTACCTTTTTCCCCTGAATCCAGGAAAGCGCGGCAACCACCGCGCTTTTTTGTTGCCTGCCCGGAAGCTGTGGGGCGGCACGTTTCCACACAAGGACACCAAGATGATTTCGATTCAGCTGCCCGACGGCTCCAAACGCGAGTTCCCGGGCCCCGTGACCGTGGCAGAAGTGGCTGCCTCCATCGGTGCTGGCCTGGCCAAGGCCGCTCTGGCGGGCCGCGTGGGGCAGGGCGATGCCGCCCGACTTGTCGACACCTCCTACCGCATGGAGGCCGACACGCAACTCGCCATCGTCACCGAGAAGGACGCCGACGGCCTGGATGTGATCCGCCATTCCACCGCCCACTTGCTGGCCTACGCCGTCAAGGAGCTCTTCCCTGAAGCGCAGGTCACCATCGGCCCGACCATCGAAGACGGCTTCTATTACGACTTCGCCTACAAGCGCCCGTTCACGCCGGAGGACCTGGCCGCCATCGAGAAGAAGATGGCCGAGCTGGCCAAGAAGGACGAGAAGGTCGAGCGCAAGGTGCTGCCGCGCGACGAGGCGGTTGCCTACTTCAAGAGCCTGGGTGAGCACTACAAGGCCGAGATCATCGAGAGCATCCCGGCCGATCAGGACGTGTCGCTGTACAGCGAAGGCGGCTTCACCGACCTCTGCCGGGGGCCGCACGTGCCCAGCACCGGCAAGCTCAAGCACTTCAAGCTGATGAAGGTGGCGGGCGCCTACTGGCGTGGCGACCACCGCAACGAGCAGCTGCAGCGCGTCTATGGCACCGCCTGGACGAGCAAAGAAGACCTGCAGCAGTACCTGACCCGCCTGGAAGAGACCGAGAAGCGGGACCATCGCAAGTTGGGTCGCGAACTCGACTTGTTCCACATCGACGACCACGCCCCAGGCGTCGTCTTCTGGCACCCCAGAGGCTGGACGGTGTGGCAGGCGGTCGAGCAGTACATGCGCCAGGTCTACCGCGACAACGGCTACCAGGAGGTCAAGGGCCCGCAGATCATCGACAAGACGCTGTGGGAGAAGACCGGGCACTGGGACAAGTACCGCGAGAACATGTTCACCACCGAGTCGGAAAAGCGTGACTACGCGCTCAAGCCGATGAACTGTCCCGGTCACATCCTGATCTTCAACCAGGGTATCAAGAGCTACCGCGACCTGCCGGTGCGCTACGGCGAGTTCGGCCAGTGCCACCGCAACGAGCCGACCGGCGGTCTGCACGGCATCATGCGTGTGCGTGGCTTCACGCAGGATGACGGCCACATCTTCTGCACCGAAGACCAGATCCTGGATGAGTGCGTGGCCTTCACGGCGTTGCTGCAGAAGGTCTACACCGACTTCGGCTTCACCGACATCATCTACAAGGTGGCGACGCGGCCCGAGAAGCGCATCGGCTCGGATGAAAGCTGGGACAAGGCTGAGCAGGCCCTGATGGCCTCGCTGAAGGCCACTGGCAGCGAATTCCAGATCGCCCCGGGCGATGGCGCCTTCTATGGCCCGAAGATCGAGTACACGCTGAAGGACGCGCTGGGCCGCCACTGGCAGTGCGGGACGATCCAGGTCGACTTCTCGATGCCTGAGCGCCTGGGTGCCGAGTACGTGACCGAGGCGAGCGACCGCAAGCACCCGGTGATGCTGCACCGCGCGATCCTGGGTTCGCTCGAGCGCTTCATCGGCATCCTGATCGAGCAGCATGCGGGCGCGTTGCCCGTGTGGCTGGCGCCGGTGCAGGCGGTGGTGCTCAACATCACCGACGCCCAGGCTGATTACGCGCGCGAAGTGGCCGCCGCCCTGACCAGGGCCGGCATCCGCACCAAGCTCGATACGCGCAACGAGAAGATCACCTACAAGATCCGCGAGCACGCCGTGCAGAAGACCCCGTACTTCATCGTGCTGGGTGACAAGGAGCGCGAGGCGGGCACGGTGGCGGTGCGCGCCCGGGGCAATCAGGACCTGGGTGTCATGCCGCTGCAGCAGCTGATTGCAACGATCGAGCAGGCGGTCGCTGAGCGGCGTTGAGCCATCCCGAGGGCTTAATCGGGATGACCGCAGGGCGTTGGTTTGGTGCAACGCCTTGCGCTCATGTAAAATCTCGCGCGCAAAGGTCAGACGGCGTGATCGTCCGCTACGGTCGTGCATCGCACCCCTCCACGGTGCCGTGTGTGTCTGGCCTTCGTGCGCGCCCGGGGCGTCACAACCTCGGCGCGATGTCGCTGATGACTTCTCCCATGAAGCTCGATCCAGACATCGCCAGTCAGGCTGGAGCATGGCCGTTTCGTTGCCAAACGAACGGTCGGCCACGGTCCGCTGCGGGTGCGTGTTCACTGACCATTGGTTCGAGCGATTTCAACGCCGGGCCTGAAGGAAACCGACATCGCTAACTTCTTTGACCGCCGTACGCGCAATGATGAGCGCAAGCACCGGCTGAATCGCGAAATCACCGCCCCTGAAGTCCGTCTGAACGGCCCGGAAAACGAGCCGCTGGGTATCGTCAGCATCCAGGAAGCGCTCCGGCTGTCCGCCGAGCATGACGTGGACCTGGTGGAGATCGCCGCTCAAGCCGATCCGCCGGTCTGCCGTCTGATGGATTACGGCAAGTTCAAGTACCAGGAACAGAAGAAGGCCCACGACGCCAAGCTCAAGCAGAAGGTGATCGAGGTCAAGGAAGTCAAGTTCCGGCCGGGTACCGACGAAGGCGACTACCAGATCAAGCTGCGCAACCTGCGCCGCTTCCTTGAGGACGGTGACAAGGGCAAGGTCACGCTGCGTTTCCGTGGCCGTGAGATCACGCACCAGGAGCTGGGTATGCGCCTGCTGGAGCGGGTGCGCGATGACCTGACGGATTGCTCGACGGTCGAGAACATGCCGAAGCTCGAGGGCCGCCAGATGATCATGGTTTTGGCCCCGAAGAAGAAGAAGTAAGCCAGCGAGCTGAATTTCTTCTACAATGCGAGGTTTCGCCGGGGCGTGATTGCTTCGGCGGCGTGCGTCGGGTCGGCCTGCGAGGGCAATCCGGCGTGCAACGGCGCTCGGTCTGGTCACCGGGGGCCGCTTCAAAGTGACTGCAGGCCATCAAGACGCGGAAGTGGTATTTCGCGGCGCCTGGCAGACACAATTCAAAAGGAGCAGAACATGCCCAAAATGAAGACCAAGAGCAGTGCGAAGAAGCGTTTTCGCGTGCGTCCGGGTGGCACCGTCAAGCGCGGTCAAGCCTTCAAGCGTCACATCCTGACCAAGAAGACCACGAAGAACAAGCGTCAGCTCCGCGGCGCTGTGAACGTGCACGAGACCAACATGGGCCACATGGCTCAGATGCTGCCTTTCGCTGGCCTCTAAGCCGCGCAAGTCAGTCGTCTTAAGGTCTCTGGTTTAGATAGTCAACGCAGAAGGAGTCATCCATGCCTCGCGTCAAACGTGGCGTTACCGCCCGCGCTCGTCACAAGAAGGTTCTCGCCCTGGCCAAGGGTTTCCGCGGCCGCCGCAAGAACGTTTACCGCATCGCCAAGCAGGCGGTCATGAAGGCAGGCCAATACGCCTACCGTGACCGCCGCGCCAAGAAGCGCGAATTCCGCCGCCTGTGGATTGCCCGTATCAACGCCGGCAGCCGCGCTCTGGGCCTGACCTACAGCAAGTTCATCGCTGGCATCAAGAAGGCGTCGATCGAGATCGACCGCAAGGTGCTGGCCGACATGGCTGTCAACGATCCGGCAGCTTTTGCCAGCATCGTTGAAAAGGCCAAGGCTCAACTGGCTGCCTGATCTTCTCAGACAGCACGATGCACCGCACGCAACTGGCCCGGCTCTGTCGGGCGAGTGCGCGCAAGTGACCTGAAGGCCAACGTCAAGTTGGCCTTTTTTTTCGACCCGACACGATGAACGACCCGCAAAGCGACCTCGAAGCCCTGGTGCAATCGGCCCAGGAAGCCTTTGCCGCGGCCGGCACCCCCGCCGACCTGGAAAACGCCAAGGCCCGGTTCCTGGGCAAGTCCGGCAGCCTGACCGACCTGCTCAAGGGCATGGGCGCGCTCAGCCCCGAAGAGAAGAAGACCCGGGGCGCCGCCATCAACCAGGCCAAGCAGCGCGTGGAAGCCTTGCTGACCGACCGCCGTCAGGCCCTGGCCGACGCCGAGCTGGCCCAGCAACTCCAGGCCGAGCGCCTCGATGTGACGCTGCCCGGCCGGCGCCGTGGCGAGGGGGGCCTGCACCCGGTGTCGCTCAGCATCGAGCGCATCGAAGGCATCTTCGGGTCGATGGGTTTTGCCGTGGCCGACGGCCCCGAGATCGAAGCCGACTGGTTCAACTTCACGGCCCTGAATACGCCGGAAGACCATCCGGCCCGCTCGATGCACGACACTTTCTATGTGGAAGGCGGTCATCTGCTGCGCACGCACACCAGCCCGATGCAGGTGCGTTATGCCGTGCAGCACGTCAAGGCGCATGCCGATGAACTGGCGCGGGGCGAGCGCATCCCCGAGATCCGCGTGATCGCACCCGGGCGCACCTACCGCGTCGACAGCGATGCCACGCACTCGCCGATGTTCCACCAGTGCGAAGGCCTGTGGATCGGCGAGTCGGTGAGCTTCACCGACCTGAAGGCGGTGTTGAGCGACTTTTTCAGCACCTTCTTCGAGACCGACGCGCTGGACATCCGTTTCCGCCCGTCGTTCTTCCCGTTCACCGAGCCGTCTGCCGAAGTGGACATCGCCTTCGCCTCCGGTCCGCTCAAGGGCCGTTGGCTGGAAGTCGGTGGGGCAGGGCAGGTGCACCCGAACGTGGTGCGCAACTTCGGCCTGGACCCTGAGCGCTACATCGGCTTTGCGTTCGGTCTGGGTCCCGATCGCCTGACCATGCTGAGATATGGCGTGAACGACCTGCGCCTGTTCTACGAAGGCGACCTGCGCTTTCTGCAGCAGTTCCAGTGACCTGTCCGGCGTCGCGTTGCCGCGATGCCGCTTCCGCTCCCGCCCGTTCCCTGGCCACCCGGCATGACCCGGCAGCCGCCCCACTGAAAGGATCGCCGACATGAGCACTTCGACCACCATCCGCGCCTGGGCCGCCCAGGAAGCCACACGCCCGGTCACGCCGTTTTCGTACGACCCGGGCCCGCTGGGCGCCGAGGAAGTCGAGATCCGCGTCGAGCACTGTGGCTTGTGCCACTCCGACCTGTCGATGATCGACAACGAGTGGGGCTTTTCGGGCTACCCGGTCGTCGGTGGGCACGAGGTGATCGGCAGCGTCGTGGCCCTGGGTGCCAATGCGAAGGGGCTGAAGCTGGGTCAGAAGGTCGGCCTGGGCTGGATGGCGCAGAGCTGCCAGACCTGCAAACCCTGCCTGAGCGGCGAGCCGCAGATGTGCCGCGCCGGGGTGCCGACCATCGTCGGGCACCACGGTGGCTTTGCCGAGCGCGTGCGGGCCCACTGGCTGTGGGTGGCGCCGATTCCCGAGGGCGTCAACCCGGCCGATGCCGGCCCGCTGCTGTGCGGCGGCCTGACCGTGTTCTCACCGTTCCTGAACTTCGACATCAAGCCGACGCACCGCGTGGGCGTGGTGGGCATCGGCGGGCTGGGTCACCTGGCGCTGAAGTTTGCGCGTGCCTGGGGTTGCGAGGTGACGGCGTTCACCTCGAGCGAGTCCAAGCGTGACGAGGCGCTGTCGCTGGGTGCGCACAAGGTCGTGTCCAGTGTGGATGCCGCGTCCATGAAGTCGATTGCCGGCCGACTCGACATGGTGATCGTCACCGTCAATGCGATGCTGAACTGGAAGGCGCTGATGGGCACGCTGGCGCCCAACGGCCGCCTGCACGTGGTGGGCGTGCTGCCCGCGCCGCTGGAAGTCGAGTCCTTTGCCCTGATCGGCGGGCAGCGCTCGGTGTCGGGCTCGCCCACGGGCTCGCGCCAGGACATCGACACCATGCTGGAGTTTGCCGCCCGCCACGGCATCGCCCCGCAAACCGAACATTTCCCGATGAGCCGCATCAACGATGCGCTGGACCACCTGCGCGCCGGCAAGGCCCGCTACCGCGTGGTGCTGGACGCCGACTTCGCCTGACAAGGCAGGCTCACCAAAAAAGATTCCCCAAGGATCCCTGACATGCAATTCCCTGAGTCCTGGCTGCGCAGCTTCTGCAACCCCGACCTGACCACCCAGCAACTGGCTGATCTGCTGACCATGGCCGGTCTGGAGGTCGAGGAACTGGACCCGGTGGCCCCGCCGTTCACGGGCGTGGTCGTGGGCCACGTGCTGGAAGTGGCCAAGCACCCGGATGCCGACCGCCTGAACGTCTGCAAGGTGGACGCCGGCACGGGTGCGGTGCTGCAGATCGTGTGCGGCGCGCCCAATGTGCGCCCGGGCATCAAGGTGCCGTGCGCCACGGTGGGGGCCGAGCTGCCCCCGGGCGCCGACGGCAAGCTGTTCAAGATCAAGCTGGGCAAGCTGCGGGGTGTGGAGAGCCAGGGCATGCTGTGTTCGGCACGCGAGCTGGGCATCTCCGAAGAGGCCAGCGGCCTGCACATCCTGGCCGACGACGCGCCGGTGGGCGTCAACATCCGTGAGCACCTGAAGCTCGACGACACTCTGTTCACGCTGAAGCTCACGCCCAACCTGGCGCACTGCCTGAGCGTGGCCGGCATCGCGCGCGAGGTCTCGGCCCTGACTGGCGCGCCGCTGACGCTGCCGGCGATCGAGCCCGTCAAGCCCGCCATCGACGCGACCGTGCCCGTCAAGGTCGAGGCATCGGACCTGTGCGGCCGTTTCGCCGGTCGGGTGATTCGCGGCGTCAACCCGCAGGCCAAGACGCCCGACTGGATGGTCGAGCGCCTGGCTCGCTGCGGTCAGCGTTCGGTGTCGCCCCTGGTCGACATCTCGAACTACGTGATGTTCGAGCTGGGCCAACCCTCGCACGTGTTCGATCTGGACAAGGTCAAGGGCGGCATCACCGTGCGCTGGGCGCGTGAAGGCGAAAGCCTCAAGCTGCTGAACGGCAACACCGTGGCACTGGACGGGCAGGTGGGCGTGATTGCCGACGACGCCCAGGTCGAGTCGCTGGCCGGTGTGATGGGCGGTGACGCCACGGCCGTGGGCGACGACACCCGCGATGTCTACCTCGAATCGGCCTTCTGGTGGCCCAAGGCGATTGCCGGCCGCGCACGCCGCTACAACTTTTCGACCGACGCGTCGCACCGCTTCGAGCGCGGCGTGGACCCGGCGCCCACCGTGGCCTACCTCGAGCGCATCACGCAGCTGATCCTCGACATCTGCGGCGGGGAGGCCGGCCCGGTGGACGACCAGGTCGTGCGCCAGGCTGAACGCCAGCCGGTGACGCTGCGCCTGTCGCGCGCCCAGCGCGTGATCGGCATGCCGGTGTCGCGCGAGGAGGTCGAGACCGTCTTCACCCGCCTGGGCCTGGCCTTCACCGCCAGCGCCGTCGAAGGTGACGTGCACCTGACCGTGACGCCGCCGAGCTGGCGCTTCGACATCCAGATCGAGGAAGACCTGATTGAGGAAGTCGTGCGCGTGATCGGCTTCGACAAGCTGCCCAAGCGCGCGCCCAAGGCCCCGGTGGTGTCCGAGGTGCGCCCGGAGGCCCAGCGCAGCCTGTATGCCGTGCGCCGTGCCGTGGCCGCCCGTGGCTACCAGGAAGCGATCACCTTCAGCTTCGTCGAAGCCCGCTGGGAAGCCGACTTTGCCGGCAACACCGACCCGATCAAGGTGCTGAACCCGATCGCCGCTCCGCTGGCCGTGATGCGCTCGACGCTGATCGGCAGCCTGGTGGAGGTGCTGCGCACCAACCTCGCCCGCAAGGCCGATCGCGTCCGCCTGTTCGAGGTGGGGCGCGTGTTCCGCCGCGACGCCAGCGTGGTCGACAGCGACCAGACCGTGGGTGGCTTCGACCAGCCGGTGAAGGTGGCGGGCCTGGCCTATGGCCCGGCCGAGGCGCTGCAGTGGGGCGTGGCCAGCCGCAACGTTGATTTCTTCGATGTGAAGGGCGACGTCGAGGCGCTGCTGGCCCCGCGTCAGGCGCGCTTCGAGGCGGTCGAGCATCCGGCCTTCCACCCGGGCCGCTGCGCCCGCGTGGTGGTCGATGGCCGCGATGTCGGCGTGATCGGCGAGCTGCACCCGAAGTGGCGTCAGGCCTACGACCTGCCGCTGGCACCGGTGCTGTTCGAACTGGATGCCGCCGTGCTGGCCGAGCGCGTGGTGCCGTCGTTTACCAGCGTGCCCAAGATGCAGTCGGTGTTCCGCGACCTGGCGCTGGTCGTCAAGGACGATGTGGCCCATGCCGCGCTGATTGAGGCCATCACCACCGCCCCGGCTGAAGGTCTGGTCAAGGGCGCGCGCCTGTTCGACATCTACAAGCCGAAGACCAGCGTTCAGGGGATGGCGGACGACGAGCGCAGCCTCGCGGTGCGCGTGGAACTGCGCGATGATGAGCAGACGTTGACGGATGAGCGGATCGACGGCGCCATGAAGGCCGTGCTGACCGCGCTGGCGGCGTCCGTGGGCGCGCGCGTCCGCGGTTGACACCGGACTAGGGAGACCCGGGATGAACGACAAGCTCAGCGACCTGACGGTCCTGCTGCCCACCATCGAGACGCCGACGCTGACCAAGGCGGAGTTGGCCGAGTTGCTGTTCGAGCGACTGGGTTTGAACAAGCGCGAGTCCAAGGACATGGTCGAGGCTTTTTTCGAGCTGGTGCATGGCACGCTGGTCGACGGGCAGGACGTGAAGCTGTCGGGCTTCGGCAATTTCCAGATCCGTCGCAAGGCACCCCGCCCCGGGCGCAATCCGCGTACGGGTGAGTCCATCCCCATCGCCGCGCGCAACGTGGTGACCTTCCATGCGAGCCAGAAGCTCAAAGGCATGGTCCAGGGGGATGTGCCGTCCGAAGGGGACATGGAGTAAAGTCTGTGGCCTTTGTCCGAAGGGCGAATTGAGCAATGGGAGCCATGGACCGCGTCGACAGTGTCTTGCCGCCGATTCCGGCCAAGCGCTACTTCACCATTGGTGAGGTCAGCGAGTTGTGTCTGGTCAAGCCCTATGTGCTGCGCTACTGGGAGCAGGAGTTCGTCCAGCTCAAGCCGATGAAGCGGCGCGGCAACCGCCGCTACTACCAGCATCACGAGGTGTTGCTGATCCGCCGGATCCGCGAGCTGCTGTATGAACAGGGCTTCACCATCAGTGGGGCGCGCAACCAGTTGGCCGACATGGGGGCGTTGGCTGCCGCACCGCTGCCCGAACCCGAGCTCCCGAGCGCGTCGACCCGCACGTTGGCAGGCAGCCAGGGCTGGGCATCTGCGGGTGCCGATGCCCGCGCCGCGCGGGCCCTGCAGGCCAGCCATGTGGCGGTCGCGGACGGGGTCTGGATGCCGCCTGATCTGGCGGCCCTCGACCAGTTGGATGCGGACAGCGCGCACGCCCTGCGCGAGGCGCTGCAGTCCATCCGGGACTTGCTGGGATGATGCCGTGCATTGTGGGAATGTTGCAACGCAGCTTGATTTCGATTTCTGAACCGTGACATAATCTAAGTCTTCGTCGGGGCGTAGCGCAGCCTGGTAGCGCACTTGCATGGGGTGCAAGGGGTCGCGAGTTCGAATCCCGCCGCCCCGACCAAGAACGACACGAGCCCAGCAGAGCAATCTGCTGGGCTTTCTGTCTTTTCGGGCCGCATGAAGCAAGCCACTCTGCCAGAGAGAGGCGGGATCAGGGTCTGCGCTTCAGCTCTTCACTGACCGCGCGGTCGAACTCCTGCTGCAACACCACCGGGAAGGCGGCGCTGATCGACCCGATGGCCAGCGGCCGCAGGCGCTCGAAAAGCGCCTTCAGCTCTTCCATGGCGCCGAGTTCCGGCAGGGTGCGGCGTACAGTGCCGCCTTCGCCTCGGTGTGCCTGAAGCGCCAGCCCCTTGATCTGCGCCAGGAACACCTGCTGCACGTAGGCCTGTGCGATGGCGCGGGTGTGCGCGATCAGGGTGTCCTGCAAGTCAAGCACGGTGTCCAGCGGCACCTTCAGTTCGGCAAGCTGCACGCCAATGCGTTCGAGCGCCGGGCTGAGGATCTCGAACTCGTCGGTGTCACCCACCCGACGATACAGGCCGTTGCGGCTCAGCCGTTCGCGCTGTTCGGGCGTGGCCGTCGCGCCCCAGTTGGCCGCCATCTCGGCGATGTGCTTGCGGGCAGGCGATTCGACCGTGAAGAACGTGGTGGAGAACAGTTCGCTGATGAGTGCGTACTCCGACCACGCCCCTTCCGGCGTGTTCTCCAGCATGTCCTTGATGGCGTCGAGCCGGAAGCCTTGCTGCCGGAGATCCCGGATCAACTCCAGCTTACCCTGGTGCTCGCTGTCGTACAGCCCCAACCGGCCGCGCAGACGCGGCGGGGGAATGAGGCCCGCCGTCTGGTATGCGCGGATGTTGCGCACGCTGACGCCGGTCCGGGCAGCAAGCACCTCCACCGTCATGTCGACGGGGTTTCGGGCTAGAGAACGTGCGGGTTGGCGACGAGCGTCGGTCTGTGACATGGGACACGATTGGTGAACCGTCCCGCATCATACTGGTGCTATGTTGCAGGCGTAATGTAACATTCGAACTGCCGTATGAATCGCGGCAGCGGGAACCCCGGTTGCCCGCGATCAAACCTCACAAAAGGATCTCATCACGATGAACCGTTCCCGACTCGCCACGGCGGCCCTGATCGCCTGCCTGACCTTCACTGCGAACTCGGCGCTGGCCGTGCGCGAGGTGGGCGCCGCCCGGTTTGAGGACACCCATGCCGTGGCTGGCCAGAACCTCGTGCTCAATGGTGCGGGCATGCGCGTGAAGATGATCATCAAGGTGTATGCCGTGGCGCTGTACTTGCCGCGCAAGGAGGCCACGACGGCGGGCGTACTGGCTCAGACCGGCCCCAAGCGCATCCAGATCGTGATGTTGCGTGATGTGCCTGCCGACAAGCTGGGCGAGTCGCTGGTGGACGGCATCAAGGCCAACACGACGGAGTCCGAGCGTGGGGCGCTTCAGGCCCGCATCGACGAATTGGAGAAAGCCATGGTCGCGCTCGGCGAGGCTCGCAAAGGCTCGATGATCCAGCTTGACTACCTGCCGGGCACCGGTACGCGGATCACGCTCTCGGGCCGCCCCGTCATGCGTGACATCCCGGGCGAGGATTTCTATCGCGCGCTCCTGAAGATCTGGCTGGGTGACAAGCCCGCCGACGGCGACCTGCGCGCCCGCATGCTGGGCGCCGACTGAGGTCGACCGGGAAGCGGGCGGCACGCTGCCCCCTGAAAGCAGAACGGGCGCCAGGGCGCCCGTTCATCATGGTGCGGTGAGCGGGACGTGCCCGGGCTGGTTCAGCACTTGATGCCCATGTGCAGGGCCACCACGCCGCCCGTCATGTTGTGCACGTCGACATGGCCGAAGCCGGCGGTCTTCATCATGGCCTTTAGCGTGGCCTGATCCGGGTGCATGCGGATCGATTCGGCCAGATACTGGTAGCTGGCGGCGTCGCCGGCAACCATCTGGCCCAGGCGGGGCAGCACCTTGAACGAATACCAGTCGTAGGCCTTCTCCAGCGGCTTGGCCACTTTCGAGAACTCGAGCACGAGCAGGCGGCCGCCCGGCTTGAGCACCCGACACATTTCAGCCAGGGCCAGGTCCTTGTGCGTCATGTTGCGCAGACCGAAGGCGACACTGACGATGTCGAAGGTGCCGGTGGGGAAGGGCAGTTTCTCGGCGTCGCACAGCGCGGTGGGCAGGGCCTTCCCGCTGTTGAGCAGGCGGTCGCGCCCGGTGCTCAACATGGCTTCGTTGATGTCGGTGTGCACCACCATGCCGCTTGGGCCGACGCGCTTGGCAAAGGCTTCGGACAGATCGCCCGTGCCGCCGGCGATGTCGAGCACCTTGTGGCCTTCACGTGCGCCGCTGGCCGCAATGGTGTAGGCCTTCCACAGGCGATGCAGGCCCATCGACATCAGGTCGTTCATGACGTCGTACTTGTTGGCGACGGAGTCGAACACCCCGCGAACGCGTTCTGCCTTCTGCGACTCGTCGACCTGCTGGAAACCGAAATGCGTGCTGCTCATATGCGCATCTTAATCTGCGGCGGGGGCGGGTTCGAGCGCCCGCGCACAGGCCATGCCGCTTGACCAGGCCCACTGGAAGTTGTAGCCGCCCAGCCATCCGGTCACGTCGACCACTTCGCCGATGAAATGCAGCCCGGGCACCCGACGGCTTTCCAGAGTCTGCGAGCTCAGTTCGCGCGTATCGACCCCGCCGGCGGTCACCTCGGCCTTGACGTAGCCCTCTGTGCCGTTGGGAACGATGGTCCACTGGTTCGCGGCCTGGCCCAGCGCTTCGAGGTCGCGGTCACGCAGGTCGGCGAGCAGGGCGTCGGGGCGCAGGGCCGGCACGGTATGGGCCTGCGTGGCCAGCCAGGTCTGGGCCAGGCGCTGCGGGACGGCTTCACCCAGGGCAAGCCCCCACGCGGTCGACAGCTGCTTGCGCGAGCCGATCTTGGCCTGCTTCAGCAGCCCCGCGAGATCGCGCTGGGGCGTGAGGTTGAGGGTGAGGGCTTCGCCAGGCACCCAGAAGCTGGAGATCTGCAGAATGGCCGGGCCGCTGAGACCGCGGTGGGTGAACAGCAGGTCTTCAACGAAGCTGGCCGGGGCCGCCTTGCGTCGCTTGGCCTGCAGGGCGTCGGGCATGGGCGTCGAGACGGTGACCTCCAGTGAGACACCGGCCAGCGGTACGAAGGGCGCCCACACGGTGGGGTCGAAGGTCAGGGGCACGAGCGCAGGGCGCAGGGGCACGATGCGGTGGCCCAGCCGTTCGGCCAGGCGCTGCCCGAAGTCGGTTGCGCCGATCTTCGGGATGGAGAGCCCGCCGGTGGCCACGACCACGTGGTGCGCACCCACGGGGCCGCGGTCGGTGTCGAGCTCGAACCGCGGGCGGCCTCCTGCGGCATCGGGCGCGGGGCGCACATCGCGCACGCCGCAGGGCTGCCATCGGGTGACCTGGCCGGCGTCGCACTCCTTGAGCAGCATCTGGATGATGTCGTCGGCACTGCGGTCGCAGAAGAGCTGGCCCTTGTGCTTCTCGTGCCAGGGGATGCCATGGCGCTCGACCAGGGCCAGAAAGTCCTGCGGGGTGTAGCTGGCCAGCGCAGAGCGCGCAAAGTGCGGGTTCTCGCTCAGGAACTGCGCGGGTGTGGCCTCGCGGTTGGTGAAGTTGCAGCGCCCGCCGCCCGAGATGCGGATCTTCTCCGCGACCTTGGCGGCGTGGTCGATCACCAGCACGCGCAACCCGCGTTGGCCGGCCGCGCCAGCACAGAAGAGCCCGGCCGCACCGGCCCCGATCACAACGACATCGAATCTCTGCATGGGCGGGATTGTCGCCCGTCGTCGTGCCGGCCTTCTTTCAGTGCCTGTTCGGCCCGGGTGAGGGCCGGCCCGAGCGCTTCGCCTTCGCGTACGCTCACCATGCCGAAAGTGAGGCTCAGGCCGGGCAGGCCGCGGGCATCCCGGGCCTGAGCCACGGTCCGCACCAGGCGCCGTGCCAGGTGCAGCGCATCCTGCAGAGCCATGTCCGGCAGCAGGGCCACGAACTGGTCGCCACCGATGCGCCCGATGACGTCGCGTTCGCCGAGCAGGGCGCGGGCATGCGTGGCCACCAGCTTCAGTGCATCGTCGCCCGCCGCATGGCCGTGCAGGTCATTGAGCTGGCGCAGGTGGTCGATGTCGATGCGGAGGACGACGGCGCTGCCAGGGCGCGACAGACGCAGCGCCGCCTCGGCAATCTCATTGAAATGCCGCCGTGTGGGCACCTGGGTGAGCATGTCGATGTCGGCCAGTTCGCGCAGCTGCCGGTGGGATTCGCGCAGCTCCTGCTCGGTGCGCTCGTAGGTCAGCAGGAGGCACATGTACACCGACATCATGACGGCGACGACCAGGCCCAGCAGCACGGCCGGTTGCTGGATGTGCTGTGGATCGCTCAGAGGAATGCCCCAGTTCTGCATGGCAGTGACGAGGCGCGGCGCCTGGAGCACGGCGCCGCCGATGAGGAACAGGCGCACCGCCTTCAGATAGGGGCTGAGCCGCCACCCCGGGATGGCCTGCACGTGCCACATGGCATACAGGTAGCCCGCGACGTTGAACAGGCTGAAGACGGCCACGCGGGCGGCCATGTCGCTGGCGTCACGCGCCCACACGGCGGCATAGGCGGCGGTGCCGAGCAGCGGCAGGACCGGGTCGGCCCAGCCGGGCATCGGAAAGCGGGTACGGCCATGAAAGCGCCGCAGCCCGGCCAGCATCATCAGCGGCCATTGCAGCGACAGCAGTGCCGACAGCGGCAGCATCCAGGGGCTCAGGTCGCGCAGCAGCAGGCAGACGGGGCTCAGCGTGGTCAGCCACTGAGCGGTGGTCCACCACCAGAAGCCGCGGTAGACGCGTTGCGTCAACCCGACCAGCGTCATCAGTGCCGCGGCCGTGATGAGCACGAGGCAGACCACCACGGTCAGCGTGGGCAGATGCAGCTCGAACAGGGACGAATCCATGGGGTGTGGCAAGTTGGCGGTGTACGGGCCCTGGCGTCACGAAGGGCAAGACGATCTCGGCCACAATCGGCGTCTGTTCGCAGCGGCCCGTGGCCCATCGTGCATTGTGCAAGGGCCGGTGGGCTGCACTGCCCGCAGTTTCCAGGGGCCGGCGCACGACGCCCGTTCCCGGCAACGCTTGCCCCGGGTCCTCGCGCGAACACCGATTGACTTCACAGTGATTTAAGGAGCACCAAGCATGGCCATGGACGTGGTGGACTACGAGATCAAGGGCGCTGAAATGCAGTACGTCGAGGTGGAACTCGACCCTGGCGAGGCGGCCATCGGTGAGGCCGGCAGCATGATGTTCATGGACGCCGGCATCGAGATGGACACGGTGTTCGGTGATGGCGCGCAGCAGAGCGGCGGCTTCTTCGGCAAGCTGCTGGGCGCAGGCAAGCGCCTGATCACGGGCGAGAGCCTGTTCACCACCATCTACACCAACCAGGGCACCGGCAAGCGGCGCGTCGCGTTTGCGTCGCCGTATCCGGGCAAGATCCTGCCGATGGACCTGCGCCAGCTGGGCGGCACCCTCATCTGCCAGAAAGATGCCTTTCTGTGCGCTGCGCGCGGCGTGTCGCTCGGGATTGCCGTGCAGCAGCGCCTGGGCACCGGTTTCTTCGGCGGCGAGGGCTTCATCATGCAGAAGCTCGAAGGCGATGGCATGGCCTTCGTGCACGCGGGCGGCACCGTGGTGCGCCGTGAACTGAAGGCGGGTGAGACGCTGATGGTCGATACGGGGTGCGTCGTGGCCTACACGCCGGGCGTGGATTTCGACATTCAGTACGTGGGCAAGATCAAGACGGCGCTGTTCGGCGGCGAAGGGCTGTTCCTGGCCCGCATGACGGGGCCCGGCCATGTCTGGCTGCAGAGCCTGCCGCTGTCACGCCTGGCCTCACGCATCTTTGCTGCAGCGCCGCAACGCGGGGGCGCGCGCGAGGAAGGCTCGATGCTGGGTGGCTTCGGCGCCGGCGGTCTGCTGGGCTCGGTGCTGGGCGGCGACGACGAATGATCCCCTGCACGCCCCGGCCTTGAGTTGGGGCAGGCGGTCGCCCCGGACGGCCGTTTACACTGCGCGGCCTTATCGCAGCGACGACTTTGATGACTCCCTTCTTTCGTGCAGCCGGCCGCAGGGCCGTGCTGCTCTGTTCGGTTGTGCTCGCTGCCTCGACTCTGGGCATGGCGAGCGCGGCGCCTGCGGCCAACCCCACACCGGCCAAGCCGCGGCTGCCGGCCCCGATCTTTGCCCTGAACTCGCTCGACGCCACGATCAGCGTCATCGATCCCGTGACGTTCACCGAGGTGCAGCGCATCCCGACCGGCAAGGAGCCGCATCACCTCTATCTGTCGCCCGACGAGAAGTCGTTGCTGGTGGCGAACGCGCTGTCGAACTCGCTCACGCTGATCGACCCGCGGACGGCCGCTGTGCAGCGCGTGCTCGAAGGCATTGCCGATCCCTATCAGATCCGCTTCTCGCCCGACATGAAGTGGTTCGTGACCGCTGCCAACCGGCTCGACCACGTCGACATCTACCGGGCGGTCTTCAAGCCGGGGAGCGGGCTGGCGCTGACGCTGGCCAAGCGCATCCCGACGGCCAAGACACCCAGCCACATCGCGATCGACAGCCGCAGCACGGTGGCCTACGTGACCATGCAGGACAGCGACGAGCTGATTGCAATCGACCTGGCGACCCAGGCGCCTCGTTGGAAGATCGCGGTCGGCAAGATGCCGGCGGACGTGTACATCGCGCCAGGTGACCGCCTGTTGATGATCGGGCTGACCGGCGACAGTTTTGTCGAGGTCTATGACGTGGCCGGCCCGCGGCCGGTTCTGCGCAAGCGCGTCCGCACCGGCGCGGGGGCGCACGCCTTCCGGGCCTGGGGCGATGGCCGCCATGTGCTGGTCAGCAACCGGGTGGCCAACACCATCAGCAAGATCGACATGCAGACCATGAGCGTGGCGGCCGAGTACCCTGCACCGGGCGGGCCGGACTGCATGGACGTCCTGGCCGATGGGCGCACCATCCTGGTCACCTCACGCTGGGCGCGCAAGGTGACCTTCATCGACACGGTCGAGAAGAAGGTCGTGCGGCAGGTGCCCGTGGGCCGCTCGCCCCACGGGGTATGGACCCTGGACCATGCGCCGCGCCAGTAAGCGGACGCCGCACCGCGGTGCGCGCCCGGGTGTCCGGATGCAGCGTGCCCACGCCGTGCTCTTCTTCGCTGCGGCCCTGGCCTGCCAAGCGCCCGTGGCCGCCCGGCTTGAGCCCGCCCCCTGCAGCAAACCGGTCTATCTGACGATCGACACCGGACACATGGGCGTGGCCGAGTTGATTGCCGACACGCTGGACCGTCACGGCGTCAAGGCGACGTTCTTCCTGGCCAACGAGGCCACCCAGGCGGTGGGAGGCCGGCCGGCCGGCGAGACGCTCGACCCGCACTGGGCGTCGTTCTGGAAGCGGCTGGCGGCGCAGGGCCATGATTTTGGCTCACACACTTGGAATCACCTCGTCTGGCGGGCTGACCGGCCTGATGGCGCCTTCACCATGCAGGCCACGGCGGGTGCGCGCCGGGGCGAGCGTCAACGGGTCGACGCCGCCGGCTACTGCGCCGAACTGGCCGCCCCTGCGGAGCGCTTTGCGGCCCAGACCGGTCGACCGATGCGCGCCCTGTTCCGGGCTCCCGGTGGCAGGACGTCGCCGGCCTTGCTGCGTGCGGCGGCCGCGTGCGGGTGGCAGCACGTGGGCTGGTCGGACGCGGGCTTTCTGGGAGACGAACTGCCCAGCGACCGGTACCCCAATGATGTCCTGCTGCGCCAGGCCCTGGCCCGCATTCGGCCAGGCGACATCCTGATGATGCACCTGGGCATCTGGTCGCGTCGGGACCCGTGGGCGCCTGCCGTGCTCGAGCCGCTCATCACCGGGTTGAAGGCGCGTGGGATGTGTTTTGTCACGCTGCGGGCGCATCCGGTGTACGGCCGTGTCGGCGACGCGCCGAAGTGAGCCGTTGTGTCCCCATCGCTGATCTGCTGTGCCCTCCATGCTTGACGACGTTCTGATTCGCCCGCTCGGCGAAGCCTTCGGCCTGCTCCAGCAGCAGTTGTTCGAGGGCATGGTTCAGCCCCTGGCCTTTGCGCTGGGGCTGGGGAATGTGCTGGAAGATGCCTACGACGCCACGGGGTGGATGCTGGTCGGTGTGGCGCAGCTGCTGGTGATGCTGCTCGTGCTGGGGCCGCTGCAACGCTGGCGCCCCGTGGAGCGTGGGCCGGCCGGCGCGCAGGCCCGTGTCGACGTGGTCTATACGCTCATCCACCGCCTGGGGCTGTTTCGCCTCGCGCTCTTCTTCTTCGTGATGCCGGCGCTCGATGGGCTGTTCGGCTTTGCTGCAGTCCACGGCCTGACCGGTGTGCAGCTCGATGCACTGATGGCCTCGTGGTGGCCCGGCGTGACGGACACCGCTTGGGCATCGTTCGTGGCTTACCTCCTCGTTTTCGACCTGCTGGACTACTGGATCCACCGGGGCCAACACCGCGTCGAACGCTGGTGGGCCCTGCATGCGGTGCACCACAGCCAGCGCCGCATGACGATGTGGAGCGACAACCGCAACCACCTGCTCGACGACCTGCTGCGCGATGTCCTGATCGCGCTCGTTGCCCGTGCCGTCGGCGTGCCGCCAGGGCAGTTCGTTGCTGTGGTGGCCTGCACGCAGCTGATCGAAAGCCTGTCGCATGCCAACGTGCGCCTGCAGTTCGGCTGGCTGGGCGAGCGTCTGCTGGTCAGCCCGCGCTTCCACCGTCAGCACCATGCCATCGGCGTGGGGCACGAGGGTGAAACCGGTCCCGGCAGCCTGGGTGGCTGCAACTTCGCGGTCCTCTTCCCGGTGTGGGACATCGTGTTCGGCACAGCGCGCTTCGATGGCCGATTCGAAGCCACTGGCATCCGCGACCAGCTGCCCGAGTACGGCGGGCGGGACTACGGCAAGGGCTTCTGGTCACAGCAGTGGCTGGGCCTGAGGCGGCTGCTGTCACGCCGCCGGGCCGGGGTCTGACAGGCGGGGCAGCAGGCCCGAACGCCTTTCGGTATGCTGCAAGCCGTCTTCACCACACCGCACGCCCCATGGTCGGACTCATCATCATCGGCGACGAGATCCTCAGCGGCCGCCGCCAGGACAAGCACCTCGTCAAGGCGATCGAGCTGCTCAACGAACGCGGGATGGCCTTGCAGTGGGTGCGCTACGTAGGCGATGATCCCGAGCGCATCACGGCAGACATCCGCCACGCCGTCGACAGCGGCGACGTGGTGTTCTCCTTTGGCGGCATCGGTGCCACACCGGACGACCACACGCGAGGCTGCGCGGCCCGCGCGGTCGGGCAGGAGCTGCGCCTGCATCCCGAGGCGCGCGAGCTGATCCTTGCGCGCTCACGGGAGGTGGCAGAGCAGGAGGGGCGCGGGTTCGATCCTGAGTCGCCCGACACGCAGCGGCGCCTGCAGATGGGCTTTTTCCCCGAAGACGCCGAGATCATCCCCAACCCGTACAACCGCATCCCCGGCTTTTCACTGCTGGGGCGAATCCACTTCGTGCCCGGCTTCCCGGTCATGGCTTGGCCGATGATGGCCTGGGTGCTGGACGAACGCCACGCCGAGATGCACAACCAGACTCGGGTGTGTGAACGGGCTGTGATCGTTTACGGCGCCATGGAGGCGGCACTCACGCCGCTGATGGAGCGAATCGAGTCCGGGTTCGCCCCCGTCAAAGTATTCAGCCTGCCGAGCGTCGACCACCCGGTTCACGGGCGTCACATCGAACTCGGCGTCAAGGGCGTGGGCGACGTCGTCGACAAGGCTTTCGCGAGCCTGCTGGACGGGCTGAACCAACATGGTGCATCATTGGGCCCCACTTCGGTGCGCTGATGTTTCTGACCCTCGATTGCTCAATGTTGGTGCATGCGCTGCAGGCGTAGAGCGTTCGCTGCACGAAGCCGCTGCCGGATCGTGAAATGCGGTATGTGCCCCGCGCTGCTTCTGTGCAGTCAGATCGCTTTTTGTGCGGGGTTTTGCCTTGCGGCAAGACAAGGCGGCGATGGTTTCCCGGCGCTCGCGCCATAACGAGGCATGCTTTCTGCTATTACACTGCGCGCTGTTTCTGAACGATGAAACAGAGTCAACCTCTTCTTGCAATCAAACCAAGCCTCTTGCTAGGAGCACCTGATGGCCAACAAGACCGTCGCCGACGTGATGAAGCTGGTGAAGGACAACGAAGTCAAGTTCGTTGACTTCCGCTTCACTGACACCCGTGGCAAGGAACAGCACACCACCGTGCCTGTTTCCCACTTTGACGAAGACAAGTTCACGTCGGGCCATGCCTTTGACGGTTCGTCCATCGCCGGCTGGAAGGGCATCGAAGCTTCGGACATGCTGCTGATGCCGGATCCGAACACGGCCAACATCGACCCGTTCTTCGAAGAGCCGACCCTGATCCTGACCTGCGACGTCATCGACCCGCACGACGGCAAGCCCTACGAGCGCGATCCCCGCTCGCTGGCCAAGCGCGCTGAAGCCTACCTGAAGGCCTCGGGCCTGGGTGACACCGCTTACTTCGGTCCGGAACCCGAATTCTTCGTGTTCGACTCGGTCCGCTGGGCCAACGAAATGTCCGGCTCGTTCTTCAAGATCGAATCGGAAGAGGGCGCCTGGAACACCGGCACCAAGTACGAGCACGGCAACACTGGCTACCGTCCCACCGTCAAGGGCGGCTACTTCCCCGTGCCCCCGGTCGACAGCGGCCAGGACATGCGTTCGGAAATGTGCCTGATCCTGGAAAGCCTCGGCATTCCTGTTGAAGTGCACCACCACGAAGTGGCCAACGCCGGCCAGATGGAAATCGGCACCCGCTTCAGCACGCTGACCGAGCGCGCCGACTGGCTGCAGCTGCAGAAGTACGTGATCGTGAACGTGGCCCACGCCTACGGCAAGACCGCCACCTTCATGCCCAAGCCCATCGTTGGCGACAACGGTTCCGGCATGCACGTGCACCAGTCGATCTGGAAGGACGGCAAGAACCTGTTCGCAGGCGACGGCTACGCCGGCCTGAGCGAGTTCGCCCTGTACTACATCGGCGGCATCATCAAGCACGCCCGTGCGCTGAACGCCATC
>NZ_CANBCC010000060.1 GCF_947366995.1 uncultured Aquabacterium sp. | reverse complement strand
TAGTGGCTCAGTTTTGGACGTGACGCCTGGCTCAGTTTTGCTCGTGATTCAACAGCTCTTGCCACCGGCACCTCTGTCCAGTCGGTCGTGTACCGGGGCGTGCGCCTGATCCGCTTCATGCCCCAGGTGTCAGTGCACTGGTCCATGACTGAGCTGCCCAACAACAGGGTCCGCTTCCCGAAACGGTCATTGACCTGATCCAGCGCCTCCATCAGTCGCGCGCGGTCACGCCCCTCGGTGCGCTCCTCATCCCACAGCAACTCGCATTGCACCTGGCTGTCTAGCACCAAGTCCAGCAGCATCACCCCGGCCTCGGCCGGCTGGTAGATCGAGCGCAGGCCCTGCAACGCGGCTGCCGTGAGCGCCGTCGTGTCCAAGGTCATCGTGCATGGAAAGGCGCAGAGAGTGAAGGGCATCCATACTGGCCCGCATCCGCAGCACGATCGGCGCTGGTCGGGCTTGCCAGCGCATCTACATGGCTGCAGGAGATGCTGCGCGCCATCAACGGCGCACCGCCCGTGGCCATCGAAGATGCGTGCCCCAACTGCGGTATATCGCAACGCCAGGGCAAATGTGGGCGCCAGCGTTGCGCCGAAAGTCAGGCTCGTGAGCGGAGTCGGGATATCAAAAATGTCATTCCCTTGCCCGTTTCCGGCAGAACACGTCACTCATTCAGGCAGGTGGCAGACCGCTTCAATGTTGTTGCCTTCAGGGTCGATGACGAATGCCCCGTAGTAGTTCGCGTGATAGTCCGGACGCAGTCCGGGAGCGCCGTTGTCTTTTCCTCCAGCGGCGATGGCTGCTGCGTAGAAGGCATCGACCTGGGCACGGTTCTTTGCCCGCCAGGCAAGGTGACAACCCGTTGTGGCGGCCGTGCCCCCATACGGGGAAGGACCATCGATCAACCACACATCGGCCTTCTTCCCATCCGGCTCCGATGAGTCCGGGTAGGCAAGGCCGAACATGTTCGCACCATAATTTCCCTCGAAGCAGATGCTGTAGCCCAGTGGCGCCAAGGCAGCGCTGTAAAAAGCCTTGGCCCGGGCAATGTCAACGACGCGAAACGTCATATGGTCAAGCATGGGGGATCCTGAAGTTCGTGTGACGGGCAACTTTGCCCCGGCGAACTGTATACGCGTACAGTTCCGCTTGCAAGAAGCGCAACGTTAGCGTGCACCAACGCCGCAGTCTAAGACCGACGGACTCGAAAAATAGTCCGGCCAGGGATCTGCCACATCGCCACCCCCTCAATCGTCAAGGGGAAGCGCCCGTTCGGCTCGGACTCTGCTCAGGCTCTCGCCGATTTCTACGTTTTCTGTGAGACGCGATCTTTACGCGTTCTTGATACCTCCGACGCTAGCTTCTACGACTCCCTGAGGCCTCCCTTTCTAAGCTGCTCGCATCTTCATCCACTGCGAGTTTCACACTATGGATTGGGTATTTCTGAGCATCAGTCTGGCGCTCTTTGGACTGGTACTGGGCTTGGCCGCTGCTAGTCACCGTCTGCAGGGAGGCAAGCAATGAGCCTCCTCTACTGGAGCTGCGGCCTGCTGGCAGCCGGTCTCTTTATCTACCTGCTCGTGGCTCTTGTCCGCGCCGAGGAGTTCTGAGATGGACGGCTTGGCATGGATCAACTTGGCCCTGTTCATGGGCCTGCTGCTTCTTCTGGCATGGCCGCTAGCCAAGTGGCTCGTCGCCGTCTGTGAAGGACGGCTGCCGCGCGTGATGGTGGCCGTCGAAGGCACCCTGTACAAGTTGGCCGGCGTGAAGCCGGAGCACGGCCAGCATTGGAAGCAGTACGCAGTCGCGTTGCTGCTATTCAACTTCCTCGGCCTGTTGCTCGTCTATGCGTTGCAGCGCTTCCAGGATCTGCTGCCGCTGAACCCGCAGGGCATGTCCGCCGTGACGGCGGACTCCGCCTTCAACACCGCGGTGAGCTTTGTCACCAACACCAACTGGCAAGGCTACGCGGGTGAAGCCACGATGAGCTATCTGACCCAGATGCTGGCCCTGACGGTGCAGAACTTCGTTTCGGCCGCCACGGGCATTGCCGTGGTGTTTGCATTGATGCGCGGTTTCGCGCGCAAGCTCAGCCAGGACGTGGGCAACTTCTGGGTCGATCTGACGCGCATCACCCTGTGGGTCCTGCTGCCCATCAGCTTCGTGCTGGCGGTCTTCTTTGTCGGCCAGGGCGTGCTGCAAAACTTCGAGCCGTACAAGACCGTACAGACTCTCGAGGCCACCACTTACCAGGCGCCGAAGCTGGATGCGCAAGGCCAGCCTATGAAGGATGCGCAGGGCCAGCCCCTGATGCAAGAGCAGAAGACAGACACCCAGCTTCTCGCCATGGGGCCCGTGGCCTCGCAACTGGCCATCAAGATGCTTGGCACCAATGGCGGCGGCTTCTTCAATGCCAACTCGGCGCATCCTTACGAGAACCCGACCCCGTTGTCGAACTTCGTGCAGATGCTGGCGATCTTCCTAATTCCCGCAGCACTGTGCCTTGCTTTCGGCCGCATCGTCGGTGACCAGCGACAGGGCGTGGCCATTCTGGCCGCCATGAGCACCATGTTCGTGGTCGCCGTGGTGATCGCCACCACCGCCGAGCAGGCCGGCAACCCGCTGCTGCATGCGCAGGGTGTGGATGCCGCTGCTGGCAACATGGAAGGCAAGGAGACCCGCTTCGGCATCAATGCAAGCAGCCTCTTTGCGGTGGTGACCACATCGGCCTCTTGTGGCGCGGTGAACTCGATGCACGACTCCTACACGCCGATCGGCGGCATGGTGCCGATGGTGATGATGCAGTTGGGCGAGGTGGTGTTTGGCGGGGTGGGCACGGGGCTTTACGGCATGCTGGTCTTCGCCCTGCTTGCGGTCTTCATCGCTGGCCTGATGATTGGCCGCACGCCCGAGTACCTGGGCAAGAAGATTGAGCCCTATGAAATGAAGATGAGCTCGATCGCCATCCTGATCACGCCCATCGTGGTGCTGGTGGGGACGGCCATCGCGGTACTGAGCCCGTTGGGAACGGTGGGGGTCGCCAACCCGGGAGCCCATGGCTTCTCGGAGATCCTTTATGCACTGACCTCTGCTGCCAACAACAACGGTTCGGCCTTTGCCGGGCTCTCGGCCAACACGCCTTTCTACAACACCCTGCTGGGATTCGCCATGTGGCTGGGTCGCTTTGGCGTGATTGTGCCGGTGCTGGCCATCGCCGGCTCGCTGGGCGGCAAGAAGCGCATACCGGTGGGCAGCGGCACCTTGCCCACTCACGGCCCCCTCTTCATCGTGCTGTTGATTGGCACAGTGTTGCTGGTTGGTTTGCTGAACTATGTGCCCGCACTGGCCCTGGGCCCCATCGTTGAGCACCTGATGCTCTGGAAGTGAAGGGCAAAACATCATGAGCAAGAACACCAAAGACTTTGTACTGGAACCTCGGCTGGTCAAGCAGGCCACGCTGGAGGCTTTCACCAAGCTAGACCCCCGCGTGCAGTGGCGCAATCCGGTGATGTTCGTCGTCTACGCGGGCAGTGTGCTGACCTCGGGCTTGTGGGCCGCCAGCCTGGGCAACCCCGCGCTCGCCGGTCCCGAGGGATCAGGCTTCATGCTGGCCATCGCCCTGTGGCTGTGGTTCACCGTGTTGTTCGCCAATTTTGCAGAGGCCCTTGCCGAGGGGCGCAGCAAGGCCCAGGCAGCCTCACTGCGCGGACTCAAGACCAAAACGTGGGCAAAGAAACTGCATGAGCCGCGCCACGGTGCGCAGTGGCATCCCACCCAATCCGACGAGCTGCGCAAAGGTCATGTGGTGCTGGTCGAGGCAGGCGACCTGATCCCGCTGGATGGCGAGGTCATCGAGGGGGTGGCTTCGGTGGACGAGAGCGCCATCACTGGCGAATCGGCGCCGGTCATCCGCGAATCCGGCGGTGACTTCTCCTCGGTCACCGGTGGCACCCGCGTGCTCTCGGATTGGTTGGTGGTGCGTGTGGGGGTGAACCCCGGTGAGTCCTTTCTGGATCGCATGATCGCCATGGTGGAGGGCGCCAAGCGCCAGAAGACGCCCAACGAGATCGCACTGACCATCCTGTTGGTCGCGCTGACGCTGGTGTTCCTGGTGGTCACGGTGACGCTGCTGCCATTTTCGGTGTTCAGCGTCGAAGTGGCAGGTGCCGGCACCGTGGTCTCGGTCACTGCGCTGATTGCGTTGCTGGTGTGTCTAATCCCGACCACCATCGGCGGGCTGCTGTCGGCCATTGGTGTGGCGGGGATGAGCCGCATGATGGCGGCGAATGTGATCGCCACCTCGGGGCGGGCCGTGGAAGCGGCCGGCGATGTGGACGTGCTGATGCTGGACAAGACCGGCACCATCACCTTGGGCAACCGTCAGGCCAGCGCCTTTGTGCCTGCGCCCGGCGTGAGCGAGGCCCAGTTGGCCGATGCTGCCCAACTCGCCTCCCTGGCCGACGAGACCCCCGAGGGCCGCTCCATCGTGGTGCTGGCCAAGAGTCTGCACGGCCTGCGTGAGCGTGAGATGGGCAGCCTGGGGGCACAGTTCGTGCCTTTCACGGCGCAAACCCGCATGAGCGGTGTGGACCTGGCCGGCGGTCGCCAGCAGCTGCGCAAGGGCGCTCAGGACGCGATCCGCAACCATGTGGAGAGTCTCGGCGGCAGCTTTCCGCGCGAGGTGGCTGCCGCCGTGGACGAAATCGCGCGACGCGGCAGCACGCCTCTGGTCGTCGCCGATGGGGAGCGGGTGCTGGGAGCGGTGGAACTCAAGGACATTGTCAAGGGCGGTCTCAAGGAGCGCTTCGCCGAGTTGCGCCGCATGGGCATCAAGACCGTGATGATCACCGGCGACAACCGGCTCACCGCCGCCGCCATCGCGGCCGAGGCCGGGGTGGATGACTTCCTCGCCGAGGCCACGCCCGAAGCCAAGCTCAAGTTGATCCGCGATTACCAAGCCGAGGGTCGCCTGGTGGCCATGACCGGCGATGGCACCAATGATGCCCCCGCCCTGGCGCAGGCGGATGTGGCCGTTGCAATGAACAGCGGCACACAGGCAGCCAAGGAGGCCGGCAACATGGTGGACTTGGATTCCAACCCCACCAAGCTGCTGGAAGTTGTGGAGACGGGCAAGCAGTTGCTGATGACCCGCGGTTCGCTCACCACCTTCTCCATCGCCAACGATGTGGCCAAGTACTTCGCCATCATCCCGGCCATGTTCCTGGGTGTCTATCCCCAGCTCGGGGCACTGAATGTGATGGACCTGCACAGTCCCAGTTCAGCCATTCTTTCAGCAGTGATCTTCAACGCCCTGATCATCGTGGCGCTCATTCCTCTGGCGCTCAAGGGGGTGCCCTATCGCGCGGTGGGCGCTGCCACCTTGCTTCGCCGCAACTTGGCGATCTACGGCATTGGCGGTCTGATTGTGCCCTTCATCGGCATCAAGCTCATCGACTGGCTGCTTGTTGTGCTGCATCTCGTCTAAGGAGGCCTCATGAAAGCCCATTTGTTCAAATCTCTGCGCCCGGCACTCGTCAGCCTGGTGCTGCTCTCGACCATCACCGGCCTGCTCTATCCGCTGGCGGTGACCAGCGTGGGGCAGGCGCTGTTTCCAAAGCAAGCGGCTGGCAGCCTGGTTGAGCTCGACGGCCAGACCATCGGCTCCGAGCTGATTGGCCAGAATTTCAACTCGCCCAAGTACTTCTGGGGCCGCCCCTCGGCCACGGTTCCGATGGCCAACAACGCCTGGTTGTCCAGTGGCTCCAATCAGGGGCCACTGAACCCTGCTCTGGCCGATGCCGTAAAGGCCCGCATCGAGGCCTTGCGCGCAGCCGATCCGAACAACAGGGCTGCGGTGCCGGCAGACCTCGTGACGGCCTCCGCCAGTGGCCTCGACCCGCACATCAGCGTGGCCGCCGCACGCTACCAGGCCCCCCGCGTGGCTCGCGAACGGGACCTGCCGCTGGACCAGGTACGGGCTCTGGTCGAGGCCCATACCGATGAACGCGACTTGCGCGTGCTGGGTGAGCCGCGCGTCAACGTGCTCCAACTCAATTTGGCGCTGGACGCCCTGAAGCCGTAAGGTGTTTTTTCTATTCTCAACATGCAAACCAAAAACACACTCGCTTTCGTTCTGCTGGCCCTTAGTGCCGGCCCTGTCCTGGCTGAGGCCTCCACGGGCGCGGCCACACACAGCGTCAGCGGCAACGTCGGTCTTTTCAGCGACTACCGCTTCCGGGGCATCAGCCAGACCTGGCGCCAGCCGGCCCTGCAGGGCGGCTTTGACTACGCTCACAGCAGCGGCTTCTATGCCGGAATCTGGGGCTCCAACGTATCGGGCAATAGCTACAACAACGGCGCCGGCCTGGAACTCGACTTCTACGGCGGGAGCAAGGTCGCGCTGTCTCGAGATCTCACCTTGGATCTGGGCGTCCTGGCTTACGTCTATCCCGGCGCCAAGCTCAACAGCGCCCCTGGTATGCCGACCGGCGAGAAGTACAACAATGTGGACGTTTACATCGGCGTCTCGGCCGGCGCCTTCAGCGCCAAGCTCTCGGTGGCTGCGACCGATTACTTTGGACTGAACAGCGACACCGCCGGCTATGCCTATTTCAACAGCCTGCCCGCACGCGGCGGCACCAAGGGCAGCAGCTACGTTGACCTGAACTACCGTTTCGAGCTGGCCGAAGGCCTGACGCTCGACGTCCACCTTGGGCGGCTGTCGGTGCGCCACTACAGTGAGCTGTCCTACACCGATGTGAAGCTGGGTCTGTGCAAGAGCCTGGGGGGATTCAACTTCGGTGCAGCCATCGTCGCCACCGATGCCGACAAAGCCTACTATCAGGTCGGCAACGCCGCAGGCCAGGAAGCCAAGAAGCTGGGCACGGCGGGTCTGGTGCTGAGCGTGCAACGCAGCTTCTGACGCCGGGCGATGAGCTGACAATGCAACGATGCTGATCAACTGCGCTGCCTATCGCGAGGGCCTCAAGCTGGCCGATCTGTCTCCCGACGAGGTGGGGGCCTATCTGGACCGGCCCGACACCTTTGTGTGGGTGGCGCTGCGTGACGCAGGTGCCGCCGAGCTGGAGCCCTGGCGGCGTCTTTTCAATCTGCACCCGTTGGCGGTGGAGGATGCGCTCAAAGGCCAGCAGCGGCCCAAGATCGACGAGTATGGTAACGACCTGTTCGTGTCTATGCATCTGATCGACTGGCTTGGCGGCGAGATCCAGCGTGGCGAGGTGGCGGTTTTCGTCGGCGCGGGTTATGTGCTCTCGTTGCGTCAGCACAGCCCGCAGCATTTCCTGGGCGTGCGTGAGCGCGCCGAGCGCGAGCCGGAGTTGTTGCGCCAGGGGCCGAGCTTTGTCCTTTATGCCTTGATGGATGCGGTGGTGGACCGCTACTTCCCCATCGTGGACGTGCTGGAGGCCGAGCTGGAGGAAATTGAGCAGAGCATCTTCACCAATGGCGCGGCGCGCGACACCATCCAGCGCCTGTATGCGCTCAAGCGCCGGCTCATGCAACTGCGCCGCGCGGTGGCTCCGATGCTCGAGATGCTGTCCAAGCTGCATGGCGGTCGCGTGCCACCGGTATGCAGCACCTCCGAGCATTACTTCCGCGACGTGGCCGATCACCTGGCGCGCATCCACGGCGCCATCGAGGCGGTGCGTGAGACCATCGCCACCGCCATCCAGGCCAATCTTTCCATGGTGGCCATCGAGGACAGCGACGTGACCAAGCGCCTGGCGGCCTGGGCGGGCATCTTCGCGGTGGCCACCGCGTTTGCGGGCATCTGGGGCATGAACTTTGAGCACATGCCCGAACTCAAGTGGCTGTGGGGCTACCCGGCCGCGCTGGGCCTGATCATCACAGTGTGCGGCTTGCTGTGGTATCGCTTTCGCCGTGCCGGCTGGATCTGAAGATAACGATGACGGCAGACGACGAACGCCCCGATCCGGATGAGCTGCTGGAGCAGCTGCGCGCGGAGGAAGAGAAAGCCGCGCGCGGCAAGCTGCGCATCTACTTCGGCTCCTCGGCCGGCGTAGGTAAGACCTACGCCATGCTGCTGGCCGCGCTCAAGCTGCTGGCGGAAGGCCGTCAGGTGCTGGTGGGCGTGGTCGAAACCCATGGGCGAGGCGAGACGGCGGCCCTGACCGAGAGCCTACCCCTGCTGCCCCCCCGCCTCGTCGAGTACAGAGGGCATTCGCTGCCGGAGTTTGACCTCGATGCGGCGCTTGAACGCCTCAAACCCCTAGTGCTGGAGGGGCAGCCGCGCCCGCTGATCGTGGTGGATGAGCTGGCGCACAGCAATGTGCCGGGCTCGCGTCACCCCAAGCGTTGGCAGGACGTGGAAGAACTGCTCGCCAATGGCGTCGATGTCTACACCAGCCTCAATGTCCAGCATCTTGAGAGCCTCAACGATGTGGTGGGCGGCATCACCGGCGTGCGCGTACTGGAGACCCTGCCCGACCGCTTCTTTGATGCGGCTGACGAGGTGCTTCTGGTCGATACCCCGGCTGAAGAACTGCTCGCGCGACTCAAGGCGGGCAAGGTCTACATGGGGGCACAAGCCGAGCGTGCGGCCAAGCACTTCTTCCGCAAAGGCAATTTGATGGCCCTGCGTGAGCTGGCGCTTCGTCGCACCGCCGACCGGGTGGAGGATGATGTACAGGCTTGGCGCAGCAACAAGGCGATCGCCCAAGTCTGGAGCACCGAGGCCGCCATTCTCTGCGCGGTCGGCCCGACGCCGCGTGCCGAACACGTGCTGCGCAGCAGCGCACGTCTGGCCCAGCAGTTGGGCGTGTCTTGGCACGCGGTCTATGTCGAAACGCCCGCGCTGCAGCGCCTGCCGGACGCACAGCGCGAGCGCGTGCTGCGGCAGATGCGCCTGGCCCAAGACCTGGGCGCGGCCACGGCGGTGCTTCAGGCTCAGGACACCGCAGCGGCGCTGGCTGCCCATGCGCGTGAGCACAACCTCGCCAAGCTGGTGCTCGGACGCAGTCCGCCCCTGGCTGGCTGGCGCCGGCTGCTGGCCGGCCGTCTTTTGTGCGAACAGCTGGCCATGGCCTTGCCGGACGTCGACCTGATCGAGGTCGGCCTGCCGCCGGCGGTGGGCCAGCGCGTCGAGCTACAACCTGCGCAGACGAACTGGGGAGGGGCGGCCCGTACGGCCGCGGAGTATGGGCTGGCCGGGGCGGCGTGCGCGCTCACCACAGCCCTTGCCTGGCTGTTGCAGGACCTGTTCGACGAGGCCAACATCGTCATGCTTTTTCTGCTGACCGTGCTGGGTGTTGCGCTCCGCCTGGGACGTGGGCCCGCGGTGCTGGCCAGCTTTCTCAGCGTCGGGTTCTTCGACTTCTTCTACGTTGCACCGCATCTGTCTTTCGCGGTGTCCGACGTGCAGTACCTGCTGACCTTCGGCGTGATGCTGGCGGTGGGGCTGATTGTCGGCCAGTTGACCGCGCATCTGCGCTACCAGGCCCAGGTGGCGGCTGAGCGAGAAGCGCGCTCGCGGGCCCTGTTCGACCTTACGCGCGCACTCTCCGGTGCACTTCAGATCGAGCAGGTCGCGCAGATCGCACAAGATCGCCTGGCGCGCGAGTTCCGTGGCCGTGCGCAAATCCTGGTGCTGGGCATAGACGAGCAGCTGCACGCGCCCCTGCCCGTGCAGCCCGCGAAGGAAGGCGAGGGCGATGCGCCCGATGCCGGCACGGCCCGGTGGGCTCTGGACCATGGGCAGGCTGCCGGCTTGGCCACCGACACCCTGCCAGGCAGCCCCTGGTTTTACCTGCCTTTGGCCGCGCCCATGCGGTCGCGCGGCGTGCTGTGCCTTCGCCCCTGCACCGTGGACGCCGTGCTGCGCCCCGAGCGCCGTGCTCAGCTCGACACCATGGCCAGCATCGTGGGGCAGGCGCTCGAGCGGGTGCATTACGTGGAGGTGGCACAGAACGCCCTGGTGCACATTGAGTCAGAGCGGTTGCGCAACTCGCTGCTCTCGGCACTCTCGCATGATCTGCGCACGCCCTTGGCCGTGGTCTATGGCCTTGCCGATACCCTGGCGTCGCTTCCAGACCTGACGCCCCAGGGGCTTGAGATGGCTGCTGCCTTGCGCCAGGAGTCGCAGCGCATCAACGCCATGGTAAACAACCTGCTGGACATGGCGCGGCTGCAGAGTGGCGCTGTGCGTTTGCGTCGGGAATGGCTGCCTGTCGACGAGGTGCTCGGCGCCGCGTTGCGGGCCATGCACAGCGTGCTGGCCGGCCATCGCGTCCAGACCCGTATGGCGTCGGGGCTGCCCTTGGTCGAGATCGACGCTGTGCTGATTGAGCGCGTGCTGGCCAATCTTCTGGAAAACGCTTCCAAGTACACCCCGCAAGGCAGCCTCATCGAGGTGACGGCCGAGGTGAAAGAAGGCGAGTTGCGGCTGACCGTGGCCGACGACGGCCCCGGCCTGCCGGTCGGCCGTGAAGAGGCGTTGTTCGAGAAATTCACCCGCGCCAAGAACGAGAGCAGCATTCCCGGCGTGGGCCTGGGGCTGGCGATCTGCCGGAGTATCTTGGCTGCGCATGGCGGCCGCATCTGGGCTGAGCGTTCTGCTCTGGGAGGGGCTGCTTTCGTCCTGACCCTGCCGCTGGGAAAGCCCCCCGCCCTGCCGCGCGAAGAAGAGATGGAGCAGCGCGCTCATGAGTGAACCCAAACCCACCGTCCTGATCGTCGAAGACGAACCCAGCATCCGCCGCTTCGTGCGCTTGGCCTTGGAGGCCGAGTCCTGGGTGGTACATGAATGCGAAACGGTGCGTCAGGGGCTGATCGATGCCGGCACCCGTCACCCCGATCTCGTCATCCTGGACCTTGGCCTGCCCGATGACGATGGACTGAACTACCTCAAGGACCTGCGAAGCTGGTCGTCCGTGCCGGTGATCGTGCTCTCCGCCCGCGCCGACGAGCAGGACAAGATCGCCGCCTTGGACGCCGGCGCCGACGACTACCTGACCAAGCCTTTTGGCGTGGGCGAGCTGATGGCACGGGTGCGCGTGGCCCAGCGCCGCGCCCAGGCCGTGGCGGCTCACGCAGGCCAGGCTCCGGTCAGCCGCTTGGCCTTTGGCGACGTGGAGGTCGACCTGGCTGCACGCCGCGTGCTGCGCGAAGGCCAGACGGTTCACCTCACGCCCACCGAGTACCGCCTGCTCACCCATCTCATTGCCAACGCGGGCAAAGTGCTGACTCACCGTCAGCTGCTTAAAGCCGTGTGGGGGCCCAGCCATGTGGAGGACAACCACTATCTCCGCGTCTATATGGGCAATCTCCGGCAGAAGCTGGAGGCCGAGCCAGCACGGCCAAGGCACCTGCTTACCGAGACTGCGGTGGGCTACCGGCTGCTGCCCTGAAGGAGGACGGCACAGCGTGGACGGCAGAGGCGTAGAAGCCAAGTCACAGGCTAGGCTTGCGCTGCCTCGTGTGCCAGTTTCAGATAGACATGTCGGAAGCAGACTTCAGCTTGATGTGGCGGCGCCACTTGCCCGCGCCTTCAAGAAACCCCAGGCCATCATTGATCTTGGCGCCGTGGCCGAACTCGACCGAGACGTACTCCTTGTAGGCCAAGACGCCGCAGAACTCGACGAGAACTGCTTGCTGATGAGCGTGCGGACAGCTTGCACGATGTCGCACTGCGTCGCGCCAAGCAGGCGGATGTCTTCAAGAAGTGTTTGAACGGACTTTGCCATGGGCTTCCCTTGTCTGGTTGCTGGGTTAAGCCGGACTTGAGGAACGAGCCGCTGCATATAGCGCAATGCAATTCCCCTCGGTGTCAATGAACTCTGCCACCCAACCATACCGAGGCACCTCAGCAACTGGGTAGCAGGCCTCAGCTCCCTGCTGGAGTGCCAGTTCTAGGGTTTGGTCGATCTGGTCTACAGAAAAGTAAAGCCGGGCGCCTGATTTTCCTGGCATGTAACTGGGGCCACTCGCCAATGCTCCTGATGCGCCAGGCTGTCCTTCAGCGTATGGAAACAAGGCCATCTCGTTTCCATCAATCTGCGTGAGATCAAGTCGTATGCTGAAGATGCGCTCGTAGAAGCGTTTGCACGCAGCATGTTTGAAACGGGTACTTCAAAGTAGGAGACAGGGTTCATTTGCGAAGTGAGACAAGTGGTCTAAATACCGATATGACCAGAGCCGGAGCCGCCCGCCAGGGTGGAAGGCATCACCAAAGGGCAATGAGAATGGCGAAGGCATGAACCTTGATTGTGTTAACCATCCTCCGCAAACGAAAAAAAGGCCCCGGCGCTGGAGTAGCGCCGGAGCCTCTTGAAAGAGCCCTGGGTCACAGGGCTCTGCAGAAATCACAGAAAGATCACTGGATCACTTGGCGAGCTTGAAGACCCACACCGAGCCACCTTGCTCGAGGAAGTTGACCTTCTTGGCCACTTCGCCGCCCCACAGGGGAACAGCGCCGCCCCAGCCCGACACGACGGCCACGTACTGCTCGCCCTTGTCTTCCCAGGTGATCGGAGGCGCAACCACGCCGGAGCCCGTCTGGAACTCCCACACGATCTTGCCGGTCTTGGCGTCAGCTGCCTTCAGGTAGCCTTCCGGAGTGCCCCAGAACACCAGGTCGGCAGTGGTCAGCACACCACCCCACAGCGGGGCGTTGTTCTTGACTTCCCAGACGATCTTGCCGGTCTTCGGGTCGATGGCGCGCATGGCACCGATGTAGTCGTCAAAGACGGTCTTGATGGTGAAGCCAGCACCCAGGAACGCAGCACCCTTCTTGTAGCCGATCGGCTCGTTCCAGATGTCCATGCCCCATTCGTTGGCCGGCACGTAGAACAGGCCGGTGTTCGGGCTGTAGGCCATCGGCATCTGGTTCTTGCCGCCCAGGAAGGACGGGGCGTTGAACACAGTCTTGCCCTTCTTGCCGTCGCCAGCAGCCGGGTCACCCGGGCGGCTTTCCGGGTTCTCGATCGGACGGCCGGTCTTCAGGTCGATGCCCTTGGCCCAGGTGATCTTCTTGACGAACGGGAAGGCGTTCTCGAGCTTGCCGTTGGTGGCGTCCAGCACGTAGAAGAAGCCGTTGCGGTCGGCCTTGGCGCCCATGCGCTTGCCGTTCATGTCGAAGGTGACGAACTCGTTCACACCGTCGAAGTCCCAGCCGTCATGCGGGGTGGTCTGGTAGTGCCACTTGATCTGGCCGGTCTTGATGTCGATGGCCACGGTGGCTGCCGAGAACAGGTTGTCGCCCTTGCGGGTGTGGCTGTTCCACGGAGCCGGGTTGCCGGTGCCGAAGTAGGCGAGGCCAGTCTTGGCGTCGTAGGTGCCGCCCAGCCAGGTGGCCGCACCGCCGGTCTTCCACAGGTCACCCGACCAGGTGGCGTTGCGGGTACCGGAGATGCCGTTTTCCTTCTTGTTGCCGTCCTTGTCGTAGGTGTAGCCCATGTGGCCTTCCACCGTCGGACGCACCCAGACCAGGTCGCCGGTCTTGGGGTTGCGCGCTTCCACGCGGCCCACGATGCCGAACTCGCCGCCCGACACGCCGGTCAGCAGCAGGCCTTCGGCGATCAGCGGAGCGGCCGAGGCCGAGTAGCCCGCAGCGTAGTCGTCAATCTTTTCCTTCCAGACGATTTCACCGGTGTCCTGGTTCAGGGCGACCAGCTGGGCGTCCAGCGTGGCGAAGATCACGAGGTTGTCGTACAGGGCGGCGCCGCGGTTGATCACGTCGCAGCAGGGCATGATGCCTTCAGGCAGACGGTGCTCGTACTTCCACAGCTTCTTGCCGGTCTTGACGTCGAGCGCGTAGATGCGCGAGTAGGAGCCGGTGACGAACATCTTGCCGTTGTGAACCAGCGGCTGCGATTCCTGACCGCGCTGCTTTTCACCACCGAACGAGAACGACCAGGCCGGGACCAGCTTGGACACGGTCTTGGTGTTGATGCTCTTGAGCGGCGAGAAGCGCTGACCCTCGGTGCCGATGCCCCACGAGAGGACGTCGCCGGTCGTCTTGGCGTCGTTGGCCAGCATGGCGTCTGTGACCTTGGCTTGGCCGCTGAACGAGGCCAGGCCGGCGGCCATCAGGAGGGAAAGGGTCTTCAACTTCATTCGAGTCTCCTCAGTGTTGGGGGAAGGACGAGGTGTGCAGAGGGCAAAGCCCGTGCCAGTTTGATTCGGGCCCCAATCGCGCATCGCTGACACAGTGGCGGCAGTTGACGCGGCTTTGGCCCGCGTGCGGCGCAGGGTTTACCCAAAAGACTGTGCCACCCGACACGCTGAACACTGCTCCAGCATGAAGCAGTGGTTCGGTGGCGGGTGGCACGAAGCGGTGAAGCAGGGCGGCGAGTGTCTCGCGCGGCCGCTGATTCAAGGGAAAACCCGCGCAGGGCGCGGGCAAATTTCCCTTGCTGCGGGTTTTCCTTAGGCGGCGATCAAGGGATCATCCAGGTCAGCCAGTAGGCCTGAGCCATGGTGATGAGACCGACCAGGAAGGCGAAAAACAGGCTGTGCTTCAGCGTGAAGCGGAACAGGTCCGATTCCTTGCCGACCAGGCCCACGGCCGCGCAGGCCACGGCGATGGACTGCGGCGAGATCATCTTGCCCGTCACGCCGCCCGTGGTGTTGGCCGCCACCAGCAGGGTGTCGGACACGCCGACCTGGTGGGCCGTGGTGGCCTGCAGCGAACAGAACAGCGCGTTCGACGAGGTGTCGGAGCCGGTGAGGAACACGCCCAGCCAGCCCAGGAAGGGCGAGAAGAACGGGAAGGCGGCGCCGGTACCGGCCAGCACCAGGGCCAGCGTGCTGGACAGGCCCGAGTAGTTGGCGACGAACGCGAAGGCCAGCACCATGCCGATCGACAGGATGGGGCGCTTCAGTTCGTTGAGCACCTCGACAAAGGTCTCGACGCAGTCACGCGGCTTGAAGCGCAGCACCACGGCGGTCAGCAGGGCCGAGATCAGGATCGCGGTGCCGGTGGCCGAGAACAGGTCGAGCTTGTAGATGGCTTCGTAGGGCTTGGCTTCGGCCACGATGGGCGCCGACTTGATCACCAGGTTGTGCAGGTGCGGCACTTCGAATTTGAAGACCCAGCTGGCCAGCGGGCCGGCCTTGTCGAACAGGGCCTTGAAGGGCTTGATCGACCAGATGGTGACGATGACCGTGAGGATGATGAAGGGCGACCAGGCCTTGAGGATCTGGCCGGCGGTATAGCCCGAAGCGCGGCCGCGGGCCGGGCCACCGGTCAGCACGGCGCCGCCGACGGCCGACGCACCCACGCCGTCACCGGCGTTGGCAAAGCGGAAGCTTTCACGCGGCTGCCAGACCTTCAGGAACAGGGTCAGCGAGACCAGGCTCACCAGGGCCGAGGTGATGTCCGGCAGTTCGGGGCCGACGTAGTTGGCGGTGATGAACTGGGTGACGGCGAACGAGCCACCGGCGACCAGGATGGCCGGCCACGTGTCGCGGATGCCTTTGAAGCCGTTCATCATGAACACGAGCCAGAACGGCACGAACACCGACAGCAGCGGGAGCTGGCGGCCGGTCATCTGACCGATGGCAAACGGGTCGATGCCGGTGACCTTGCCGGCCACGAGGATGGGGATGCCCATGGCGCCGAAGGCCACCGGGGCGGTGTTGGCGATCAGGCACAGGCCGGCGGCGTACAGCGGGTTGAAGCCGAGGCCCACCAGCAGCGCGGCGGTGATGGCCACCGGGGCGCCGAAGCCGGCCGCGCCTTCCAGGAAGGCACCGAAGGCAAAGCCCACGAGCAGCATCTGCAGGCGCTGGTCATCGGTGATGGACAGCACCGACGCGCGGATGACGTCGAACTGCCCGGTCTTGACGGTGATCTTGTAGAGGAACACCGCAGTGATGATGATCCACGCGATGGGCCACAGGCCGTAGAGGAAGCCGTAGCCCGCGGCGGCAAAGGCCATGTCGGCCGGCATGCCATAGCCGAGGATGGCCACGGCGAGGCTGATGGCGACCGTGATGGTGCCGGCCACGTGGCCCTTGAGGCGGAACACCGCGAGGGCGACAAAGAAGAACACCACGGGCAGGACGGCGACGGCGGCCGACAGGCCCAGGCTGCCCAAGGGGGCGTAGTTCTGGATCCAGGTGGTCATGGAAAGCGCTTTCGCGCGCAGGCGGGCTTGTGGCCAGCCCTGGCGCTCAGGTTGAAGGGAAGGGGTGCGGCGCGGAGGGCGCCGGGCTCAGTCTTGGGTCAGCGGAGCAGAGGTGGTCGCGTGTTCTGTCATGTGTCTCCTCGGTGTCGCGGTGGATGAATGGGTATGCGGGGAATGGAAGGCCGCACCGGGGCGGGCCGCCGTGCAGTCATCGAGCAGGGCTTCGAGGCTGGCGTAGGGGCGGCCGCTGTGCGTGCTCAGGCCGATCTGGCACGTGCGGCTGGTGGAGACGCCGTGCTCGCAGGCATCGGGCAGGGCGGCGCGCAGATGGCGCAGGCCGTTGGCGTTCAGCTCGGGCAGCGTGAAGCCCTTGCTGCCGGCAAAGCCACAGCACGCGATGTCGGGCACGGTGACCTGCCGGGCGCAGGCACGGGCCACGCGCAGCAGCGCGTCGCGCTGACCGGCCTTGCTGGTGGCGCAGGGCACGTGCACGGCGAGGTGGTCGAGCTGGCGCACGACGGCCACGCGGGGCAGCACACGTTCGGCCAGGAAGCGGGTGGCGTCGAACAGCTGCAGCCGGGCGTCGAGCTGGCCCGCACGTTGCGCTTCGATGAGGCGCAGCGAGCAGGGCGCGTTGTCGAGGTAGACCGGCAGTCGGCCTTGCCGGCTGGCGACGAGCAGCGCGGCGTTGGTGCGGGCCAGGGCGCTTTGCGCTGCTTCGGTGGCGTTGGCCGACTCGAACGGTTGACCGCAGCACAGCGTGGCCGGGTTGGGCGGGTAGACCGGCGTAAGGCCGGCCTTGGCAAACAGGTTGAAGGTGCGGGTGGCGAGGTTGTCGCCGCCTTGCGGGCGTTCGGCGAAGCAGCGGTTCACGCAGCTGGCGAAGTACACCACCTGGTTGTCTTCGGTGGCGGCCGGCGTGGGGGCGGGGGGCAGCGGTGCGGCCGGGCCCGGGGTGGCGGCCGGTGCAACGGGCAACACCGGGATCACCTTGTGAGCCAGGGTGTTGAGCTTGTGCGTGGTGCGCTCGCCCACCATGCTGCGGGCCAGTTGCAGGGCGCCCAGGCCCATGCGGGCGGTGCCCACCACCGTGCCCAGGTTGCGCTCGATGCGGCTGGCCGTGGCGGCATGGGCGCTCGGGCCCTTGAGCTGCTTCATCAGTGCGCCGGTGTTGATGCCGACCGGGCAACGGGTGGCGCACATGCCGGTGGCGGCGCACGTGTCGACGCCGGCCCAGCCGTACTCGGCTTCGAGTTCGGCGAGCAGCGAGGGGTCGCTGCCGTCACGGCGCAGTTGCTGGATGCGGCGCCACAGCACGATGCGCTGGCGGGGTGTGAGCGACAGGCCGTTGGACGGACAGGCGGGCTCGCAGAAGCCGCATTCGATGCAGGTGTCGACAATGGGGTCGGCCGCGGGCAGGCGCTTGAGATCCGCCAGGTGCACGTCGTCCCGGTCGCTGATGATGACGTCGGGGTTCAGCAGGCCGGCCGGGTCGAAGAGGCGCTTGATGGCGCGCATGAGCGCATAGCCGTCTTCACCCCATTCCAGCTTCACATACGGCGCCACATTGCGGCCTGTGCCGTGTTCCGCCTTGAGCGAGCCGCCGAAGTCGACGGCCACCAGCTGGCTGACGGCGTCCATGAAGTCGCTGTAGCGGCGTACTTCGGCGTCGCTGTCGAAAGCCGGCGCGAACACGAAGTGCAGGTTGCCTTCGAGCGCGTGACCGAACACCAGGGCCTCGTCGTAGTGGAAGCGGTCGAACAGGGCGGTCAGGCCGCGCACGCCTTCGGCCAGCCGCTCCACGGGGAAGGCGACGTCCTCGATCACGCAGGTGCTGCCCACGGGGCGCACGGCACCGACCGCGGGGAACAGGCCCTTGCGCAGCGCCCAGTAGGTGTCGCACACCTTGGGGTCGGTGGAGAAGCCGCTCAGGGCGGCGGGCGAGAAGGTGTGCAGCAGCGTGTCGACGGCCGAGATATGGGCCTGCAGGGCCTGCGCGTCGCCGGCGTGCACTTCGATCAGCAGGGCTGCGGCATCCGAAGGCAGGTTGCCGTACATGAAGGCCGGCATGCCGGCCTTGCCCTGCACGGCGGCGATGCTGCGGCGGTCGACCAGTTCCACGGCGGCGACGCGGCCCTGCTCCTTCAGCGCCGTGACGGCGCGGCAGCACACGTCCAGCTCGTCGAACAGGACGAGGGTCGAGGCCTTGTGTGCCAGATCGGGCACGGTGTCGTAGGTGATGCTGGCGATGAAACCGAGCGTGCCTTCCGAGCCGATCATCAGGTGCGTGAGGATGTCCACCGGGTCATCGAAGTCGACGAGTGCGTTCAGGCCGTAGCCGGTGGTGTTCTTCAGGCGGTACTTGTGGCGGATCTTGGCGTGCAGCGCGGTGTTCTCGCGGGCCTGCGTGGCCAGCCAGCTCAACTCCGTCAGCAACTCGGCGTGGCTGACGCGGAAGGCAGCGACGCTGGCGGCATCGCCGGTGTCCAGCACGGTGCCGTCGGCCAGCATCACGCGCAGCGCGTGCAGCGTGTGGTAGCTGTTCTGCCGGGTGCCGCAGCACATGCCCGAGCTGTTGTTGGCCGCCATGCCACCGATGCGTGCGGTGGCGATCGAGGCCGGGTCCGGGCCGATCTTGCGGCCGTAGGGGCGCAGCGTGTCGTTGGCGTGCTGCCCGATCACGCCGGGCTGCAGGCGGATGCGGGCGCCTTCGTCCAGCACGTCCTGCTGTGTCCACCCCTCGTTGACGAGCACCAGCACCGAATCGCTGACCGCCTGGCCCGACAGGCTGGTGCCGGCTGCGCGCAGCGTGAGGGCCACCTGGTGGTGGTGCGCCAGGCGCAGCAGCGTGGCGACTTCCGCTTCGTTGCGCGCCAGCACGACGATCTGCGGCACGAGGCGGTAGAAGCTCGCGTCCGTGCCATAGGCCAGCGTGCGCAGCGGGTCGGTCAGCAGGCGCTCGGCCGGCAGGTGGCGGGACAGGTCGGCCAGAAAGGCCTGGTGTTGCGGGGTCATCATCGTTGGCGTTCGGCAAGACGCTCTTGCAGCGTCTTCGGGGCAGGCTTCAGGGCGATGCGGTGCAGGGTCCAGCCCAGTTGCTTGCGGGGCATCAGGCCGCGCAGGCGGGTGGCCAGCCAGGTGTAGGCGCGGTAGCGCAGCGGGTTGGCGTGCAGCCAGGCCCACAGGCGCCAGACGCCTGCCAGGTGCGGGTCGTGCGCAGCGCCCTGGCCCTTGAGCGGGTGGCTCACCGATTGATCCGGCGCGCGCACGGCCTCTTCGCGCAGGCGCAGCAGCAGATCGGGGATCGGGATGCGGACGGGGCAGACCTCGCCGCAGGCGCCGCAGAGACTGGACGCGGTGGGCAGGTCCTTGGTGTTCTGCAGGCCCAGCAGGTGCGGCGAGATGATGGCGCCGATGGGGCCCGGGTAGGTCGTGCCATAGGCGTGGCCGCCCACGCGGGCGTACACCGGGCAGTGGTTCATGCAGGCACCGCAGCGGATGCACTGCAGGGTGGCGCGCAGCTGCTCGTCGGCAAAGGCCTGGCTGCGGCCGTTGTCCAGCAGCACGAGGTGCACCTGCTTCGGGCCATCGCGCTCGCCGTCGCGGCGCGGGCCGCTGATCATGTTGAAGTAGGTGGTGATGGGCTGGCCGGTGGCCGAGCGCGTCAGCAGGCTGTAGAGCGGCGGCACATCGCTGAGGAACTCGACGACCTTCTCGATGCCGGTGATGGCGATGTGCACGTCGGGCACCGTGGTGCACATGCGGCCGTTGCCCTCGTTCTCGACCAGGCACAGCGTGCCGGTTTCGGCCACGGCGAAGTTGACACCCGACAGGCCGACCTTGGCCTGGGGGTAGAGGTCACGGATGGCGTGGCGGCCGATGCGGATGAGGGCGTCGACGTCCTCCGTAAGAGGAGCGCCCGGCACCTTCTCGTGGAAGAGCCGGGCGATCTGCGCGCGCGTCTTGTGGACGGCTGGCATGACGATGTGGCTGGGCTTTTCGCCAGCCAGTTGGACGATGTACTCGCCCATGTCCGATTCGATCGCGGTGATGTCGTGTTCGGCGAGGTGGTGGTTGAGCTCGATCTCCTCGCTCACCATCGACTTGCCCTTGAGCACAAGGTCGCCGCCCGTGGCCACCACTAGGCCGCGGATGATGGCGTTGGCCTGCTCGGGCGTTTCCGCCCAGTGCACCTGCACGCCGTTGGCGGTCAGGCGGGCCTCCAGCGTTTCCAGCAGCTCGGGCAGCTTGCTCAGGCAGCGCTGGCGGATGCCTTCGCCCAGCGTGCGCAGGGCCTCGAGCTCGGCAGCGTCGGGGAACTGCGCGGCGCGCTTGGCCTGCAGAAAGTCCATGGCACCGCGGAAGCTGCGACGCTGGCCGGTGTTGCCCAGTGCCTCGTGCGCGCGGGCCTTGAACTCGCGCGAGGGCATGAACTCGAGTTTGTGCACGATCGGCTTCATGCGCAGGCTCCGGTGGCGGTGGCCAGGGCGGTCAGGTCGACCTCGTCGGGCACGATGAGCAGCAGCACCAGGGCGCGGGGGCCGTGGGCACCATAGGCGAGTGTCTGCTGGATGTCGGACGTCTTGGAGGGGCCGGACACGAGCAGGGCGTTCGTCGGCATGCCGCCGGCGGCCCAGCCTTCGGCCGTCATGGCTTCATGGAAGTGGGTGTGCACCTTGCGGCCGTCCAGCAGGGCGATGTGCAGCGGCGGCACGAGGCTCACGGTGCGGGGCTCGTCGGCATCGGGCCAGAGGACGAGGCTGCCGGTGGCCGCGATGGCCGAGCGCACGGTGGTGAAGCCGGCGTCGATGTCCGTGAAGAGTTCGGCCTTCCAGTGCTCGATGTCGCGGTCGAAGGCGCGGATGAGGGCGGAGCTGCCGGCTTGCTGCAGAGCCCGGGCGGCGCGCTCGCCATGGGCGGTCTGCGGGGCCAGCAGGATCTGGCGCACGCCCTTGTCGCCCACGACCCAGGCCAGGCGGGCCGGCCAGTCGCTTTCGCGCACGAGGTGCACTTCGGTCTGTACCGACTGCATCATGTTCACGAGCCGGGTCAGGCGCTCGGCCAGGGGCCAGTTCGGCGTGTTGCCAGCGTAGTGGCTGGCCACGGCCGTGGCCGCCGGGGGCGTGTGCGCGGCGGGCGCATCGGTCAGGGCACCGCGCAGCCGGGCGAGGATGCGGCCACGCGGCGTGGCGTCGTCAGCGTGCGTGTGGCTCATGCCTTGACCTCCTTGGCGCCTTCCAGGCGCTTCAGCAGGAAGGTGGCCATGTGCTGACCACAGAAGCTGCCGCACTCGGACTTGGCCAGCTTGCCGTTGATGTTGAGCAGGCAGCCGCCATCGGCCGTGATGAAGGTGGTGGCGCCCGTGCCGTGCAGGGCCGCGGCCTTGTCGGCCACCATGGCGCCAGAGATGTCGGGGTGGCGGATGGAGAACGTGCCGCCGAAGCCGCAGCATTCCGATTCGTGGTCGTGCACCACCCGTTCGACGCCGGGCAGCGCGTCGACGAGGGCCCAGCCGTGCTGGTGGGTGCCCATCTCGCGCCGGGCCGAGCAGGAGGTGTGCACCGCCACGCGCGTGGGCTCGCCGTGTTGCGGCCAGCTCGGACGGTGGATGAGGTCCAGCGTGTTCAGCAGGAAGTCGGTGAGCTCGACCACGCGCGCGGCGATGGCCGTGGCGCGGCCCTCATCGGGCGTGCCGGCAAACAGCTGCGGCCAGTGGTGCTTCATCATCCCGGCGCACGAACCCGAGGGCACGACGATGGGCCAGTCTGCCTGCGGGAACAGGCCGAGCTGGGCGCGGGCGACCGTCATCGCCTCTTCGCGCTGCCCGCTGGTGTACGCCGGTTGCCCGCAGCAGCTTTGTCCTTGGGGCACGTGAACCCGCACCCCCTCGCGTTCCAGCAGGGTGATCGCGTCCATGCCCGCATCGGGCAAGAAGAGGTCCACCAGACAGGTGGCAAAGAAGTAGATGTCGGTTGGAGTGCTCATGGCAGTGCAGCAGTGCGGGTAATTGGTAAAACCAATTTTCAGCCCGGCAGGGCGTGACTGTAAGAGACGGCTCGAAACAGCGTCAACGCCCGAAACCCAGGGTTAACCCGGGCGATAGGAAAAATGTTGATTGGTCTGACCAATATGAGGGCGGGTGTGCCCACGCCGATGGGTGTCAGCCGCGGCTCCGGCATCATGGCGAGAGCATCCCGACACGAACGGGGTTGAAAAGGGGGCACAGGGTGGTGGGAGACACGTCAGCCGCGCAGAGGCAAAGCTCGGCCACAGAGGAGGAGGCGCCCGCCGGGCTGAGCAGCGCGGCAGCACGCGAGCGCCTGCTGCGCGATGGCCCCAACGCGCTGGGCAGCGCGACCCATTCCGGGGCGCGTGCCCTGCTGTGGGAGGTCGTGCGCGAGCCCATGTTCCTGCTGCTGGTGGCGTGCGGCGTCATTTACCTGACGCTGGGCGACCGGCATGAAGCGCTGATGCTGCTCGGCTTTGTGGCGGTGGTCATTGCGATGACCTATGTGCAGAAGCGCCGCAGCCAGAACGCGCTGGAAGCCTTGCGCGACCTCTCCAGTCCGCGCGCGCTCGTGGTGCGCGATGGCGTTCCCCTGCGCATTGCCGGTCGCGAGCTGGTGGTCGGTGACGTGGTGCTGCTGGCCGAGGGCGATCGGGTGCCAGCCGACCTTGCGTTGCACGATGCAAGCTACCTGACCACCGACGAGTCGCTGTTGACGGGCGAATCGATTCCGGTGCTCAAACAGGCCGGGGCGGCCGATGCGGTTTCCCCACCGGATGCAGACGCGGTGTGCTTTGCCGGCACGCTGGTCACCCAGGGCAGCGGGCGGGGCGTTGTGGTGGCCACGGGGCCGCGCAGTGCGTTGGGCCGTATCGGTGCTTCACTCGGCGCCATCGGCATCGGGCAGACGCCCATTCAGCGCGAGACGGAACGCGTGGTCAAGCGTGTGGCGGCGGTGGGCCTCGCCATCGCCGCGGCCCTGGCGGCGGGGTGGGTGGTGAGTCGGGGCGACTGGCTCACCGGTGTGCTGGCAGGACTGACCCTGGCCATGGCCATCCTGCCGGAAGAGTTGCCTGTGGTGCTGACCATTTTCCTCGGGCTGGGTGCGTGGCGGCTGTCTCGCGAGCAGGTCCTGACCCGCAACATCCCGGCTGTCGAAATGCTGGGCGCGACCACGGTGCTGTGTGTGGACAAGACCGGAACCCTGACGCGCAACCAGATGGTGGTGCGGCGCCTGTGGGTTGAATCCGGCAGTTTCGAACTGGGCGATCAGGCTCGGGATGCCATGGCGCACGCCTTCCATCCGGTGCTCGAGTACGCGGTGCTGTCCAGCCACCGTCAGGCGTTTGATCCGATGGAATCGGCCATTGGCGTGGCTGGCCAGCGCTGGCTGCATGGGTCGGAGCACCTGCATGCCGACTGGACATTGGTGTCGGACTACCCGCTGTCTCGCGAGTTGCTGGCCATGTCCCGGGTGTGGCGCTCGCCTGACCAGCAGGCGTTGCTGGTGGCGGCCAAAGGCGCGCCGGAGGCCATCGTGGATCTGTGCCATCTGCCCGAAGCCGACCGGGCGCGCATCGCCCGCCAGGTGGCCGCCATGGCGGCAGACGGGCTGCGTGTGCTGGGTGTGGCCCGGGCGGTGTTCGCCACGGAAGCCTTGCCAGCCATCCAGCACGATTTCGACTTCGGGTTTGTCGGGCTGCTGGGGCTGGAGGATCCCGTGCGGCCCGATGTGCCGGCGGCCATCGCCGAATGTCGTCAGGCGGGTATCCGGGTGGCGATGATCACCGGCGATCACCCGGCGACCGCGCTGGCCATTGCCCGCCAGGCCGGGCTGGACGCCACCGGGGGGCCGTTGACCGGCGCCGATCTGGATGCCCTCACCGATGAAGCGCTGGCGGCGCGCCTGGGTGACACCCAGGTGTTCTGTCGGGTTCGCCCCGAACAGAAGCTGCGGCTGGTGCAGGCCCTTCAGGCTCGTGGCGACGTGGTCGCCATGACGGGGGATGGCGTCAACGATGCGCCCGCGTTGAAGGCCGCGCACATCGGCGTGGCCATGGGAGGACGCGGCACGGATGTGGCCCGCGAAGCGGCCGACCTGGTTCTGTTGCGCGATGACTTCGGTGCCCTCGTCACCACCATCCGTTATGGGCGGCGTGTGTTTGCCAACCTCCGCAAGGCGATTGCCTTTGTTCTGGCGGTCCATGTGCCCATCATCGGTCTGGCGGTGGCCCCCGTGCTGCTGGGCTGGCCCATGATCCTGACGCCGGCCCACGTGCTGTTTCTGCAGCTCGTGATCGACCCGGCGTGCTCCATCGTGTTCGAGGCGGAAGACCTGGAAGACGGCGCGATGCGCCAGCCGCCGCGGCGACCCGAAGCCCGGTTGTTCGATGCGGCGCTGGTGGGCCGCAGCCTGTGGCAGGGCGCCGGCCTGCTGGCGGCCGTTCTGGCGGGCTATCAGGCGGCCAGTCTCTTCAGCAGCGCGGCGGACGCCGGGCGCACCGTGGCCTTCGGCGTGCTGGTGCTCGGCAATCTGGCGCTGATTCAGGTGAACCGTGTGGGCCAGGCCGCGGGCATCCGGCGCGCCGGACGCAACCCGGCTTTCGGCTGGATTGTTGGCGGGGCGCTCACGCTGTTGACCGTGAGCGTCACGGTGCCGGCGGTGGCCTCGTTGTTCCGTTTTGCCGCGCCCACCTGGCCCCTGCTGGGGCTCACGGTTGCATTCGCCCTGGGCGCGTGGGCATGGTGCGCGGCGGTGCAGCGCTGGACCGGGCGGCGGGCTCAGGTGGCCTGAGCCGGCAAGGTCAAGGTCACGCGCAGGCCGCCATCCAGCGCGAAGGCAGCGCTGCCGCCATGCAGCGTGGCCACCTCGCGCACGATGGACAGATCGGAAGAGCGTCGTGTAGGGAAAGAGTGTCGTTCGGCGTGTAG
>NZ_CANBCC010000059.1 GCF_947366995.1 uncultured Aquabacterium sp. | reverse complement strand
CCTTCAGCGCGGTCTTGTCGGAGGTCACCACCACGGTGGGGCGCACCGTGTCGACGTTCATCGACGCGGTGTTGTTGGTGTCCGAGCCGTCGTTGTTGGCGTTGCCGGCTGTGTCGGTGAACTTGTCGCTGTCCACCTGGATGGACGCAGCCGTGGTGCTGTCGGCCGTGGGCGTGAAGGTGGCGGTGTAGCTGTAGGTGCCGTTGCTGTTGGCGACCTTGGTGCTCAGCGCGCCCAGCGAACCGCCGGTGACGTCGATGTCGTCCAGGATGAAGCTGGAGCCGGGGTCTTCGCTGAAGGTGAAGGTGATGGTGGCGGTCTCGCCGACCTTCAGCGCGGTCTTGTCGGAAGACACCACGACGGTGGGGCGCACCGTGTCGACGGTCATCGACGCGGTGTTGTTGGCATCTGCACCGTCGTTGTTGGCGTTGCCCGCGGCGTCGGTGAACTTGCCGCTGGCCACGCTGACAGAGGCGGGTGCGGTGCTGTCCGCATCGGGCGTGAACGTCGCGGTGTAGGTGGTCCCACTGCCGCTGAAATTGCTCAGAGTCCCGCCGGTGACGGTGACACCACTGGCGTCGAAATCGGTGGCGACTTCGCTCAGGGAGAAAGTAATGGTGGCCGTCTCGCCAGCCTTCAGCGCGGTCTTGTCAGAGGACACCGCAATGGTGGGCGGCAGGTCTGCCGTCGTGATGGTGACGGTCAGTGTGGCCGTGGCGCGGCTGCCATCGGCATCTTCGATCGTGTAGACGAACGTGTCTGTTGAAAGCCCGCTGACCGAGCCGGACGTGTACGTGTAGGTGCCATCTGCGTTGAGGGTCAGCTTCCCATGAAGCCCCTGGATCTCGCTGCCCGCCCCGGTGAGCACTTCCGATGTCGTGTCGGAACCTGCAGCGCGGACGCCCACCACGCCGCCGGCGGGCGTGGTCGCCTTTGCTCCGTCCGCACCCCACACGTCGTCGACGCCATCCAGCAACACATTGCCCGCGACGCTGCTCGACTGGCCAACCTCGGCGGTGTTCGCATAAGCCGAAGGCGCGTCGTCGGCGATGCTCACCGTCACGGTGTTGGTCACCGCATTGCCGTAGCTGTCGTGGGCCACGTAGGCAAACTCATCGCTGGCCGCGCCGAGCACGTGCTGGGCCGAGCGGTTCAATGTGTAGCTGAACGCGCCGTCGGCATCGATGGACCAGCTGCCGAGGCTGGTGGTGCCCGTTTGGGCTTTGACCGTCTGATTCAAGCCGAGCGACAAGGTCCCGTGGTGCACCTCGCTGTCTGCGCTGGCGTTGCTCCCCGCACTCAGGCCTGATTCGGAGACCGACGCCGTGGTGTTCGTCGGCACGTTGATGGCAAAGCCATCGCTGTCGTAGGCAGACTGGCTGTCCTTGCTGAAGATGGTCAGGTAGTCGGTGCCGCTGAAGCCGGCAGTGGCGGTGTAGCGCAGCCCCGCCAGCAAGGCATTGATCTCACCCTGCGTGCCGGTGAGGGTGGCGTTGCCCGTGCTGCTGTCGAACACGAAGCTGCCGCCCGACGCCGTCGTCGACAGGGTGCCGTGGTCCACGTGCAGGACCACCTTGCTCAGGTTGCCATCGGGATCGGCCACCGAGATCGCGTTGGACCCTGTGAAGACGAAGGGCGTGCCTGCCGCAGCGGTGATCGCCGTGGGCGCCGTGTTTTCCGGGGCATCGTTGCGGCCAGTGACCGTGACCGTCAAGACCGCCGTCGAGAAAGCACCCCAGGTGTCCTTCATCTGATAGGTGAAGACATCATTGCGCGTCTCGCCCGCGGCGAGGGCCTTCACGCTGGTCAGGCTGGTGTCGATGGCATAGCTGTAGGAGCCGTCTGCATTCAGGGTCAGGCTGCCGTAGGTGCCCGCCACCACGCCACTTGTGGTGATCGCCGTGTTGGTAGTGCTGGCGCTGAGCGTGTTGCCCGCAGTGGCCGCGATCACGGTCTTGGTGTCGTTTGCATCCACGTCGGTGTCATTGGCCAGCACATTGCCGGTGGAGGGGGGGGCACCCGTCACGGCGGTGACGGTCTCACCCACGGCGGTCGGCGCATCGTTCGTGCCACTGACGGTGATCACCAGTCTGGCCCACCCGCTGCCTGCGGGGCTCAGCGTGTTCTTGACCTGGTAGTTGAATGTGTCCGTCAGCGTCTCTCCTGGGAGAAGCGCCTGCACATTGGTCTGCCCTTGGCGGATGGTGTAGGTGTAGGCGCCGGTGTCGCTGATGAGCAAGTCGCCATACAGCCCGCTGACCGTGACGGACTGGCTGGTGGTTCGACCGTTGTTGGCCGTGTCGACCTGGGTGGCGGGATCGCTGGAGCCTGGCAAGGACACGGAGGCCACGTAGCCGGAGCCGATCAGGGTGTTGGCGGACGACTCCTTGTCGTTGCTCAGCACATTGCCCGTGGCGGTTCCCCCGGGCTCCGACGTGTTGGTATAGCCCGGCACATAGGGACTGTTGCTCACCACACCCGATTCGGTGGCCGTGTTGCTTTCATTGGTCAGAACCGGGTCGGTGGATCCACTGCCGTACACCGTGATGTAGAGCTTGGCGCTGCTGGTCAGACCGCCCGCGTCCTGCATGGTGTAGTCGAACACCTCCACGGCGGACTGCCCCCCGGCCAGGTATGCGTTGTCGGTGGTGGCGGTGTAGGTGTAGCTGCCGTCGCCATTGAGCAGCAAACTGCCGTGGGCGCCCTGAATCGTCTGGCTCACCGTGCCGGCGCCCGAGAAGGTGAACGCGCCACCGGTGTTGCTGCTCAGTTCACGATCCAGCTTGATACCTGTGAGCACGCCGCTCGTGTAGGTGAGGCCGCTGACCTTGGTGACGCCGTCTGTTGGAACGCCCGGTCCACTGACGGTCATGCCCACGGCGATGCTGCCGGACAGGCCGCTCAGGGTGCCGATGTTGGTGTAGCCGGTGGACTGCGCGACGGCCACAGAGGCCGTCTTCATGCCACTCGTGTTTTCTGTCGAAGTGGTCGAGTTCTCGAAGCCGACGGTCTTGTTGGTCGTGAAGAACGTCGAGAGGTTGGTGATCGTCTTCAGCCCGGTGGCGTCGTAATACTTCGCGGGTGTGGCGTTGAGGGTGATGACCCAGTTGTTGGAGCCCGCTGGGCTTTCAACCTTCTGCGTGACATAGATCTGCGTCGTGCCGTCGGCCGCGTACACCGCACGGTAGTTGCTGCCCGCCGCGTCGGTGGCCAGGCTCACATAGAGCTTGGCTGCGCCCTTGTCGCTCACCGACGTGAACCCCGAATCGCCCGTGAAGGACAGCGAGCCCGTGCCCGTCACCACATTGACGGAGCCCACCGTCGCGCCACCGTTGATCGAGAGGCCGACGATGCTCTTGCTGTCACCGCTGTCCACGTCCGTGTCGTTGGCGAGCACGCCGGTCTTGCCTGCCACCGTGCCGACCGCCGTGTAGCCTGCCGACGTGAACCCGCTGACGGCCGAGGTGGTGCCTTCCTTCGCCGTGTTGTAGTCGTTCACCGCGACGGGCGCGTCGTTGCTTCCGTTGATCTGAACGCTCAGCGTGGCGGTGTCGGTGCCACCCTGGCCGTTGCTGACGGTGTAGCTGAACACGTCCGTCAGCTTGCCGCCCGGCAACAAGGCGTTGACTGTGGGGTTGGCATCATCCGCGGCATAGCTGTAGATGCCATTCGCACCGAGCGTCAGCGTGCCGTAACGCCCGGCCACGCTCACCGTGCCGGTAGACGGCACCGATCCCGCCAGACCGGTGGCGTTGCTGGCCACCCGGGTCACCGTCAGACCCGTGGCAGGGCTGTCGTTGCTCAGCACATTGCCCGTGGCCGCAATGCCCGGAGTGACCACGCTATCCGGATCCGGATTGGTGTTGAGGCCCTGCTCGAGTGCAGCACCGCCCGAGTTGGTGGTGCTGGGAGTGCCGGTGGCCACATCGTCGACGGCGTCCGTCGGGGGCGGTGCCGCCACCTTGAGCACCTCGGCATTCAAAGCGGCATCGACCCGGTCGGACGAGGAGCCCAGTCCCTTGATGTAGGTGTGGATCGGGCTGGCGGGGTAGGTGTAGCCGTAGGCGGCGTACAGGGCCTGGTCCACATTGGCGGCGGTGGTGACCCGGTTGCTGGCCGTGTTGATGAAGCCGTTGAACCACGCCTGGTCGACCACCAGCAGGAAGCCCCGGTTGTCCTTGGCATCGCTGTCGCCATCCTGGTTGCCATCGGCCTGTGCCGTGGCCAGGTCCACGAAGTCCTTGTCCGTCCAGAAGTAGAAACCGCGCACCACGCCCTGATCCTTGATCGGGCGGCTGATCCAGCCGTAGTACTTGCTACCACCGATGTTGAGGCCAATCGCGGCGACGTCGTTGCCGCTGAACAGGTTGCTGTTGGTGTCGTCGCTGACCGTCACCTGCCCCAGTGCGTTGGGGTTGAAATTGTGGGTGTTCTGTTCCTTCTCGGCAGCGGTTTCGCCCGCGTTGCTTTCGATGGTGCCGTTGCTGCCGAAGTCGTTGTCGACGTCGTACACCATCTGATAGGCATTGACGAAGGTGAACTGGGCGAACTCGACGTTCACGTGCTCGCCCATCACTTCGATGGTGCCGCCATCTTCCAGGGATGGCATCGGTTGAAGGCGCAGCGAGCCATTGGCCAGCATCAGCGCGAAGGCCTCGCCCTCATCGCCTGCGGTGTCCTGGGCGCCATTGAGGTAGGCGTCCATGGCGTGGCCGAACTCCTCCGTCAGCACCCGCGTGATGGCGGCCTCGTCCGCACCCCTCTGGATCCAGTCCTGGTTCAGGTAGATCACCGCCTCGCCTTGCGGGCCATCTGCAGCGAAGGCCCCCTTCGCGCCCTGCAGGGTTGCGTTGCTCAGGAACTCCACACGCACGCTGAATTCCCCGCTGCGAATGTCTTGCAGCAGGGCGCCGGCGCGAGCTTGCCATTCGGCATTGGCTTCGGACTGCCCACCGTGAAAGAGTGCAAACAAGGTGTCCTGGGCCTGTTCCTGCTGCAGGAAGTGGCTCAGCAGTTGCTCCGCAGCCAGCTCGGCTGCGCGCACGGAGGGGGCGGCCGGCGCGTCGACCACATGCAGGACGTCGTGCGTGACCTTGGCTTCCGGCATGGGGGCCGACAGCGTGTCCACCGCCTCGCCCACCGCGGCCCCGTCGAACATGAATCGCTGCTCCAGCACCAGCGGCTGGGGGGCTCTGCGCACCAACTTGATGGCTGGGGCGGCGGTGGCAGGGCTCAGCGAGGCGTGAGTCGGATTCTTGGGGGCGTGGCGCTGGGTCATAGGGCACTCCGGCACCCGCCGACATCAGGCGAGTGCCATGGACATCATCGGGATTCGGGGGGCGTGATCTGGACGCGACCACTCATCCCGGCAATCAGTTCTTTGAATTGGCCATCGATGGCGGCGGCGACCTTGACGGACTGGCTCACCGGGTCGACGCGGGCGCCGATGCGGATGAACTTGGCCGGGTAGGTCTTGCGGGTTTCGTCGATCTGCACCTGGAAAGTGCCGCCCACACGCAGCCAGCTCAGCCAGCGTGAAGGCACCAGGAACTCCAGCTCCAGCACGCTGTCGTCCAGGATGTCGAGCAGGGCCTGGCCGGGCTGCACATACTGCTGCTCGCGCACCTTCTGCTCGGCCACCCGACCGGAGAACGGTGCAGCGATGGCGCACTTGCCCAACACCGCCTGGTGGGCGACCACCTCGGCGCGGGCCTTCAGCGCAGCGGCCTGGGCCATGTCCAGATCCAGCTTGCCCACCGAGTTCAGTTCGGCCAGGCGCTGGTTGGTCTTCAGCGTCTGCTCGGCGCCTTGCAGCTCGGCGCGGGCCTTCTGCATCTGAGCCTGCTGCAGCGAACAATCGAAGCCCACCAGCAACTGGCCCGCGCGGAACGTGCCGCCTTCCGGCAGGGGCAGGCGGTTCACCTTGGCGCCAATCTCGGCGGCCACTGTGGTGTACCGGCGAGGCATCAACTGGGCACGGATCTCCTGGCGCTCGATGGCCGTGCGTGCCGCGGGCGCTGCAGGCCCCGGCGCAGCCGTGGGAGCGGCCAGCGCCTGGGTCGCCGACCAGAACCCGATCAATCCCCACAGCAGGGTGGGTCTCATGAGCCCACCTTCAGGGCTTGAGCCGGCTGCGGGCGCAGAGACACGTCGGTGCCGCTCTTGATCTGCTGCACCAGCTCGGGCAGCGAAAGGTCGTCCGTGCTGCCAATGGCCGGTTCGGCGCCGATGCTGGCCAGCAGGCGGCTCTCGGCGGCCTGCACCTGTGCGAGGGCCTGATAGCGACGCAGCAGGCTCAAAATGGTCGACACCTCATTGCTCACGCGGTCCAGCTTGCTCTGGGCCAGGGCCTGCTCGCGGTTGCGGGTGTGCTCGGTGATCTTCTGGTCGGTCAGGTAGATGGCGTCGGCGCGAACGAACTGCTTGTGCGCGTTGATCAGCTGCAGCCGGGCCAGGTGCACCTGTGAGATCACCGCCATCTGAGCAGCCACCCGTCGCTGATCGGCCAGGCCCACCCCGGCCCGTGCCAGCTTCATTTGCGTGTCGGCGGTGAGCAGGTTGAACAGGTTGTAGGACAGCTGCACGCCCGCTTCCTGCCAGTCGTTGTGAACGAGGTAGCGGTCCGAGTCGTACTTGTAGCCGTAGTTCAGGCTGATGTTCGGGAACAGGCGCACCAGGGTGCGGCGCACTTCGTCACGGGCCACGCGGCCGTTGTAGTGCTGTTCGCGCAGGTCGGCGTTCTGCTGCAGGGCCAGCTCTTCCATCGTGCCGATGTCCAGGTCCAGCGTGCGGGGCGTGGCCGCCGCCTGCTCCACATCCGCAATCCGGATCGTGGCGCCAATCGGAGCGTTGATCAGTGCACCGAGCTCGATGTTGGCTGAGGCCAGCTCCTGGTTGATGGCTTCCAGCAGGCGCAGGTTCTCCAGCACCTGGCGCTGATAGCGCAGCGCGTCGATCGGGTTGCGCAACCGTTCCGTCTCGGCCTTGCGGGAATCGTCCAGCGCCTCCTCGGCCATCGTGATGGTGCGGGCCACGTCATCGCGCAACTTCTGGGCGCTGGCGGCGCGCCAGTACGCAGTGCGCACGTCCTGCATCAGCACGTGCATGGCCTTGCGGCGGCGCTCTCCGGCGATCAACACGCGGTCAGCCTGCTGCTGGGCGGCCACATGGCCCAGACCATAGTCGAGCAGGCTCCAGCTCAGCGTCAGGTCGCCCAGCGCGTGGGTCCGTTCCTGAGAGATGAAGCGAGAGGGCGACAGGTCGCCGTTTTCCGCGTTGCGGCTCTGGCTGATGCGGTCGTTGTTGCGCCAGCCATAGCCGGCTTGCGCCACCAGCTTGGGCAGCATGTCCAGCTGGGTCACGTCCAGCTGGCGCAGGGCCAGGGCCTCCTCCATCAGCTTGGCGCGCCGTTCCAGGTTGTACTTGAGCGCGCGGGCCTGGGCTTCTTCCAGGGTCAGGGGGCCGCTCAGCGGGGCCACGTCCCGCACCATGGCGCTGCGGTCGCTGGCGTTGACGGGCTGCAGGTCCTGAGCGTTCAGGGGCACCGGCCGGATGTTGGCGCAGGCGGTCAGCATCACGGCGGCGGCAACCGCAATCAGGGTGCGCACGGGCGCGCGACGGGGCGAGGCGGAGGGGGTGGCGTTCGGCATGGTCGGTGGCGTGTCAATCGTGGAGCGATAGACGTTCCACTGAGTTTCGCTCGCACAGTAACCACCGTCAGCCGCTCGTGGCTGAGCAAACCTGAGCGCAGATGGGGTACTGCGGCCAGAGCGTGCATTTTCACCGATTGCGCGCGCCGTGCGCGCTCAGGGCCGGATGTCGATGTCGTCGTGAAAGCGATAGCCGGTGCCGCGCAGGGTACTCACGGGCAGGGCCAGGCCGCAGGCCTCCTCGACCTTGCGGCGCAGGCGGCGCATCTGGGTGTCCAGCCGCCGCTGGTCATAGTCGAGGTAGTTGCCACCCAGGGCCACCACGATGGCCTCCCGCGTGACGTAGCCCGGGTTGCTCGCCAGCGCATGCAGCACCATGTGGTCCTGACCCGAGAGTGCGAGGACGGCGCCGCCGGGAGAGATCAGCTGACGCGGCGAGTCGGTCAACACCCATCGCGGCCTGGCATCGACGCCCAGCCTCCGGGACAAGGCGGCCACGGTGGCTGCAATCTCCTGCAGATCGGCGGTCTTCGGCAGGTAATGGTCGGCCCCGCCCGTCAGGCCCTGCACCTTGTCCTGCATCGCCGATCGGGCCGTCAGCACGATGATGCCCAGACGGTGGCCCTCGGCACGCAGCGCCTGGATCAGGTCCAGGCCATCGCCATCGGGCAGACCGAGGTCGATGATGGCGATGCTGTGAATCTGAGGCGAGTAGGTGCGGCGAAAGGCCGCCAGAGAGCCCACGGCCGTGGCCTCATGGCCGACCGAAACGAGGAACTCGGTGAGTTCTTCGCTGAGTACAGGTTCGTCTTCCAGCAAGATGAGGTGTGCCACGCCGGAAAGTCTATGGCAGCGCACGCGCACGTGGCCGAGCAAATCTGAGCACGGGCCGACCGCAACCACGTGCGCCACCCTGCACGTGCTATGGTTCACGCGCCATGCTGCGCGGCCTGTGTCGTTTTTTGCTCATCTTGCTGGTTGGTGCATGCTTGCCGGCAGGCGCTGCCGTGTCCCTCTCTTCCCACCAGGTCCGCGTCGATCTGCGAGGGCACCTGGAATGGCTGCAAGACGACGCAGCCCGCTGGCGCCCCGACGAGGTGGCCGCACGGACCGATTGGCGCGCTTTGCCGGGCGAGCCCAGCTTCGGGTTCACCCGCGCGGCTGTCTGGCTGAGGGTCACCCTGCATCAGCCCGAGGGCGCCGATCGGGATTGGCGCCTCGTGTTCAACAACGCCCTGCTCGAAGACGTGCGGCTCTACGAGCTGGAGGCTTCAGGGCAATGGCGGGAAACGCGCGCCGGTCAGGCGGTGCCGCGGGCGTTGTGGCCCATGCAGACGCGCAGCCCCACCTTCCGCTTGAGCCTGCCTCCCGGGCAACACACCCTGATGGTGCGCCTGGCCACTCGGCCATCGCTGAGCAGCACGGTGTCCTTGTGGCGCCCCGAGGGATACCGTCTGGAGGTCGCGCATGAGGCGCTCGGCACAGGCGCTCTGATGGGCGTGTACGTGCTGGTGATCCTGTTTCAGTTCGCGTTCTGGCTCATCAGTCGGGAAAGCGTGGGCTTCTGGTGTGCCGCGTATGCCTTGTGCTCGATGGTGGCGGTGCTGGTGTCGGCGGGGCATCCCCAGGCGGCTTTTGGCTGGTCGGCCTCGTTCAGTCTGAGTCTGTTGGGGCTGTCCTTGGGTTTCTCACTGGTCGCCGTGGCCCGCTTTGCCGGATTGCTGCTGGAGCTGCCTCGTCACGCGCCCCGGTGGGCTGCGTGGCATCTGCGCGTGACCACGGCCATCGGCACGTCGGCGGCGATCCTGGCCGCCTGGGTGGACTACCGCATGGTCATGCCCGTGCTGCAGGCCTCGACCCTGTTGTGGCTGCTGGCGATCAACGGCGTGGCCATCTGGCTGGCCTTCCGACGTTTCCGTCCCGCTTACCTGTTCCTGCTGACTCTGGGGGTCTATGGCTTCGGGGTGCTGGTTCGTTTCCTGCGCAACCTGGGCGTGATCGACCCGGGCTGGCTCACCGACAACATCTACCAGCTCACGTCCATCTTCCATCTCCTCGTGCTGAGCTCGTTCGTGGCGCTGCGCTACGGCACCCTCAAACGAGAACTGACCGTGGCGCAGGCGGCGCATCAGGAACAGCGAGACTTCATGGCCCTCGTGTCGCATGAATTCCGGACCCCCCTGGCCATCATCAACACGAGCGCGCAGCAGCTTGCGCGCAACCTGCAGGCCCCGGTGGAGCGAACCTTGACCCGCTGCACCAACATTCAGCAGGCTGCGCGGCGCATGAGCAATCTCATGGACGATTACCTGTCGCTGGATCGGTTGGAGGGGGCCGAGCGCGCCTTGCAAGTCCAGTCGTTCGACTTGCCGGAGTGGCTTGAAGACGCCGCCGCCGACTGGCCACCCGAGCGGGTGGCGCTGGACATCGACGAGGTGCCCGCGCGCTGGACGGGCGACCCCAAGCTGCTGCACATCGTCGTGCGCAACCTGCTGACCAATGCGGATCGGCACAGCCCGCCCGACCAGGAGATCACCCTCCAGGCCGATGTACGGGACAACGGGGACCTGCGCGTGCGCGTCATCGACCACGGCGAGGGTGTGGCGGACGATGAACTGCCGCAGGTGTTCAAGAAGTATTTCCGTGGGCGCTCGGCCCAGGGCAAGCCTGGCGCAGGCCTGGGCCTCTACATGGTGGAGCGCATCGTGCGGCTGCACGGGGGGCGTATCCGTGCGCTGCCCACGCCGGGCGGCGGGGCGACGTTCGAATTCCGCCTGCCGCCTGACCCGGCGGGGGAGGAGGGGGTGCGCTTTGCCGGCTGAAACGCGGAGACGCTGGTGTGACGGTGCTGGTGTGAAGGCGCCACCCACTTCACCGGACTTTGCGCGCATCGGGCGGGGCATGGCCCGCCTGCGGGGATAATCACGGCATGAGCACGACGACCGACCCTGTGCCGCCGAGCGTTCCTGCTGTCGAACCGCCCTGTCACCATCAACTGGGCATCCGCGTCTACTGGGAAGACACCGACGCGGGCGGCATCGTCTTCTACGGCAATTACCTGAAGTTCATGGAGCGCGCGCGCACCGAGTGGCTGCGTGCGCTGGGCTTCAACCAGGAAGGCATGCGCCGCGCGGGCGAGGGCATGTTCGTCGTCAGCGAGACCCAGCTGCGTTACCTGCGCCCCGCGCGGCTCGACGACCTGCTCACGGTCACCGTCACCGTGGTCGAAGTGGGGCGCGCGTCGGTGGTGTTCCAGCAGGACATCCTGCGCGACGGCGTGTCGCTGTGCCAGGGCCGCATCCGCATCGGGTGGGTGCAGCCCGTGGCCGGTGCGCCGGCCGGCGACGACAGCTTCCGACCCGGTCGCATTCCCGCCCGCATTCTGGCCGTGCTGCCCGCAGCCCGGCCCACCCCTGTCTGACCGCGACGTCTTTCCGAGAAAGTCCACGAGCCCATGAACCAAGACCTGTCCATCATCACCCTGATCCTGCACGCGAGCATCGTGGTGCAGATCGTGATGGCCATCCTGCTGGCGGTGTCGCTGACCAGCTGGAGCATCATCTTCGGCAAGCTGATCGGCCTCAAGCGCATCCGGCAGGACAACGAGAGCTTCGACCGCGAGTTCTGGGCGGGCCGCACGCTGCAGGAGCTGTATCAGGACGCCTCGCGCGGCGAGGGCCCGCCGTCACCGCAGGAGCGCATCTTCGCCTCCGGCATGCGCGAGTTCATGAAGCTGCGCGAACGCCGCGTGGCCGACGTGCCCACGCTGCTTGACGGCGCGCGCCGCGCCATGCGCGCCAGCTTCCAGCGCGAGATGGACCTGATCGAGTCCCGGCTCGACTTCCTGGGCTCGGTCGGCTCGGTGTCGCCCTACATCGGCCTGTTCGGCACCGTCTGGGGGATCATGCACGCCTTCACCGGCCTGTCCAACCTGCAGCAGGTGACGCTGGCCACCGTGGCCCCCGGCATCGCCGAGGCCCTGGTGGCCACCGCGATCGGCCTGTTCGCCGCCATCCCGGCCGTGCTGGCCTACAACCGGTTTGCCCGCGACATCGACCGCATTGCGACCCAGATGGAGTCCTTCATCGAGGAGTTCTCCAACATCCTGGCGCGCAACGCCGCCCCGCTGGCGGCCGAAGCGGGCCGCGCGCCGGCCCAGGGGCGCTGAACCGTGGCCGAACTCAACGCCCGAGGCGGCCGACGCCGCCGCACCCGCAACGAAATGAACATGGTGCCGTTCATCGACGTCATGCTGGTGCTGCTCATCATCTTCATGGTCAGTGCGCCGCTGATGCCGACGGGCGTGGTCGACCTGCCCAGCGTCGGCAGCGCCAAGCAGGCGCCGGACCGCGTGGTCGAGGTGGTGCTGGAAGAAGAAGACCGCGTGAAACTGCGGGTCGACAACAAGGACCTGGACACGATGCCGGTCAGCGAGCTGTCGGAGCGCGTCAAGGCCCTGCAGACCGACAACGCCAACGGACCGGATGGGGTGCCCGTCATCATCAGCGCCCGCAAGGACGTGCGCTACGAGGCAGTCATCAAGGTGATGGACCGCCTGAAGAAGGCCGGTGTGGCCCGCGTGGGCCTGTCCGTGCGCACCACCGGAGGCTGAGCGCGTGGGACCGGTCCTGTCACCCGGCGTGACGTCGATGCCTGACGGCGGCCTGACCCGCTTCGAGCCCCGTGCGGCCGACAGCTGGGGGCCCGGCGCGATGCTGGCCGTGGGCGTGCACTTGATGCTGGTGGCCGCGCTGGCCCTGAGCGTGAGCTGGAAGATCGAGACGCCGGACGTCGTCGAGGCCGAAGTGTGGGACCGCGTGCCCCAGGTGGCCGCCCCGGCGCCACCGCCCGCCCCCGAGCCGGCACCCGTGCGCCCGGTGCCACCGCCTCCCACGCCGCGGGTGGCCCCGCCCGAGCCCGAACCGGTGCCCGAGAAGCCTCCCGAGATCGTCACGAAGCAGAAGAAGGAACCGCCGCCCAAGGAGCGCAAGCGCCCCGAACCCAAGGAGGTGTTCGAGGACGTGAAGCCGCCGAAGGTGAAGAAGCCCGAACCGAAGCCCGAGCCCAAGCCAGAGCCGAAACCCGAGCCGAAACCCGAGCCGAAGGTCGACCCGAAGGCTGAGGCGCGCGCCAAGGCCGCCGCGGCAGCCGAAGCCAAGGCCCGTGCCGACGCCCAGGCAAAGGCCGACGCGAAGGCCGCAGCCGACCGCGAAGCCCAGCGCAAAGCCAACCTCGCGCGCATGATGGGTGAGTTGGGTGGCAGCTCGCTGGGCACGTCGGCACGCAGTGCCGGCCCCAGCGCGTCCTACGCGGGGCGCATCAAGGCCCGCATCAAGCCGAACATCGTCTTTACCGAGAACGTGTCGGGCAACCCCAGTGCGCTGGTGGAAGTTCGCTGCGCGGCCGATGGGCGCATCATCTCGCGCAAGCTGATCGAGCCGTCCGGCGTGCCGGCCTGGGACGATGCGGTGCTGCGCGCCGTGGACCGCACCGAAGTCCTGCCGCTGGACGAGAACGGCCGCGTGCCTTCGCCCATGCAGATCGAGTTCCGCCCCAAGGACTTCTGATCCGGCCAGGCCGGGCAGGCTGCTTGCTGGCAGCTGGGGTGCGGAGCGCCGCGCCGCCACGCCGGTGGCAAAAGCCGTGCAATATCACCTTTATTGCCGGTTTCGTACCGCGCAACGTTTCATAGCATGGCAATCATCCGGCGGTGGCCGTTCCTGAGCCCCGGAGACGAGGAGAAGCATGTCCGAGAAGCCCCTGCCCCCCCTGAACTGGCCTGCTGATGCCGGGGCGGAGCCTGGGCCCGTGCTGCGTCTGGTGGACGACGCCGAAGAGCCGGCACCGTTCTCGCCAGAAGAAGACGTGCATGCCTTCCGCTGGCCGACCCCGCCCTTTGCCAGTTACCCAAGGGCCCGCACTCAGCTCAACCACGAGCCGTGCGAGATCATCGGCCTCAACGGCCGCGTGATGCAGGGTCGGCTGATCTTTTTCGTGCCGGAAGAGCAGGTCGCTCACGTGCAGGTGCCGCCTTCGCGCACCACGATGACGCTGCGGTTCAACCAGTTTCGTGCCCTGCAGCTGACCCGCCCGCTGGCGCCGGATTCGGAGCTGTCCCTCCACCCCTCTCACGCCGAGGTGCTGGACGTCCGGCCCAGCATCGAATACCGCCTGCACTGGCGCAACGGGGACGTCACCGAGGGGCGCACCATTGGTCACGCCGAGACGGAGTTCGGCGTTTTCCTGTTTCCGCCGCAGGATGAGCACGGCGTGGTGTCGCGGCTGTTCGTGCCGCTCGATGCCCTGGCCCGGGTGGAATTCGGTGCGCGCATCGGCGAAACGTTGGTGGAAAGCCAGACGCTGACACCCGAGCAGGTGTCGCAGGCGGTCGAGGTGCAGGCCAGCATGCGCAACCAGAAGCTGGGTGACATTCTGCTCACGCAGCAGGTCGTCACGCCCGCGCAGCTGCTGGAGGCGATCGACCGCCAGAGCCGCATGCCCATGGTGCGGATCGGCGAGGCCTTGATGGCCATGAACCTGATCACCGAGGCGCAGCTCAACGAAGCGCTCGAGCAGCAGAAGCGAGACCGCTCCGTGCCGTTGGGCGAACTGCTCGTACGCCTCAAGATGGTGTCGCGCCAGGATCTGGTGGCGGCACTGGCCCGCAAGATGGGCTACCCGCTGGTGGACCTGGACAAGTTCCCGGCCGAGATCGAGGCCATCAACAAGGTGCCGTTCAACGTGGCGTCGCGGCTGCTGGTGGCGCCGCTGCTGCTGCGGGACGGCACGCTGATCGTGGCGCTCGAAGACCCGAGCAAGCGCCTGACGCTGTCCGAGCTGGAGTTCATCACCCAGTGCAAGATCGTGCCGGTGCTGGCCCATGCCAGCCAGCTCGAATGGGCGATCAAGGACTCGTATGCCCGGTTGGGCGCAGATGTGTCGTCGATGGCGATCGGCCGCCTGAACACCGAGCCGGCGCCGCTTGACATGGTCGAACTCGACTCGGGCAAGCTGGTCGAGAACCTTGAGCGGGAAGACCTCGAACGAACGCATTTCGAGGACGACAAGCCCATCGAGCAGAGCGACAACTCGCTCGTGCGCCTGATCAACACCATGATCATCGAGGCGTGCAATCAGGGCGTCTCCGACATCCACATCGAGAGTTACCCCGGCCGCGAGAAGATCAAGATCCGCTTTCGGCGCGATGGCGTGCTTGTGCCCTATCTGGAGCTGCCGCACACCTACCGCAATGCCATCGTCGCGCGCATCAAGATCATGTGCGACCTCGATATCTCCGAGAAGCGCAAGCCGCAGGACGGCAAGATCAATTTCCAGAAGTTCGTTCCGCAGTACCGGATCGAGCTGCGCGTGGCTTCCATCCCCACCAACAACGGGCTGGAAGACATCGTGATGCGGATCCTGTCGTCGGCCAAGCCGCTGCCGCTGGAGAAGATCGGGCTGAGCCCGTGGAACCTCCAGAAGATCAAGGAGGCCATGGAGCGGCCGTACGGGATGATTCTGTGCGTGGGCCCGACCGGCTCCGGCAAGACGACGACGCTGCACTCGGCCCTGAGCTTCATCAACGTGCCCGAGCGCAAGATCTGGACGGCGGAAGACCCGGTGGAAATCACCCAGCCCGGCCTGAGACAAGTGCAGGTCAACCCCAAGATCGACTGGACGTTTGCCAAGGCGCTGCGGGCCTTCCTGCGGGCTGACCCTGACGTGATCATGGTGGGGGAAATGCGGGACACCGAGACCGCGTCGATGGGCATCGAGGCCTCGCTGACAGGCCACCTGGTGCTGTCGACCCTGCACACGAACAGCGCGCCGGAAACCGTCACCCGCCTGCTCGACATGGGCATGGACCCGTTCAACTTTGCCGACTCGCTGCTTTGCGTGGTGGCGCAGCGCCTGGTGCGTCGGCTTTGCAACGATTGCAAGGTGGCCGAGCCGGCGCCCGAGGAGTGGATCGAGGAGTTGCTGGCCGATTACCTGCACGTGGCGCCCGACAACCTGCCTGCGCTGACGCACGAACGGGTGGTGCTCGACTGGCGCACGCGGTTTGGCCGGGAAGGCACGCTGATGCGTTACACCTGCAAGGGCTGCCCGACCTGCAATAACACTGGCTACAAGGGCCGGGCGGGGGTGCACGAACTGATGGTGGTGACCCGGGAGCTGCGCCGGATGATCCAGACCGGGGCCCGGGCCGAAGAATTGCAACAGCAGGCCATGCGCGATGGCATGCGCATCCTGCGTCAGGACGGCATCGACAAGGTGCTGGCCGGGATCACGAGCATGGAAGAGGTGCGTGCGACCAGCAACACCTGATCTGCACGCATGACACCCGAAAGCGGGCTTGTTGCGGACGGGCTGCACGCGGGTTCTGAAAAAGGTGCAAGATAGGCATCAACGAAGTCGTCAGGCTGTGGGCTGAAACCCCGCTTATTCAGGGGCTCAGGCTCGGCGATTTCCTCGATCTTTGGTGTGAAGGCGATGCTTGTGTGGTCGCGCCAGGTTCACCAGACGGGTATACCGGCAGATCACGAAGCATCGATGGCGTCAGTCGATGATTCGGAGGTCTGTATGGACGTGATCAGCAACTTCGCCGCGCGATACGAGCGCACCCGCGAAGAGGAATTCACCCTCGAGGAATACCTCGAGATCTGCAAGCGCGACAAATCGGCCTATGCCACCGCCGCCGAGCGCATGCTCCAGGCCATCGGCGAGCCGCAGATGATCGACACGCGCAATGACCCGCGTCTGTCGCGCATCTTCACGAACAAGGTCATCAAGATCTATCCGGCCTTCGAGGAGTTCTACGGCATGGAGGATGCGATCGAACAGGTCGTGTCCTACTTCCGTCACGCGGCCCAAGGGCTCGAAGAAAAGAAGCAGATCCTGTATCTGCTGGGTCCGGTGGGCGGCGGCAAGTCGTCGATTGCCGAGCGCCTGAAGTTGCTGGCCGAGAAGGTGCCGTTCTATGCGATCAAGGGCTCGCCGGTGAACGAGTCGCCGCTGGGCCTTTTCGACCCGACGGAAGACGGCCCCATTCTGGAAAAGGAATACGGCATTCCGCGCCGTTACCTGCAGCGCATCCTGAGCCCGTGGGCCGTCAAGCGCCTGGAAGAGTTCGGGGGCGACATCCGCAAGTTCAAGGTCGTCAAGCGCTACCCCAGCATCCTCAAGCAGGTGGGCATTGCCAAGACCGAGCCCGGCGACGAGAACAACCAGGACATCTCCAGCCTGGTCGGCAAGGTCGACATCCGCAAGCTCGAAACCTACGCACAGGACGACCCGGACGCCTACAGCTACTCCGGCGGCCTGTGCCTGGCCAACCAGGGCCTGCTGGAGTTCGTGGAAATGTTCAAGGCGCCGATCAAGGTGCTGCACCCGCTGCTGACGGCCACCCAGGAAGGCAACTTCAAGGGCACCGAAGGTTTTGGTGCCATCCCGTTCGACGGGGTCGTGCTGGCCCACAGCAACGAGAGCGAATGGAAGGCCTTCCGCAACAACAAGAACAACGAAGCTTTCCTCGACCGGATCTACATCGTCAAGGTGCCGTATTGCCTGCGCGTGAGCGAGGAAATCAAGATCTACGAGAAGCTGGTGCGCGGTTCGTCGCTGGCGGCGGCGCCCTGCGCCCCGGGCACGCTGAAGATGATGTCGCAGTTCGCGATCCTCACGCGGCTGAAGGAGCCCGAGAACTCGAGCATCTTCAGCAAGATGCAGGTGTACGACGGCGAGAGCCTGAAGGACACAGACCCGAAGGCCAAGTCCATCCAGGAGTACCGCGATTACGCCGGCGTGGACGAGGGCATGAGCGGCATTTCAACCCGCTTCGCGTTCAAGATCATCTCGAAGGTGTTCAACTTCGACCCGGCCGAGGTGGCCGCCAACCCGGTGCACCTGATGTACGTGCTGGAGCAGCAGATCGAGCGCGAGCAGTTCCCGGCCGAGCTGGAGCAGAAGTACATCGCCTACATTAAGGAGATGCTGGCGCCGCGGTATGCCGAGTTCATCGGCAAGGAGATCCAGACGGCCTATCTCGAGAGCTACAGCGAGTACGGCCAGAACATCTTCGACCGGTATGTGACCTACGCCGACTACTGGATCCAGGACCAGGAGTACCGCGACACCGACACGGGCGAGATCTTCGACCGCTCGTCGCTGAACGCGGAGTTGGAGAAGATCGAGAAGCCGGCCGGCATCGCCAACCCCAAGGACTTCCGCAACGAGATCGTCAACTTCGTGCTGCGCGCACGCGCCAACAACGGCGGCAAGAATCCGGTTTGGACCAGCTACGAGAAGCTGCGCACCGTGATCGAGAAGAAGATGTTCAGCAACACCGAAGAGTTGTTGCCGGTCATCAGCTTCAACGCCAAGGCCAGCGCCGACGAGGTCAAGAAGCACGAGGACTTCGTCAACCGCATGGTCCAGAAGGGCTACACGGCCAAGCAGGTCCGCCTGCTGTGCGAGTGGTACCTGCGGGTTCGGAAGTCCTCCTGATCGGAGCAGAGCATGTCGTTCACCGCACAGGTGTCAGCGAGTCGGGTGCCGGGGCCCACGTGGCCCTGGGCACCTGACGAGATCCCGGATGGGGGTCGGCAGCAGAGCGCCTAAGGCGAAGGGTCTTCATGACACGGCAACACATCATCGACAGGCGGCTGGCGGGCAAGAACAAGTCCATCGGCAACCGTGAGCGCTTCCTGCGGCGGTACAAGACGCAGGTGCGCGAAGCCGTGCAGCGCGCCATCAACGGCCGCAGCATCCGCGACATCGAGAAGGGCGAGGACATCGCCATCCCGAAGCGCGACCTGTCCGAGCCGGTGTTCCGGCATGGCGAGGGCGGCATGCGCGACGTCGTGCATCCGGGCAACCGGGAGTACATCAAGGGCGACCGCATCGAGAAGCCGCAGGGTGGCGGCGGGCAGGGCGGTGGTGGCGGCGAGGCGAGCGACCAGGGCGAGGGCGAGGACGACTTTGTCTTCTCCCTGAGCAAGGAAGAGTTCATGCAGGTCTTCTTCGAAGACCTCGCACTGCCCAACCTGGTGCGCACGGCCCTGGCCGAGGTGCCCGAGTGGAAGAGCCACCGCGCAGGCTTCAGCAGCGACGGCACGCCGAACAACCTCCACGTGGTGCGCTCGATGCGCGGTGCGCTGGGCCGGCGCATTGCGCTGGGCGCCAGCAGTCGGCGTGAGATCAAGGAACTGGAAGCGCGGCTGGACGTGCTGCGCGGCCTGCCCGATACCGACGACGCTGCGCTGGCCCGCGACCGCGCCGCCGAGATCGAGGCCATCGAAGCACAACTGCAGCAGCTGTACGGGCGCATGAAGGGCATTCCCTTCCTCGACCCGATCGACCTGCGCTTCCGCAGCCGCGTCAAGGTGCCGGTGCCGACCACCAAGGCGGTGATGTTCTGCGTGATGGACGTCTCGGGCTCGATGGACGAGCAGCGCAAGGAGTTGTCCAAGCGTTTTTTCATCCTGTTGTACCTGTTCCTCACGCGGCACTACGACAAGATCGAACTGGTCTTCATCCGCCATCACACGCAGGCCCAGGAGGTGACGGAAGACGAATTCTTCCACGCCACCGAAACCGGCGGCACGGTCGTGTCGAGCGCGCTAGTGTTGCTGGATGAGGTGATCCGCGCCCGCTACCCGACCAGCGAGTGGAACCTGTATGTGGCCCAGGCCAGCGATGGTGACAACTGGCATCACGATTCAAGCCGCTGCCGGGAAATCCTGGAAGACAAGATCCTGCCGCTGGTGCGTTATTTCGCCTATGTGCAGGTGGCTCAGACCGAGCAGAACCTGTGGGACGAGTACCTCGGTCTGGCCGAGCGGCACAAGCACTTCGCAATGCGCAAGGTGCTGGAGCCCTCGCAGATCTACCCGGTGTTCAGGGAGCTGTTCAAGAAGGAAGGGGTCGACGCATGACCATGACCTTGCAGCACGACAGCACGCTCACCAAGCCCTTGCCCGGCTCGTCGGACTGGTCGTTCGAGCTGATCGAGGACTACCACGACGTCATCCGCCAGACGGCCGAGCGGTTCAAGCTGGATACCTACCCCAACCAGCTCGAGATCATCACGGCCGAGCAGATGATGGACGCCTACGCCAGCGTCGGCATGCCCGTGAACTACCGGCACTGGTCGTACGGCAAGGAGTTCATCTCGACCGAGAAGAACTACCGTCGTGGCCACATGGGGCTGGCCTACGAGATCGTCATCAACTCCAATCCCTGCATCAGCTACCTGATGGAGGAGAACACCATGGCCATGCAGGCCCTGGTGATCGCGCACGCGGCCTACGGGCACAACAGTTTCTTCAAGGGCAACTACCTGTTCCGGATGTGGACCGACGCCGGCTCCATCATCGACTACCTGGTCTATGCCAAGCAGTACGTGGCGCGCTGCGAGGAGCGCTACGGGGTGGACACCGTCGAGGAGTTCCTCGATTCCTGCCACGCGCTGCAGAGCCACGGTGTGGACCGCTACCGTCGGCCCGGCAAGCTGTCGCTGGACAAGGAACTGGCGCGCCGGGAAGAGCGCGAGGCCTACCTGCAGCAGCAGGTGAACGACCTGTGGCGCACGCTGCCGCGCCGGGCTGACCGGCCGGAAGAGGAGGTGATCAAGCGCTTCCCGTCCGAGCCACAGGAAAACCTTCTGTACTTCATCGAGAAGAATGCGCCGCTGCTGGAACCCTGGCAGCGCGAGATCGTGCGCATCGTGCGCAAGGTGGCGCAGTACTTTTACCCCCAGCGCCAGACCCAGGTGATGAACGAGGGGTGGGCCACGTTCTGGCACTACACGCTGCTCAACACCATGTACGACGACGGCTGGCTGACAGACGGCGTGATGCTGGAGTGGCTGAAGTCGCACACCAACGTGGTGTACCAACCGCCGGTGGGGCACCGGGCCTACAGTGGGCTCAACCCCTATGCGCTGGGTTTCGCGATGTACAGCGACCTCAAGCGCATCTGCATTCACCCGACCGACGAAGACCGCCATTGGTTCCCGGACTTCGCTGGCTCGGCACAGGGCACCGACCCGAACGAGCACGCCTGGCTCAAGACTCTGGATTACGCGATGCGCAATTTCAAGGACGAGAGCTTCATCGGGCAGTTTCTATCGCCCAAGGTGATGCGCGACTTCCGCCTGTTTGCCATCCGCGACGACGAGCGCGACAGCGAGTACGAGGTCAGCGCCATCCACGACGAGTCGGGCTACCGCGCCTTGCGAGAGACCCTGTCACGCCAGTACGACCTGGGCGCGCGCGAGCCCAACATCCAGGTGTGGAGCGTGAACCTGCGCGGCGACCGGTCGCTGACGCTGCGGCACACGCAACACAACGACCGTCCGCTGGGCGACGGCACCCGGGAGGTGCTCAAGCACGTGGCGCGTCTGTGGGGCTTCCCGGTTCACCTTGAAAGCGTGAACCAGGGTGGCGACGTGCGCCAGCAGTGGACGGTGGTGCCGTCCACCATGGACTGACCGGGCTAACGCCGCTTTCGCGTCGGCTGAGCTGCGCACGCAGGTCGGACAGCCACGTGCCCTTGCTGCGCGCGTCGGCCTCGTGAGCCTCGTGGCGCCAGGGTAAGCGCACACAGCTTGACAAGGCCGCCTGGCTTTCCCGTGATGTGCAAGGCGCGGGCAGGGCTGTCGCGTCGTGCGGCCGCACCACGGTTTGAGGCGCAGATCAGCCGGGTTCCAGGGGTCTTTATCCGGCTAAAGATTGGGCGGCGCTGGCCAAGAATCGGCTTCATCCCGCCGTACCACGTCCATCCATGTCCGACAGCGCACAAGACAAGCAGTTACCCGCCTCGGAGCGGAAGCTGCGCGAGGCCCGCAAAGAGGGTCAGGTCGTCCGCTCCAAGGATCTGGGGCACTTTCTGGTTCTGCTTGCCGCCACCGGGGCCCTGATCGCCCTGACGCCCGTCTGGATGGCGCGCATCGAGCGCATCCTGACCGCCGGCCTGCGCTTCGACGCGCGCACGGTGGCCAACCCCGCGATGATGGGTGAGCGCCTGGTGCAGTGGAGCGTCGAGGCGCTGCTCATCATCGTGCCGTTTGCCCTCGGGGTGGTGCTGGCTTCGGTGGCTGCCAGCGTGCTGGCTGGTGGCTGGGTGATGTCCTTCCAGGTGCTGAGCCCCAAGTTCAGCAAGCTCAACCCTATCAGCGGCATTGCGAACCTGTTTTCCAAGCAGCACCTGATCGACGCGCTCAAGGCGTCGGCCATGGGGCTGATCCTGGGCGGCACCGGGCTGATGTTCCTCAGCAAGGTCTGGCCGTCGATGGTCAACCTGCTGGCCCAGCCGCTGCCCGCGGCCATCGCCATGCTCGGCGACACGCTGGCTAACGTGCTGCTGTCGATGCTGCTGGTGATCGCCCTGTTCGCGCTGATCGACTGGCCCCTGCAGAAGTTCCTCTTCGCCGAGCGGATGAAGATGAGCCACCAGGACATGAAGGACGAGTTCAAGCAGCAGGAAGGCAACATGGAGGTCAAGGGCCGCATCAAGCAGAAGATGCGCGAGATGGCCCGCCGCCGGATGCTGGCTGCCGTGCCGGAGGCGAATCTGGTCGTGATGAACCCGACCCACTACGCCGTGGCCCTGAAGTACGACGAGAACTCGATGGGCGCCCCGCGTGTGGTGGCCAAGGGCGTGGACGTGCTGGCGCTGAAGATCCGCGACGTGGCCGTGGAGCACAAGGTGCCCGTGCTGGAGGCCCCCCCGCTGGCGCGTGCCCTGTACGCCACCACCGAACTCGACCACGAGGTGCCGGTGGGCCTGTACACCGCCGTGGCCCAGGTGATGGCCTATGTGTTCCGCCTGAAGGCCGCCCTCAGCGGCGAGGCGCCGATGCCGGGCAACCTGCCCGACCTGGACGTGCCGCCCGAACTCGATCCCCATGATCCAAGAGCCACCGTGAAGAAGATGGCTGAAAGCGAAGGTGACGCATGAACCCCGCGCTGATGAGGTTGCAGGCCCTGCTGGGCAATGGCAAGCAGTTCCAGGCCATGGCCGCCCCGGTGGTGGTCGTGCTGGTGCTGGCGCTGATGGTGCTGCCGCTGCCGCCGTTCCTGCTCGACCTGTTCTTCACCTTCAACATCGCCACGGCGCTGATGGTGATGATGGTGGCGTCGACCATGCTGCGCCCGCTGGACTTCGCGGCCTTTCCGGCGGTGCTGCTGCTGACCACGCTGCTGCGCCTGTCGCTGAACGTGGCCTCGACCCGCATCGTGCTGATGGACGGCCACAACGGCGCTGGCGCGGCCGGCAAGGTGATCGAATCCTTCGGCCACTTCCTGATCGGTGGCAACTTTGCCGTCGGCCTGATCGTGTTCGCGGTGCTGGTGGTGATCAACTTCGTGGTGATCACCAAGGGCGCCGAGCGGATCGCCGAGGTGAGCGCCCGCTTCACGCTGGACGCCATGCCCGGCAAGCAGATGGCCATCGACGCCGACCTGAGCGCCGGCCTGATCGACGAAAAGGAAGCCCGCCGCCGCCGCACCGAGGTGGGTGAGGAAGCCGAGTTCCACGGCTCCATGGACGGTGCCTCGAAGTTCGTGCGCGGGGATGCCATCGCCGGCATCCTGATCCTGTTCATCAACATCATCGGCGGCTTCGTGATCGGCGTGGCCCAGCACGGCCTCTCGCCCGGTCAGGCGGCTGAAAGCTACATCCTGCTGGCTGTCGGTGATGCGCTGGTGGCCCAGATCCCCGGCCTGTTGATCTCGGTCGCGTCGGCGATGGTGGTCTCGCGCGTGGGCAAGGAGCAGGACGTCGGCACGCAGATCAGCAGCCAGATGTTCACCAACCCCAAGGTCATCGGCGTGGCTGGTGGCGTGATCGGCCTGCTGGGCGTGATCCCGGGGATGCCGGCCCTGGTGTTCCTGCCGGTGGCCACCGGCATGGGCTACGCGGCCTGGAAGCTGCACAAGAAGCAAGAGCAGGCCCGTCTGGCGCCGCCAGCCCCGGAAAAGCCCGCCAATGCCCCCGCCGCCAACGGCGAGGCCTCGTGGGAAGACCTTCAGCCGGTCGACACCCTGGGCCTGGAGGTGGGCTACCGCCTGATCCAGCTGGTGGACAAGGAACGCGGCGGCGACCTGCTCACCCGCATCAAGGGCGTGCGCCGCAAGTTTGCCCAGGAGGTGGGCTTCCTGCCGCCCTCGGTGCACATCAAGGACAACCTGGAGCTGCGCCCCAGCCACTACCGCATCACGCTGCGTGGTGCCGTGGTGGGCGAGGGCGAGGTGCTGCCCGGTATGCTGATGGCGATCAACCCCGGCCACGTGGTCAACCCGATCGCCGGCACGGCCGCCGTCGACCCCGCCTTCGGCCTGCCGGCGGTGTGGATCGAAGAACGGCAACGGGATGCCGCGCAAATGGCGGGGTACACCGTCGTTGATCCGTCGACTGTGGTGGCCACCCATCTTTCACACTTGATGCAACTCCATGCAGCCAAGTTGCTGGGCCGGGTCGAAACCCAGCAGCTGGTGGAACATGTGACGAAGCTGGCTCCCAAACTGATGGAAGACGTGGTCCCCAAGATGATCGGCATCGCAACCCTGCAAAAAATCCTCCAGCTGCTGCTGGAAGAGGGCGTGCACATCCGCGACATGCGTTCCATCATCGAGACCCTGGCCGAGCACGCTTCGGGCAATCCTGCCATCGTCAACGACCCGGGCGAACTCGCCCGCCGTATCCGCATCGGGCTGGCTCCGGCCATCGTGCAGCAGATCTACGGCCCCGTGAAGGAACTGGATGTGATCGCCATCGAACCGGATCTGGAGCGCCTGCTGACCCAGGCCCTGACCTCGCCCAACGGCCCCATGTTGGACCCGGGCGTCGCCGACCACCTGACCCGCCAGGCCGCCGAAGCCACCCAGCGCCAGGAAAACATGGGCCAGCCGGCCTGTCTGCTGGTGCCCGACGCCATCCGCCCGACGGTGGCCCGCCTGCTCAAACGTGCTGCGCCCCGCCTGAAGGTGCTGGGCCACAGCGAGATTCCTGAAACCCACTCCATCCGCATCGGTACCCTGATTGGAGGCCACGCATGAACGTCAAACGCTTTACTGGACGGAACAGCCGAGAGGCCATGCAAAAGGTCAAGGCGGCTTTCGGTGACGAAGCCGTCGTCCTGTCGACCAAACCGGCTGCCGAAGGTGGCATCGAGATCCTGGCCATGGCCGCCGACAGCGTGCCCTCGGTCGAGTCCTACCCCGTCGAGCCGGAAGCCCCGGCTGCGCCCGCGCCGCGCAGGGCGGCTGCGACCCAGCAGGCTCGTCAGGCTGTGGCCAACCTGGCATCGACCGTGCAGGACGACGTCAAGCAGCTGGCCATGAGCACGCTGTCCTTCCAGGACTATGTGCGTGAGCGCATGCTCAAGCGTCGTCAGGCCGCCATGCAGCGCACCGAGCCGGAAATGGCCGCGACGCCCGAAGAGCACCTGACCCGTCGCTTTGCCGAGCCCAAGCCCGCCCCCGCTGCCGCGCCGGCGCCCACGGCCGTGGACCTGGGTGCCGACACCCGCGAACTGGCTGCGGCCTTTGCCCGCCGCCTGGAAGCCGAAGCCGAGCTGAACGACTGGCAGCGCCCCGAGCCGGCGCCCGCTCCCCGCCAGGCCGCCCCGCGCCCCGAGCCGGTGGCCCCTGCGCGCCAGAGCCGCCCGGCCCAGGTCGTGCCGCTGCGCAGCGATGCCGCCGAGCTGACGATGGACGCCGTGACAGCCAAGCGCCCGGCCGCCCGCCCGGTGCCTGTGCAGACCGGCCCGGACGAAGCCACGATGAAGGCCCTGAAGGCTGCCCACGAAGCCAACGCTTCGATGCTGGGCGAGCTGCGGGCCATGCGCGCCATGATGCAGGAGCGCTTCGAGACCATCGCCTTCATCGAGAAGCTGGGCCGCACCCCGGCC
>NZ_CANBCC010000058.1 GCF_947366995.1 uncultured Aquabacterium sp. | reverse complement strand
CCGAGATCTACACGCCGAACGACACTCATTCCCTACACGACGCTCTTCCGATCTGGTCTGCGGCCTGGGCCGCCAGCAGCGCGGCTGTCACGTCGGCCAGGTCGCCTTCCATGATGCTGGTGAGCTTGTAGAGCGTGAGGTTGATGCGGTGGTCGGTCAGCCGGCCCTGCGGGAAGTTGTACGTGCGGATGCGGTCGGAGCGGTCGCCCGTGCCCACCAGGCTCTTGCGGGTGGCGGCCTCTTTCGCCTGGCGCGCGATGCGCTCCTGGTCGCGGATGCGGGCGGCCAGCACGGCCAGCGCCTTGGCCTTGTTGCGGTGCTGGCTGCGGTCGTCCTGGCATTCGGCCACCAGGCCCGTGGGCAGGTGGGTGATGCGCACGGCCGAGTCGGTCTTGTTGATGTGCTGGCCGCCGGCGCCGCTGGCGCGGAAGGTGTCGATGCGCAGGTCGGCCGGGTTGATCTGCACCTCTTCGGCCTCGTCGGGCTCGGGCAGCACGGCCACGGTGCAGGCGCTGGTGTGGATGCGCCCCTGGGTTTCGGTGACCGGCACGCGCTGCACGCGGTGACCACCGGATTCGAACTTGAGCCGGCCGTAGACCCCATCGCCTTCGATGCGGATCACGACTTCCTTGTAGCCGTTCAGATCGGACTCGCTGGCCGACAGGATCTCGGTGCGCCAGCCCTGGCGTTCGGCGTGGCGCAGGTACATGCGGGCCAGGTCGGCGGCAAACAGCGTTGACTCGTCGCCGCCGGTGCCGGCGCGGATTTCCACGAAGGCGTTGCGGTGGTCGTCTGGGTCGCGGGGCAGCAGGGCGGTCTGCAGCTCGGTTTCCAGCTGCGCCAGTTCGGCTTCGGCGTCGGCGATTTCCTGCGTGGCCATGGCGCGCATCTCGGCGTCGTCGCCGGCGTCGTCAAGCAGCTGGCGGGCGGTGTCGCGGTCGAGCTGGCGCTGGGTGTGGCGGCGGGCCAGGTCGCACACGCTGCTGACTTCGGCATGCTCGCGAGACAGTTCGCGGTAGCGCTTGTTGTCAGCGGCCACGGCCGGGTCGGCCAAAGCGGCGTCGAGCTCCTGCAGGCGGTGGCCCAGGCGTTCGAGCGAGGCGGCGAGCGACGGCGCCAGGCCGCCGCTCACGCCTTGTCCTCGTCCGGCTGGTGGCGGTCGTCCGGTTGCACGCCGGCGCGGGGCAGTTCACCGCGCAGGAAGAGGCGCGACAGCGTGGCCGCCACCTGCGGGCGGTGGTGCGGGCTGGCGCTGTGCAGTTCGGCCATGGCGCCGTGCAGCATTTTCTGGGTCAGGCCCTTCGACAGGATGTCGAGCACCTGTTCCAGGTCGGCCCCCTTGGCCAGTTGCTTGCGTGCGCGCGCCAGTTCGGCGGCGCGCCAGGCGTCGGCCTGGGCGTGCAGCGCCTGGATCAGCGGCACGGTGGTGCGCTGGTCCAGCCAGTGCACAAAGCCCTGCACGCCGGTTTCGATGATGGCCTCGGCCTGGGCGACGGCCGCCTGGCGCTTTTCGCCGGCGGTCTGCACCAGGGCCGAGAGGTCGTCGACGGTGTAGAGGTAGATGTCGCCCAGCTGGCCGACTTCGGATTCGATGTCGCGCGGCACGGCCAGGTCGACCATGAACATGGGGCGACGCTTGCGGGCCTTGAGCGCGCGTTCCACCGCGCCCAGCCCGATGATGGGCAGGGTGCTCGCCGTGCAGGAGACGACGATGTCGAACTCGTGCAGGCGATCGGGCAGGTCGGCCAGACGCATGGCCTGGGCGCCCAGGTGGGTGGCGAGCTTTTCGCCGCGTTCGAGCGTGCGGTTGGCCACGGCCATCACCCGCGGGTTGCGCGCAGCGAAGTGTGTGGCGGTCAGCTCGATCATCTCGCCCGCGCCCACGAACAGCACGCGGGTCTTGCGCAGGTCTTCGAACAGCTGGCCGGCCAGGCGCACCGCGGCGGCGGCCATGCTGATGGAGTGCGCGCCGATCTCGGTGGACGTGCGCACCTCCTTGGCCACGGCAAAGCTGCGCTGGAACAACTGGTGCAGCGTCGTGCCCAGGGTGCCGGCGGTGTCGGCTTCGCGCACGGCCTGCTTCATCTGCCCGAGGATCTGGGGTTCGCCCAGCACCATGGAATCGAGCCCGCTGGCCACGCGGAAGGCATGGCGTGCGGCCTGGCCGCCTTCCAGCACATAGGTGTGGCGCATCAGTTCGTCGTGCGAGACGCCGCCGATGCCCGAGAGCCAGTCGACCGCGGCATGCTGGAGTGCGTGCACCGGCTCGGCCGGGTGGCCGGCGGCGCAGTACAGCTCGGTGCGGTTGCAGGTGGACAGGAGGGCGACTTCAGCCTGCGTGGCGCCGGTCAGGCGCTGGTGCAGGGTCTTGAGCGTGGGCGCAAGCTGGTCCACCGCGAACGCGAACCGGCCGCGCAGATCGACGGCGGCGGTTGTGTGGTTGAGGCCCAGGGTCAAGACAGTCATGAGGCGGCATTATAAAATCCAGGGTTGACCATGGGTGGGCCTGTTCGCCTGCCCTTTTCTTGATTGCGGCGATAGGGCGTGCCCATTTCGACGTTGTTTGTTGATTCAGGGCAAGTGCCGCCGAACGGGGCGCGGGCCTGATGCCGGAACGCCATGGGACCGCTCGACGCGCTCATCCACCTCTTCAACTTCTTCCTGCCGGCCTTCGGCATGGCGCTGCTGGCGCCCACGCTGGCTCGTCTGGCGTTCTGGAAGACGCTGCGGGGACAGTGGTGGATTCAGGCTCGGGGTGTGGCGGCGGTTGGCGCCGGCGTGCTGGTGGGCGGGCTCTTGCTGACGGGCCGGGACGGCGCCATGCTGACGTATGGCGCGCTGGTGCTGTCGTCGGCGCTGGTGATCTGGTGGACGGGATTGCGTTGAGATGACCTACAGCGTCAAGGAAATTTTCTACACCCTGCAAGGCGAGGGCACGCACGCCGGCCGGCCGGCCGTGTTCTGCCGCTTCGCGGGGTGCAACCTCTGGACGGGCCGCGAGGCCGACCGTGCGGACGCTGTCTGCCGCTTTTGCGACACCGATTTCGTCGGTACCGACGGGCTGGGTGGGGGCAAGTTCGCCACGCCGGCCGAACTGGCCACGCGCATCGCGTCGTTCTGGCCCGACACGCCCGCGGGCTCACAGGGCCAGCGCTTTGTTGTGCTGACCGGCGGCGAGCCGCTGCTGCAGGTCGACGAGGCCCTGGTGCTGGCGCTGCACGCGCAGGGTTTCGAGATCGCGGTTGAGACCAATGGCACGGTGGCCGCGCCGGCCGGGTTGGACTGGATCTGCGTGAGCCCGAAAGCGGGCTCTACCCTGGTGCAGACGCGCGGTCATGAACTCAAGGTGGTGGTGCCGCAGGCCGGCTTCACCGAAGACGATCTGCTCGCCTTTGAAAGGCTGGACTTCCAGCAGTTCAGGGTGCAGGCCATGGACAGCGCGCTGCCGGGTGCGCGGGACGAGGCCATGAGCTGGGCGGTCCAGTGGTGTCTGGACCATCCGCGCTGGTTGCTCAGCGTGCAGACCCACAAGACACTGGGCATTCGCTGAAGCACACGGAAAGGGCCCGTCAGCCCTTTCGGGAAACATCATGTTCGAACTGAGTCAGACCTTTTCTTTCGACGCTGCACACACGCTGAAGCGCAATGTCTCGCCTGAGGAAGCCGCGGGCAGCCGCCGCATCCACGGTCACACCTACACCGCCGAGGTGACGGTGCGCGGCGAGCGCCAGCCCGAATCGGGCATGGTGGTCGACCTGGCCGTGCTGCGCGAGGTGCTGGCCGAGATCCGCAGCCAGCTGGATCACCACTTCCTGGACGAAGTCGCCGGCCTGGGCGCGCCCACGCTCGAGAACCTGAGCGTGTTCATCCACGATCACGTGCAGCGCCGCATTCCGCAGGTGTCGAGCGTGGCGGTCTCGCGCGCCGCGGGCGACCGCTGCGTGTACCGCCCGCAAGCCTGAGCCCGCCATGAGCGACCGCAGCCTGGCCGAACGCAGCCGCGCGGCCGTCTGGCACCCGTGCACGCAGATGAAGGTGCACGAGCGGTTTCCGCCGCGCGCCATCGTCGCCGCCGACGGCCCCTGGCTGATCGACGAGCAGGGCCATCGCATCCTCGATGCCGTGAGCTCGTGGTGGGTCAACCTGTTCGGCCACAACTTCGCGCCCATCCGCGAGGCCATCACCGACCAGCTGGGCCGGGTCGACCACATCATGCTGGCCGGGCTCACGCACCCGCCGGTGGTCGAACTCTCGGAGCGGCTGGCCGCGCTGACGGGGTTGGGCCACGCCTTCTATGCCAGCGACGGGGCCAGCGCCACCGAAATCGCGCTGAAGATGAGCGCCCACAGCTGGCGCAACCGCGGCCGGCCCGGCAAGCATCGCTTCATCGGGCTGGAAGGGGGCTACCACGGTGAAACGGCCGGGGCGCTGTCCGTCACCGACATCCCGTTGTTCCGCGAAGCGTATGCGCCGCTGCTGCGCCTGAGCACCACGCTGCCGTCGCCCGACCCGCGTCGCGCAGCGCCAGGTGTGAGCCCCGAGGCCCACCTCGCGCATTGCATCGCGGCGCTGGAGTCCTGGCTGGCCGAGCACCACGAAGAGACGGCGGCGCTGATCCTCGAGCCGCTGGTGCAGGGGGCTACCGGCATGGCGATGTACGACCCGGCCTACCTGGTGGCCGTGCGCGCCCTGTGCGACCGTTACCAGGTGCACTGGGTGGCCGACGAGATCGCCGTGGGCTTCGGCCGCACGGGCACGCTGTTCGCGCACCAGCAGGCCATCGGGCCCGATGGCATCGCGGTCAAGCCCGATTTCATTTGCCTGAGCAAGGGCCTGACGGGCGGCGTGCTGCCGCTGTCGGCCGTGCTGACCACCGACGACGTGTACGCCGCGTTCTACGACGACCGCACCGTCCACGGCTTTCTGCATTCGCATTCGTACACCGGCAACCCGCTGGCGTGCCGGGCGGCGCTGGCCGTGCTGGACACCCTGGCCGCCCGCGATGCCGAAGGCCGCGATGTGCTGGCGCGCAACCGCGAGGCCGCAGCCCGCTTCGATGACCTGACCGCCCCGCTGCGGGCGCATCCGCGGGTGAAGGCGCACCGCCGCATCGGCATGATCTGGGCGTGGGACATTGACGTGGCCGAGCCGACGTTTGCCGCGCGCTACCACCGTGCCGCGATGGAGGCGGGGCTGCTGCTGCGCCCGATTGGCGCCACGCTGTACGTGATGCCGCCCTACGTGCTGACCCCGGCGGACCAGTCCTTCCTGGCCGAGGGGCTGCTGCGTGTGCTGGGTCAGGTGTTGAGCGAGTGCGATGCGCTGCCCGAGGCCGGCGCCGCCACTGTGCCGGTGCCCTGATCGGGCGCCACCTTTCCCCCTTCGCGAGACACCATGCCCGCCTACTTCATCACCGGCACCGACACCGGCATCGGCAAGACCCGCACCAGCAGCGCCTTGATTCACGCCCTGCGCGCCGCCGGCCATGCGCGCGTGGTGGGCATGAAGCCGGTGGCGGCCGGGTGCGACTGGGTGCCCGGCGCGGACGGCCATCCCGGCCAATGGCTCAACGAGGACGTGGTGGCCCTGCGCGCGGCCGCGAGCCTGCGTGTGCCAAGCAGCTTCGACAATCCGTACGCGCTGCCCGATGCGGTGTCACCGCACATCGCTGCACGCAACGCGGGCGAGCGCATCGACCTGGCCCACATCGAGGCCAGTTTCCATGCGCTGCACCAGCATGCAGACGCGGTGGTGGTGGAGGGAGCCGGCGGCTTCATCGTGCCCCTGCACGACCCGGCTCTGGCCGATGCCAGCGGCGACCCGGGCGAGTGGCTGACCAGCGCCGACCTGGCCCAGCGGCTTGGTCTGCCCGTGATCCTGGTGGTGGGCCTGCGGCTGGGTTGCCTGAACCATGCCCTGCTCACGCAGGAGGCCATTGTCTCGCGCGGGCTCACGTTGGCCGGCTGGGTGGCCAACGCGGTCGACCCCACCATGCCCGAGCAGGCCGCCAACCTCGTCACGCTGCAGCGTCGCATCCAGGCGCCCATGCTGGCCCACTGGCCCTGGGACCCGGATGCCAAGCCCGAGGCACTGGCTCGTTCACTGAGCCTGCCCTGATCCTCTGCGGCCTGGCCGCCTCAGGGTGACAAGGGAGCCGGCCCGGGATCGACGGCCAGCCAGTCCGTCACCGAAGCCGGCAGGGCCTGGCCCGTCGCCCGGCTGCGCTCGTCGGGTACCGGGGGCAGCCGGGTGATGGCCAGTGGCAGCACGCCCGCCCAGGCCGGGTGATGGGCGTCGTGCTCCTTGTCGCGCGGGCCCCAGTTGCGCACCTTCGCGCTGGCTTCATCGAGCGGCATGGACAGCACGAGGGTGGCTTTCAGCTCGCTCTCGTCCGCCGGACGCGCCTCGTGCTCGCGGCCCGGCAGCAAGCGGGCCATGAAGGCGTCCAGCACCGCCGGCTTGTCCGCATCGGGCACGACGCTGAAGCGGCCGTACGCCACCACCGAGCGGTAGTTCATCGAATGCGAGAAGGCGGAGCGTGCCAGCACCAGGCCGTCCAGGTGGGTGATGGTCACGCACGCCACCGTGCCACTGGCCAGGCGTCGCATCATCGGGCTGCCGTTCGAGCCATGGATGTAGAGCGCGTCGCCGATCCGCCAGCACGCCGTGGGCAGGCACACCGCGAAGGGCTCGGTGTCGTTGCCGGCGCCGCGTGTGTCGGTGAAGGCCACATGGCACAGCCAGGCCGCGTCAACGATGGCGTGCACCGTGTCGCGGTCGTAATGGCCGCGCTCGCTGGCGCGACGGATGGTGGTGCGGCCTGACGGGGGCGTGCCGACGGGCGATGTGTCGATGGCGTGGGACAAGGTGATTCCTCCTGATCTGAATCGGTGAAACGACCCTGGAAAGATAGGGTGGCCGTGGCACCATGCAAAGAGCCACAAGACGGCTTGATGATGGAGCCACGACATGAGCGACCTGCATTGGCTGAAGAACGACCCGCTGCTGTTGCCCGGCGTCCCCGAGCCGCTGCAGCGGCGGCTCTACCGTGTGCTGCGTGAGGCAGTGGTGGAAGGGCGGCTGCAGGCGGGCGCGGTGCTGCCGTCCACGCGGGCGCTGGCCGGCCTGCTGAAGATCGCCCGCAACACCGTGCTGCATGCCTACGAACAACTGGCGGCCGAGGGGTATGTGCAGGCAGACCGGCAGGGCACGGTGGTCTGCGCCCTCGAGCGACCCCGGCGCACCGTGCCGCGCGGCGCCGCCATGCCGCCGTTGTCCCGTCGGTCTGCCGGATTTCAGAGGCCCCGTTCGGCCGAGGCGCAACTGCAGCCGTTCGTGCCCGGCAACCCGGCCCTGGATGCCTTTCCGTGGGCGGCGTGGCAGCGGGTTTCGGCGCGGGCCGCCCGCCAGGCGGCGTGGCGTGAGGCCGGTTACCGCGACGCGGCCGGTGAGCCCGAACTGCGTCAGGCGATTGCGACCTACCTTCGGGCCTCCCGGGGCGTGGACTGCGGGCCCGGCCAGGTGATCGTCACCGAAGGCACCCAGGAGGGGCTGGCGCTGTGTGCGCTGCTGCTGGCGGATGCAGGGGACACCGCCTGGATCGAGCACCCGGGCTACGGTGGGGCGTTCGCGGCCCTGCGCGCGGCCGGCCTGCACTGTGTGCCCGTGACGGTAGATGCCGAAGGGATGTCGCCCCCGGCTGCGCTGTGGCAGCAGGCGCCACCCCGCCTGATCTACACCACCCCCTCACACCAGTACCCCTTGGGATCGGTGCTGAGTCTGCCGCGCCGTCTGGCCTTGCTGGCCCGGGCGCGTGCCCACGGCGCGTGGATCCTGGAAGACGACTACGACAGCGAGTTCCGGCACGCCGGCCCGCCGCTGGCGGCCATGCAGGGCCTGGAGCCCGACGCCCCGGTGGCCTACCTCGGCACGTTCAGCAAGACCCTGTTCCCCGGCCTGCGCCTGGGCTTTGTCGTGCTGCCCGCCGCGGTCGCGGAGCGGGCAACCGGCCTGGCGGGGGCGCTGTGGCCGCGCGGTCGGGCGACCGAGCAGCGCGCCCTGGCGGCCTTCATCGACGAGGGTCACTTCACGCGGCATCTGCGTCGGATGCGCGTGCTGTATGCCGAGCGGCAGCAGGCCCTGCGCGAGGCGCTGGCTCGCCACTGGCGCTGGCCGGGCACGGTGCTGGGCGGCGATTGCGGCATGCACCTGGTCCTCAGCCTGCCAGACGACCTGCCCGACGTGGCCGTGGCGCGGGCCGCTGCACAGCGGGGCCTGGGGCCGCGTGCGCTGAGCGCCTACGGCACGGGCGGCCCGGCGGGCTTCAATGGCCTGGTGATGGGCTACGCCCACGTGCCGGCCGACCGGGCCGCCGACCACGTTCAGGCGCTGGCCACCGCCGCCAGCGACATCCAGGCCCCCAAAGCAAAGGCCGCCCGAACCTGAGCGGGCAGGTCGGGCGGCCGGGGGCGTCGTTCGGAAGTGACAGAGGTCGGGCAGCGGCGGCCGCAGCACCCGACCCGGGCGGCGTCACTCGTCGTTGCCGCCCAGACCGAACAGCATCAGCAGGCTGCTGAACAGGTTGTAGATCGTCACGTACAGGCCGATGGTGGCGAGGATGTAGTTGGTCTCGCCGCCATGCACGATGCGGCTGGTTTCCATCAGGATCAGGCCGCAGCTCAGCATCACGACCAGGCCGGACACGGCAAGTGCCAGGGCGGGGATCTGGAAGAAGATCGCGCCCAGGCTGAGGGCGAAGGCCACCAGCATGCCGACGAACAGCATCTTGCCCATGGCGCTGAAGTCACGCTTGGTGCTCAGGGCGACCGCCGACAGGCCGATGAAGGCCACCGCGGTGGCACCCAGGGCGTTCGTGACGACGGCGCTGCCATGCGGCATGGCCAGCACCTTGCCCAGGATGGGGCCCAGGCCGTAACCCATGAAGCCGGTGAAGGCGAACACGGACAGCAGACCCCAGCCGCTGTTCGCGGTCTTGTGCACCAGGAACATCAGGCCGAACATGCCGATCAGGCTGAGCATCAGCCCCGGATGGGGCAGGTTCAGCGTCATGGCGGTGCCTGCCACGGCGGCGCTGAACAGCAGCGTCATGCCCAGCAGCGCGTAGGTGTTGCGCAGCACCTTGCGGGCGCTGGCGCCGATCGCGTTGCCGTCGGCATAGCGGGCGTCTTCCACGCCATGCCAGGCGGCTTGCTGGTTCAGGGGGATGGCTCGGGGGGTACGACGAAGGTCGTCAGACATGAGGGGCTCCTTCAACAAAAACGGGTCAGGTGCGTTCAGGCACCGTCGGGGATGGCAGTCATCGCGCGCGCCAGGCGGCGGTTGCGCGGGCTTTCGTGGCGGCTGCGGCTGAGGGACGGCACGCGCTGGGCGCGGTGCTGCATTTCCTTCAGCTGCCGGTTGACGGCGTGCACCGCGCGGTGTACGGCCCGGTCCACGAGGGCCCGGACGGCGCCGCCACGGTCGCGCACCACAGTGGTGGTGTCTTCGAGCTCGACCACGAGGTGGCAGTCCTTGTCCTCACCGCCGCGCGGTCCATTGGTGTCGCTCAGGTGCAGGGTGGCGCCCATGGCCTGGCGACCGAAGCGGGTCAGGGCCTGGTGCAGGCGCTGACGGATGTGTTCGCGGTCCTCCCGCGACAGGATCAGGCCATGAGTCTGGATGAAAACGCGCATGTTGAACCTCGCAATGAGAGTGGATGACGGTTTGACTGTACGGGGTCGAAAGCATCAGGTAAATTCGAATTTGTTTCGTGAAGCTTTCGAAAAAACCGATATGAATTACAAGCACCTGCTCTACTTCTGGACGGTGGCGCGGCTGGGCGGCGTGGCGCAGGCGGGTGAACATCTGCACGTGACGCCGCAGACCGTGAGCGGTCAGATCCAGCTGCTGGAAGACAGCCTGGGGCAGCCGCTGTTTCGCAAGAAGGGCCGCAAGCTGGCACTGACGGAAGCAGGCGAGCTGGCCTTCAGCTACGCGCAGGACATCTTCAGCCTGGGCGCGCAGCTGGAGCAGGCACTCAGCCAGCCGGGGGGCACGGCCCGGCCCGTGGAACTGCGGGTGGGCATTGCCGATGCGGTGCCAAAGCTGGTGGCCGCGCGGCTGCTTGAGCCGGCGTTCCAGGGACCACAGCGCTTCAAGGTGGTGTGCCGGGAGTGGAAGCTCGACAGCCTGCTGGCCGAGCTGGCGGTGCACCGGCTCGACCTGGTGCTGTCCGACACGCCCCTGCCGCCTTCGCTGAGTGTGAGTGCCTACAACCACCGCCTGGGTGGGGCGCACGTGGGCTTTTATGCCGCCGGCCCGCTGGCGAAGCGGCTGACCGGGCAGCCCTTTCCCCAATGCCTGGATGGCGTGCCACTGCTGGCGCCGGGCACCGAGTCGGCCATGGGGGTGCGGCTGGGCCAGTGGCTTGGGCGCCATCGCCTCAAGCCCGTGCTGGCCGGCGAGTTCGACGACAGCGCGATGGTGATGACGCTGGGGCAGCAGGGGCACGGGGTGTTCACGGCGCCGATGGTGCTCGATGAGCAGGTGCGCGGCCAGTTCGGTGCGACGCTGCTGGGCGAGGCCACCGACCTGGTCGAGGCCTTTTACGTGATCACGGTGGACCGGCGGCTCACGCACCCGGGCGTGCTCGCCATCACGGAGGCCGCACGCCAGGGCCTGTTCGCCGCCTGGAGCCGGTGAGCCTCAGCGGCCCGCGCCTTCCTGCGGGAAGGCGACCAGGTGGTCCATCTCCAGCCGGATGCCGATGGGCTCGCCGATCGCGTGGTCGTGGTGCGACGGCACGAGCGACAGCACCTCGTTGCCGCTGGGCAGGGCCAGGGTGTAGAGGAACTCGGCACCCTTGAAGGCCTTGTGCACGATGCGGGCCTGCAGCGGGCTGGCGTCGTCGTGCACGACGTCGTCGGGGCGCAGCAGCACGTCGACGCGGCTGCCCGGCGTGAAGGGCAGGGCGGTGTCGGCCGTGAAGGTGGTGTCGTCGCGGTGCACCTGGCCGGCGTCGAACGCCAGACTCAGGCGGTGCGGATCCAGCACGGTGGCGGGCACGAAGGCGCCCTGGCCGATGAAGTTAGCCACGCGCCGGTTGGCCGGGCGGTGGTACAGACCGTAGGCCGTGTCCCATTGCTGAAGGCGGCCGTCGGCCAGCACCCCGATCACATCCGCCATGGCGAAGGCCTCATGCTGGTCGTGTGTGACCAGGATGGCGGTGGTCTGCGTGGCCTTCAGGATGTCGCGCACCTCGCCCGCCAGGTGCTCGCGCAGGGCCACGTCGAGGTTGGAGAAGGGCTCGTCGAGCAGCAGGATGCTCGGCTGGGGCGCCAGCGCGCGGGCCAGCGCCACGCGCTGCTGCTGGCCGCCCGAGAGTTCGTGCGGGTAGCGCGCGGCGGCAGCCCCCAGGCCCACGGTGTCGAGCATGGCGGCCACGCGGTCGGCTGCATCGCCTTGCCCGCGCAGGCCGAAGCCGACGTTCTGCGCTACCGTGAGGTGAGGGAACAGCGCGTAGTCCTGGAAGACCATGCCGATGCGGCGCTTCTCGGGCGGGGTCAGGCGGCCGGGCGCGCTCAGCACCTGGCCCGCCAGGCGGATCTGGCCGTCGAACAGTGGCTCGAAGCCGGCGATGGCCCGCAACGCCGACGTCTTGCCGCAGCCGGAAGGGCCGAGCAGGCAGGCCAGCGTGCCGCGGGGCAGGGCGAAGCTGAGGTCGGAGACGACGGTGCGCGTGCCGTAGCGCAGGGCGATGCGGTCCACGACCAGCCAGGCGGCGTCGTGTGTTGCGCTGACATGGACTTGCGCACGTTCCGGCGCGCTCTGAAAAACAGCGGTGGGCATGCGAACGATCATAATTCTCAATTGACATGAGCCTGACCCTGCCTTCCCCCGCCGCCGCCGCGTGGCGACTGTCCCGCTTGCCGGCCCTGTGGTTCAGCGTGGCGACGCTGGTCGTGGGGGCGCTGATGGCCCTGCCCGTGCTGGCGGTCATCAGCCATGTGCTGTCGACCGGCACCGGCGACACCTGGGCCCACCTCTCAGCGACGGTGCTGCCCGATTACATCCGCTCGACGCTGGTGCTGTGTGTTGGGGTGGGTTTCGGCACGGCCTGCATGGGTGTGGGTGCTGCCTGGCTGGTGACGCGCTACGACTTCCCGTTGCGCGGCGCCCTCGAATGGGCGCTGGTGCTGCCATTGGCCGTGCCGGCGTACGTGATGGCCTACACCTACACCGACCTGCTGCAGTTCGTGGGGCCGGTGCAGACGGCGTTGCGCGAGGCTTTCGGCTGGACGCGAGCGGACTACTGGTTCCCGGATGTGCGCTCGCTGGGCGGGGCGGTGGTGCTGTTCTCGCTGGTGCTTTATCCCTATGTCTACATGCTGGCGCGCACGGCTTTTCTCGAGCGGGCGGGCGGCATGCTGGAAGCCGGGCGCTCGCTGGGGCTGGGGCCGTGGGCCAGTTTCTTCCGGGTCTCCCTGCCGCTGGCCCGCCCCGCGATCGCCGCGGGCGTGGCGCTGGCGCTGATGGAGACGCTGGCCGACTTCGGCGCGGTGTCGTACTTCGGCGTGCAGACCTTCACCACCGGCATCTACCGGGCGTGGTTCTCTCTGGGTGATCGCGTGGCCGCAGCCCAACTGGCCACGGCGCTGCTGGGCTTTGTGGTGCTCGTGCTGGCGATGGAGCGCCTGTCACGGGGCCGGGCGCGCTTCCATGACACGACGCTGCGGCGTGCACGCTTTGCCTCGGTGCGGCTGCGCGGCGGCCGGGCGGCGCTGGCGGTGGCGGCCTGCCTGCTGCCCCTGTGCCTCGGCTTTCTGCTGCCGGCCGGCATCCTGCTGGAGATGGCTGTGACCGAAGGCGATGCGCAGTTCGGCACGCGCTTCATTGAGCTGGCCCGCAACAGCGTCACGGTGTCGGCCATGACGGCCTTCATCGCCGTGCTGCTGGCATTGCTGCTGGGCTATGCCGCGCGCCTGCAGGCTTCGTGGCTGGTGCGGGGCGTGCATCGCCTGGCGGGTCTGGGCTATGCCCTGCCGGGCACCGTGATCGCGGTGGGGGTGCTGATCCCGGTCACGCGCATCGACAACTGGCTCACCGACTGGGCCAGTCGCACATGGGGATGGGAGGGGGGCCTGCTGATCACCGGGGGGCTGGCCGGCCTGGTCTATGCCTGCGCCGTGCGCTTTCTGACACCGGCCGTGCAGGCCGTCGACGCGGGGCTGCTGAAGGTCACGCCCAACATGGACAACGCGTCTCGCAGCCTGGGCCTGACGCCCGCGGCCACGCTGCGCCGCGTGCACTTCCCCCTGTTGCGCGGCAGCCTGCTGACGGCCGCGCTGCTGGTGTTCATCGACGTAATGAAGGAGCTGCCCGCCACGCTGGTGATGCGGCCCTTCAACTTCGACACGCTCGCCACGCAGGCCTACACGCTCGCTTCCGACGAGCGACTCACCGAAGCCTCGACCGCCGCGCTGGCGATCGTGGTGGTGGGCCTGCTGCCCCTCATCGTGCTGAGCCGCGAGATTGCGCGGGGCCGACAGGGCGATGCCGCCCCGCAGTGAGCTTCCCGCGCTGACCTCGACTCAACGCCAGCCGGCGCGGTCGAACACCTTCTGGGCCGTGGCCGCGTTCTTGGCCAGCTCGGCCACCGGCAGGGTGTCGGCCTTGAACGGGCCCATGGCCTTGAGCGCCGGGTTGTCGACCTTCACGCTCGGCACGGCGGGCCATTCGTTGTTGCCGTCGGCGAAGTAGGCCTGGGCCTTGTCGCTGGCGAGGTACTCCATGAACTTGACGGCCGCTGCGCGGTTCGGCGCGGTCTTGATGATGCCGGCGCCCGACACGTTGATGTGTGCGCCCCACGTCTGCTGGTTGGGCCACACGATGCCGATGGCGTTCACGACCTTCTGGTCTTCCGGCTTGGTCGAGCGCATCAGGCGGGCCAGGTAGTAGCTGTTGGAGATGGCCACGCCGCATTCGCCGGCGGCCACGGACTTGATCTGGTCGGTGTCGCCCCCCTTGGGGTTACGGGCAAAGTTCTGCACCAGGCCACGGGCCCAGGCTTCGGCCTGTTGCTCGCCGTCGTGGGCGATGAAGGCCGCCCCCAGCGACAGGTTGTAGGGGTGCGAGCCGGCGCGCACGCACACCTGGCCCTTCAGGCGCGGGTGGGCCAGGTCACCGTAGGTCTGCACCCACTCGGCCTTCACGTTGGCCTTGTTGTAGACGATGACGCGGGCGCGGGTGGAAAACGCGATCCAGTTCGGCGTGCGCAGGTGGGCTGGAATGCGCTGGGTCAGCACCTTGGACTGGATGGGCTGGAACAGGCCAGCCTGGTCGGCGATCGCCAGACGGGCGGCGTCGACGGTGATCAGGATGTCGGCCGGCGAGTTCGCGCCTTCGTTCTTGATGCGTTCGAGCAGTTCGTCTTCCTTGCCGTCCAGCCGGTTGATCTTGATGCCCGTCTGCTTGGTGAAGTCGGCGTAGAAGGCCTCGTCGGTCTGGTAATGACGAGCCGAATAGATGTTGAGCACCTTGTCGTCGGCGTGGGCCTGGCAGGCCAGGGCGATCACGGTCAGGGTGGCAAGGCGGGGCAGCAGTCGGGCCATGTTGTTGCGATTCCTTTTGCGGGTGGATCGGGAAAGGGTGCGGCGCAGCGTCCGCAATCCCGAAAGATAGCAGGAATGATTCGCATTTGCAGGGGTGCGGGACGTTGTGGCGTGCATGTCGCGGGACTGTCGCCTCTGCTACCCTTGGCCGCATGACTCTCCCGTTTGACGAAGCGCTGAACGGCCTGCGCCAGAACCTGGCCTTGCGCCGGCGCCGCCAGGTGGCCCCAGTGTTGGCCCCGGCCACCCTGACGCCCGAAGATGAAGCCCTGCGTGGCACCACCTACCTGATCGACGGGCAGCCCCGCCTGTCCTTCGGCAGCAACGACTACCTCGGCCTGTCGCAGCACCCGGCGCTGCTGGCGGCCGCCCATGCCGCCATCGACCGCTACGGTGTGGGGGCGACGGCCTCGCCGCTGGTGTGCGGCCACAGCCCCGAGCACGAGCAGCTGGAGGCGGCGCTGGCGGCCCACGTGGGCCTGCCGCGCGCGCTGTACTTCTATGCCGGCTATGCGGCCAACGTGGGCCTGGTGCCGGCGCTGGTGGGCCGGGGGGACGCGGTGTTTTCCGATGCCCTGAACCACGCCTGCCTGATCGATGGCATTCGCCTGTCGCGGGCCGAGCTGCACGTGGTGCCCCATGCGGACCTGGCGGCGCTGGACGCTGCCCTCGCTGCCAGCACCGCACGCCGCAAGCTGGTGGTGACGGACGCGGTGTTCAGCATGGACGGCAATGTGGCCGACGTGCCCGCCCTGATGGCCCTGTGCGAGCGCCACGATGCCTGGCTGCTGATCGACGACGCACACGGCTATGGCGTGCTGGGCCCGCATGGCGAGGGCACGCTGGCCCATTTCGGCATGACCGGGGTGAACGGCGTGGCGCCCGCCTGGCAGGGGCGCATGGACCGGCTGATCTACATGGCCACGCTGGGCAAGGCGGCGGGCGTGTCGGGCGCCTTCGTGGCCGGCCACCCTGACATGGTGGAGTGGGTGATGCAGAAGGCGCGCACCTACATGTTTGCGACGGCGGCCCCGGCCGTCATCGCGGCATCGCTGCGTGCCGCCATCGATGTGATCCAGCAGGAGCCGCAGCGCCGACAACATCTGCACGCCTTGCGCACGCGGCTGCGTGAGGGCCTCGCGGCAGCGCAGATCCCCTGGATTCTGATGCCCTCGGACACGGCCATCCAGCCGCTGGTGATCGGCTCGAACGCCGACGCGTTGGCCGTCATGGCGCAGCTCGATGAACAGGGTGTGTGGGTGCCGGCCATCCGTCCGCCCACGGTGCCGGAAGGCACGGCGCGGCTGCGCATTTCGCTATCGGCGGCGCACACGCTGGTGCAGGTGGACAAGCTGGTGGCCGCGCTGGCACGGTGTCCGCGCTGAGCGCGCAGTTCAGTGCAGGGCGGCTTCGGCCGGCAGGGTGACCACGCCCCGGGGTACGGCGGCCACGACCTTGTAGGCAGGCTCGCTGGTGCGGCGGCGCACAGGCTGGGGCAGCGCCATGCCATCTGCGCCCTGCACGGCGCACACTTCGGGCAGGTGGGCCAGCTCGCCGCGGCGCAACACCACCGCCAGTTCACCGTTGGCCAGCCGCACGCTGGCTCCGGGCGGGAAAAGCCCGACCTCCTTGATCAGGGCGCTGGCAAACGGATTGGCCGCGCCGCCTCCGCGGTGGAACAACTGGCGCGCCGCCACGTCGGGCGCCAGGGCGGCCCGGTAGGCACGGCTGCTGACCTTGGCCAAGTACAGGTCCACATGGTGCAACAGACAGGCCATGTCGCCTGCCGTGTGACGCCAGGCTGTCAGCGAGCGGCCATCTTCCGGAGGGTGGTGATGCGCCACCGCCTGCAGCCAGTCACGGTCTTCCACGCCCAGCATCTCCAGCAACAGCCGCCCCTGAGCACCGTGCTCGGCCATGTCGGCGCGCTCTGCCACATCGAGCGGCCGGGCGCGCTCGTGCAACGCGTTCTGCCGCTGCAGGCTCGCGAGGTTCATCGTCAGGGCCGCGTGCACGGTGGAGCGCACCATGGCATTGGGCCAGCCCAGCCGAATCGCCACCATGTTGGCCAGGAAGGCCGCCTGGATCACGTGCGAGACGGCCGGCGTGTTGCGCCCCTCCCGATGCAGCAGCTCGAACAGGCTTTCATCGAGGTGATGGACCACCGCGAACTCGATGTGCCCCCCAATGACTTTCATCCCGCGACGAAAGGGCTCGGCCTCGCCTGGCTCGAGCAGCAGGGCTTCGGCGCGGGTGCGCACGTCCTGCCAGAGCGAGGCCGAATGTTCGCGCACCGCGTGGAGGTCCTGCGTGTCGGTCGCCTCGCCGTGCACCTGGTGGTCGATGTAGGCTCCCCGGAGGATGAGGCCCTCGCGTTGCGCCTCGTCACGCACGATGTGGCCCTGGCGCAGTACGAGCTGACCGGCGTCGTTGTAGACGTTCCAGGGAAGGGGGCGCCCGACGCCGATCTGGTCGAGGCAAAGTCGCAGTAACTTCATGGTGCACAGCTTGGTGATCGGTCCCCGAACTGTGCAATGCGTCACAACCCGCGGATCGGGTCAGTACGACCGAAATCCCGGGGTTGTTTCGCGTTTAGACGGATCACGCCAGCAACAGATCGCCGCGCAGCGAGTGCGGATAGGCGGTGGTGATGGTCACGTCGATCAGCTGGCCAACGAGTCGGTCGCGCAGGGCCTGCGTGGGGCCGGCCGCGAAGTTGACGATGCGGTTGCACTCGGTGCGGCCCATCAGCTCGGACGGGTCCTTGCGGCTGGGGCCCTCGACCAGGATCTTCTGGCGGGTGCCGACCAGTGCCTGGCTGTAGCGCAGCACGTTCGACTCGAGGTAGGCCTGCAGCGTCTGCAGCCGCTTGAGCTTGACCTCGTGGGGCGTGTCATCGGCCAGCGAGGCGGCCGGCGTGCCGGGGCGCGCGCTGTAGATGAAGCTGAACGAGGCGTCGAACTCGAGGTCGGTGGCCAGCTTCATCAGCTTGTCGAAGTCGTCGTCGGTTTCGCCGGGGAAGCCGACGATGAAGTCGGTCGACAGGCTGATGTTCGGCCGCACGGCGCGCAGCTTGCGGATGGTGCTCTTGTACTCGAGCGCCGTGTAGCCGCGCTTCATGGCCATCAGGATGCGGTCGGAGCCGTGCTGCACCGGCAGGTGCACGTGGTTCACCAGCTTGTCCGTCTTGCCGTAGACGTCGATCAGACGCTGGCTGAACTCGTTGGGGTGGCTGGTGGTGTAGCGGATGCGCTCGATGCCGGGGATCTCGGCGACGTACTCGAGCAGCATGGCGAAGTCGGCGATCTCGGCGGTGTCGCCCATCTTGCCGCGGTAGCCGTTGACGTTCTGGCCCAGCAGCGTCACTTCCTTGACGCCCTGGTCGGCCAGGTCGGCCACCTCGGTCAGCACGTCGTCGAAGGGGCGGGACACTTCTTCACCGCGGGTGTAGGGCACCACGCAGTAGCTGCAGTACTTCGAGCAGCCTTCCATGATGGACACGAAGGCCGAGGCGCCCTCCTTGCGCGGCGGGGGCAGGTGGTCGAACTTCTCGATCTCGGGGAAGCTGATGTCGACCTGCGGGCGCTTGGCCTGCTGGCGCTGGGCCAGCATCTGCGGCAGGCGGTGCAGCGTCTGCGGGCCGAAGACCACGTCCACGTACGGTGCACGCTCGATGATGGCGGCGCCTTCCTGGCTGGCCACGCAACCCCCCACGCCGATCATCACGCCCTTTTCCTTCAGGTGCTTGACGCGGCCGAGGTCGGAAAACACCTTCTCCTGCGCCTTCTCGCGGATCGAGCAGGTGTTGAAGAGGATGAGGTCGGCTTCTTCCGGGTTGTTGGTCGGCTCGTAGCCCTGGGCCGCGTTCATGACGTCGGACATCTTGCCCGAGTCGTATTCGTTCATCTGGCAGCCGTAGGTCTTGATGTAGACCTTGCGGGGGGCGGTGTTCGTGGGGGTGTCGCTCATGGTGTCGGTCTTCAGGGCTTGGTCCAGCGCAGCGCGATCGGGTCGTAGACCCAGGTCGCGGCCTCCTGGGGCGTCGTGGGCCACAGTGCACTGGCTTCGGTGTCCGTCAGAACCCAGATCTCCTTGAGCAGGCCGGTGCCGGTCTCGAGCCGGTAGTTGACCTTGCCGCTGAAGCCGCCGATTTCTCCGCTGAGCATCAGCATGTTGTTGCTGCCGCGGATGCGCACGCCAGGAGCCAGGCGGATTGCCTGCTTGTTGAGTGCGGCTTCGGGCGGCACACCCACCACCAGCGCACCGCGCAGGGTGTCCGGCGGCAGCACGCGGGCCAGTTGGGTGACTTGTGCCAGCGCCGGGGCGGCCAGACAGGACAGCATCAGGGTGAGCGCAGGAGCAGCGCGCCGAGCGGCGTCCGTCAGAGAACAGCGGGGCATGGTGTTGATCCAGGGGCTGTGGACGAAACCCTGGATTCTACCGGCCGGTGCCTTTTGTGGGGGTTCAGCCGGCGTTCAGCATCGCCAGCCGCTCGGGCGTCCCGACATCCGTCCATTCGCCTTCCAGCCAGCGGGCGCTGAGTCGGCCCGCGTCGATCGCGCGCTCCAGGCTGGGCCGCAGGGCCGCCTTGTCGCCCACACGCACGCCGTCGACGATGGCCGGGCGGTACAGGCCGATGGTCGAGTAGGTGCCGGTGCGGGCGCCAGCGGGGGCCGCGTCCTTGCGCCACACGCGCTGATCGCCATCGACCGCAAAGTCGCCTTGCGGCACATGGGGCGGGTTGGGCACCAGCCAGATGCGCCCCCAGTCGTCGCCGGCGCGGAAGGCCTCGGCCTCGTCGGCGTCGAAGCGGAAGCCGGGCACGAAGACGTCACCCGCCAGCACCCAGAACGCGTCGCCCAGCAGCGGCAGGGCCTTGGCGATCCCGCCAGCCGTTTCCAGCGCGCCGCCGTGGTCGCGCCCTTCGTGGCTGTAGGTGATCCGCAGACCCCAGCGACTGCCATCGCCCAGCGCGGGCTCGAACCGGTCTTCCAGGTAGGCGGTGTTGATCACCACGTCACGCACGCCATCGCGGGCCAGCGCCTGAAGGTGCCAGGCAATCAACGGCTGGCCGCGTACGGTCAGCAAAGGCTTGGGGGTGGTGTCGGTCAGCGGGCGCATGCGCTCGCCACGGCCGGCGGCCAGGATCAGGGCGGGAAGCTGAGGCATGGGCCAGATTGTCGGGCAAGGCGAGTGACAAGGCGACTTGCATCCAGGTGGTCAAGAATCTTCCAGTTTGCTTGCCATTCTGTCAGCCAAGGTGTCGCGTGTTAACCCGGGCCAAGGCGATGCCGTCTGTCACGGTTGTGACAAAAAGCCAGTGCTGACAGGGACTTGGAGCGGGTGGTGCGGCGTGACACGGGTGGCGTTCAGGCAGGCACGGATCTTGGGAACAGACATCCCCGACCGTCTGGAGACGGAGAGGGCCGAGGCCGTGCACCCAGGGGGGTGTGACGAGCCGATGACACCCCACACAACCGGAGACACCGCGCGATGGAAACGTTCTATGAAGTGATGCGACGCCAGGGCATTTCGCGCCGCAGTTTTCTCAAGTACTGCTCCCTGACCGCGACCTCGCTCGGCCTGGGCCCGGCCTTCGTGCCGCAGATTGCCCACGCCATGGAAACCAAGCCGCGCACGCCCGTGCTGTGGCTGCACGGGCTGGAGTGCACGTGCTGTTCCGAGAGTTTCATCCGCTCGGCCCACCCGCTGGCCAAGGATGTCGTGCTCTCGATGATCTCGCTCGACTACGACGACACGCTGATGGCCGCTGCCGGTCACCAGGCCGAGGCCATCCTCGAAGAGGTCATGACCAAGTACAAGGGCAACTACATCCTGGCCGTGGAAGGCAACCCGCCGCTGAACCAGGATGGCATGAGCTGCATCATCGGCGGCCGGCCCTTCCTGGACCAGCTCAAGCACGTGGCCAAGGACGCCAAGGCCATCATCAGCTGGGGCTCGTGCGCCAGCTGGGGCTGCGTGCAGGCCGCCAAGCCGAACCCGACGCAGGCCGTGCCCGTGCACAAGGTGATCACCGACAAGCCCATCATCAAGGTGCCGGGCTGCCCGCCGATCGCCGAGGTGATGACCGGTGTCATCACCTACATGCTGACCTTCGACCGCATCCCCGAGCTCGACCGCCAGGGCCGCCCGAAGATGTTCTACAGCCAGCGCATTCACGACAAGTGCTACCGCCGTCCGCACTTCGACGCTGGCCAGTTCGTGGAGTCGTTCGACGACGAGTTCGCGCGCCAGGGCTACTGCCTCTACAAGGTCGGCTGCAAGGGCCCGACCACGTACAACGCCTGCTCGACCGTGATGTGGAACGAGGGCACGAGCTTCCCGATCAAGTCGGGCCACGGCTGCATCGGCTGCTCGGAAGACGGCTTCTGGGACAAGGGCTCGTTCTACGACCGCCTGACCACGGTGCATCAGTTCGGCATCGAAGGCACGGCCGACCAGATCGGCGGTGGCGCCGCCGCGGTGGTGGGTGCCGGCGTGGCGGCCCACGCGGCCGTCTCGGCCATCAAGCGCGCGGCCCAGGGCAACGGCGCGAACACCTCGAACAACAGCCATTCCTGATCAGGCGGAGCCTCTCTCATGTCTTACGAAACCCAAGGCTTCAAGCTCGACAACAGCGGCCGCCGCATCGTGGTGGACCCGGTGACCCGCATCGAGGGCCACATGCGTTGCGAGGTCAACGTCGACAGCAACAACGTCATCACCAACGCCGTGTCGACCGGCACGATGTGGCGCGGCCTCGAGGTCATCCTCAAGGGGCGTGATCCGCGTGATGCGTGGGCCTTCGTCGAGCGCATCTGCGGCGTGTGCACGGGCTGCCATGCGCTGACCTCGGTGCGCGCGGTGGAAGATGCCCTCGGCATCAAAATTCCGAAGAACGCGCACCTGATCCGCGAGATCATGGCGAAGACGCTGCAGGTGCACGACCATGCGGTGCACTTCTACCACCTGCACGCGCTCGACTGGGTAGACGTGGTGTCGGCCCTGAACGCCGATCCGAAGAAGACCAGCGAACTGCAGCAGATGGTGTCGCCGTCGCACCCGCTGTCGTCGGCCGGCTACTTCCGCGACATCCAGAACCGCCTGAAGAAGTTCGTGGAAAGCGGCCAGCTCGGCCCCTTCATGAATGGCTACTGGGGCTCGAAGGCCTATGTGCTGCCCCCTGAGGCCAACCTGATGGCCGTGACCCACTACCTGGAGGCGCTCGACCTGCAGAAGGAATGGGTCAAGATTCATGCGATTCTGGGTGGCAAGAACCCGCATCCGAACTACCTCGTGGGCGGCGTGCCGTGCGCGATCAACCTCGATGGGCAGGGCGCCTCCGGCGCGCCGCTGAACATGGAGCGCCTGAACTTCATCGAGGCGCGCATCCACGAGATGATCGAGTTCAACAAGAACGTCTACATCCCGGATGTGCTGGCCATCGGCACCATCTACAAGCAGGCCGGCTGGCTGTATGGCGGTGGCCTGAGCGCCACCAACGTGGCCGACTACGGCACCTACGAGAAGGTGCCCTACGACCACAGCACCCACCAGCTGCCGGGTGGCGTGATCCTCAATGGCAACTGGGACGAGATCCTGCCGATCGACCCGCGCGATCCGGAGCAGGTGCAGGAGTTCGTGGCCCACAGCTGGTACACCTATGCTGACGAGACCAAGGGCCTGCACCCGTGGGACGGCGTGACCGAGCCCCACTTCGAACTGGGCAGCAAGACCAAGGGCTCGCGCACCAACATCGAAGAGATCGACGAGAGCGCCAAGTACTCGTGGATCAAGGCCCCGCGCTGGCGTGGTCATGCGCTGGAGGTGGGCCCGCTGTCGCGTTACATCCTGGCCTATGCGCACGCGAACAAGGGCAACAAGTACGCCCAGCGCCCGAAGGAGCAGCTGGAATACGCAGCGGGCATGATCAACACCCACCTGCCGAAGGCGCTGGGCATGCCGGAGACGCAGTACACGCTCAAGCAGCTGCTGCCCACCACGATCGGCCGCACGCTGGCCCGCGCGCTGGAAGGCCAGTACTGCGGCGAGATGATGCTGGACGACTACAAGGAACTGATCGCCAACATCAAGGCCGGCGACACCGCCACGGCCAACGTCGAGAAGTGGGACCCGTCGACCTGGCCGAAGGAGGCCAAGGGCGTGGGCACCGTGGCCGCGCCGCGCGGCATGCTGGGCCACTGGATCAAGATCAAGGACGGCAAGATCGAGAACTACCAGTGCGTGGTGCCGAGCACCTGGAACGGCTCGCCGCGTGACCACAAGGGCCAGATCGGTGCCTTCGAGGCCTCGCTGATCAACACGCCGATGGTCAACCCCGAACAGCCGGTCGAAATTCTGCGCACGCTGCACTCGTTCGACCCCTGCCTGGCGTGCTCGACCCACGTCATGAGCCCGGACGGCGCCGAGCTGTGCAAGGTCAAGGTCCGCTGATCACCGCGCCCTCCGAACAGGAACACCCCATGAACGCTTCTTTCTTCCTGCGGGCCCGTCGCGGCCTGATTCCGCTGTCGATGCTGCTGGCCGCCGGTGCGGCCCAGGCCCACCCGGGCCACGGTGCCCACGGCCTGACCGAAGGCCTGGCTCATCCGCTGGGCCTGGATCACCTGTTGGCCATGGTGGCCGTGGGCATGTGGTCGGCCGCCGCGCTGCCGGCACGCCGTGCCCTGCTGGGTCCGGCCGTATTCGTGCTGGCGCTGTTGGCCGGTGCGGCTGCGGGCCTGGCAGGCCTGCGCGTGGCCGGCACCGAGGCCCTGATCGCCACCAGCGTGGTGCTGTTCGGCGTGCTGCTGGCCGGCGTGCGCCAGTGGTCGGCGGCGGCCGGCCTGTCGCTGGTGGCCGCCTCAGCGGTGTTCCACGGCCTGGCTCACGGCGCCGAGCTGCCGGTGGGCGCCAGCGCCATCGCCTACGTGGGTGGCTTTGTGCTCAGCACGCTGGCGCTGCATGTGGCGGGCCTGGGCGTGGGCACGGCGATGCGCCGCGCACAACTGTGGACGTGGCGTGCCGCGGGCGGCCTGTTCGGTGCGGCTGGTCTGCTGATGCTGGCCCGCGTCTGACGCGCGGCCCGATGCCCGATCCAAACAGACAAGCCGACAAGAGGAGACCCGCATGAACGCCTCATCCACGTCCGACCAGGATCTGGCCCGCGCCACCGGCGTCGACGAGCGCGAGGTGCGCGCTGGCCAGCACACGACCTCGGTCTATGTCTACGAGGCCCCGGTGCGCCTGTGGCACTGGATCAATGCCGGGGCCATCTTCGTGCTGGCGCTCACGGGCTACTTCATCGGTGCGCCGCTGCCCACCATGCCCGGCGAGGCCAGCAACAGCTATGTGATGGGCTACATCCGCTTTGCCCATTTCGCCGCGGGCTATCTGCTGGCCGTGGGGCTGGTCGGCCGGGCTTACTGGGCCATCGTCGGCAACCACCACGCCCGCGAACTGTTCACGATTCCCGTGTTCAGCCTGGCCTACTGGAAGGAAGTCGTCACCATGCTCAAGTGGTACGCCTTCCTGATCCCGTCTCCGGGGCGCTATGTGGGCCACAACCCCATGGCCCGCCTGATGATGTTCCTGCTCTTCCTGCTCAACGCCGTGTTCATGTGCGTGACGGGCTTTGCGCTTTATGGCGAAGGGGCCGGTGCAGGATCGTGGGCGCACACGGCCTTCAGCTGGGTGATCCCGCTGTTCGGTCAGTCGCAGGACGTGCACACCTGGCACCACTTCGGCATGTGGCTGATGATCATCTTCATCGTCCTGCACGTGTACGCGGCCGTGCGGGAAGACATCATGGGCCGCCAGAGCATCATCAGCACGATGATCTCGGGCTTCCGCACCTTCAAGGACTGAGCCGCGAAGGACGCCCCGATGCTGCCCAGCCTGCACGCCCAGTTGAAGCACCGTCTGCAGACCGCGGCCCAGCCGTGGCGGCAACCGGTCGGTGTGCCGCATCGGGTGCCCGTGCACCCCGGCCGCTTCCTGGACCGTCAGTTCCTCAAACCCCTGGGCCTGACGCAAGGGCAGGCGGCGCGGTTGTTGGGCGTGTCCCGCCGCCGGCTCAACGAGATCATCGTGGGCCGCCGCAGCCTCACGCCGGACACCGCCCTGCGGTGCGCCATGGCCTTCGGGCTGGATGCCGGCTTTTGGATGGCCTTGCAATCGCGCTGGGACAGCTTCCAGGCCTGGAAAGCGTGGCGTGCCGTGTCGACCGAGGGTGCGCCCTCTGCGGCGGAACTGGCCCGAGCCGCCGTCCGCAGCGCGTCGACGTCGTTGCCTGCTTCGGCTCCGCCGGTGGTCGCCGCGCACTGAGCGGCCCGTCTTCGGCGCCCCTTCTCCTCCTCCTTCTGACATGAACGACACCGCATCCCGCCCCCCCTCGTCCGAATCGGCCTGTCACACCTCTGGTGGCAAAGACACGGTCATCGTGCTGGGCATCGGCAACCTGCTGTGGGCCGACGAAGGCTTTGGCGTGCGCTGCGTCGAGGCCTTTCAGCAGCGCTTCGAACTGCCGCCTGACGTGGAGCTGGTGGACGGTGGCACGCAGGGGCTGTACCTGATCCAGTACGTGCAGTCGGCGACCCACCTGCTCATTTTTGACGCCGTCGATTACGGCCTGGAGCCCGGCACGCTGAAGATCGTGGACGACGACGAGGTGCCGCGTTTCATGGGCGCCAAGAAGATGAGCCTGCACCAGACCGGCTTCCAGGAGGTGCTGATGTTGGCGCAACTGACCGAGCGTTTCCCGCAGCGTGTGCGCCTGATCGGTTGCCAGCCCGAGCAGATCGAGGACTACGGCGGCAGCCTGACCGACACCGTGAAGGCGGCGATGGAAGGGGCGCTTCAACAGGGCGTGGACACGCTGCGCGAGTGGGGTGTGACCGTGACGCCTCGCACCCGACCGCTGGGTGCGCAGGACGCGGTGACCATCGACACGCTGGCGATGGCC
>NZ_CANBCC010000057.1 GCF_947366995.1 uncultured Aquabacterium sp. | reverse complement strand
GGGGGCATGCAGCCCATCCAGCCGGTGCACCTGCACGACCTGGTGGGTGCCGTGGTGGCCCTGGTGGAATCGGCCCAGCCGGTGCGGGGTCGCCTGCAAGTGGTCGGGCCCGAGGCCACCACGCTGAAGGCGTACCTGCAGGCCATTCGCAAAGGGCTGGGGCTTGGAACGGGCACATGGTTGCCGGTGCCCCGCGCGATCATGGCGCGGCTGGCGCAAGCAGGCAGTCGCCACCGCGGCGCACTGTTCGACGAGGACAGCTGGCGCATGCTGCAGCGGGGCAACACCGGCCCGGCCACATCTCTGTCTGCCCTGCTGGGTCGCCCGCCCCGCTCGGCCGAGACCTTTGTGAGCGCCCTGCCCCACAGCGAGCGCGAGGCCTTGCGGCATCACGCCGTGATGGCGTGGTCCAGGCCGCTGTGGCGCGCGAGCCTGGCGCTGCTGTGGTTCGCCAGCGGGCTTGTGTCGCTGGGGCTGTACCCCGTGGCCGACAGCTTCGCGATGCTGGCGCAGGTCGGCATCCCGGCGACACTGCGTCCGGTGGCGCTGTACGGTGCAGCCGGGCTGGACATCGCACTGGGTGTGCTGACGCTGTGGCGCTCGGGGCGGCGGGTGTGGCTCGCCCAGATCGGACTGATCCTGGCCTACACCGCCGTCATCACGCTGTTCCTGCCAGCGCAGTGGCTGCATCCCTTCGCCCCGATCGTGAAGAACGGCCCCATTCTGGCGATGCTGTTGACGCTCTACGCCACGGAGACCCGCCGATGATGAGCTACGTCTTCGTGAAATGGCTGCATGTGGTGTCGTCGACGGTGCTTTTCGGCACGGGTGTGGGCTCGGCCTTTTACCTGCTGTTTGCCAGCCTGCGCGCCGAGCCCCGCACCGTCGCCACGGTGGCGTCGCTGGTGGTGTGGGCCGACACCGTGTTCACGGCCACCACCGCCATCCTGCAACCCCTCACGGGCCTGTGGCTGGCGGGCCAGGCCGGATGGCCACTCGGCCAGGGCTGGCTGAAGTGGTCGCTCGTGCTGTACGCCCTCGCCATGGCGTGCTGGCTGCCTGTGGTCGCGCTGCAGATCCGCATGCGCAACACCGCACGGGCGGCTGTGCAGGCCGGCACCCCACTCCCACCCGCCTACTGGCGCGATCTGCGCATCTGGACCGCGCTCGGCGTGCCCGCGTTCTTCGCCTTTCTCGCGCTGTTCTACCTGATGGTGGCCAAGCCCGCCTGGTGACATGCCGGCGGGCGATGCGGTCAGTGCGGCCGGATACCCGCCCCCGTCTGCGGAGTGGGCCGCACATTGAGCGCCATTGCCTCGTTCTTGTCGGCCGCGTTCTGATTGCCCCGCCCGTACACCAGCCCGGTTTCGCCCGCCTGGTACAGCGTGCCCTCACGGGCCCGCGGGGGCTCGTTGCGCTGCTGACGGCCCATCTGCATGCGGGCCATCATGTCGGCCAGCGTGGGCATCACCTTGGCCATGGCCGTATTGACGACCGCCATCGCGCCCACGCGCACATCGCGGGTTGGCTCGGTGGCCGCCTCGAGGATGGCACTGGCGACCTTCTCCGGCTCGATCATCGGCGTGGGCAGCTTGGGCTCCTGGTCGAGGTAGTTGCCGGCATGCTCCGGGAACGGCGTGTCGACCGCGGTGGGCTGGATCAGCGTGACCGAGATCGGTGCCTTGTCCGCTTCGAGCTCGATGCGCAGGGCATCGGTGTAGCCTTTCACCGCGTGCTTGCTGGCCGAGTAGACGGCCTGCAGCGGAATGGCGGCTTCGGACGCCTCGCTGCCGATGTTGATGAGTGCGCCGCCCTGTTGTCGCAGATAGGGCAAGGCCGCACGCGAGCCATAGACGACGCCCCAGAAGTTGGTGCGAAACAGACGCTCGGCATCGTCGTCCCGCACTTCGTCGGCCCGGCCGAAGATCGAGACGCCCGCGTTGTTCACCCAGGTGTCGATGCGCCCGAAGCGGGCCACGGCCTGCGCGGCGATCTGGTCGACCTGATCGCGCTCGCCCACGTCGGCCAGCACGGCCATGGCATGGCCACCGGCCTGCTGGATCTGCTCGACCAGGGCCTCGAGCGTGAAGCGGCTGCGACACGACAGCACCAGTGTGGCGCCTTGCCGGGCCGCGGCCAGCGCCGTGGCCAGCCCGATGCCACTGGAGGCGCCGGTGATCACCATGACCTGTTGGTCGAGTGGCTTGAGTGCGATTTTCATGGTCGGGCTCCTGCGAGGGATGAGGGATGCCGCTTACCGGGCAATGGCCATGCCGCCTCGGGGCGAGTGGCTACCCCGCAAGCGGCGCTCCACCGCGTGCCCATGCGGCACGGTTTACCGACGAACTTGCCGCCGTGGCAGACGCAACCCACGCGCTGCGGCAAGACGGCGGGCAGGCGCGCGACTTGCCGCGCAGAACCCATCCCAGGTCTGCACGAAGGAGCGCCCCATGAAAGCACTTTGCTGGCACGGCAAGAAAGACATCCGTTTCGACACCGTGCCGGATCCCACCATCGAGCACCCGCGCGACGCCATCATCAAAGTGAGCAGCTGCGCCATCTGCGGCTCGGACCTGCACCTGTACGACGGATTCATGCCGGGCATGATGCGCGGCGACATCATGGGCCACGAGTTCATGGGCGAAGTGGTGGAGGTGGGCGCCGAGAACAAGCGGCTGAAAGTGGGCGATCGCGTGGTTGTGCCCTTCACCATCATCTGCGGCGAGTGCGATCAATGCCGGCGCGGCAACTTCTCGGTGTGCGAGCGCAGCAACCGCAAGAAGGATCTCGCGGACAAGGTCTTCGGGCACAGCACCGCCGGGCTGTTCGGCTACACGCACCTAACGGGCGGCTACGCGGGCGGGCAGGCCGAGTACGTGCGTGTGCCCTTTGCCGATGTGGCGCCGGTCAAGGTGCCCTCGACGCTCACCGATGAGCAGGTGCTCTTTCTTGGCGACATCTTCCCGACCGGCTGGCAGGCCGCGGCGCAATGCGAGATCGAGCCCACCGACACCGTGGCCATCTGGGGGGCGGGCCCCGTGGGGCAGTTCGCCATCCGCAGTGCCATCCTCATGGGCGCCCGCCAGGTGATTGCCATCGACCGGCTGCCAGAGCGGCTCAGCATGGCCGCGGCCGCCGGTGCCATCACGATCAACTTCGAGGAAGAGAGCGTGGTGGAGCGCCTCAACGAACTGACCGCCGGCAAGGGGCCGGAGAAGTGCATCGATGCCGTCGGCCTGGAGAGCCATGCCACGCGCTCGCTGGATGCCATCTACGACCGCGCGAAGCAGGCCACCATGATGGAAACCGACCGGCCCCACGTGCTGCGCGAGATGATGTATGTGTGCCGCCCCGCGGGCATCCTGTCGGTGCCCGGTGTGTATGGCGGCTTGCTGGACAAGATCCCCTTTGGCGCGGCCATGAACAAGGGGCTCACCATCCGCATGGGGCAGACCCACGTCAATCGGTGGACCGACGACCTGCTGCAGCGCATTGAAGAGGGGCAGATCGACCCCTCGTTCGTGGTCACGCACACGGCGCCGCTCTCCAGCGGACCCGAGATGTACAAGACCTTCCGGGACAAGCACGACGGCTGCGTGAAGGTCGTGCTCAAGCCCGGCCACGCATGAGGAGCACACCATGACGACACACACCACGCTGCACAAGCTGGCCCGCGGTCTGGGCTGGTTCAGCATCGCGCTGGGCACGGCCGAATTGCTGCGGCCCGCCCCGGCTGCACGCCTGACGGGCATGCGCTCGCAACCCCGGCTGATTCGGGCTTTCGGTGCCCGCGAGATCATCACTGGCGCCGGCCTGCTGCTGGCGCGCAACCCGGCGCCTTGGCTGTGGGCCCGGGTGGCCGGTGACGTGCTCGACGTGGCGGCCGTGGGCTACGATGCGCGCGACACCTTCCAGCGACGCCGGGTGCCGGCCCGAACCGGCGTGACGCTGGGCGCTCTGGCCGGCGTGCTGCTGGTGGATCTGCTGAGCGCCCAGGCGGCCACACGCCACACGCGGCGGCAGTGCGCCGCCACGCGCTACGACTACAGCGATCGCAGCGGCTGGCCTGCCCCGCCGGAGCAGATGCGCGGGCTGGCGGCGCGGACGCCCGCCGCGTCGGCCGCTCAGTCGCCCTTCATCAGTGAATCGAGCGTCAACTCGTAGCCCGGCCCGAAGGTCTCGAGGAAGTAGCGCATCTCGGGCGTCATGTGCTCTTCCATCTTGCCGCGCACCTGCTCGGCCGCCTGTTCGAATTCGCGGTTGCCATAGCGCAGTTCGGCACGGCACTTCAGCCATGCACTGAGGCGATCGGCCTGCTTGATGAGCCGCGCCTCGGCCTCGGGCCAGGCGTGGTGGTCCAACATCGGGGCCAGCGCCGGCTTGAGCCCTTCCGGCAGCAGGCCCACCATCTCATCACACACCTCGCCTTCGAGGTTGGCGGTGGCGTGGCGCATCGCCGGTGAGTACTTCACCGGCGTCGGCAGGTCACCGGTGATCGCCTCGGTGGCGTCATGGAACAGCGCGCGCGTGGCCACTGCATTCGGGTCGACGGCCTGGCCGAACACATCGCGCGCGATCACGGCCAGCGCATGGGCCAGCACGGCCACTTCCCAGCTGTGCTGGGCCACGTCCTCTTCCACCGCATTGCGCATCAGGCCCCAGCGCTTGATGAAGCGCAGGCGTGACAGATGGGCGTAGAACGGGCTGTGGGAGGCGTGCGGGCTGCTCATGGTCGGCTCACTGGGGAACAGCCCTCGACTTTACTCCGCGGCAACCTGGCGGCCCGATCCCGTGTACGCTGCGGGCATGGGCGATCAACTCGGCAAACTGCTTCTCGTGGCGCTGGTGGCGGGCTTCGGCCTGCTGGCGTGGCGGGCCTGGCAGATTCGGCAGGCCAGCCCGAACTGGCCCACGGTGGAAGGGGAAATGCTCGTATCGCGGGCCTACCCTCGCAACGAGTCGAACGACGGGCAAGGAACGCCCACGCACCACTGGCTGGTGGACGCGCGTTATCGGTACACGGTGCAGGGCGTGACTTACACCGGAGACCGGTTGCGGGCTTTCGTGCCGCCCCTGCCGGATGAGGCGTCGGCACAGAACTGGCTAGCCCCTTTTCCGGTCGGCGCGCGCGTGCGTGTGCATTACGACCCGGCAAAGCCCGACAACAGTGTGCTGATCCCGGGTTGACCCATCCCTGATCTTTGCATACCCAAGGCACAATGCCGCCCCACGCCCTCGCCCGTTTTACGCTTTCCGGACATCCCGCATGGCCTCGCTGACCGACCAGAAGAACCGCACCGACGTGCTGAACCGCCTCAAGCGCGCCGAGGGGCAGCTGCGTGGCATCCAGCGCATGATCGAGGAAGGCGACGACTGCCTGGCCATTGCCACGCAGATGGCGGCCGTGCGCAAGGCACTGGACAGCACCTATGTGCGCATGACCATGTGCTTCATGGAGCAGAAGCTGCACGCCGCCATGGCCGAACCGTCTGCCGACGACACCGGCCTTGACAGCGTGCTCCAGGACATCGAGACCTTGCTGGGCAAGGTCCGCTGACGCGTCAGTCGCGCTTGAGCTTGCAGGTCGACAGACCGAACGGCACGTAGGCCGGGCACCAGCCCATGAACCCGGTGGCCAGCGGCACCACGCCGATCCAGCCCCAGGCCCCGACCGTGCCCGTCGCCGCCAGGGCAATCAGCACCACACCGGCGCCGATGCGCGCCACCCGATCCATACCGCCGACATTGGCTTTCATGGTTTTTCTCCTTTCAGTGAGACAAGAACAGAAGGTCAGATGACATAGCAGGGTCCGGCTTCGACCGACGCCAGCCGCAGCCAGACGTCCTGGCCGCTGCGCAGGATGCGTCCCTCGAAGCGTGCAGCCACCCCTGCAGTCTGGAGCCGGTCCATCACCGGCCCCTTGATCTCTGCCAGCCAGAGCGTGCGTCCTTGCGCCTGCTGGGCCGCATCGAATGCAAGCAGGGCCTGCCCCGCCGTGTGATCGACATGGTTCACGGCCGACATCAGCACGACCACGTTGCGTGCTTCGGGCTGCGACTGGATCAACGCGCACAGGGCCTGCTCGACACGCTGGATGTTGGTGAAGTCGAGGCTGTCGTCGACCCGCAGCCAGATGGCGCCGGGCAGTCGCTCCACCTGATGGCGCTGCACATTGCGGAAGTGTTCGGTGCCCGGCAGCCGGCCGACCTCGGCGACGTGCGGCTGGCTGTGGCGCCAGATCATCGCGCCGATGGACCACGCCATGCCCAGCAGGATGCCGGCTTCGAAGCCGACGAGCAGCACGCCGATGGCGGTGCCCACAAAGGCACCGGCCTCGGATCGGTCCGTGCGGGCCGCCTCGCGCAGCGGGCGCAGCGTGAGGAGCCCGGACACCGCCATCATGATGACCGCGGCCAGGGCCGCCTTGGGAAGCAACGCCAGGGCAGGCAACAGCCCCGCAAGCATGACGACGAGGACGCCGGCGCTGACCAGGCCGGACAACGGGCTGCGCGCCCCGGCTGCCTCGTTCACGACCGAGCGCGACAGCCCTCCGGACACCGGCATGCCGCCCAGCAAGGTGCTGCCCAGGTTGGCCGCACCCAGGCCCAGCAATTCGCGGTCGGCATCGACCCGATCGCCCTGACGAAGGGCAAAAGTCTGGGCCACCGACATGCTGCTGACGAAGCCGACCAGGCTGATGAGCAGCACCGGCACCAGCAGACCCGGCACATCGACCTGCGCCAGCGCGGCCGCCTCGGGCCACAGCGAGGCGCCGCCCTCACTGAACAGCGACACGGCGCCCACGCGGTGAACGGAGGCGCCCAGACCTTGTTCCAACAGCTGGGCCACGCCCACCGCGGCCAACAACCCCACCAGCGGCCACAAGCGGCCGAGCACATCGGTTCGGCGGTCCGGCCAGTGCAGCACGCGGCCGGTGAACGCAGCCAGCGGCCGCCCGCCCATCAGCACGGACAGCGTGGCCAGACCCACCGCCGCATCCCCCCAGGCGGGCCAGGCTGCGGCCTGCACCCGCTGCGTCAGCGCACGGGCCATGTCGGGCAGCGTGTGCCCCAGACCGGCCCACCCCACCAGAGGCGCGGCCTGCCCGACCAGAATCAGCGCCGCGGAGGCCACCGTGAAGCCCTGCACCACGGGCCCGCTCAGCAACTGCGACAGAAAACCCAGGCGGCGCCAGCCCATCAGCCCCAGCACCACGGCCGAGCCCAGCGCCAGGCACCAGGCAAGCGCCTGGTAATGCGCACTGCCGGGCTGCGCCAACGGGCTCAAGGTCTGAGCCACCATGAGCGAGGTGATGGCCGCCGGCCCCACCGACATTGCCCGGCTGCTGCCGAAGGCGGCGTAGGCCACCAGCGGCAGCACGCTGGCCAACAGCCCGGCCTGCACGGGCAGGCCAGCCAGCATCGCGTACGCCAGGCTTTGCGGCACCAGCATCACGGCCACAACCAGGCCGGCCACCACGTCGCCATGCAGATCGGCACGCTGCCATTGCCGCAGCCAGGGGGGCGGCCACGACCACGGTGCCGGATCGATCACGGGAGCGCGGGCCGGCATGGCCACCCTCAGCTGCCGCAGATGCGGCTGTGCAGCACCTGCATCACCGCGGCGGCGTCTCCGCTGACCAGGCGGTAGTAGATGTGCTTGCCTTCGCGGCGGGTGTCGACCAGGCCTTCCTGACGCAACACACCCAGCTGCTGGGACAGTGTGGGCTGCCGGATGCTCAGATCGGCCTCGAGGTCGCTCACGCAGAACTCACCTTGCGCCAGGCGGCACAGCAACACGAGGCGGTCGGCATGGGCCATGACCTTGAGCAACGCGCACGCCTTTGCCGCCGAGGCCTGGAGGGCGGCCAGATCGGGGGGCGGAAGCGCACTGGGTGAAACGGAGGGGGCGTCTTTCACTTGCATGCCAAACATTCTATTGACAGATAATCTGTCCGTCAATAAAGTGAATGCAGCCTCTTCTTGCCGGAGCCCCGCCATGCCCCACCCCACCCCGCTGGTTCATTCGCTGTTCGACCCCGCCACCAGCACCTACACCCACATCGTCTACGACCACGAGCAGGGCCACGCGGCCATCGTCGATTCGGTGCTGGACTACGACCACAAGAGCGGGCGCACCCACCACGCGCACAGCGACACCGTGATCGCCTTCGTGCGCCAGCATGGCCTGACCGTGGACTGGATCCTCGAGACCCACGCCCATGCCGACCACCTGTCGGACGCCCCCTACCTGAAAGCCGCGCTCGGTGGCCGCATCGCCATCGGCCAGCACATCCACCGCGTGCAGCACGTCTTCAAGAAGCTGTTCCACCTCGAGGCCGGCTTTGCCACCGACGGCAGCCAGTTCGACCATCTGTTTGCCGACGGCGAAACCTTCTCAATCGGCACCCTGACCGCCCAAGCCTGGCACGTGCCCGGTCACACCCCGGCCGACATGGCCTTTGTGGTGGGCGACGCCGTGTTCGTGGGTGACACGCTGTTCATGCCCGACGTGGGCACCGCACGCTGCGACTTCCCCGGTGGCGATGCGCACCAGCTGTACCGCTCGGTGCAGCGGCTGCTCGATCTGCCTGGCGACACGCGCCTCTACCTGTGCCACGACTACCCGCCCGAAGGGCGCAAGCCGCAAGCGATGACGACCGTGCGCGCGCAGCGCGAGGCGAACATCCACGTGCGCGACGGCATCGGCGAAGACGACTTCGTGGCCCGCCGCCGGGCGCGTGATGCCACCCTGGAGATGCCGGTGCTCATCCTGCCCTCGGTGCAGGTCAACATCCGCGCCGGCCACCTGCCGCCCCCCGAGGCCGACGGCCGGCGCTACCTGAAAATCCCGGTCGACGCGCTCTGAGCGACGGCCCCACCACTCGAAGGACGACACATGGCCCACGGCCTCATCCACGTTCACCTGCAGCAGCAGGCCGACTACCGATTCGAGATCCGCTTCGAGGGCGGCGCCCCCGCCATCCTGGGTGACGAGCCGCCCCCGCTCGGGCAGTCGGCAGGGCCCTCGCCGGTGCAGCTGCTGTGCGCCGCCGTGGGCAACTGCCTGGCCGACTCGCTGCTGTTCGCGCTGCGCAAGTTCAAACAGACCCCGGAGCCGCTGCGCTGCGACGTCGAGGCCGAGGTCGGACGCAATGCCGAAGGCCGCCTGCGTGTGCTGAAGATGACAGCCACGCTGCACCTGGGCGTGCCGGCCAGCGCGCTGCAACATCTGGAGCGTGTGCTCGACCAGTTCGAGGCCTTCTGCACCGTGACCCAGAGCGTGGGCCAGGGTATTCCCATCACCACCCGCGTGATAGACACGGACGGCGTGATGCTGCGCTGACAAGCCATCGCCAGCCACCCCCAGGGTGGCAAGGCCACGGCCTTCGCACGGGGCTCATGGGATGAGCCGCCCCCGGGTTCACGGTGCCGGGACGCGGTTGGCCCAAAACGAGACACCTCGGGGCGTTCAGCTTTAGTACAGTAGCCGGCTCCTGCATTCGTGCGCTGCCGTATCGCCATGCTGACCGCTCCCACCGCCGTGAACGCCCCGCCGCTCATCAACGCCCTGCCTGCGGACGACGCGCTGCGCGAGGTGCTGCACAACGAGGTGCACACGCGGCCCTCGCCCCGCATCCGGCTGCCGGCCCTGGTAGTGCATGTGGCCGTGCTCAACGCCGACGTGACACGCGAGCAGGAATGGGCACATCTGCGCCTGCTGCCCGGCCAGCAGGATCTGCCGCTGGAAGCCCTGAACGGCTCCTTCGTGCGCATGCGTTTTGCCGACCACACCTTCAAGTGGGAGCGGCACACCGAGTTCACCCGCTATTCGTTGGTGCAGACGCTGCCCGACGGCGCAGACGCGGGCATGGACGAAGCCACGCTGCTGTCGCACCTGGCGGTCGAGACCGAATGGCTGCGCACCATCCCGGGCCGCACGGTGGCTGCGGTGATGCTCGCCATGGTCAACGACGGCATTGACGACGGCCAGGCCATCAAGGACCGCGCAAGCCAGTGGTTCGAAGGCCGGCCCGTGCTGGCCTCGATGCTGGGCAACGGCCACTCCTGCGGGCTGACGGATTTCGCGCTGCGCCCCAGCGGCTTCGAGCGCATGTTCGTCGTCGCACCGGACGGCACCAGCGAGACCCGCGCCGGCCGCATCTCGCAGCGCCTGCTCGAAATGGAGACTTACCGCATCATGGCCCTGCGCGGGCTGCCGGTGGCCAAGACCCTGGGCCCCATGCTGACCAGTGCCGAGGCGGAGCTGGCCGACATCACGGCCCGCATGGAAGACACCCACTCCAGCGACCAGGAGTTGCTCGACACGCTGATCAAGCTGGCGGCGCGCGTCGAGCGGGCCACCGCGGAGCACATGTACCGCTTCTCGGCCACGCGGGCCTACAACGACCTGGTGCAGCAACGCATCCGCGAACTGCGCGAGCGCGCCATCCCGGGCACGCAGACCCTGGGCGAGTTCATGCAGCGCCGGCTGTCACCCGCCATCGCGACGGTGGCGGCCACGGCGCAGCGCCTGAGCTCGCTGTCGCAGCGGATCGAACGCACCAGCGCCCTGCTGCGCACGCGCGTGGACATCGTCACCGAGGCGCAGAACCAGCAGCTGCTGGCCCAGCTCACCAAAGGCCAGGACATGCAGCTCAAGCTGCAGACCACCGTGGAAGGCCTGTCGATTGCGGCCATCTCGTACTACGTGGTCAGCCTGATCCTGTACGTGGGCAAGGCCGCGAAGGCCGGCGGGATGCCCGTCAACCCCGAGATGCTGGCCGGGGCGCTGATTCCACTCGTGCTGCTGAGCATCTGGTGGGGCACACGCCGCCTGCATCGCAAGCTGCACGGCGACGCACACTGACGGCGCCCTGCCCCCTCAGTCCCAGCGCCAGGCGCGGATCAGGTCGACCGCGTTGTCCTGCCCGGCCTGGAAGCGCAGCGTCATCCGCTGGCCCAGGCGGTAGATCAGCTGCCAGCTGCCGCTGGTGGCGTTGAGGTTGCGCTCGTAGCCCACGTACCAGAAGCGCGAGACCTGCTTGCCGAGGCTGACCACGGTGTCGCGCACGGCGCCATCCGTCTGCCGCACCGAAAGCTGATCCAGCCCCAGGCGGCCGATGAGGTTGTCAGAGGGTGACGACTTCTCGCCCGACAACAGGGCGACCGCAGCGCTCTGCAGCAGACCGATGTCCGCGCCACCCAGGCCGCTGGGCGCGCGCCCAAGGACCAGCCACGACAGCTTTTCGGTCTCGGACATGGCCGGGTCGGAATACAGGCTCACGCGCGGATCCTGCGCCGTGCCGGTGATGGCCACCCCGACCTTCACGTCGACGACCGACACGATGGCCCCTGCGCTGGCAGCGCGGGGCCGCATGGCGAGCACATCTAGGCGCGGGTTCTCGATCGGCCCTGTGAACGTGATGGCGCCCCGCTCGATCACCAGTTTCTGCCCATAGGCCGCGTAGGTGCCCTGCTGCGTGCGCACCGTCCCCGTCAGCGAAGGCCGGTTGTTCGGTGTCGTGAAGCGCAACTGGCCTGTCAGCAGTGTGTCGATGCCGCGGCCGCGCAGGCGCAGCGCTTCGCCCAGGTTGATGTCCACCGCGGCGTTGAGCTTGCGCGGCGTGGCGGGGGCCGCAGTGGCCTCGGCCTCCGCCACATCGGGCTGCCCGGGTCGACGCACCACGTTCACGTCTTCGCCAATGGTCGGCGCATCGGATCGGCTGATGTCGAACAAGCCCTCATCGACACCGATGCGGCCGGTCAGGCCGATGTCCTGCGCGCCGAAGGTGGCCTGCAGCGCGCCGCTCACGCGCAGGCGCCGGTCCACGCGCTGCAACAGCGTGAACTGCTCGGCCTGCACGCGCAGCGTGGCTTGCGCCTCTTCGGTGAGCAGGGCCTCGCCATCGGCCCGCAACACACCGCCTTGCACGCCGCGCGCCTGCAGGCTCACCAGGCGCGCGTGGTCGCCCTCGAGCTCCAGCACGAATTCGCCGTCGCTGAGCTGCACGCCCAACAAGGGCTGGGCCAGCGCCAGGCGTTGACCGGTCAGGCGGCCCCGGTACTGTGGCACCCCCAGCGTGCCGGCCAGCGTCGCCTGCCCTTGCAGCTGCCCGCCAAGGCGCCAGCCCGCTGGCATCCAGCCCCCCCAGGGGCGCAGGCTGCCGATCTGCACGCTCAGCGTGCCGCTCAGCGTGTCCGTGCCGGCGGGCAGGCGATCCGGTGCCGCGGCCTGCACCACCTGCTCACCACTCAGGCGGCCCAGCACGCGCCCTTCGAACAACTCCGTGAGCCGCCAGACGCCGTTGCGCGCCTGCAGAACGACCCGGGCTTCCGTGATGCCCAGCGGCTGCTGGCTGTTGCCCTCGATGGTCGGCTCGGACAACGTGACATCGCCCGACTGGCGGGCCAGCACGACGTCAACCGCCCAAGGCTGGGCCCGGCTGTGTCGCACCTGCACGTCACCGCCCACGGCGAGGTTGCCGCCCCAGCCCCCTTCGGGCTGCCAGCGCTGCAGCAGGGCAGGCAGGTTCTGCGGTGGCACTTGCAGGCGCAGGTCCGCTTCGGTCACCCCACCCGATTCGCCGGCCACCCACAGCCCTTGCAGGCTCTGCAGGTTCAACGTCATGCCCATCACGGTCAGGCGGCTAGCCCCCAGGCGCAGGCGCTGCCCGCCGCTCTCGGGCATCACGCTCAAGCTCACCGGCTGAGCCTCCAGCACAGTCTGGGTGGAAGAACGGGTGCCCTGCCACAGCAGCTTCTGCAGCTGCCCCTGCCATCCCTTCCCCACCATGCCGCCCTGCGCCTGCAGGTTCAGCCGCAGCGGCAGGTCGGCACGGGCTGCAGCGCCGTCCTTGTTCCTGGGCTGAGGCACCATCACCATGTCCGCCTCGGCTGCGAGGCGATGGGCCGAGCCACGTCCGTCCAGTCGCAGACGCGCCTGGTCCATGCGGCCCAGTGCCGTGCGCACACCGGCCACGTCCACCGCGGCATCCAGCACGGCATCGGCCTGTCGGGTGTCCAACTGCCAGCGCGCCGTCGCGGTGTTCAGCAGGGCTGGCTGCCCTTGCGGCGTCTGCCAGGTAAGCTGCGCGGCCGACAGCTCACCTTCGGTGCTGAACCGCGGCCAGTTGCCTGCCCATTGGATGCGGCCCTGCGCCGTGCCGCCAAGGCGGCTCAAGCCCACCAGTGGCAGCATGGGTTGAAGCGCGGCCAGGGCCGGGCCCTGAAGCTGACCTTGCCAGCGCTGATCAGGCAGCGATGCCGTCCACCAAGCGGCGGCGTCCTGTCCCGGCTTCACGGGCCAGTCGCCCTGCAGGGCGACGCTGTTGCCTGCCGCGTCGGCCTTCAAGGCCAGGGTGGCCCTCCGCTGGGCGGTGCCACCACGCCAGCGCACATCACCCTGAACGGGCAGGCCGGCCAGCTGGCTGGGCTGCAGAGCCAGATCCGCCTGCCCCCCGCCCAGCCCGTCCACGTCAAAGCGGGCCTCGCCAGACAGGCGGTTGGTGCCCTGCGCGGCCGCTGGCCAGGGCAGCCACAGCCGGGGATCGAACGCGCGCACGGTCAGTGCACCCTTGGCGGCCCACGGACGCGGTGCAGCGGCCGCCGACCAGCGCACCAAGGTGTCGCTCATCACCGCTTCCTGCCCCTGCGGCGCCTGCAACACCAGACGAGAGACGGACAGCGACTCGGCCGTCACGCGCCCATCCAGCATCAGGCTCACCGGTTGAGCCGGCCAGCGCGCTGCGGTGCCCGGTGCCGGTCGAGCCTCGCCGCCCAGGCGCGCAGCCAGCTCGCCTTGCCAGGCCCGCACATCGGTCAGACGGCCGCCTTGCACGAGGCCGGGAGCGAGCTGCACGTCGCCCTGCAGACGCAGCGGCGGCGCGCGGCCGTCCAGCGCGGGCAGGTGCACGCCCTGCAGGGCCAGCGTCAGCCGCGGCGGTGGAGCGGCCCGCGCGGCCGTCGGGGCCTCCTGAAGACGCCACCCGCCGGTCAGGGCCAGCTGGCCGGCGGTGCCTGCCTGGCGCGGCACACCGGGCAACTGGGCCGTGAGCGTGACCGCTCCCGAGGCCAGCATGGCCTGGAGCCCGCCCTTCTGCCGCGCCTCGTCGAGGGCAATCCGTCCGCGCAGCGCCTGCACCGGCACGCGTCCCACGTCCCAGGCGCCCGCCTCGCTGTTGCGCAGGTCCACGTCGGCCTCCAAGCCCTTGGCATCCGTCGGGCGCAGGGCGATGTCACCTTGCAGCCGCGAGAGCGGGCCGCCGGGCCACAGCGCAGACAGGTCGACGTCGCGCGTGCGCGCCGCCAGTTCGGGCAAGGGCCACGCCGCAAAGGGCTGCAGCCTCGCCTGGACCGTCAGCGCCGGCGGCGTGGGGCCCTCACCCCGCCACACCAGTTCACCCTGAACACGCAGGTCCTGCAGCGGCCCCCGTACCGACCAGGTTCCGCCACCTTCCGCGCGCTTCAGGTTCGCCGTGGCCACCACGGCCAGCGGGCGATCCGTGCCGATCTGGGCCCGCCCGCTGGCGTTCCATCCCATCCAGGCCAGGCTGCGCAGCATCACAGCATGCACCGCCACCGGGGCGTCAGTGCTTTGCTCGGGCGCACGCTGCACGCGCACCGTGGCGTCCAGCGCAGTGAACGGTGTCGTGGCTCCCCACAGACTGCTGTGAGCTTCCTGCAGGCGCAGCGTCTTCACTTCCAGCGACACCGGCACCGCAAAGGACGTAGGCGGCGGGCTGGCCGGCCCGGGCGGGCCACTGACCCAGTCGAGCTGCAACCGACGCGCAGACAGCGTGTCGGCGCGCACCCCGAGGCGCCAGCGCACCTGTGGATCGACCACCACGCTCAGGCCTTGCCACACCGGCTCGACCAGCGTCAGTCGCCCGCCTCGAGGCAAGGCCACCTCCAGCCGGCGTGCCGCAAAGTCACCCAACAGGGCGCCGCGCGGTTCGACCACCGTGATGCCGGGCAGCCAGCCGAGGGCGCGCTCCGTCACCGCATCGTTGTGCGCCAGCGCCCAGACCGCGCCCAGCAACAGCACCGCCAGTGCCACGAGCACGCCCAGCAGCCGGGCTGCCGCTGCACTCAGCACCCCCACACCGCGCCCCCAACGTGCCCACGCGCTCACAGGCTGATCCCCACGCTGAAGTGAATGCGCCAGTCCTGCAGCTGCTGGCCCCGTGCGATGTCCAGCTTCAGCGGGCCGACCGGGCTGCGAAAGCGCACGCCGACACCGTAGCCCACCCGCGGATCGAGCTTGTCGGCACTGGCCGCCGCATCGCCCACGTCAACAAACACCGCGCCCCACAAGGCCGGCAGACGCGCCAGAATGGGCCGCGCCACCTCGACACTCGAGGTGAACATGACCCGGCCGCCCGTCACCACGCCATCGGTGACAACACCGAGGGAGCGGTAGGCATAGCCCCGCACCGACTCATCGCCCCCGGCACGGAACAGCAGCGTGTCCGGGATGCTGACCGCCTCGCGCGCGAACACCTGTCCGGCCTCGCCGCGCACGGTGGCATACCAGTTGGCCGGCAGCGGCCAGTACCAGGTCGATCGCAGGTACGCGCGGCCGAAGAAGCCTTTTTCCTCCAGCGCGCTGTAGCTGCGGCCCACCGTCAGCTGGGCCAGCGTCGTAGAGCCCCGCGTGGGCAGCGTGCGGCTGTCCACATCGCGGTAGATCCATTGCACGGTGGCACTGTAGGCCGATGCCTCGGACACCTTGGCGCCGCCGTCGGCCGTCACACTGGCGTTCTGCACCTCGATGTAGTCGGTGCGCTCGAGCCGTTCGCCCTCGCGCAGCAAGCCCATGCGGGCGCGCGCACTGAGCGTCACCGCCTGGTCGTCTTCGACGATGCGGGTGGCCTGCGTGGACACCAGCCCGCGCCGCCGCCCTTCCCAAGGGTGCGAGGTGAAGTCGAGCGAGCCCGCCCGGTCGTTGCGCCCCAGGCGCACGGCGGCCTTGGCCTGCCAGTCCAGCCCGAACAGGTTGCGATGCAGGTACTCGGCCGACACGCGGGGGCCGGTGTCGCTGCTGACGCCGATGCCGGTGGTGGCCGTCTGCATCTGCTGTTCACGCACCTGCACGAGCACCGGTGCGGCCTTGGCATGGGCCGGGTCCAGGTCGGTGGAGACGAAGATGCTTTCGAACAGGTTGAGCTTCTGGATGCGTTCCTGCCAGTCGAGCAGTTGCTTCTCGCTGTAGGGATCGCCAGGACGGAAGGGGGCCGTGTTCACGATGGCCGAAGCCGGCTGCCGATCCAGCCCCTCGATGCGGATGTCGCCGAAGGCAAACGCCGGGCCGCTGTCGGCCACCATGAACAGCCGGGCCTGGCGGGTCGTCGCGTCCACGGTCGAAGACGTCCCGCTCCACACCGCAGTCGGGTAGCCGTCTGCGCGCAACCGGGCCAGCGCCGCGTTCTTGGCGGCCGTCCAGTCGACCTGCCGGAACACCGCGCCCACGGGCAGCCCCCACTGCGCCGACAAGCCGTCGACCAGCGCCTGTGCCGAGGCCTCACCTGCTTCGAGCCGGGCGTCCAGCTCGCCTTCGAACACGAACTGCACCCGCGACACCTGGGTCAGCTCACCGGGCTCGACCGTCAGCGTCACCTCGATGGGCCGTCCGGGCACCTCGTCGTGGACGCGCGTGGTGATGCGGGCGCCGAAATAGCCCTCGGCGTCGATCAGGCCGCGGGCCTGCTCGGGTGCCGAGACCACCAGACGCCGCAGCTCTGCACGCGAGATGGGCAGCGCCCCTGGCTCGGCCGCTTCACGCTGGAAGCGCGCAATGTCGAGGTATTCGCGCAACAGTCGGTCGAGGGGCTCGGGCGCCTGGATGACCAGCCGCCAGCCATCGGCCCGCAGCAGGTCCGCCTCTTCGGCGTGCGCCGGGGCGACGGACTCGGGCAGTCCGGTGCCGGTGTCCTGCGCCCATCCGATGGCAGGGGCCATCAGCAAAGCGGACAGGCCGGCCAGCAGGCGATGGCGGCCGCGGCCTCGCTTCATTTGCTCAGCAACCGCATTGCGCTCTCGAGGCCCTGCAGCGTCAACGGAAACATCCGGCCGCCGACCAGCTGCTGCATGATCGAGACACTCTGCCGATACGGCCACACTCCCTGCGGCTCCGGGTTGATCCACACATGATTGGGGAACGCGTGCGTCAGGCGGCCGATCCATTCGGCCCCCGGCTCGTCGTTGTTGTACTCGGTGCTGCCACCGGCCTGCAGGATTTCATAAGGGCTCATGGTCGCATCCCCCACGAAAACCAGCTTGTAGTCCTTGTTGTACTTGCGGATGATGTCCCACGTGGGGATCTTCTCGGTAAAGCGCCGGTGGTTGTTCTTCCACATGAAGTCATACACACAGTTGTGGAAGTAGTAGAACTCCAGGTGCTTGAATTCGGACTTTGCCGCGGAAAACAGCTCCTCGACGCGGTGGATGTGGTCGTCCATGGTGCCACCCACATCCATCAGCAGGAGGACCTTCACCGTGTTGTGCCGCTCGGGCACCATCTTGATGTCCAGCATGCCGCCGGCCGCCGCCGTGGCATGGATGGTGTGGTCCAGGTCCAGCTCTTCGGCGGCACCCTGGCGCGCAAACTTGCGCAGGCGGCGCAGCGCCACCTTGATGTTGCGCGTGTCCAGCTCCACCGTGTCGTCGTAGTCCTTGAACGCGCGCTGGTCCCACACCTTCACGGCACTGCGCTTGCGGCTGCGGTCCTGTCCGATGCGGATGCCGGCCGGGTTGTCACCGTAGGCACCAAAGGGCGACGTGCCGCCGGTGCCGATCCACTTGTTGCCGCCTTCGTGCCGCTCCTTCTGCTCTTCCAGCAGCTGCTTCAGGCGCTCCATCAACTGATCCCAGCCCATCGCCTCGATCTTGGCGCGATCCTCCGGACTCAGATCCCGTTCGAAATGCTTGCGCAGCCATTCCATCGGCAGCTCGCGCGTCATGTCTATTTCGGACACGCCTTTGAAGTAAGCCCCGAAAGCCCGGTCGAACTTATCGAAATGGGCTTCGTTCTTCACCAGCGTCATGCGCGCGAGGTGGTAGAAATCGTCGACCGACGGGCCGATCACGTCCTGCCGGATCGCGTCGAGCAGGCTGAGATACTCCGGAATCGTCACCGGAAGCTTGGCCGAGCGCAATGCATAGAAGAAGTCGATGAGCATAGGGCGTCCTGCGAGATGACTTGTATTGTGGACCGGCTTGCGTCCGTCTGTCCGAAGCACCGTCCCTGAAGTCGAGGGCCGAATGGAAGCGTCCCATTTTCTGATCATCTACATCCTGGTCACCCACACACTGACGTCGGGCATGTGGTGGGCCGCCGGCAGCTGGATGGGGCTGTCGCGTCGGGCTTCCAAGCACTGGATGCTGTCCAGCGCCTGCTTCGGCATCGGCCTGCTGCTGACCGTGCTGTACGCCGACAGCCTGGACACGGTGCAGTGGATGATGGCCGGACTGCTGGTGGTGGTGGGGGCCGTGAGCCTGCGCCGCGGGATGCAGACCTTCCTCAAGCTGCCCGAGACGGCGTGCGAGCACGCGCTGGTCACCCTGGTGGCGGTCGGCTTCGCGCTGATCGTGGCCTTGCCGATGGGCTGGCGAGGCGGCGGGATGGCTGCCTGCACCGCGGCCACCGCCTGGGTGCTGGGCCGCCTGGCGCTGGAGTGCTTCCGCCCGCTGAGGGCGGAGTTCGGCCCCGAGACCGCCGCCACCCACGCCACGCTGATGGGGTTGGTGGTGATGACGTTCACGGTGACCGCCTTCGCCCTCACCGTGCCCGAGACGCCATCACCGTGGCGGCAGCTGCCACGAGACATGGTCTACCAATGGCTGGTGATGGGCAGCCTCACGCTGTCGATCCTCTCCAGTTTCGTGCTGGGCTATGTGGTGGTGATGCGTCTGGTGCGACGCCTGGAACACCTCTCGCACCATGACGGCCTCACCGGCCTGCTGAACCGGCGCGCCATCGAGGCCATGCTTGATCGGGAGGTGCAGCGGCTGCAGCGCTTCGGCCAGCCGTTCTCGCTGCTGCTGATCGACATCGACCACTTCAAGCGCATCAACGACCGCCTGGGCCACGCCGCTGGCGACGCGGTGTTGGCCGCCGTGGCCGGGGCCTTGAAGGAAGAGGCGCGCGAGGTGGACCGCGTGGCGCGCTTCGGTGGCGAGGAGTTCTGCGTGGTGCTGCCGCACACCTGCGAGGAAGGCGCCCTGCACGCCGCCGAGCGCCTGCGGGCCGCCGTGGCGGCGCTCGACGTTCGGTGGGGCGACGAGGGGGTGTCTGTGACGATCAGCGTCGGGCTGGCCTGTGCCGAGCACCCGACCGAGACGCTGTCGCAGTTGCTGCGGCGGGCCGACGAGGCCCTCTATGAAGCCAAGGCCGCCGGCCGCAACCGCGTGGTGCTGTCCATGCTGCCCGCCGCGGCCTGAGGTGGCCTGAGGCGGGGGCCGGGGCCGCGCGCTCAGCGGTGGTGGCGCGCCATGTAGACCAGCTTTTCGAACAGACTCAGGTCTTGCTCGTTCTTGAGCAGCGCACCCACCAGCGGCGGCACGCTCACCTTGTCATCCTGGCTCTGCAGCGCATCGGCCGGGATGTCCTCGGCCACCAGCAGCTTCAGCCAGTCGATCAACTCGGACGTGCTGGGCTTCTTCTTGAGCCCCGGCAGGTTGCGGACTTCATAGAAGTGACGCAGTGCGGCGGCCAGCAGGTCTTTCTTGATGTGTGGGAAATGCACATCAACGATCTGCTGCATCGTGGTCGGATCGGGAAAGCGGATGTAATGGAAGAAACACCGACGCAGGAATGCATCCGGCAGGTCCTTCTCGTTGTTCGACGTGATGATGACCAGCGGGCGGTGCTTTGCCTTCACCAGCTGCCGCGTCTCGTAAACGTAGAACTCCATGCGATCAAGCTCGCGCAACAGGTCATTCGGGAACTCGATGTCGGCCTTGTCGATCTCGTCGATCAGCAGCGCCACGGGTTGGTCGGCATCGAAGGCCTGCCACAGCACACCCTTGACGATGTAGTTGTGAATGTCGCGGACCTTCTCTTCACCGAGCTGGCTGTCGCGCAGGCGGCTGACCGCGTCGTATTCGTAGAGGCCTTGCTGGGCCTTGGTGGTCGACTTGATGTGCCACTGGAGCAGCGGCATGCCCAGCGCCTCGGAGACCTGCTCCGCCAGCATGGTCTTGCCCGTGCCGGGTTCGCCCTTGACGAGCAGCGGACGTTGCAGTTTCAGCGCCGCGTTGACCGCCAGTTTCAGGTCGTCCGTCGCGACGTATTGATCGGTGCCTTGGAATTTCATGCGCAGTCTCAACCGGGTTGTTACTGTGTTCGAGTATAGGACGCCCCCCAATAATGGGTTTGTGGTTCGTGTTTTTCCCTGCGTCAGTTCACCCTCATCTGTCCGCCCAATGAAAACACCGTCCGAGCTGTCTCAAGGCCTGCGTGGCCGCCTGCTGTTCAACCTGCCGGCACTCGGTGCCATCCTGCTGGCGAGCCTGACCGCCACCGGGGTTCGTGCCGCCGACGACACGCCCCCCGGCGTGACTGCCAAGGTCGCCATGTGCATCGGTTGCCACAGCATCCCGGGCTACCAGGCCAGCTTCCCGGAGGTGCACAAGGTGCCCATGATCTCCGGTCAGAACGCCAAGTACATCGCCGCGGCGCTGACGGCCTATCGGCAAGGTGACCGCAAGCACCCCACGATGAAGAGCGTGGCCGCGTCCCTGACCGACAAGGACATCCAGGACATTGCGGCCTACTACGAGTCGCACGGCAAGGACCGCCCTGCCCCGGTGGCCAAAGGCGGCGCCGCCTCTCCCGAGGTGCAAGCGCTGCTGACCCGCGGCAACTGCATCGCCTGCCATGGCGAAGGGTTGAACAAGCCGATCGACGCCGGCTACCCCAAGCTGGCCGGCCAGCATGCCGATTACCTGTATGTGGCGCTGAAGTCGTACCAGACGGCCGGCAAGGGACCGATCGGGCGCAACAACGCCATCATGTCCTCGCAGGTCAAGGCTTTCACGCAGGCCGAGTTGAAGCTGCTGGCCGCGTACACGGCCGGCCTCCAAGGCGACCTGAAGACGGTGCCACAGTCACGTTTCCGCTGAGGGCCGAAGCAGACGCCCCATCTTTGGGGCGTCTGCCCGGGTCAGCCGTTGTCGACCAGCAGCTTGCCGTCGTTGATCAGCTTGGTGATGATCTGCTGATCAGACGCCGAGCTGCCCGCATAGCCGGAAGCCCGCAAGTCCACCCCCTCCAGCACGATGCGCTGCGTTTCCGCGTTGGGCGCCGCGTTCGCATTGCCGAAGGTGAAACCGCCGGTCGGGCTCACCTTGATGACCGTGCTGCCAGACACGCTGGTGGTGTCGAACTCGAGGTAGTTCACAAGGCTGCTGCTGGCTTCGCCCTGCAGCAGATCACGCAGATCCAGGACATCGCCGCCCGAGCCGGCCGGGCGGACATCGAAGTCCTTGATCGTGTCGACTGCACGGCCTGAGCCGCTGGTACCGGCCTCACCCAGGTTCCAGGCAAAGACGTCCACACCCAGACCGCCGGTCAGGGTGTCGCTTCCCGCGCCGCCCACCAGGGTGTCGTTGCCGTCGTTGCCGCTCAGCGTGTCGTTGCCCGCGCCACCATGCAGCAGATCGGACCCGGCGCCACCGGACAGGGTGTCGTTGCCCGCTTCGCCATACAGGCGATCGGCAGATGCGCCACCGGACAGGATGTCATCGCCATCGCGGCCCATGAGCAGGTCGGGCGCATCGGAGCCCAGCAACTGCTCGGCGCCGGTGGTGCCCACGACGACGCGGGTCTGATCGAGCTGAATGGACAGCGTCGACGAAGCCGTGTCGCCGTCGCGGTCGGCCAGGGCGAAGGTGACGTTCTCGAACTTCGTGCCGGTCAGCTGGCCCGGCGCCGAGTAGGCGTAGGCGCCGGTTGCCATGTCGACCACCAGCTTGCCACCCAGGGCGGTCGTGATGGCCAGCTGCGTGCTGGCGCTGTCGTACTGGTAGACGACGCCGTCGACCGTGACGCTGGCCACGTGGCTGAAGCCGTCGGCGCCCATCGCGGCCACCACCGTGCCGCTGGTCTTGAGGTTGCCATTGACGGACGCCCCGAGGGAGCCCGCCAGCACGCCATCCAGCTGGGCCAGCGCGCTCACCACGGTGCCCGACAGATCGGCACCAGCCTGCCCGTCGTAGGCCACGGGGTTGAGGTAGGTGGCGTTGACGTCTGCACCCAGACCGATCGCGTAGCTCTTGATCTGGTTGGAGCGCAGGAAGCTGAGCCAGCTGGCCTCTTCCGTGGTGTCGATGCCATCGCCCAGGCTGGTCTGGGTGCTGCCGGAGGACTGGCCGTTCACACCGGGTGTGGGGTTGGCGCTCGACAGCGTCGGGTTGCCGTCCGAGAAGAAGTAGGAGATGTTCTGCGCGCCGCTCAGCTTGCCGGCGCTCGTGTCGAACGCGGTGCGTGCTGCGGTGAGCGCATAGTCATAGTTGGTGCCGCCCTCTGCAGTGATGGTCTGCAGCAGGGCCTTGGCGTCGGCCACGCTGAGCCACTGCCCGCCCACGGACTGCGCCGTGTTCGAGAAGGTGACCAGACGCACGGCCACGCTGCCGAACTCGTCGTACTTCTCCAGCAGGTTCTGGATGGACTGCACGGCGACCTGCAGACGCGTGAGCCCGTTGATGCCGCTGGCGTCGTTCATGCTGCCCGACACGTCAAGCACGATCATCAGGTTGGTGTCGATGGTGTTGAGCGTGGCGGAGATGGGCGCTGGGTTGGTCGGCGCGTCGTCCTCGACATGGACCACCAGGCTGCCGGTGCCCACCTTGCCCGTGCTGTCGAGCACCCGCACACCGAAGGTGATGTCGCGGATGTCCTCGCCGGATGCGGCGTGCTGCACCGGCTGCAGGAGCGCGAAGGTGTAGCTGCCCGAGGCGGTGACCTTGACGGTGGCCACCACGGTGGCGCTGCTGTCCGTGCAATCACGGCCGATGAGGCCGCCGGCACCGTCGTTGGTCCACACCACGGTCTTGCCGGATGCCGTCACCAGCGGGCTCGACGGTGCGTCGAGCGCGATGGCCTGGACGGTGGCCCCACCCGTGGTCGCCACGGTGATCTGGCCGGTGGCCGAGGTGGCGTTGGTGGTGTCGGGGCTGCCGGTGGTGTCGGCGTTGCCGCCTGCCAGCCCCTCTTCCGAGACGCTGACGGACGTGGCCGACGCGGTCGGCGCACCAGGCACCGGGGCGTTGCGCACCACGTCGAGCATCAGGTTGGAGCTTGCGAGGTCGCCGTCACCGTCGATCAGGGTGTAGGTGATGCCCTCCCGGACGTCGGTGGTCAGACCTTCCGGCGCGCGGTAGGTGTAGGCCCCCGTCAGCCAGTTCAGCGTGAACTGACCGCCCAGTGCCGTCGTGACAGTGAGCTGCGGCTGCGTGGTGCTGTAGGTGTAGGTCTGCCCGTCGATCGCCACCGTGTGCAGGCGGCCCCCATCGGCACCGAAGGCCGTCTGGCCGACGCTGCCGGAAGCGAGGATCTGACCGCTGGTCGAGCCGGCCAGCGTGCCGCTGAGGGTGCTGTCGAGCTGGTTCAGGTTGGCCACGACCGTGCCGCTGGTGTCGAGCGCAAACTGACCGTTGTAGGCCACCGGATCGAGATAGGTCTGGCTCACACCCGAGCCCAGGCCCACCGCGTAGGAATTGATCTCGTAGGTGTTGAGGAACGAGCGCCAGGCCGCTTCCTCGGTGGCGTCGATGCCGTCTCCGAGATTGGTCTGTGTGGTGGTGCCGTTCTGGTTGTTGGTGCCCGCCGTCGGGTTGGTGCTGGAGAGCGTCGGGTTGCCGTCCGAGAAGAAGTAGGACACGTTCTGTGCCCCGCCGATCTTGCCGGCGCTGGTGAGGAAGGCCGACTGCGCTGCGCTGAGGGCGTAGTCGTAGTTGGTGCCGCCGGAGGCCACGATGGTGGCCAGCGCCGACTTGGCCTCGGACACGCTGAGCCATGTGTCGCCCACCGTCTGCGCGCTGCCCGAGAAGGTGACGAGGCGCACGGCCACGGTACCCAGCTCGTCGTAGCGATCCAGCAGCTTCTGGATGGACTGCACGGCGGCCTGCAGCCGGGTCAGGCCGTTGATGCCGCTGGGGTCGTTCATGCTGCCCGAGATGTCGAGCACGACCATCAGGTTGGTGTCCTGCACCGAGACGGTGGCGGACTGGCTGGCCGGCACGGTCGGCGCGTCGTCTTCGACGACGATGGTGAGCGCGCCGGTGGCGGCATTCACGCCGTCGCCCACGCGCACGCCGAAACTCACGCTCAGCGTGTCTTCGCCCTGTGCGCCATGCTGCAGCGGCGCGGACAGCGTGAAGCTGTAGCGGCCCGCCGCATCGATCGTCACGGTGGCCACGGTGGCGGCGTCAGGGGCGGTACCGGCCTTGCCGATCAGACCGCCAGTGCCGTCGCTGGTCCACACCACCTGCGTGCCCGTGCTGGTGTAGACGGGGTTGCTCGGTGCCAGCAGGCTGATGCTGAGGTTGCTGCTATCCGGATCGCTGAAGGCGATCTGACCGCTCACGGTGCTCGCGTTGGTGGTGTCGGGTGCGCCGGTGGCATCCGGCGTGCCAGAGGGGAGGCCCTCTTCGGACACGGCGGCCGTGGCGTTGGCCACCACGGGCGCGTCGTTGACCGCCGAGACGGCGATGGTGGAGATGGCCACATTGCTGGCTATCGTGCCGTCAAACACCTGAATGGCGACGGTGCGTGCCACGGTGGAAGGGGTGTCCGTCGTGTTGCTGAAACCGATGCTGCGGATGGCCTGTTCGTAGGTGGCGAGGCTGGCGGCACCGGTCAGGGTGACCACGTTGCCGACGATGGCCACGGAGAGACCCGCGGGCAGCGCGCCCTGCACGGAGAGCACATCACCCGCTTGCGCATTGGTGAGCGTGATCGTGGCCCGGGTGAGCTGACTGCTGTCCACGTCGGTCAGACGCAGGTCGACGTCGGCCACGGCGACGGGGCTGCCGTTTTCAACGTAGCTGGTCTGGTAAGCCGTGCCCGCAGCGCCGCTGGAGTCGTTGCCATCCAGATCAAGCTGGGGCGGGGCGTCGTTGTCGGCGATACGCGCCGTACCGATGGCCGAGCCATTGGAGGACAGAGGCAGCGCGGCGGTCAGCGTGAACGTTTCGGTGGACTCGGTCTGCGTGTCGTTGATGGTCTGCACGCGCACAAGCAGGCTTGTGGCACCTGCGGGGAGCGTGGCCACACCACCGGAAACCGGCGTCCAGGATGCGCCCCCATTGGTCGAAACCTCCATCACGTTGGCGTAGTCGCTCGACGCCGTGGCAGTGCCCGCGTTGAGTTGCAGGCTGACTGGTTGACTCGATGACAACGGATGCGTCAGCGTGACAGCAAAGATGGCCTGATTGCCCTCGGTGACGCTCACATCGGCCACGGCGAGCGTGGGGGTGTCGTTGTCCGGGGTATCGCCCGGGGGCACGCTGCCCGTGCCGTCGTCCTTGATGGCGGTCGTGACCGTGCCGGCCGTGATGACCGCGCCGCTCGGGTTGCTCAGCACCACGCTGAACGACTCGCTGCCTTCGAACGTGCCATCGTCGTTGA
>NZ_CANBCC010000056.1 GCF_947366995.1 uncultured Aquabacterium sp. | reverse complement strand
GGCAGCTGGGTGACGGCCGCGCACTGCTGCTCGGTGAGCTGATCGACCAGGCGGGCCGCCGCCGCGATGTGGCCTTCAAGGGCTCGGGCCGCACCCCGTTTTCCCGGGGCGGCGATGGCAAGGCGGCCGTCGGTCCGATGCTGCGCGAGGCCCTGCTCGGTGAAGCGATGCGGGCCCTGAGGATCCCGACCACGCAGGCGCTGGCGGTCGTGGCCACCGGCGAGCCCGTGCGGCGCGAGCGGCCTCTGCCCGGCGCCGTGCTGACCCGTGTCGCGGCCAGCCACCTGCGCGTGGGCACCTTCGAGTTCGTCTCGTCGCGGGGCGACGGCCAGACCCTGCAACGCCTGGCCGACTACGCGATCGCCCGGCACGAGCCCGATCTGATCGATGGTCCTGATCGCTACCTGATCTTGCTGCAGCGGGTGGCGGCGCGGCAGGCTGAGCTGATCGCGCAGTGGATGAATGTGGGTTTCATCCACGGCGTGATGAACACCGACAACATGACGATCTCGGGTGAGACGATCGACTACGGTCCGTGCGCCTTCATGGAGGCCTACGACCCTGAAGCGGTGTTCAGCTCCATCGACGAAGGCGGGCGTTACGCCTACGGCAACCAGCCGGCCATTGCGCGCTGGAATCTGGCCCGCCTGGCCGAGTCGCTGCTGCCCCTCATCGTGGCGGACCCGTCCGAGGCGGCGGTGCAGGCCGGTGTGGCGCAGGCCACCGAGGTGATCGACGGCTTCCCGGCACTGTACGAGGCCGCGCTGTGGCGAGGCCAGCGCGCCAAGCTGGGGCTCACGACCCAGGGCGCAGACGCGGATCCCACCGACGCGGCGCTGCTTCATGACTGGTATCGCATGCTGCAGCAACACGCGGTGGACTTCACCCTGGCATGGCGGCGGCTGGCCGACGCGGCCGAAGGGCAGACCGAGCCCTTGCAGCGCCTGTTCACCGAGCCGCAGGCGGTGCATGCCTGGCTGGCCCGCTGGCAACAGCGGTGCGCGCAGGAAGGGGGCGTGGCAGGTGCCGCGCGGGCCGCGGCGATGCGGCAGGTGAACCCGTGGGTGATTGCGCGCAACCACCGCGTCGAAGAAGCCCTGACCGCTGCGACCGAACGAGGCGACCTGGGCCCCTTCGATCGCCTGATGGACGCGCTGCAGCGGCCGTTTGACGAGACGCCCGAGAACACCGCCTACGGCGAGCCGGCGCCCGCCGCCGTGACGGCCTGTTATCGGACGTTCTGTGGGACCTGATCTGCCTGCCGTGCGCCACCGTGCTGGTCAGGACGCCAGCGTTTGCCGCACCGCATGCTCCCACCGGGCCATGCGCACCTGCGCCTCATCGCGCGACAGGGTCGGCAGAAAGCGCCGCTCCACCTGCCACTGCGCTTCGAGTTCGCCCAGATTGCGGTAGACCCCGGTGCTCATCCCGGCCAGGTAGGCGGCGCCCAGGGCCGTGGTCTCGATCACCCTCGGCCGCACGACCGGGATGCCCAGCAGGTCGGCCTGGATCTGCATCAGCAGGTCGTTGGCGCATGCGCCGCCATCCACCCGCAGTTCGCTGACCGCCGTGCCGCCGTGCGCGATCGCATCGCGGCTCATGGCCTCCAGCAGCGCCGCGCTCTGGAAGGCGATGCTCTCCAGTGCCGCGCGGGCAATGTGGGCCACGGTGCTGCCCCGGGTCAGCCCGAGGATGGCGCCGCGTGCCTCGCCGTGCCAGTAGGGCGCGCCCAGGCCGGTGAAGGCCGGCACGAAGACCACGCCGCCCGCATCCGGCACGCTCTCGGCCAGCTGCTGCACCTCGCTGGAAGCGCGGATCGCCTGCAGACCGTCGCGCAGCCATTGCACCACCGCGCCGCCGATGAAGACGCTGCCCTCCAGCGCATAGGCCCGGTGGGCATCGGTCTGGGCCGCGGCCGTGGTCACCAGCCCGTTGCGGCTCGATTGCGCCGTGCTGCCGGTGTGCATCAGCATGAAGCAGCCCGTGCCGTAGGTGTTCTTCGCCAGCCCGGGCCGGAAGCAGGCCTGCCCGAACAGCGAGCTCTGCTGATCACCGGCCACGCCCCCGATGGGCAGCCGCTGGCCCAGCAGCGTCGTGTCCCCGAAGTGCGAGGCCGAGGGCTGCACCGCAGGCAACAGCGACTTCGGGATGCCGAACAGCGCGAGCAGCTCGTCATCCCACTGCCCGGTGTGGATGTTGAACAGCATCGTCCGCGAGGCGTTGGTGACGTCGGTCGCGTGCACGCGCCCTTCTGTGAGCTGCCAGACCAGCCAGCTGTCGACGGTGCCGAAGGCCAGCTCACCGCGCTCGGCCGCGGCACGCGCACCGTCCACGTGGTCGAGGATCCACTGCAGCTTGGTGGCCGAAAAATACGCATCGATGCGCAGGCCGGTGCGTGCCTGCACCAGGGCTTCGGCCCCCTCATCGCGCAGGCGCTGACACTGTGCTTCGGTGCGTCGGTCCTGCCACACGATGGCATGGCCCAGGGGCTGGCCGGTGCCGCGGTGCCACACCATCGTGGTCTCGCGCTGGTTGGTGATGCCGATGGCGCGCACCCGGTCTGCCGTCACACCGGCTTTCGCCAGCACCTCGCGGGCGGTGTCGATCTGGCCCTGCCAGATCTCGCGCGGATCGTGGGCCACCCAGCCCGGCTGCGGGTAGATCTGACGCAGTTCCCGCTGGGCCATCGCCACGATCTGCCCGTCGGCCTTGAACAGGATGCTGCGCGAGCTGGAGGTGCCCTGGTCGAGGGCGAGGAGGTGGTCGGTCATGGTGTCAGTCTAGGGTTGGATGGCGTTTGCAACGGTGGGTGATCCCGGCATTGAAAAAGTCACGTGGCTCCCGTACTGTCCGAGGCATGGTCCATGAAACGCGGGTGCCGCCATCCCAAGAGGTCGACGTCCTGATTGTCGGAGGGGGCATCAACGGTGCCGGCATCGCCCGTGATCTGGCCGGTCGGGGCTGGTCGGTGTGCCTGGTGGAGCAGGACGACCTCGCCTCCCACACCTCGTCGGCGTCCACCAAGCTCATCCACGGCGGGCTGCGCTACCTCGAGCACCGTGCCTTCCGGCTGGTGCGCAAGGCGCTGGCCGAGCGCGAGGTGTTGCTGCGCTCGGCGCCGCACATCATGTGGCCGCTGCAGTTCGTGCTACCGCACGACCCGGGCATGCGCCCCGCCTGGCTGATCCGGCTGGGCCTGTTCTTGTATGACCACCTGGCGCGGCGCGACGTGCTGCCCGCCTCGCGCTCGGTGGATCTGCGGCGGTCACCGCTGGGTGCGCCGCTGCAGCCGCGTCTGCAGCAGGGCTTCGTGTACGCCGACGGCTGGGTCGACGATGCCCGCTTGGTCGTGCTCAATGCGCTGGACGCCCAGGCCCACGGCGCCGCAATCCGAACGCGTACCCGCTGCACCGAGGCCCGGCGGGAGGCGCGTCATTGGGTGGCCACGCTGGAAGAGGCCGACGGCCGCCCGTCCACCGTGCGGGCCCGCGCCCTGGTCAACGCGGCGGGCCCCTGGGCCGAACGGCTGTTGCGTCAGGTGGCCCAGCCCGCCGGCGTGGCACCGTTGGCCACGCGCCATCTGCGGCTTGTCAAGGGCAGCCACATCGTCGTGCCACGTTGCTTCGAGCATGACGCCGCCTATCTGTTCCAGAATCCCGATGGGCGGGTCCTCTTCGCGATCCCGTACGAAGGCGCTTTCACCCTCATCGGCACCACGGACCAGGAGATCCACGGAGACCCGCGTGACGCCTGCGCCGATGACACCGAGGTCGCCTACCTGTGCGAGCAGGCCAGCCGCTACTTCGCCATGCCGGTCACCCCAGCCGATGTGGTGTGGCGCTACTGCGGCGTGCGGCCGCTGCTCGACGATGCCCACGGCAACCCGGCTGCGGTGACCCGCGACTACCGCCTGGAGACCGATGACCTGGCCGCGCCGCTGCTGACCGTGTGGGGCGGCAAGATCACCACCTTTCGGCAGCTGGCCGAAGACGCTGGCAACGCCCTGGGCCACATGCTGCACGAGAGTCGGCCCGCCTGGACCCGGGGGGCCTGCCTGCCCGGCGGCGACCTGTCGGCCTGGATCGATGTGAGCGGCCATCCCGCGAGAGATTTCGCGCGCTTCCTTCAGGCTGTCCAGGATCGGCACCCCTGGCTGCCGCCCGCCCTGGCGCATCGCCTGGCGCGGGCCTATGGCTCACGCATTGAGCGGGTGCTGTGCGGTGCGCGCAATCTGGATGCCCTGGGTGAGCCGTGCGCCCCGGGGCTGTACGAAGCCGAACTGAGCTACCTGCGCGACGAGGAGTGGGCGCGCACGGCGGACGACGTGCTCTGGCGTCGCAGCAAGCTGGGGCTGCACCTGACCGAAGCCCAGCGGGCCGACGTGGCTTCCTGGTTCGCCCGCCCAGCGCTTCTCGGGCACACTGAGGCATGGAAAACTTGACTGAGCTCCTCGGCATTGAGTTGCCCATCATCCAGGCGCCCATGGCGGGCGTGCAGGGCAGTGCCCTGGCCATCGCCGCTTCGAACGCAGGGGGGCTCGGTTCCCTGCCTTGCGCCATGCTGAGTGCCGAAGCAATGCGCTCCGAACTGCAGGCCATCGTGGCGGCCACCGACCGGCCCTACAACGTCAACTTCTTCTGCCACACACCGCCGCAGCCCGATGCTGCGCGTGAGGCGGCCTGGCGTGCGGCCCTGGCCCCCTACTATGCCGAGTTGCAACTGGATCCGGCGGGCGTTCCGGCCGGACCCGGGCGGGCGCCGTTCAGTGCCGAACTGGCCGATGTGCTCGAGGCCTTTCGACCTCCGGTCGTGAGCTTCCATTTCGGGCTGCCGTCGCCCGATCTGCTGGCGCGCGTCAAGCGGTGGGGGGCCAAGGTGCTTTCGTCGGCCACCACGGTCGAAGAAGCGCAGTGGCTGGAAGCAAACGGCGCCGATGCCGTGATTGCGCAGGGCCTCGAAGCCGGCGGGCACCGCGGCATGTTCCTGTCGGACGACCTCACCGGGCAGATGGGCACCTTCGCCTTGCTGCCGCAAGTGGTGGCGGCTGTGCGCGTGCCGGTGATTGCGGCAGGGGGCATTGCCGATGCACGAGGCGTGCAGGCGGCGCGGGCACTTGGGGCGGCTGGTGTGCAGGTCGGCACTGCCTACCTGTGCTGCCCCGAGGCCACCACGAGCGCCTTGCACCGTGCCGCCCTCCAGAGCGACCGCGCCCGGCACACCGCGTTGACCAACCTGTTCACGGGCCGGCCAGCCCGCGGCATCGTCAACCGTGTCATGCGGGAGCTCGGCCCCATGAGCCCGGTTTCTCCGGCATTTCCCCTCGCGACGGCCGCCGTGGCGCCCCTGCGTGCCCGGGCCGAGCGCCTGGGCTCGACCGACTTCACCCCGCTCTGGTCCGGCCAGAACGCCGGTGGATGCCAGGACATCCCGGCCGCCCAGCTGACCCGGGCGTTGGCCGGTGTCACCGCCTGAAGCAACGCGCTCTATGGAAGCCGACATGACCCGCTGCGAAGATGTCCTCCGATTCTGGTTCGACGAGACCGAGCCAGCCCAGTGGTGGCGCGCCGATGACGACTTCGATGCGCAGATCCGCGAACGCTTCCTGCTGACACTGGAGCAGGGTGCACAGGGAGAGCTGCATGCCTGGCGCGACACGCCTCGCGGCCGTCTGGCCGAGATCATCGTGCTCGACCAGTTTTCCCGCAATGTGTTCCGCAACACGCCCCGGGCCTTTGCACAGGATGCGATGGCGTTGGCGCTCGCGCAGGAGGCCGTGCGTGCGCAGGCTCACCTCACGCTCGCCCCGGTGGAGTGCGCGTTTCTGCTGCTGCCCTTCATGCACAGCGAATCGCCAGCCATCCATGTGTGGGCCGAGCAGCTCTACCGCGACCATGCGCCGGCGACCAACCTCGACTTCGAGTTGCGGCACAAGGCCATCGTCGACCGCTTCGGCCGCTACCCTCATCGCAATGCCGTCCTGGGCCGCGAGACCACGCCCGAAGAGGCAGCGTTTCTCACCCAGCCCGGATCACGCTTCTGAACCACAGGAAAGGACCCCGCCATGACCACCGGAACCGTCACCCTGCACCGCGTGCTGAAGGCCCCGCCAGACCGGGTTTACCGCGCCTTGCTCGACCCCGCGGCGCTGTGCAAGTGGATGCCACCCCATGGTTTCACGGCGACGGTCCATGAGCTGGATGCCCAGGTCGGGGGGCGCTACCGGATGTCATTCACCAACTTCTCGAACGGGCAGTCCCACAGCTTTGGCGGCACCTACCTTGAACTGGTGCCGGGTGAACGGGTGCGAAACACCGACCGCTTCGATGACAGCAACCTGCCGGGGGAGATGATCACCACCATGGACCTGAAGCCCGTGGCGTGCGGCACCGAGCTGCGCATCGTGCAGGAGGGAATCCCCGCGGCCATTCCGACGGAGATGTGCTATCTCGGCTGGCAGGAATCGCTCACGCTGCTGGCCTTGCTGGTGGAGCCCGAGATCCCGGGTTGAGGCGCTTGGCCGCCTCACGCCAGCTTGAACACACTGACGCTTTGCAGCAGCCCGGCGGCCTGTCGGCTCAGGCCGTCCGTGGCGGCCGCGCTCTGCTCCACAAGCGAGGCGTTCTGCTGCGTGGCGTCGTCCAGGTGCGAGACCGAAGAGGTGACCTCGGCGATGCCCGCCGTCTGCTCGCGGGTGGCTTCACTGATCTCCTCGATCAGGGCGGCCATCTGCTGAACCTGCTGCACCATTGATTCGATCGTCATGCCCGCCTCCTGAACCTGGGTGGCGCCGGCCTGAACGCGTTCTCCACTCATGGTGATGAGGCGCTTGATCTCACGGGCTGCCTCGCTCGACCGGTGAGCCAGTGACCGCACCTCGCCAGCGACCACGGCAAAGCCCCGCCCCTGCTCGCCCGCGCGGGCGGCCTCGACGGCCGCATTCAACGCCAGGATGTTGGTCTGAAAGGCCAGCCCGTCGATCACGCCGATGATGTCGCCGATCTGGTGGCTCGCGTCCGAGATGTCGCTCATGGTGGAGACGACCTTCTCGACCGTCTCGCCGCCCGTCACGGCCGCCTGCGTCGCCTCCTTGGCCATCGCCGCGGCCTGGGCAGCGTGGTTCGCGTTCTGTTGCACGGCGGTGCTCAGCTGAACCATGGTGGAGGCGGTGGTCTGCAGGTTGCCGGCCTGCTCCTCGGTGCGGTGGGAGAGGTCGGCATTGCCTGCGGCAATCTGGCTCGACGCGGTCGCGATGTTGCCCGCGGCACCGCGGATGCCGCCCACGACGTCCTGCAGACGCGTCTGCATGTCGCTCATGGCGGCCAGGATGCTGTGTTCGTCGCCCGCCCGGAGGTGAAGCGGCGTGCTCAGGTCGCCGGAGGCAATCTTGCGCGCCAGTCGGACGGCATGGTGTGGCTCGCCGCCGATCTGGTTGAGCACGCTGGAGGACATCAGGCGTCCCAGGGCGAGCGCGGAGACCACGGCCAGGGAGGCCAGTACGACGACCACCGCGCTGACATCCTTGTAGGTCTCATGAACCTGTGAAGCGGCCTGAGCGCCGACCTCTTCCTTGACGGCCGAGAGCTTCTCGGTGAGGTCTGTCACCTGCTTGAAGGCGGCCACCGCGGCCTGGTTGTGCTGCTCGATCTCTGGAGCGAGGGGCACGGGCTCCGTGGTGTCCATGGCCGCGAGAAAGGCCCGGCCGACCGGCAGATACGCGTTCAGCGCCTCGTTGGTCTGTGCCAGCAGCGCGCGGTTGGCGGGCAGGACCAGGGTGGGGGCGGCCTGGTCGAGCCACTTCCGTGCCTCGCTAAGGTGCTGCTCGAACAGCGTGCGGTACTGCGACCGCGCCTCTTGGGAGCCGGCGCGTGCGTACTGCGCGCGGTAACGGGCGACCTGAACCAGATGGATCTCGGCCTCCTTGATGGCCGACAGCCCGAGCATGTGCTTCTGGTACAGCGTGCTGGCCTCCTGGTCTACACGCTGGAGGCCGTACACCGCGGCCGCGCCTGCAACCACGCCAGCGAAGGCAATCAGACAGAAGGCGGCCAGCAGGCGCGCGCGCAAGGGGAGGGCGGCAAGGAGGGACATAAAGCCGGGCGTTAAACAAGATGTGAACTCTTCGACATCGCGAGTCCGGACTTGAGGGGCCAACGGCACCGACATGACGCAGCGCAAAAAGAAAAGGCCCCTTGCGGGGCCTTCGAGATCGAGCAGGGCGGGTGCCTCAGAACAGCGTGAGGCTCAGCCAGTACGCAATGGCCGCCACCGTGGCCGACGCCGGGATCGTGAAGACCCAGGCCCACACGATGTTGCCCGCCACACCCCAGCGCACGGCGCTGGCGCGCTGCACCGAGCCCACGCCCACGATGGCGCCCGTGATGGTGTGCGTTGTCGACACCGGCACGCCGATGGCCGTGGCCAGGAACAGGGTGATGGCACCGCCGGTCTCGGCACAGAAGCCACCCACCGGCTTCAGCTTGGTGATCTTCTGCCCCATGGTCTTGACGATGCGCCAGCCACCGAACATCGTGCCGATGCCGATCGCGGCGTAACAGCAGACAATGACCCAGGTCGGCGGGGCCTTGTCGCCGGCTGCGGCGTAGCCCGTCGAGATCAGCAGCATCCAGATGATGCCGATGGTCTTCTGCGCGTCGTTGCCGCCGTGGCCCAGGCTGTACGCACCGGCCGACAGCAGCTGCAGGCGGCGGAACCAGCGGTCCACCTTCGAGGGCGCCGTGCGCCGGCAGATCCACGCCACGAGCACCATCATCAGCGAGCCCAGCGTGAAGCCCAACAGCGGCGACACGAAGATGAAGGTCACGGTGCGGACGATGCCGGTGGCGATCAGCGCTCCGGCACCTGCCTTGGCCACCACCGCACCCACGATGCCCCCGATCAGCGCGTGCGACGAGCTGCTGGGGATGCCGTAGTACCAGGTGATGACGTTCCAGGTGATGGCACCGGTCAGGGCGCCGAACACCACGTGCACGTCCACCACCCCGGCATCGGCAATGCCCTTGCCCACGGTGGCCGCCACACTGAGGTGGAACACGAAGATCGCGACGAAGTTGAAGAACGCCGCGAAGACGACGGCCTGCGTCGGACGCAGCACGCCCGTGGACACGACGGTGGCGATCGAGTTCGCCGCGTCGTGGAATCCGTTCATGAAGTCGAAGAGCAGCGCCAGGATGACGAGCGCCACGATGACCCAGAGGGCCACCTGCATGGTTGCCATGGTGAGCTCCGTCCGATCAGGAGTTCTCGAGGATCACGCCCTCGATCAGCTTGGCCACGTCCTCGCACTTGTCGGTGACGGTTTCCAGCAGCTCGTAGATGGCCTTCAGCTTGATGACTTCGCGCACGTCGGGCTCGTCGCGGAACAGCTTGCTCATGGCCGAGCGCATGACGCGGTCGGCATCCGATTCCAGCTGGTCGATCTCCTCGCAGGTCTTGAGTGCCGCGGCCGCCGTCTTGGCATCGCCGATGTCGTCGAGCAGGGCCACGGCGTCCTTCAGGCGCTCGCAGCTCTTCACGCACAGGTCCGTCAGGCGCACGATCTCGTCCGTCATCCGACGCACGTCGTACAGCGCCATGGTTTCCGCGGCGTCCTGCATCAGGTCGGCCACGTCGTCCATCGTGTTGATCAGCGAGTGGATCTGCTCGCGGTCGATCGGGGTGATGAAGGTCGTGTGCAGGAGGCGGTTCACTTCCCGCGTGACCTGGTCTGCTGCGCTTTCCGCGGTGTCGACCTCGACGTTGTACTTCTCACGCAGCTGCGGGTCGTTGTAGTGGTGAACCAGCCGGGCGAACGCATGCGCGGCGGCCACGATGTGGTTGGCGTGCTGGTTGAACAGCTCAAAAAAATTGCCCTCACGGGGCAGCAGTTTTCCAAAGATCATGGTGAGGCTTTCATGTCACGCCGGTGACACGGTCTTGACACAAGCCTGTCATTTTACCCCTTTGGGGGCGGGCCGCTTACACTTCGGCCCTCGAAAGGCGGCCATGCACCACGACACTTCTACTTTGAGCTGGTCCGACGGCGACACCCCTCACAGCGCCGCGTGGCGCTCGGTTGCCGGGCTGCCCCCGCCACGCCGCGTGGTGCTGGCAGACGACACGCTCCCGGCCGATCGCGCTTACAAGCTCGCCTGTGAAGGCACGGGCCTGCTCTGGCAGGGTGACTTCCAGAACGCGAGGCACCTGCTGCAGGCCCTGCAGCGTCGCATCGACAAACGCCGGCCCAGGTCGCCGGCACCGGTGGCCGATGCGGGCGCAGCCTTCCATGCGCACCGCCAGGCTCAGGGGCAGCGGGCGCGCATCCTGGGCATGGTCCTGATCCCGTTCGATGCGGGCCACGTGTGCCCGCTGCGCCGCGCGCCCGATGTGCAGGCGGCTTGCGCAGCGGTGTTCGGCGCGGGCGACGAGCGCGGGGTGATGCCGCTGCGCGATCTGCTCGGCCTGATCGGCGCGCACGAGTGGCGCAAGAAGGGTGTGCCGCTGACGGCGGTGGGTGGGCGGATCCATGCGCACCACGGGGTGTTCTCGCCGGTGCGCGGCGAGTACGTCGACCTGGTGGCGCAGGCCCCGCTGCCAGCACCCGGGCCGGCCTTTGACATCGGCACGGGCACCGGGGTGCTGGCGGCCGTGCTGGCGCGCCGCGGCGTGCAGCCCATCGTGGCCACCGACCTGTCTGCGCAGGCACTGGCATGTGCACAAGACAACCTGAGCCGCCTGGGGCTGGCTCAACAGGTGACCCTGCAGCAGGCCGATCTGTTTCCGGCCGGACGCGCCACGCTGGTGGTGTGCAACCCGCCGTGGCTGCCGGCCAAGCCGACCTCGCCGCTGGAGCACGCGGTGTACGACCCGGACAGCCGGATGCTGCGTGGCTTTCTGAGCGGCCTTCGCGATCACCTCACGGAAGATGGCGAAGGCTGGCTCATCCTCTCGGATCTGGCCGAGCACCTGGGCCTGCGCAGCCGCGAATCGCTGCTCCAGTGGATCGCGGAAGCAGGGCTGGTCGTGGCGGGGCGGCTTGATGCCCGCCCGGTTCACCCGAAGGCCAGCGATCCGACCGATCCCCTGCACCGGGCGCGCGCCCGCGAGGTCACCTCGCTGTGGCGGCTGCGGGCGGCACCCGCAGCCTGAGCCCGATCACGGGCGGCGCCACGTGAGCTTGGCACTCTGGAAGATCTTCGCGAGCTCCCCAGAGTCCATCAGGGTGTTCATGGCCGTCTGCACGGCCACCGCCAGGGGTTCGGCTTCACGCTTGACCGCACAGCCGATCACCCAGCCGCCACCGGCGCGTGGCGACGGGAAGGGCTCGACGGCAAAGCGCTTGTCTTCGCCCACCACATGCAGCAACTCGGAGTTCATGCCCGCGGCCACCTGAATCTCGCCACGCAGCAGCGCCTGCGCCGCGGCCACGCCGTCCTTGAAGGTCGTCTTCAGGCGGGGCTGGAGGCTGCCGCCGTCAGCATTGGCCAGCAGCCAGCCGGCTAGGGTCTGGCCTGCCACGCCGAGGTCCAGGCCCTTCATGGCGTCGAAGCCCTTGAGTTCCGACACCACCTCGCGATTGCGCGCCACCATCACGCGCTCGCGCCAGTACGGCGCAAAGATGTTGACCTGCGGGTTGCTGTTCATCAGCGGGGCCTCGACCGGCACGTGCAGCATCAGGTCGGCCGGGCCGTAGCCCAGGTAGTGCCCCTTCCAGACCATGAAGCGCAGGTCGTCTTCCATGTCTTCGCCGCCAGGGAAGGGCAGCAGCTTGGCCTTGACGCCCAGTTGCGCAGCGATTGCCTGGGCCAGCAGGGCGTCGATGCCGCCATGGCCCTTGTCGGTGCTGAAAGGGGGCAGGTCATCGTAGACGGCGACCGTCAGCACGCCACGCGACTTGATCTGCTCCAGGTTGCCGGTTTCGGCGCGCGCGAGCCCGGGCAAGCCGAGCGCGCCTGTGCCAGCCAGGCCCGCGAGGGCCATCTGACGCAGCATGTCGCGGCGGTTGGGGTGGTGCATGTCTGTCTCCTTCTAGCTGTCTTTCAGGCACTGAAAACACGATGGGCCTGGCGGAGGGAGGCCAGGCCCGTGAGGGACAACCCTGAGCCGCGGCGGGCTTGCAGGTTGTGATACAGCGGCACTGTCTCAATTCATGAGCCAGTGCCCGCTCTGGATCAGAACGCCTTTTCGCGGCGCGACACCAGGTAGGCCTTGATGGCCCACATGGCTTCCTGGTTCAGGATGCCTTCAAACGGGGGCATGTAGACCGCGCCGTTGCGGGTGCGGCCATTGCGCACGGTGGTCAGGTAGTAGTTGTCGACATCGGCGACGCAGGCTTCGCGCTTGCGCTGGTTCAGCGTGGCGCACTCGTTGTCGAGCTTGCGCAGGTCAGGGGCGATGCCGCCCGAGATGGCGTCGATGCCGTGGCAACGGGCGCAGTTCTGGCCGAAGGCCGACGTGCCGATCTCGATGGCCTTCTTGTTGCCGATGTAGGGGTTGGTGGCGAGCCATTCCTTGCCCAGTTCGGGCAGGCCGGCGGTGTCGACAGACTGCGGAACGACGTCACCATGGGCCATTGCGGCGAGGCTGCTGCTGGCAAGAAGAACGGCGAGGGCGGAACGGCGAAGCCAGCTGGCGGTGTGGTGAGTCATGAGTTTGTCTCCAGGGGTCCGGGGGTCTAACGATGGGGCTGTTTTCGCAAAGGCCATGCCACCGGTCGATCTGCCGCCAAAGCCGAGGGCTAACCCTGATACGGGGTGCGCCTCGGGCCATGTGACACGGCTTTGACCGGTACATGGTGATGGAGCACGTGACACACCGGCCCCCGGGTTTGCACCCAAGGGAGACCCCTGAACTGTCTCACTGTGGAGCATGTGACAGTGCATGAAACCGGCCGGAACCACGTTGAAATCGCCTCTTTCACGGCGGCACATGCCTTGCTCATTGGCCCTCCATTGCACAACAAACACAAGAGGCGACAAACGATGGCATCCACCCGGTGGCGGCCCCTGGCAGTCTGGCTGCTCACGCTGTTGGCGTGCCTGTTCTTCCTGCCGGCGCGCGCTGGCGTGATGGATGCCGCATCCATGAAGCAGGCCTTCCCCCTTCCGCTGGTGGTGGGTGAAAAGGACAAGGCCCTGCCAGTCTGGCCCATCTACAAGCAGGAAGCCACCGAGACCATTCTCGTGGGCTATGCCTTCGAATCGATCGACCTTGCGCCCCTGCCGGGCTTCTCAGGCGTGCCCGTGAACCTGCTCGTGCTGCTCGATTCGCAGGGCGGGTTTCGCGATGTGCGGGTGCTGTCGCAGCATGAGCCGGTGTTTCTCGATGGCCTGGGCCCGGAGCCGCTCGAGAAGTTCGTCGCTCAGTACAAGGGGCTCAATCTCAAGCAGCACGTGAAGATCGACAGCCGCGCCAAAAGTGCCGGACAGGACGCCAGTGCGAACGTCATCATCGACGGCGTGGCGAAGGCCACGGCATCGGTCCGCATCGTGAACCAAAGCTTGATGTCGTCGGCTCTGGCCGTCGCCCGCGCGAAGATGGGCTTTGCGGAAGGGCGCGACCCGTCGTTGATCGGCCGAATTCGTGAGGACGTGTTCGAGCCCCTGGACTTCAATGCCCTGCAGCGAGCGGAGCTGGTGACGCGGCAGACGCTGCGCAACCGCGATGTCGAGGCCGCGTTTGCCGGTTCCGTGGGCGAGGGGCAGGATGAAGAAGCCAGGCGCAATCCAGGTGGCCTCTTTACGGAATGGATGGTGTTGCATCTCAACGTGCCCACCGTGGGCCGCAACATCCTGACAGAAAAGGGTTGGCGGTACCTGAAGACCTGGATCGAGCCAGGCGACCATGCCTTTCTGGTGGCCACCCGCGGGCGTTACAGCTTCGTGGGCGAGGACTACCAGGGTGGGGCCGTGCCCACCCGCTTGACGCTTAGCCAGGGCGGGCTGCCGATTGAACTGCGGGATCTGGATGTGGACGACAAGATCCGCCTTCCAGAGGACTGGAGGGGCGCGGATGTGCACTGGAAGGTCTTCAAGGTCATCAGCCAGGCCAGCCTCGACCCGACGCAGCCGATGAAGTTTGCGCTCAGCGTGACCCGTGAAAAGGGTTTGATCCTTCCTGAGAAGGTCCGTAAGGAGTTCGAGATGGAGATCCAGCTCCCCGAGGACTACGCCATTCCCTCAGGCAATGAACAGCAAAGCTGGAAGACCAGCTGGACGGGCCGCAAGCTCGACCTGTCTGTGCTCGCTGTGGGCCTGGCGCTCCTTACGGTGATGCTGGCGCGCCCCGCCTGGCTTGTGCGCGACGAGCGGCGCATGCGCTGGGTGCGCAACGCCTACCTGCTCTACACCCTCGGTTTCATTGGCTGGTTTGCACAGGGACAGCTGTCCATCGTCAACCTCACTGGCATCCTGCAGGCCATCGTCAACGGCCGCAGCCTGGGTTTCCTGCTGTACGACCCGATGACGGTGCTGCTGTGGGGCTATGCGGCCCTCACCTTCTTCGTGTGGGGCCGGGGCACCTTCTGCGGCTGGCTCTGCCCGTTCGGTGCCTTGCAGGATCTGATCAGCCAGCTGGCCGGCTACCTCGGTGTGTACAAGAAGTGGAAGCGCCGCGCTGTGCCGCGCGTCTGGGACCGCCGTCTCAAAGGGGTCAAGTACGTGGTCCTGGCCGTCATCGTCGCCCTGGCGCTGATCCCCGGCTCGAACCTGGTGGACTCGGCGGTGGAGGTCGAGCCCTTCAAGACGGCCATCACGCTGGCCTTCGTGCGCAGCTGGCCCTTTGTGGTGTGGGCGGTGGCCATGGTGCTGCTCAGTGTCTTCGTCTACAAGGGCTACTGCCGCTACCTGTGCCCGCTGGGTGCCACGATGGCGATCTTGGGGCGGGCGCGTTTGCTGCGCTGGATTCCGCGCCGTGTCGAGTGTGGGCAGCCCTGCCAGACCTGCCGCCACCGTTGCGCCTACCAGGCCATCGAACCCCAGGGTCAGATCGACTACAACGAGTGCTTCCAGTGCATGGACTGCGTGGCAATTCATGACAGCGATACGCGTTGTGCCCCATTGATCAGCGCCCGAAAGGGGCAGACGATACCCATCAGAACAATCAAGGAGCAGGTGGCATGAACACGACCCGCCGTCGCCTCTGCCAGGCCATGGGCCTGGGCACCCTCTGGGCGCTGGGCACAGGTCACACCGCGCCGGCCACCACCGAACTGGTGTGGCGCGAGCGCCGCCTGCAAGGATTCGGCACGACGCTGACCCTCAAGGCCGCCCATTCCGACATCGGTGCGCTCGCGGATGCGCTGGACGAGTCGGTCGCGCTGCTGCAGCACCTCGACCAGATCCTCAGCCTGTTCCGCGAAGACAGCGCGGTGCGGCAGTTGAACGACAAGGGCGAGCTGAAGAAGCCGCCGGCCGAGCTGGTGAAGGTGCTGGAGGTGGCGCAGTCCATCTCGGCGCGCTGCGATGGCAAGTTCGACGTCACGGTGCAACCGCTGTGGGATGCCTTCGAGGGCGCCCGGCGGCGTGGCGGTGTGCCGGACGAACGGCGGCTGGCCGCGGCACGGGCGCTGGTGGGCTGGCGCAACATGCAGGTCGAGCCTGAGCGCATCCGCTTCTCGCAAAAGGGCATGGGGATCACCCTCAACGGCATTGCGCAAGGCCACGCGGCAGACCGCGTGAAGGCCTTGCTGCAGTCCTATGGGGTGCAGCACGCCCTGATCGACACCGGCGAATGGCTGCCGGTGGGGCGCAGCGTGCGCCAGGTGCCGTGGGTGCTGGGCGTGGCCGATCCGCGCGACGAATCCCGCTTCATCACCCGGCTGGTGGCCGATGGCCGGGCGCTCGCCACGTCGGCGGACAGCACCACGACCTTCACGGCCGACTTCCGCAACCACCACATCTTCGATCCGCGCACTGGCCGATCGCCGCTCGGGCTTTCGGGGGTGACGGTGGCGGCGCCGAGCGGCGCGCTGGCCGATGCCCTCACCAAGGTGTTTTTCGTGGCCGGGCCGGATCAGGTCGACACGCTGGCCAGGCAGTGGGGCGTGGACGTGCTGTGGGTGGACAAGCAGGGCAACCGGGGCGTCACGGCCGGGCTGCGCGAGATCTGAGCGGCCACGACGCGATCGCTCAGTCGACCAGGCCTTCCTCCAGGGCCAGGCGGTAGAGCTGGATGTCTGATCGGACGTTCAGCTTCGATCGGATGGCCGACAGCTGATTGAAGATGGTCTTGGGACTCAGCTTGATGTGGGCGGCGATGTCGTTGGGTGTCAGGCCATTGGCCGTCATGCGAAGGATCTCGAATTCGCGAGGCGTCAGGTCGTGTAGCGGGGATCCGCCGCCTGCTGCGTGCTGAGCCAGGATCTCGACGATGTCCGAGGACAGGGCCCGCTGCCCCGCAGCCACCTTGCGCAGCGCCGACAGCATCTCCATCGGGCGAGCGTATTTCGTGACATAGCCAAGAGCACCGTACCGCAAAGCCTGGCTCACATACACGCAGTGGTCGTACATGCTGAAGACCATGATGCGGAGATGAGGGTAGCGTCCGCCCAGGCGCTTGATGCCTTCGATGCCACTTTCCCCCCTCAAAGCCAGATCCATCACCGCCACGTTCACCTCGTGTGATCGCATGGCCTCCTGGGCCTCGGCAATGCACTCGGCTTCGGCAATCACCCGAAGGCCGGGCTCGTTGTCGATCAGGCGCTTATAGCCAGCGCGGACCACGGCATGGTCGTCCACCAACATCACGTTGATCGTCATCTCGATCTCGTTGCCTTTCTTTGTGATGGCCTGTGCATTGATGTCGCGACAGATCGCGTGCCAATTTGAAGCAACGGATGTCCCAGGCCATGTCAGCTGACCGCCATCTGGAGCGTCTCGCGGGGCGAGATTGCGGGTTGCCACTTAGGCTCATTGAATGAGCCAGTCGGGATTCGATCCGATGACGGGTTCGATGCACCGTCGCGGCTGACGACTTTGACGGAAATCCGGACTTGGGTTTGCAGCCCGAGATCATTTCAGGAAGGCTTCCCGATCGGCAAGGGAAGAATTCCCTGAATCCGGGGTCGGATGGGCATGAGAGGTGCGTTTTGAACACCGTGTGCAGACCCGCACACCTGTTCCACCTCACAAACACTGGAGACCCTCCATGACGATGTTCCTCAAGCCCGCCTCGCATCGCAGGACAGCGAGCCCCGTTCTTACTCTGATTGCGGCTGCCTGCCTGCTGATTGGTGCGGCCGCCGAAGCCAGAAAGGTAACCTGGGAGGACATCGTCAACGACGACAAGACGACAGGCGATGTGCTGAGCTACGGCATGGGCATGAAGGCACAGCGCCACAGCCCGCTCAAGAAGATCAACAAGGACAACGTCGCCAACATCGTCCCGGCATGGAGCTTCTCGTTCGGCGGTGAGAAGCAGCGTGGTCAGGAAGGCCAGGCGCTGGTGCACGATGGTGTGGCCTACATCACCGCCTCGTATTCGCGCGTGTTCGCCGTGGACGTGCGGACCGGCAAGCGACTCTGGGAGTACGAAGCCCGGCTGCCGGACGACATCCGCCCGTGCTGTGACGTGGTGAACCGCGGCGCAGCGATCTACGGCAACAAGCTGTTCGTCGGCACCCTGGACGCCGGCATCATCGCGCTGGACAAGGACACCGGGAAGCTGATCTGGAAGGAACGCTTTGCGGATCACAAGGTGGGCTACACGATGACCGGTGCACCGTTCGTCGTGAAGGACCAGAAGACGGGCCGCGTGCTGTTGATCCACGGGTCGTCAGGCGATGAGTTCGGTGTGGTGGGCTGGCTGTTCGCACGCGACCCGGAGACCGGAGAAGAGGTGTGGGCCCGGCCGTTCGTGGAAGGCCACAAGGGCCGTCTGAATGGCAAGGACGGCTCGTACACCGGTGACCCGAAGGCCCCCTCGTGGCCCCGTGACAAGGACGGCAAACTCGTCGAGGCATGGAGCCACGGTGGAGGCGCGCCCTGGCAGACGGCGAGCTTCGACGTCGAGACCAACACCATTGTCATCGGCGCTGGCAACCCCGCGCCGTGGAACACCTGGAAGCGCACGAAGGAAGGCGACGACCCCCGCAACTGGGACAGTCTGTTCACCTCGGGACAGGCGTATGTGGATGCATCCAATGGCGAGCTCAAAGGCTTCTATCAGCACACCCCGAACGATGCCTGGGACTTTTCCGGCAACAACTCGATCGTGCTGTTCGAGTACAAGGACAAGAACGGCAAGCTGGTGAAGGCCGGTGCACACGCCGACCGCAATGGCTTCTTCTATGTGACCGACCGCACCAAGCTGGCCACAGGCAGCGGCTATCCCAACAAGCCGACATCGTTGATCGGTGCATGGCCATTCGTGGACGGGATCACCTGGGCCAAGAGCATTGACCTGAAGACCGGGCGTCCCGTGGAAACGGGGAATCGCCCACCCCAGCCCAAGGAGGGGCAGGAAAAGGGCGAGACCGTATTCGTCTCGCCGCCGTTTCTGGGAGGCACGAACTGGCATCCGATGTCCTACAGCCCCGATACCGGGTTGTTCTACATTCCGGCCAACCACTGGGCGATGGACTACTGGACCGAGCACCTGACCTACAAGCCCGGTTCAGCCTATCTGGGGCAGGGGTTCCGCATCAAGCGCCTGTTCGATGACCACGTGGGCATCTTGCGCGCGATTGACCCGAAGACCGGCAAGATCGCGTGGGAGCACAAGGAGACCTTCCCCCTGTGGGCCGGGACCCTGACCACCGCCGGCAACCTCGTCTTCACCGGCACCACCGACGGCTACGTGAAGGCCTTCGATGCGAAGACCGGCAAGGAGTTGTGGAAGTTCCAGACGGGCTCCGGCATCGTGTCCGTGCCGGTCACGTGGGAAACCGATGGCGAGCAGTACATCGGCGTGTCGAGTGGCTTTGGTGGCGCGGTGCCGCTGTGGGGCGGTGACATGGCAGCTTTGACCAAGCAGGTCACACAGGGTGGGTCGTTCTGGGCCTTCAAGCTGCCGAAGGCCAGGAAGTAAGCGTTTCCGAACTTGCAACAGGTAGAGCGGGGGCCATGCCCCTGCTCTGCGCACTTACTTCCACCGGAGAACCCGCCATGGCTTTCTGCGTCGCGCGTCTGCTCACCATTGCTGCAGCGCTTTTCACCACCGGCCTGCGTGCCGCGCCCCCTGCGGGGGAGAGCCCGGGCTTTGTGCCGATGGTGGTCAACGGTTGTCCCATCTGGCCCTACACCCGTTGTCCCGGGGCGGATCTCCGGCACGCAAGGCTGGCCGGGGCCAATCTGGTGGGTGCGGACCTCACCGGGGCCAAGCTGATCCGTGCAGACCTGCACGCTGCCAACCTCGCTGGTGCACTGCTTGACGATGCCGACCTCACGGCGGCGAAGATGAACCATGTCAACGCCCCTGCCGCCACGTTTAGAAGGGCCCGCCTTGTCGGAACCGACCTCGATCAGGCACGCCTGATGCGCAGCGACTTCAGTGAGGCCGACTTCACGGGTGCCAACCTCGAGATGGCGCGCTTGCAGTTTGCATGGCTTGCCAGGGCGCGCATTGCGGGTGCCAATTTGCAGGAGGCGAAGTTCGTCACGACCAACTTGCGTGGAGCGACGTTCGAAGGCAACTTCCTCCGTTACACCATCTTCCCGGATTCCGACTTTGAGGGGTGCGAAGGGTGCCCCGACAAGGAGAACTGGAAATGAGCGTCAACGCCAGCCATCCGTTGAGCCGGTGCGGGGCCCTGTTGATGACGGCCATCATGAGTGGCCTTGTCTGTGCGGCGCCAGGCCCCGTGCTTCCTTTCTTCGACGCGACGACATTGCCCGCTGTGGCCGCGGGCAGCGAGCCCAACCCTTACCGCAACCATGAGGCGCGCGCCCGGATCGTGGAAGTGGGGCGCACCGTGTACAACCAATCTTGCGCGGTGTGTCATGGTGCGGATGCCACCCGGATGGGGCCTGCCCCTTCGTTGCGCGCCGTGGGGCGCTTCTGCCTAAGGATCACCGAGACCTCGCTGAAATCGCGCTGCGTTGCAGACGCAGACCATTACTTTTACAAGTCGGTGATGGAAGGCAAGGTGAAGCTCGGTGTGACACACATGCCAGCCTGGCGGGACGTTCTGTCGTCCGAGGCGGTATGGGCGGTGCGAACATTTCTGGAGGCGCCGCCTCCTGCCGAGCAGAAGCCCTGATGTCTGTCGTGCTAGGCCTGGTGCTCGATGTGGGCCACCGGGATCTGTACCTCGATGCGCAAGCCCTGGCCTGGCAGTACATGCCGGAACGCAATCGATCCGTTCAATGAGCACACGCGTTCACGCATGCCGACCAGGCCATGACCCTGTTGTCCTGGAGCGAGCTCGCCGGGTAGGCCGCAGCCATCGTCTTCGATGCGGAGGTTCACGAGGCGGGCTGTGCCATCTGGCCGTGTCTCCACCTGCGTGCTGACATGCACGTACGATGCACCTGCATGTCGGGCCACGTTGGTGAGCGCCTCCTGCACCAACCGATACAGCGCCACGGCCACTTCATCGGGGATGCTGGCCTGCAGCCCTCTGGGTATCAGGCTGCATGACACCCCGCTTTGCTGTTCCCAACGCTCGCACAGCGTTTGCAGCGCGGCCTCCAGGCCCAGCGAGTCGAGATCGGGCGGGCGGAGCCTGCCAAGCATGTCGCGCACAAGCAGGTTCAACCGGGTGGCCGATTCGGTGATCCGGTGCGCGCTCTCGACGATGGGCTCATCTGTGCTTCGCTGCTGGATGTAGCTGGCGTCGGCTCGAATGGCGGTGCAGCTCTGTCCGAACTCGTCGTGCAGCTCGCGTGCAAGGGCACGCCGTTCCTCGTCCTGAATGCGCAGCAGGGCTTGGGAGAGGCGGCGGTTGTCCTGAAACAGCGCTTGCGCATGACGTTGTGCCGCGATGCGCCCCCGCAGTGCGGCACGAGACTCCGTGGTGCGCTTCCACGAGTACCAGCTCATTCCGATGGCGAGAACCAGAGCGGTCATGGGCAGCTCGTCGATCTGCCAGTGCTCTTGGCCTCGTGTCATGCCGAGTACGTACTCGAACGCTTCAAAATGCGCGGCCAGGGCGAAGTACACAAGCACGGCGCAGAGCACGAACAAGGCGTCCCGCGCGGCGGTGGAGGGCGGTGCTGCGGGCTCGATGTCAAGGATCGGTTCTTCTTCCATGGTTGACACCATAGAAGAAAAACCCGCTCTTTACAGGGCGGCCTTGACAATGGCCTGCAGGTGCTCGTCGGTGATCTTCGGGTTCTTCAGAAAGTAGTCGGGCGTGGCGCACACGGCGGTGGACTGGCTTTTCGCGCACAGGCTTTTTGGCTTCTTGATCTGGAACCCTTCTGCGCCGACGCCCGAAACCGGCGCCACGGCTGGGCCGGCTGCCTGCTTCCAGAAGGCGTATTGCTCGGCTGTTCCGAGACGCAGGATCAGCAGCAGTTCGCCGCTCTGCGTCTTGTACGAAACATCGGAGTAGGTCATGCCGTACTTGGTGTGGGTCACCTTCTCGTGCTTGACCCCGGTGATGCCGAGTGTTTTCTCGATCAGGCTATCAGGCACTTCGGCCGCGTGGACGGAGCCACTGGAGAGGATGAGCGCGATGGCGGAGGCAGTCAGAAGCTTCATGAGGCGTGACAGCGGAAGGTTGCGGAACGGCCAGTGTAGGCAGCCACCGCGTCGGTGAATGCTAACGGCCGGTAACGAACGCGTCGAGAAGCGGTGAAGCGCCGGAAGCGCGGCGCATTCCCCCTAGTGTTCCGTCCCGGCATAGATCCACATCGGGATCGTGCTGCCTGCCCGCGTGAACCCCATTGCCTCATAGAACGACGTGGCATCGCCATCTGCCGTGAGCATGAGTTGGTGAAAGCTTTGGTACTTGGCCAGCAATGCCTGCATCAGCAGCCGACCGATGCCCTGGCGGTGGTGTTGCGGGTGGACCAGCATGTGGGGAAAGTAGACGACGAGGTGCCCGTCGGAAATGGCATTGGCCAGGCCGACCAGTTCGCCATCGATGCGGGCGGTGGCCAGTGAATGCGAGTTCCGCAGTGCAGCGAGCAACTGCGTCGGCTTCTCGGCGGAGGACCAGGCGTTTGCCTTGTAGAGCGCGACGACTTCGTCGGCCTCGATGGCATCGGAGAGGGAGATGGTGGCTTGCATGTCGATGCACAGGGCGTGGCTAGGCCTGCGCTGCCTCGTGTGCCAGTTTCAGATAGACAGGGAGGTGCTTGCCGGCGATGTCGGAAGCGGACTTCAGCTTGATGTGGCGGCGCCCCTTGCCCGCGCCTTCAAGAAACCCCAGGCTGTCCTGGATCTTGGCGCCGTGGCCGAACTCAACCGAGACGTGCTCCTTGTAGGCGAAGACGCCACAGAACTGGACGTCGGCGGTGAACAGGATGCCGCCGTATTTGACTTCCTCTGACACAGACGAGAACTGCTTGCTGATGAGCGTGCGGATGGCTTGCACGAGGTCGAACTGCGTTTCACCGAGCAGGCGGATGTCGTCGATGAGATCTTGTACCGACTTGGCCATGGAACGGTCTTTCAATCACGTGCCCGGGTTACTGCTTGCCCTTCGTCGCGAGGACGTGGGCAACGATGGCGTTGGCGTGGCCATGACCTAGTCCGTGCTCTGCCTTGAGCCAGGCGACCATTTCCATGTGCTTCATGTCCTTCAGTGTGCCGACCAGTTCCAGCCAGTGGCCGACGGGTTGGCCGTACTTCTTCTCGATGGAGGGGAAGTACGAGGCCGGGCCTTTCGGTTTGTCATCCGTGCTCATGGGGTTGCCGCCTCATTTCACGAAAGCATTGAACAGTAGTACGCACGCCGAGACGAGCAGGGCCGCGAACGTCATCATCATTCCGGAAACCCTGAAGACAAACTTCTCGTTCATCTGGCTGACGCCATACGCGTGCACAGACCGACCGATGAGCAGCAAGGCCCCCAGCGCATGAACGAGGAGTGGGGGCCCTCCCTGGGCTTCGACAAAGAGGATCAGGATGAGGGTGATGGGAACGTACTCGGCGAAGTTCGAGTGAACCCGCATCGCGCGAAGCATCTGGTTGTTCTCGTTGGACCCGATCCCAATGCGAAGCTTGCGCCGCAAGCCGATCGTCCTGACGCTCAGGTAGAAGAACACGAAACCGAGCAGGGCGGCGTAAATGGGAAGAATCTGCACAGAAGGCCTTTTCAAGTAAGGAGCCACGAAGCGCTCCAGCGCTGTGTGAACCGTGAGAAGGCCGTCGTCGCTGGTGTTCACATCGAGTATCGCAAGCGCGGGGGACGGTAAGTTCCCCAGCAGTAGTAAACATGGTGCCTGCCGATGGTGATCTGTTCAACAGCATCCAGCAGCTTGTCGCCGCGCGTCTGGCACGCTGACTTCGCCTTTTGCACCTCCTGCCTCCGAACGCGCTTTCTTCTTTTCATCGAACGAATGGAGCAAGGCTCGGGGGACTGAACAAAGCTCGGATGGGCCGCCACGCGCAGACTGCATGCGCATCCCGACTACGACAAGTAGGCCAAGGCCGGGAGGGCTTCCACTGAAGCCTGCCATGACTGCCTTCAACGTTGATGACCTGAAGATGAACCCAGCCGCGGTGGACGCCGTAGTCAATAGTATCTCCGATCGCGCAGCCTGTGAGCAGCACGACGTGCCGCTGGTTTCGCTGAATAACTGGGGTCAAAAAGGCGTACCCGGACCACGTTGACTCAAGGGCCCGCGAGGGATGCGCAAGGGGTACTTGTCACAAAGTCGACTTTGTGACAACTAAATCGACTTTGTGACAACAAAGTCCCTCCGAGGGCTTTCCGGGGGCCTTTTTGGTTGCTTAAAAATTAAGCACGGGCCAAAAAGAGGGGGGTGCGAGGGTCCACTCAGACCCAGAATGCACCAGATCCGTGCGCTTTCGGGATGGCGTCGGGCCGGGTTGAGGTTCGCGTTTTCGGATAAAAGGCGAGGCTAGATGCCCAGTCCCAGTCCCAGGCCCGGGGGCCCCTTCCGCCGCACCCCAAGGCCCCCCAATCACCCCGCCGACGGCGCCTCCTGGCAGCCATCCCGCGCACCCGTCTCGAATAGGCCAGAAACGGCGTTCCGACGGCCCCCGAAAACGGGTCTGGAGGGGGTCTCCGCCATATACCACCCCCCCCTTCTTTTCGGAGTCTTGATATACTATAGGACAGCTCCCCTCAAAAGTCGGAGCCCATACGTGCGTTTGAATTCTCGCGACCCAGGACTCCCAGGCGCTCACCCGCGGCGGCACCCAGCGCACGCTCCAGGGGACCGATCCCGGCCAACAGCCAGCACAGCGTCGAGCCCCCTGCTCAACGCCGGCCTTTCCTCTTCCCCTACCTGACACCGGCCGGCTCCCACCAAGCGGAGAGCCCGAACCACCCCCCCCGGCTGGCACGCAATCAGCGCGGGCTTACCCAACGTCTGGCTGACGCCCGTCTGTGGATAACTTTGCTTGCCTCGACCACCCGGACAGCACCGTTGACGACGCAGCTGGACGCCAGACTTGCGCGCAGATGTCGCACGCGAATTTGCGTGACCCGTTGGTCGCTTGCGCGTGTTTTGACGGCTTGCTTTCGGGCTTTGGAGGGGGGGCTTGCATGTCGATTCGGGTCGGATTGCATGCGCCCGGCGAAGTGCTTTGACCGCGTCCGGGACCGGCTCGCTGGACCCTTGGCGAGCATGGGGCCCATCACGGGCTGGCATGGCGGCCGTCGGATGGTGGGCAGGGACGGGCTTGCCGACGACCTTGGACCGGGTGGCCGCATGCGCCCTGACGGTGCTGCTGCGCTGAGGGCTTGCCCTGTTCGGCTTGCACGCCCGCCCCCAGGCCCGCTTGCACGGCGGCTCGCTGACCTCAGCGGCTTGAGCGTTGGAGGGAGGGTTGGGGTGCGCGAACCTCGGCTGGTGTTTCCATCGGGACTGGCTTGCATAACGCCCCTCTTTCCTGCCCGGTGGTGAGCCGGTCTTGTCCCGTCATGGGACTGACCCAGGTGGATGACGTCCCCCCCACCTCGTTGCCGGGAGAGACGGTGCCCCGGGTGGCCTCGGCGTTGGAGCATGCGCTCAGGGCATGGAGGAGCAACGCCGGGCTTTCACCGTTGGCCTTCACCTGCATCGCCCGGCTTTCACCGGGTCCGCTTGCATGGCGGCCCTCGTTGGGGCCTTGAACCGGGTCCGCTCGTGTGCTGCAGCAACGGCCATGTCGTTGACGGCGCGACTCTGCCGGCGGGCTGACCGCCTTCGGCCCGCGGGGCCTCACGTTGTCACCGCTTGGACGGCGCCTCCCTGCTGGTCGGAGCCGTCCGCACTGCCGCTCGTCCTCCTCTCCCCTGGCGCAGGGCCCAGCCTGCACCCAGATCGCTTCGTCCGGGACTGCGGCGCTTCGGCCGCTCCCCCGGTCACGCCAGCCTGGAGAGCACACCGACTGCCTCAGTCCGCGGCCCTCCGGATCGAGCCGGGGGAGCTTGCGACGCTCCCCGGCACCGCTTGCCGCCCCCCTCCCGAAGGTCGGTGGCCTGCGCGCTTCGACCCTGCGTTCCGCTCGATCGCACAACGCCTGCCTCGACAGCGCTGCACCAGCCGGCGCCTGGCCACCAACCCACACGCCCGCCCAATCCTGCGCTTGTCCTTCTCTCCCCCGTCCACCACCGGCGCCTCAACCCCCGCGCTACACAGATCGGAAGAGCGTCGTGTAGGGAAAGAGTGTCGTTCGGCGTGTA
>NZ_CANBCC010000055.1 GCF_947366995.1 uncultured Aquabacterium sp. | reverse complement strand
GCAGGGCCTCGGGCAGCACCACCATCAGGTCCGGGTGCGAGCCGGCGTCGATCAGATGGCAGCTGGCACAACGGCCACACGCGGGGGCCGCAGCCGCGCCGCTGGGGCGCGCCTCGCACAGCCAGCCACGCGCGAGCGCCAGCGCGAACTCGAACTGCCCGATCCCCTCGTCACCGTGCAACAACGCCGCGTGGCTGCCCAACTGGCCCAGCGCTTCGACCAGAGGTTGCTGCAACCAGGGCCACAGCGGGAAGCGGGCTGCATCGCTCATGCCAGCCCTCGTTCGGCCAGCACGGCACGCACCTGCTCGGCCACCTCGGCCGGCGTGCGAGACGCATCGATCAGTGCGAAGCGCGTTGGCTGCGCCGCCACCCGCGCGCGATAGCCGGCGCGCACCCGCTCGAAGAAGGCCGTGTCCTGTGCCTCGAAGCGATCAGGCTGTCGGGCTGCGCTCAGGCGGCCGGCGGCCACATCAGGCGGCAGATCGAACAGCAGGGTCAGCTCCGGTTGTCGACCTTGCTGAACCCATTGCTCGAGCGTGGCGAGCACCGAGAGATCAAAACCCCGGCCGCCGCCTTGATAGGCAAAGGTGGCGTCGGTGAAACGGTCGCACAGCACCCAGGCCCCTCTCGCCAACGCGGGCTCGATCACGGTCGTCAGGTGGTCACGGCGACCGGCAAACACCAGCAGCGCCTCCGTCAGCGCATCCATCGGTTGATGCAGGAACAGGCCGCGCAGTTGCTCGGCCAGCGGGGTGCCGCCCGGCTCGCGCGTGCGAACCACCTCATGGCCGGCCTGTCGCCAGACCTGCTCGAGGGCGTCGATGTGGGTGGTCTTGCCCGCACCGTCGATGCCTTCGACGGTGATGAAGCGGCCGGTGGCGGTCATGGGCTCTTTCTGGGGTTGCGCTGGTACTGGTTGACCGCGCGATTATGCTCAGCCAGTGTGGCGCTGAACGCACTGCTGCCATCGCCGCGGGCCACAAAGTACAGCGCCTTGGTGGGCGCGGGCTGCACGGCGGCCATCAGCGCGGCCTTGCCCGGCATCGCAATCGGCGTGGGAGGCAGCCCCCGGCGCGTGTAGGTGTTCCAGGGCGTGTCGGCCTGCAGGTCGGCCTTGCGCAGGTTGCCATCGAACTGCGCACCCAGACCGTAAATCACGCTGGGGTCGGTCTGCAGCGGCATCCCGATGCGAAGCCGGTTGGCAAACACCCCCGCGATCATCGGACGATCAGCCTCCACGCCGGTCTCTTTCTCGACGATGGACGCCAGCACCAGGGCCTCATCAGGGGACTTCAGCGGCGCGTCGGCCCGGCGCTGTGCCCAGGCCGCATCCAGCTGACGTTGCATGGCGTGCAGCGCGCGGCGCATCACGGCCAGGTCGACGCTGCCCTTGGCATAGGCATAGGTGTCGGGAAAGAAGCGCCCCTCGGCCGCCACGCCGGGCAGCCCCAGGGCGGCCATCACTGCCTCGTCCGTCATGCCGGCTGTGGTGGCTTGCAGCCCCTCGGCCTGGGCCAGTTCGGCGCGAAAGCGGCGAAAGGTCCAGCCTTCGATCAGCTTCACGGCGGCCAGCCGCTCGTCCCCTCGGACCATCATGCGCAACAGGTCACGGGGCGTGGCGCCCGCCGTGAGCTCATAGCCCCCGGCACGCATCTGCCGAGCCTGCCCCGACAGGCGGAACCACTGGTAGAGCAGCCACGGCGACGTCTCCACCCCGGCGGCCACCCAGGCCTGCGCAATGTCACGCGGCGTGCTGCCCGCCTCGATCGACAGCTCGAGGGCCGGACCGGACAGCGGCAGCGGCCGGTTGAGCCACCAGCCCGCCGCAGCCGCCAGTGCGCTCGCCACCACAGTCAGCGTGATCACAAGAGAACGCAGCAGGCCGCCGGCTTGCCGCACAAGAGATGGGGGATTCACCCGACGAGGAGCTTGGTGCATGACGGCCGTGATGATAATGACCGCATGAGCGACATCCAACTTCCTGATCCGCAAACCTGGTCGGGCGCCGTGCGCGTGCCCCACCTCGGTGTGGTGCTGGCCGAAGGCGCCGATGCAGCCACGTTCCTGCACGGCCAGTTCAGCCAGGACATGACGGGCCAGACGGCCGACACGGCGCGCCTGGCAGCCTATTGCTCGGCCAAGGGCCGCATGCTGGCCAGCCTGCTGACGCTGCGGCCCACGCCCGAGACCTTCTGGCTCCTGACAGACCGCGAGGTCTTGCCTGGACTGGTCAAACGTCTGTCGATGTTCGTGTTGCGCGCCAAGGCCCGCTTGAGCGATGTGTCGGCTCAGCTGGCAGTGTTGGGATTGGTCGGCCGGAATCTCGCGGTCAGCCTCGGCGACGCCGCAACCGGCGCCCCATTGACAGTGGGCGTGCACGCCGGGGGACACCTGATCCGCCTGGCAGATGTGCAAGGCATGCCGCGGTGGTACTGGGTCGGCCCGGAGGATGCGGCCGGGGCCCTGCTTGCGGGGCTGCCTGCCCTGCCGGACACGGCCTGGCGCTGGCTCGAGGTCATGAGCGGCATTCCGCACATCGAGGCGCGCACGGTCGACCAGTTCGTGCCGCAGATGGTGAACTTCGAGCTGGTGGGCGGCGTGAACTTCCAGAAAGGCTGCTACCCGGGCCAGGAAGTGGTGGCACGCAGCCAGTACCGCGGCACCACCAAGCGCCGCGCGTTCATCGCCCACGCAGCGGCGCCGCTCGAGCCGGGCGCCGAAGTGTTCAGCGCCGACGATCCCGGCCAGCCCGCAGGCATGGTCATCAACGCGGCGCCCATCCCCAGCACCGGCGAAGCACCGGCTGGCTTCAGCGCCCTCATCGAGCTGAAGCTGGCCGCTGCCGACAAGGCCCTGTTTGCGGGCAGCGCCGAGGGTGTGGCCCTGCAGCTGGGCACCCTGCCCTATCCCCTTCCCGCGGCGGAATGAACTGCGCGCAGCTGGCAAAACCGGAGATGCAGCGCATTCCTTAACGGCAATCGCGCGCACGTTCGTTCCGTGCGAAGGCCTGGACTCCGGCGCGGCCATTGTCCTGCGGTACGCTCCAGGGGTTGCCAAACGGCGCCCCGTGCGCAGCCATCCGTGACCGTCCGGACCGGGCCCCGCGCCCTCTACATCTATTACCGCGTGAGCCCGGAGCAGCTGGCGGCTGGCCTGCTGGAGCGGGTCTGGGCGCTGCAGGCGGAAGCCCGCGCGGCCTGTCCCGGCCTGCACGCCACCCTCATGGCGCGCACCGACACCGACACCGACAACGACAACGGCGCCCAGATCGGACCGGACGCGACGTGGATGGAGGTCTACGTGCACCCCGATGGCGTGCCGACCGCACTCGAAGTTCACCTGGCCCGCGCCATGGCCACTTGGCCAGCGAACCTGACCCTGGCACGCCACACCGAGTCCTTTGCACCGGTGATGCCCCCATCCCCCCCTCTCGATTGAAGCAGTACGAGGTTTTCGCATGTGCCTGGTCGCCCTGGCCCTGGATCAAAGCAGCCGATTCCCCTTTGTGCTCGCCGCCAACCGCGACGAGTTCATGAACCGTCCCACGGCCCGCCTGGGCTGGTGGGAGCCCGACGGCGGCGGGCCCGCGATCCTGGGCGGGCGCGACCTGGAGGCGGGCGGCACTTGGCTCGGCCTCACGGCCGCTGGCCGGCTGGGCCTTGTCACCAACGTGCGCAACCCGAAGGACATCGACCCTGACGCGCCCTCGCGCGGCCTGATCGTGCCCCAATGGCTGCGCGGTGACACCGAGATGCAGATGCTGTGGCCACGCCTGGCCATGAGCGGCTACAACGGCTTCAACATGGTCGCGCTCGATTTCGCCCGGGGCGAGGGCTTCTCGATCAACAACCGGCAGCTGTTTCCACAGCGGCTGGACAAGGGCCTGTTCGGGCTGTCCAACGCCCGGCTGAACACGCCCTGGCCCAAGGTGCAACGCCTGAAAGCGGCGATGAAGGCCGCGATCCCTGCGTCGGCCAACAGCGAAGACCTGGCCAATCGCCTGTTCGAGGCGCTGGCCGACACCACCGCCGTGCCCGACGGCGAGCTGCCCCAGACCGGGGTCTCGCTCGACTGGGAACGCATGCTGTCCACCGCCTTCATCCGCTCGCCGGATGGCTCGTATGGCACACGCTGCGCCACGCTCGTCATCACCGAACGGGTCAACAAGCGTCTCGTCACCCATGTGCTGGAGCGCACCTTCACAGGCCGCCCGGGGATGGCGCTGCTGCGCCGTGTGACGCTGCGCAACTGGCCGCCGCGTCACACCATGGGGCCCGCGGAAGTCGCGCGCTTGAGCGCCACCCTGCCGCCGCCCGAGTTGCGCCAGGAAGACGCATTCGAAAGCAGCGAAGTCTCCGAGCAGGATCAGCACGCTCTCACGCCGACCGCTGCCACGCCCGAACGCAAGACGCGCGCACGCAGCCTCATCAAGCCGGCCAAGGTCAAGCCCCTGGCCGCGTCCTGAGCGTCAGAGGCTCAGCACCATGCGCTGGTGCGGGATGCCCACTTCGTCGAACACCGGCCCTTCGGGGATGAAGCCCAGGCGCGCGTAGAAGCCCTGGGCACTCACCTGTGCGTGGAGTGCCAGCGTCGAGATCTGGCGTTGCCGCGCCTCGCCGATCAGGCTCTCGAGCATGAGCTGCCCCAGTCCCACGCCACGGCTGCTGCGCAGCACCGCCATGCGCCCCACCTTGGCCGCGCCCGGCGCCTGCCCCAGGTAGATCAGGCGCCCCGTGGCCAGTGGCAGGCCGGCCAGGTTGGTGGCCACCACATGCACGGCGCCCGCGTCGTCGTCGTCCCACTCCTCGGATTCGGGGATGCCTTGCTCGCCCACAAACACCGCCAGGCGCACGGCCCGGGCCGCTTCGCCCACGTCCGACCATGAGCCGGCCCGCACCTGGTGCACCGGGCGTTCGGCAGCGTGGGCGCCGATCTGGTCACGCAGGCTTTGCGGCACGGACACCGGCTGGCGTGTGGCCAGGTCGGTGAAGACGTACACCGCCTCGCCGGTGACCAGCAACCGGCCCTGCGCCCAGATGCCCCAGCCCATGGTGATGGAGCTGTTGCCCACCTTGTCGCAGCGGATGCCGACATCGAGCCAGTCATCCAGCCGCGCCGGTGCGTGGTACTGCAGGCTGTTGGCGCGCATGTACAGGTCGCCGTTCACGTGCTGCAGCCCTTCCGGGTAGGGCAGCCCGATCACGCGCCAGTACTCGCTGATCGCCACATCAAGGTAGGTCAGGTAGTGGCCGTTGAAGACCACCTGCTGGGCATCGACCTCCGACCAGCGGACACGGAGGCGGTGAACGAAGCTGTACTGTGCGGCGTTGCTCATGAAACCAAGGTTAGCGCAGTTCCCGTCGCAGAATCTTCCCGACCGGTGTCTTGGGCAGCTCGGTGTCGCGGAACTCCACGATACGCGGGATCTTGTAGCCCGTCAGGTACTTGCGGCAATGTTCGATCACCGCCTCCTTGGTCAGGCTCGGATCGCGCGGCACGATGATGACCTTGACGCGCTCACCCGCCACCTCATCGGGCACGCCTACGGCCGCCACTTCCTTGACATCGGGGTGCATGGCCACCACGTCCTCGATCTCGTTGGGGTACACATTGAAGCCCGAGACCAGGATCATGTCCTTCTTGCGGTCCACGATCTTCAGGAAGCCCTGTTCGTCCATCACGGCGATGTCGCCCGTGGCCAGCCAGCCGTCCGCGTCGATCACCTCGGCCGTCGCCTCAGGGCGGTTCCAATAGCCCTTCATCACCTGCGGGCCACGCACGCACAGTTCGCCCGGCTCGCCCAGATTGGCCCAGCTGCCGTCGTCGCGGCGACAGCGCACTTCGGTCGAAGGCACCGGCACGCCGATCGAGCCCGTGAAGGTGGGGCCCGGCTTGGAGATGTCCACTGGTGCCTGCGTGACGATGGGCGAGCACTCCGTCAGCCCGTAGCCTTCGACGATGGCGTTGCCGGTCACTTCCTTCCAGCGCTCGGCGATGGAACGCTGCAGCGCCATGCCGCCGGCAATCGACAGCTTGAGCTTCGAGAAGTCGCGTTTGCGAAAGTCGGGGTCGTCCAGGAAGGACGAGTACAGCGTGTTCACACAGGTGATGCCGCTGAAGTTCTCGTTCTTCAGGATCATCATCACGCGCTTGGTGTCACGCGGGTTGGCAATCAGGATGTTGCGACCGCCGAGTGCCATGAAGATGAGGCAGTTCACCGTCAGCGAGAAGATGTGATACAGCGGCAGCGGCGTGACGACGGTTTCGGTCTCGTCCGTGAGCTGGCCTTCGGCAAACGCCAGCGCCTGCTGGCAGTTGGCCAGCACGTTGCGGTGCGTCAGCATCGCGCCCTTGGCCACACCGGTGGTACCGCCGGTGTACTGCAGGAAAGCGAGATCGGTGTTGCGCACCGCCACCGGCTGCAGCTTCACGCCAGCCCCGGCTTTGAGCGCGTCGCGGATCCAGACGGCGCCGGGCAGGCTGTAGGCGGGCACCATATTCTGCACCTTGCGCAGCACGAAGTTCAGCGCCCGCCCCTTGAGGTTCAGGAAGCCATCCGACAGCAGGTCGCCGATTTGCGTCAGCACGATGCGCTTGACGTTCGTGCCCGGCAGCGCGTCCTGCAGCGTCTTGGCAAAGGTTTCCATCACGATGATGGTCTCGGCCCCGCTGTCCTTGAGCTGGTGGTTCAGCTCGCGTGCCGTGTACAGCGGGTTGACGTTGACCACCACCGCACCAATGCGCAGCACCGCAAACAGGCAGATCGGATACTGGAAGGTGTTGGGCAGCATGATCGACACGCGGTCGCCCTTCTTCACCCCCTGGCTTTGCAGCCAGCCGGCAAAGGCCTTCACCAGCCGGTCGAGCCGGTCGTAGCTCATCTCGGTGCCGATGCTGACAAACCCAGGTCGGTTGCGGAACTTGTTGATGCACTCGTCGAAGTACTGACTCAGCGACTGGTACTTGTCGGCATTGATGTCAGCGGGCACACCCGCGACGTACGACGACAGCCAGATGCGGTTGGTGCTGCCGTCGGGGTTGACGATGGAACGACCCGGCTGGGACGCTGTGCTGGCGGCGATGGTGCTCATGTGTGTCTCCTCGTGTGGCGGCCGTGTCGTGGTGCGCGGCCTGCCGGGTTGCGTTCAGACTCAGCGTTCCAGGATGGCGACGACGCCCTGCCCGCCCGCCGCACAGATCGAGATCAGGCCGCGACCCGAGCCCTTCTGCGCCAGCATCTTGGCCAGTGAGGCCACAATGCGGCCGCCGGTTGCAGCAAACGGGTGACCGGCTGCCAGCGAGCTGCCGTTGATGTTGAGCTTGCGGCGGTCGATGGCGCCCAGGGGCTGCGCGAGGCCCAGGCGGTCCCTGCAGTAGGTCGCGTCTTCCCACGCCTTCAGCGTGCACAGCACCTGCGCGGCAAACGCCTCGTGGATCTCATAGAAATCAAAGTCCTGTAGCGCGATGCCCGCGCGCTTCAGCATGCGCGGCACCGCATAGGCCGGGGCCATCAGCAGCCCTTCCTTCTTGTTGAAGAAGTCCACGGCGGCCACTTCGCTGAAGGTGATGTAGGCCAGCACAGGCAGGTTGCGCTCGCGGGCCCATTCTTCGCTGCCCAGCAGCACGGCCGACGCGCCGTCGGTCAGCGGCGTCGAGTTGCCCGGCGTCAGCGTGCCCTGCCCTGGCGCGACCTTCTTGTCGAAGCACGGCTTGAGCGAGCGCAGCTTCTCGATGGTCAGGCCTTCGCGCAGGTTGTTGTCCTTGGTCACGCCCTTGAACGGAGTGAGCAGGTCGGCGAAGAACCCTTCCTTGTAGGCGCGCGCCAGGTTCTGGTGGCTCAGGCACGCCAGTTGGTCCTGCTCTTCACGCGGGATGCCCCATTCGCGGGCCATCAGCTCTGCGTGCTCGCCCATCGAGTAGCCCGTGCGCGGCTCGCCGTTCTTCGGGATGGCGGGCTTGAGCAGCATCGACGGGCGGATCTTGGCCAGCGTCTTCAGCTGCTCTGCGGTCGACTTGCCGCGGTTGGCTTCAAGCAGAATCTTGCGCATCTTCTCGTTGACACCGATGGGAGCGTCCGAGGTGGTGTCCACCCCGCCACCGATGCCGCATTCAATGTGGCCCAGCGCGATCTTGTTGGCCACCAGCATGATGGCTTCCAGTCCGGTGCCGCAGGCTTGCTGCAGGTCGTAGGCCGGGGTCTCGGGCGCCAGCGTGGTCGACAGCACCGACTCGCGCACCAGGTTGAAATCGCGGCTGTGCTTCATGACAGCGCCCGCGGCGACATCACCGAGACGCTCGCCATGCAGGTTGTAGCGGTCGACCAGACCCTGCAGGGTGGCGGTCAGCATCTCCTGGTTGGAGACGTGTGAGTAGACGGTGTTGGAGCGGGCAAAGGGAATGCGGTTGCCGCCAATGATGGCGACGCGACGAACGGTGTTCATGGACACTTGTCTCCGAAAAAATGGCAAAGGGCGATCAACGACGGGATGGCCGGGGGTGCTCAGAACCGCACACGGCCACGCAGATGGGGCTTGTCGCCCTTGGCATTGCGAACTTCGAACAGGGCGCCGTGCTCGTCACGGGCAGCCCACAGCGACACCCGCGCCGGGAGGAACAGCGGGGTCTTGAACTCGACGATGACCTCGGCCTGGTCGACGGCCTCGCGCGGCATCAGCGTGGCCAGGGCCCGAGCCTTGGTCCACATGCCGTGCGCGATGGCCTTGCGAAAGCCCAGAAAACGGGCCGTCAGCGCCGAGAGGTGGATGGGGTTGATGTCGCCCGACACGCGGCCGTAGCTGCGCCCGATGCCGGCCCACGCATAGAAGTCGGCCTGGTGAGCCAACGGCGTCGGGTCGGTCAACGCGCTTTCGTAGCGGGGACCACGCGGGTTGCGCACACCCAGCCGCAGCAACGTCCAGGTGCTTTCCCAAACGGGCTCGCCGCCCCGCAGCGCGCGGGCATGCAGCGTGAACGCCTGGCCCTTGTCATGGGCGTACAGCTCGCCGGTGCGCATCTCGATGCGCAACTCGTCGCCAACCTGGATGCGCTTCAGCAGCCTGGCGCTGTTGGCCAGGTGCACCAGCCCCATGGCAGGCCACGGAAAGCGCCGCGAGCCGAACAGCATCATCGCCAGCGGAAAGGCCTGCATGTGCGGATACAGCATCGGCACGCCATGCGCCGGCGTGAAGCCGCACACCTTGGCGTAATCGGCCACATGGCGCGCTTCCACCACGACCCGCGGGCGCACGTACATCACCTCCGGCAGGGCCTCGACCACGCCAGGGCGCTTGCTCGACGACCGCAAGGCCCCCAGGTTGAGGGCGATCGGACCGGGCAGCTTGTGAACTTCGATGGTCTTCATATGCCACCGAGTCCGCTCAGGCACCGATCAGGCTCTGGCCGCACACCCGCACGACGTTGCCGGTGATGCCGGCTGACGCCGGGCTCGCAAACCACGCGATGGTTTCGGCCACATCGACCGGCTGTCCGCCCTGGCTCATGGAGTTCATGCGGCGGCCAGCCTCGCGGATCGCGAACGGAATGGCAGCGGTCATCTGTGTCTCGATGAAGCCCGGCGCCACCGCGTTGATGGTGATGCCGTATTCACTGAAGATCGGCGCGCACGCCTGCACCATGCCCACCACACCGGCCTTGGAGACCGCGTAGTTCGTCTGGCCCATGTTGCCGGCAATGCCCGAGATGGACGACACGCACACGATGCGGCCACCGCGGCGCAGCGCGCCCGCGCTCACCATGGCGTCGTTGATGCGCTCCTGCGTCGACAGGTTCACATTGACCACCAGTTGCCAGAGGTGCTCTTTCATGTTCGCGATGGTCTTGTCGCGGGTGATGCCAGCGTTGTGCACGATGACATCCCAGCCGCCATCGGCCTTGGCGGCGTCGACCAGTTTCTGCGGCGCATCCTCGGCGCCGATGTCCATGGCGATCGCCTTGCCGCCCAGCTTGCGGGCCACGGCTTCCAGCGGCTCCTTGGCCTGGGGCACGTCCAGACAGATGACGTCGGCGCCTTCCCGCGCCATGACCTCCGCGATGGCCGCGCCAATCCCGCGCGAAGCGCCCGTCACCAGCACCTTGCGGCCTGCCAGCGGCTTGGCCCAGTCTGCCGGGGTTTCGGCCGTTCCCACAGGGACCCCGATGCGGATGACTTGCGCCGACACATAGGCCGATCGGGGCGAGATCAGGAAGCGCAGCGTCGATTCGATCTGCTCCTCTGCGCCTTCAGCCACATAGACCAGCTGCGCGTTGCTGCCCTTCTTGAGCTCCTTGCCGAGCGAGCGGGTCAGCCCTTCCAGCGCACGCTGGATGGCGGCCTGGCGGGGTGACTTGCATTGCTCGGGCGGCCGCCCGAAGACGATGACCCGGCCGCAGGGCAACAGCGATCGCGCGGCATCGTGGAAGAACCAGTACAGCGCGTCCGACTGGGTGCTGTCCGTCAGGCCGGTGGCATCGAACACCAGGGCCTTGACCTTCTCGCCCGGCTTGCCGCTGCCGCCCCAGCGCCCTGTGATCAGCCCGGCCTTGTTGGCCACGCTGACCCATTGCGGCAGGCGCTCATGGGCCAGGGTCTGTGCCCCGATGCGCTGGAACACGGACGCCAGGGCCTCCAGCAGGCGCGGCTCCCCCCCACCCCCGACGAGCACGGATCCCTTGACCACTGGCTGCCCCGGCTGGTAGCGCTCCAGCGGCAGCGGCTTCGGCAGGCCCAGCGCGTTGACCAGCTTGGCGCCCATGGGCGAGTTGGCGAAGTCGATGTATCCGTCTTTCATGTGTCTCACTCGTCTTGATGGCCGGTGGGCGTGGACAGCCACAGCCAGCCGGTTGGTGATGCGACACGGCACACCGCCGTGTCATGAAGCCGGATACCCGGGAGGCGTCCGGCAGGCTAGTGCGTCGCCGCCACCCCCGGGGTGTTGACGATCGCGTCAAAAACATTGGTCTCAGCCGAGCCGGGCAGCGGCGCCTTCAAAGCGGCCACCATCAGCGAAGCCAGACGGGACAGGATCAGCGCCTCGTTGTCGCCGCTGCCTTGCGTGAACTCGCGGATGACGCGCTGGGTATTGCCCGCCGCCAGGATGCTGGCCAGGGCCCCCATCGCGAAGTTCAGCCGGAAGCCGAGGTCGTGGCGCTCCAGATCGGGCAGCGTGCGCTGGAAGGCCGAGAAGAAGCGCCCGAGGATCTGGATGTAGTGCGTGTTGATGAAATCGCGCACCACCGGCGACGGGTCGGTGTAGGCGCGCCCAAGGAAATGCAAGTACCGGTCGGCGAACGGCACGTCGCTGCGGTAGATCCGCACCGCCGGCAGGAACAGGGCGACCAACACGTGCTCGCACGTCAGGCGGTCACCCAGCGTCGCTTCGAAGGTATCGAGCATCGCCAGGCGCTGCTCGTTGAGCGAGTCGAGTCGACGTGCCAGCACCGCATGGATGAGCGCGTCCTTGCTGCCGAAGTGATAGTTCACCGCGGCGAGGTTCACGCCCGCCGCGCTGGTGATCTGTCGCATCGACATGGACTCGAAGCCACCGGCGACGAACAGCGTCTCGGCGGCATCGAGGATGCGGGTTTTGGTGTCTGCGGGCGAAAGCCGCGCGGGGGCCTGTGCAGGCATGTCGGTCTCCACACTACGAACGTTTCAAACGTCCGTTTCAGGATTGGGGCAATGGTATGCGAGACGGGCGGCTTGTGCACGCCGTCTTGCCGCGAAAGGGGGCTCTTCCCCGGAATCCCGGGGGGCAACAGGCTATTTTGACGGTCTTTCTTCCCTCGACTCACCCCACCTCCGCGGGGAGCCCGAATGCATGGCGCCACAGGGGGCATCCCGGGTGGGCCGGGCGCGCTTCAAACGCTAGAGTGGTCCACTCACTGAACCCGTAAAGCCATGGCCACCATCCTTTACCTCACCCAGATCCAGTTCGAGTTCGGCGCCATCCAGCTACTGGCCAGCGAGTGCGAGCGCGTCGGCATTCGGCGGCCCCTCGTCGTCACCGACGCCGGTGTGCGTGCGGCCGGCGTGCTGCAGAAAGCGCTCGACGCCCTCCCCGGGTGGCCTGTGACGGTATTCGACCAGACGCCGCCCAACCCGACGGAAGCAGCGGTGCGCGCCGCCCACGCGGCGTGGCAGCAAGGGGAATGCGATGGCCTCATCGCGGTTGGGGGAGGCTCGAGCATCGACCTGGCCAAGGGCCTGGCCATCATGGCAACCCACCCGGGCCCGCTGACCACCTACGCCACCATCGAAGGCGGCTCGCCCCGCATCACGCCCCAGGCCGCCCCCTTGATCGCCGTGCCGACCACCGCGGGGACGGGCAGTGAGGTCGCGCGAGGCGCCATTGTCATCGTGGACGACGGGCGCAAGTTGGGCTTCCACTCCTGGAACCTGATGCCCAAGGCTGCCATCTGCGACCCGGAACTGACGCTGGGGCTGCCCCCCGCACTGACGGCCGCCACCGGCATGGACGCGATCGCGCACTGCATGGAAACCTTCATGGCGCCCGCTTTCAACCCGCCGGCTGACGGCATCGCGCTCGACGGACTGGAGCGCGCCTGGAGCCACATCGAGCGCGCCACGCGCGACGGCAGCGACCGCGAGGCGCGCCTCAACATGATGAGCGCCTCGATGCAGGGGGCCATGGCCTTTCAGAAAGGGCTGGGCGTGGTGCACAGCCTGAGTCACAGCCTGGGCGGCGTGAACCCTCGCCTGCACCATGGCACGCTGAACGCGTTGTTCCTGCCAGCGGTGATCCGCTTCAATGCCGAGGCCGAATCGGTGCGCAAGGAGCGCCGGCTGGACCGCATGGCCCACGCCATGGGGCTGAAATCCGGTGACGAAATCCCAGACGCCATCCGCGCGTTGAATGCCCGCCTTGGTCTGCCGAGCGGGCTGGCCGAGCTCGGCGTGCAGCCCGAGTGGTTCGAACGGATCATCCAGGGCGCCATGGCCGATCACTGCCACAAGACCAATCCGCGCATTGCCAGCGAGGCCAACTACCGCGCGTTGCTGCAAGCCTCGATGTAAGGTGTTCGCCCGGCAGCCGAACGGGCGGCGTCAGGCGGGCGCCGACACCGGTTGATCCGCCTCCCGCGTCACCATCACCTGGTCGATGCGGAAGTTGTCGACGTCCATCACCTCGAAGCGGAACCCGCCCCAGCTGACGCTGTCGGTGCGCCGGGGAATGCGCCGCAGCATCACCATGAGGAAGCCCGCCAGCGTCTCGTACTCGTCTTCGTGCGGCAGGCGGTCGAGATCGAGCGCACGCAGGACGTCCTGGATCGGCGTCACGCCGTCGATCAGCCAGGAATTCGCGTCGCGCTGAACGATCTGCTCCTCGTCCAGCGAGGCCACCAGGCTGCCCATCACCGTGCTCATCACATCGTTGATGGTGATGATGCCGACGACCAGGCTGTACTCGTTGACGATGACCGCGAAGTCCTCCTGCGCATGCCGGAACTGGCTCAGCATCTCCGAGAGCGTGAGCCGGTCCGGCACGCTGAGCACCTTGCTGATGAGGCCCTCGGCGCGCAGGTCGATGGGCTGGTTGGCCAGCGCACGGTTGAGCAGGTGCTTGGAATCGACGTAGCCCAGCACGTGGTCGATGTCGCCCTCGCACACCAGGTAGGTCGAGTGCGGGAACTGCGCCACCCGGGCCTTGATGAGCGCCTCGGTGTCGTCCAGCAGAAAGTGGATGATGCTGTCGCGCGCCGTCATCGCGCTGGTCACCATCCGCGTGTCGAGTTCGATCACGTTCTCGATCACGCGGTGCTCGGGCGCGGCCAGCACGCCGGCGTCGGCCCCCGCCTGCGCCATGGCCAGGATGTCGTCCGGCGTGATCGCGTCGTCGCGGCGGTCGGGCAGCCCGAACAGACGGAACAGCCGATCGGTGAGCCGACTGAAGAACCAGACAATGGGCTTGAACAGCAGCAGGAACAGCCGCATCGGGCCGACCACGCGGATGGCGACCCGTTCGGGGGCGTTCATGCCCAGCCGCTTCGGACACAGGTCCGACAGCAGGATGAAGAGGCTGGTGACCACCACGAACGACACCAGCACGCTCGCCGTGTCAGCCCGCTCGGCAGTGATCGGCAGGCGGGACAGCCACGGGCGAATCAAGGGCGAGAAGGCCCCTTCGCCGACGATGCCGCCCAGAATCGCGACCGTGTTCTGCCCGATCTGGATCACGGTGAAGTAGTCGCCCGGCTGGTCCTGCACCGCCAGCACCTGGCCGGCGCGAAATTCGCCCTGCGCGAGCATCTGGCGCAGGCGCAATCGGCGGGAAGCGGCCACCGCCAGTTCGGCCACAGAGAAGAACGCGCTGGCGGCGATCAGGATCGCAATGAGGAACAGGCTGCCTGTAGACACATCCATGCGCACAGTGTAGCGAGGCAGCCCCCGCCAGGCAGCCGCCACTCAAAGGGGCTTGACGCGGTCGGTGGGGCATCCCTTGGCCAGCCAGGTCGACCACTCGTCGGCGAGCCGGGCGCTCTCCGCCACGGCGCGGCGCCAGGCCAGCACGCGCTCGTCGAAGCCCAGCCGCACGAAGTCCTGGCGGTCCGGGAGCTTGCCGCCGGGCAAGGTGGCCACCCATTGCGGATCGGGGGTCAGCAGCACGACGTTGTCGAGCATCGGGCTGGCGCCATGCCGCCAACGCAGGCCCTTGTCGAGCCAGCCGGGGATCACGTGCCGCTGGAAATGCGGGTAGAGCACCAGCCCATCGCGCATGGCGGCGTAAGGCCAGTGCAGGTGGTAGTCGACCAACCCGCCGTCCCAATGCGCACCTGTGCGGGCGCCGGGGATGTCGTGCACGGCTTCGAGCACGAACGGAATGCTGCACGAGGCCTGCAGCGCGGGCAGGAAGTTCGCCGCGTTCAATGCCACGTGCTGCGTCGGAAGGTCATTCAGCGTGACGGGCAGCGCCTCGCCCGGTGTGGAGAACACCGTGCGCTCAAGGAAGGAGCCCACCACCTTGCGGCTGATGGCATTGCCCAGCGCCAGGCTGCCGAAACCCACCGCGCGGCGCGCTGGCGTCTCACGGGTCAGCACCTGCCGCCCGCGGGCCGTGAGTACGTGCAGCCGCCGGCGCGGGTGGTTCACCACGTCATTGATTTGCCCCTCGAAGAAAGCGGCCAGCGTGGCGCCGAAGTGGGCGCTGATCTGCCGGGGGGTCGGCGCCTTGCGGGGCGGCTCGGGGTCGTAGCGCTGTGCGATGTAGGCCGCAGCCAGCTCAGTGAAGGCACGGTCGACCTGCGGCATGGCGGCCGCCGCCATGCGCCACGCCCCGATCGACGCGCCCACGAGGTGCAAGCTGCCTGGTGTGTCGTCGGTCAGCCACTCGCCGAACAGGTGGCGATCCAGGTGGTGCAGGATCAACCCCTTGGGGCCGCCGGCCGCACCCGGCACCACGCGCACATCGCCCGGCCGAAGGCCTTGAGTGCGCAGGTGCGCGAGGGCCTTCGGGCCCGCATGAATCGAGAGCGCTTGCATGGTCAACCAGGGCCGAAAGGTCGCTCAGCGCTTGGTCTGCAGTTTCGCAAACGCCGCCGCCATGGCCGACTGACCGGAAGCCTGCGGAGCCCCCCGCTGGCCGCCCTGGCGCTCGTTGCGTGCCGCCGGCCGGAAGCTGTTGTCCCGCCCTGCCCCGGCGGCCCTCTGGCCGGTCGGCGCGTCCAGCTTCATCGTCAGCGAGATGCGGCTGCGTGCCAGGTCCACCTCCAGCACCTTCACCTTGACGATGTCGCCGGTCTTCACGATCTCGCGGGCATCGCTGACAAACTTGTTCGACAACTGGCTCACGTGGACCAGGCCGTCCTGGTGCACGCCCAGGTCGACAAACGCCCCGAACTGCGCCACGTTCGACACCGTGCCCTCCAGCACCATGCCTTCCTGCAGGTCCTTGATGTCTTCCACGCCGTCGTTGAAACGCGCCACCTTGAAGTCCGGGCGCGGATCACGGCCGGGCTTTTCGAGTTCAGCGAGGATGTCCTTCACCGTGATCACGCCAAAGCGCTCATCGGCAAACAGCTCGGGCTTGAGCGTGCGCAGCACGTCGCTCTTGCCGATCAGTTCCTGGATGGACTTGCCCGTGTGCGCCATCATCTTCTCGACCACGGGATAGGTCTCCGGGTGCACGCCGGAGATATCCAGCGGGTTGTCGCCCTCGCGGATGCGCAAAAAGCCGGCGGCCTGCTCGAAGGTCTTGGGCCCCAGGCCCGCCACGTCCAGCAGCTGCTTGCGGTTGCGGAAGGCGCCATGCGTGTCGCGCCAGCGCACGATGCTGTTGGCCACGGTGCCGCTCAGGCCCGACACCCGCGCCAGCAGCGGCGCCGAGGCCGTGTTCAGGTCGACACCGACGCCGTTCACGCAATCCTCCACCACCGCGTCCAGCGTGCGGGCCAGCTCGCTCTGGTTCACATCGTGCTGGTACTGGCCCACGCCGATGCTCTTGGGGTCGATCTTCACGAGCTCGGCCAGCGGGTCCTGCAGGCGGCGGGCGATCGACACCGCGCCACGCAGGCTCACATCCAGCTCGGGCAGCTCCTTGCTGGCGAACTCCGAGGCCGAGTACACCGACGCGCCCGCCTCGCTCACCACCACCTTCTCGATCGGCGTGCCGGGCGCCATCTGCTGGATGCGCTTGATCAGGTCACCGGCCAGCTTGTCGGTCTCGCGGCTCGCCGTGCCGTTGCCGATGGCGATCAGGTTCACGCCGTGCGCCGCACACAGGCGGCCCAGCGTGTGGATCGAACCTTCCCAGTCCTTGCGGGGCTCGTGCGGGTAGACGGTCGACGTGTCCAGCACCTTGCCGGTGTCGCTCACCACCGCCACCTTCACCCCGGTGCGGATGCCGGGGTCCAGCCCCATCACCACGCGCTTGCCGGCGGGCGCGGCCAGCAGCAGGTCACGCAGGTTCTCGGCAAACACCTTGATCGCGGTTGCTTCGGCGGCCTCGCGGAGGCGGGCAAACAGGTCGCGCTCGAGGCTCAGACTGAGCTTCACCTTCCAGGTCCAGGCCACGCACTTGCGGATCAGGTCATCGGCCGGGCGCTTGCTGTGGCTCCAGCCCAGGTGCAGCGCAATGCGGCCTTCGGCCATCGTCGGCTTGCCGGGCACCACTTCTTCGTCCACCACCAGTTTGGCGTCGAGGATTTCCTGGGTGCGGCCGCGAAACACGGCCAGCGCGCGGTGGGAAGGCACCGTGCGGATCGGTTCGTCGTAGTCGAAGTAGTCGCGGAACTTGGCGACATCCGGGTTGTGCTCGTCCTTGCCCTCCATGAGCTTGGACTTGAACAGCCCTTCGGCCCACAGCCAGTCCCGCATCTTGCCGATCAGCGTGGCGTCTTCCGCCCAGCGCTCCGACAGGATGTCACGCACGCCGTCCAGCACGGCGAACGCATCGGCAAAGCCGCCGTCCGCGTTGATGAAGGCCTGGGCCTCGGCGTGCGGGTCCAGCGTCGGGTCGGCAAACAGCTTGTCGGCCAGCGGCTCGATCCCGGCTTCGCGGGCGATCATGCCCTTGGTGCGACGCTTGGGCTTGTACGGCAGATAGAGGTCTTCCAGCTCCTGCTTGGTCGGCACAGCCTCAATGGCGGCGCGCAGCTCGGGCGTCAGCTTGCCCTGCTCTTCAATGCTCTTGAGCACCGCAGCACGGCGGTCTTCCAGCTCGCGCAGGTAGGCCAGCCGGGCCTCCAGGTCGCGCAATTGCGTGTCGTCCAGGCCGTCGGTGGCCTCCTTGCGATAGCGGGCGATGAAGGGCACGGTGGCGCCCCCGTCCAGCAGTTCGATGGCGGCATTGACCTGGGCGGGCCGAACCTTCAGTTCGGCGGCCAGTTGCATCAGGATCTTGTCCAAGCGGGCACCCTGCAGAAATTTGAATTCGGAAAAGCGGTCTCGGCACCCGGCCCGGGCAAGGCGCTAGGGCCTCACGACCGGACCACGGCACCGGGACGATCAAGGCGGCGCAGTTTGCCACACGCATGACGCACCAGCCGGCAGCCCGGAGGCAGCTCGTGGATCGGGGACAATAGGCGCCGGTTTTCACCCCACAACGCCACATGGCCCTGATTCCCTACTCCCTGCCGAAGTCCCTGCTGTTCTCGATGGACCCCGAAGCCGCGCACGATCTGACGATCGGCGCCCTGGCCCGGTTTCAGAACACGCCGCTGGCCTGCCTGTGGGCGGCTCGCCGCGTCGAGGACCCCGTCGAAGTGGCCGGTCTGCGTTTCCCCAACCGCATCGGCATGGCTGCCGGCCTGGACAAGAACGGCCGCGTGATCGACGGCCTGGGCGCCATGGGTTTCGGCTTCGTGGAAGTGGGCACTGTCACGCCCAAGGGCCAGCCGGGCAACCCCAAGCCCCGCATGTTCCGCCTGCCCGAGGCCCACGCCCTCATCAACCGGCTGGGCTTCAACAACGAAGGCCTCGACGCGTTTCTGGCCAACGTGCGCCAGGCCCGCTTCCGTGAAAGCGGCGGCATCCTGGGCCTGAACATCGGCAAGAACGCCGTCACGCCCATCGAGAACGCGGTCGACGACTACCTGATCTGCCTGGAAGGCGTCTTCCCGCACGCCGACTACGTGACGGTGAACATCTCCAGCCCGAACACCAAGAACCTGCGGGCCCTGCAGAGCGACGAAGCGCTCGACGCCCTGCTCGGCCAACTGCAGGAACGCCGCCAGCAGCTCGTCACGCGCCATGGGCGCACGGTGCCCATGTTCGTGAAGATTGCGCCCGACCTCGACGAGGCCCAGGTGGCGGTCGTGGCGACCACGCTGCAGAAGAACGGCATCGACGGCGTGATCGCCACCAACACCACCATCTCACGCGAAGCCGTGAAGGGCCTGCCCCACGCCGAGGAAACCGGTGGCCTGAGCGGCGCGCCGGTGCTGGAGGCCAGCAACCAGGTGATCCGCCAGCTGCGCGCGGCGCTCGGCCCGCGCTTCCCCATCATCGGGGTGGGCGGTGTCATGTCGGCGGCAGACGCACGCGCCAAGCGCGACGCCGGCGCAGACCTGGTGCAGATCTACACCGGCCTGATCTACAAGGGCCCGCAGCTCGTGGAAGACTGCGCCCGGGCACTCAAGCGGGGCTGACCGACGCTGCCGTCAGGCCGGCATCCACCAGCCGATCGGACTGCTCGAGCACCTGCTGGCACTCCTTGGCCGTCACATCCAGGGCCCGCGCGTACCGGGTGGCGGCCTGATGCAATGCCGTGGCACCGCGCGGCCCAGGCGACAGGCGGGCGTCTGCGAGCTCGTTCGCCAGGCTCGCCACAGTCCTCAGCGTCTCCTCAGGGCCGCTGGGTCGGCGCACCAGCGCCCCCCGAGGCAGCGGCCGGGCAGCCTGGACCAGCCGGTCGTGCAAGCCCCAATGGCGCATCACCTCGCCGGTCAGGTCATCCAGATTGATGCCCAGTACGGCGCTGGTGGCTGCGTCCTGTGTCATGCCTGGCGTGGGGGCCGCTCCGGCTTCGGGCGGCGGCCCGGGCTGCATCAGGCGTGTCACCTGCGCAGCCTCGTCCGGGAAGTGATACAGAATCAGCAGCCAGCCCAGCTTTTGCGAGCAGGCCGCCATGAATGCTTCCTCGTCGCTCACATTGAAGGGGCGCAGTAACCGGGCCATGTGGCCTGCAAGGCTCGCCTGGCGCAGCGCCACCTTCAGTGCATCGATGGCCTGGGTGTTTTCCTGAAGGCTGGCCTGGGCCTGCAACGCGCCTGGCCACGTGCGCACGGTGCCGCCCACGCGGCGAAGCCCCTGCTGTCCCAGCAACACGATGGCACGGGACAAGGTGCCCACACCTTCGTCTGCACTGCGCCCGCGGTACACCGCGTTGTTCACGGCCCGAAGCAGCTCCCACGCCAGCGCCGGATTGCGTGTCACCACGTCAACCAGGTCATCGACGCGCAGGCCCTCCATGCTGCCCAGCGCCGTCTGGAGGCTGCGGTCGGTTCCCGGGCGGGCCGGCAGGCTGCCCACGCTGTTCAGACGGTCCAGCAGCAAGGCCAGCGGCCCGGCGGCGTCCTGTGAATTGGTCTTGATCCAGCCCTGCAGGGCACTCAGCAGCGTGCGGGCGTTCAGATAGCGCTGGCGCTGCTGGCGGTCGGTCGCGCGGTTCACGATGGCGCGCAAGGTGTCGGGCACCGGGCTCGGCGTGGTCCATGGCAGGCGAACAATCTCGGGGCCGACCCGCCCCGCCGCACTGCCCATGTCGGCGTCGTCCAGCGCGGGATGGCCGGCCAGCAGGCGGTGCATCAGCAGCCCGCACATCAGCACATCGCGCTCTGCCGCCACCCGCACCTGGGTGCGACTCCACTGCGCCTTGGCCGGCGCGCCCGGCGCCGCAGCCGCCAGACCGACCGACAGGCCGAACAGGCCGGCGTGACCGGATGGCTCGACCAGCACGTTGTGCAGTCCGATGTCGAAATGCGCCACCCCGGCCTCGTGGGCGTACGCCAACCCCTCCACCACGTCGGCCATCCAGTGCGCGACCTCCAGAACGGCCAGCGCCGGCCCGGACTGCAGCCGCTCGGCCAGCGTCATCGCGCCCTTGGGCCGCTCGCAGGCCACGAAAGGCCAGCCGTCATGCACGCCCACTTCCAGCACATCGACAAGACGGGGATGCTTCAGCCGGGCGGCCATCAGCGCGTCCTGCGTCCAGGTGTCGCGCTCGGTGGCCGTCGCGGGGCGTGCACGGGGCACGCACAGCAGGATCTCGTGTTGCAGCCTGGGATCACGGGCGAGCCACGTGCTCGAAGCCAGGCTGCGCCCCACCATCTGGTGCAACTCGAAACGGCCAAACTGGCGTGACGCCGGCTGGGCTGAGGGCGGGGCTAGGGCCATGGCGGGGGGCAACGCGGTGTCCTGTGGTGTCAATCCGACTTCGACACCCCATTGCACACCAGCTCGCCGGTGGCCGAAGGGTCTATCAGCCACACCTTCCCGTCCCTATTTCACGGAAACAGCCGGTCTGCCGCAATTTGCGAAGAGACGGCCTCTATCACCCCCATTGAACAAGGCAACCGCCCGGCATCAGGGTTCCCCGCAGGTTCTGTGTCAGAATCGATCCACCCTTGCCCCTGCAGTGCCACCTTTTTCTTGCTGCACGCACGGCGGCCCCCTGAGGATCCTTCCATGAGCAGCGACCTGATCAAACACATTACCGACGCCTCCTTTGACGCCGACGTCCTGCAATCCGCCCAGCCCGTGCTGGTGGATTACTGGGCCGAATGGTGCGGCCCCTGCAAGATGATCGCCCCCATCCTGGACGAGGTTGCCAAGGACTACAACGGTCGCCTCAACGTCGCCAAGATGAACGTCGATCAGAACCGCGAAGTGCCCGCCAAGTTCGGCATCCGTGGCATCCCGACACTGATGATCTTCAAGAACGGTCAGCTGGCCGCCACCAAGGTCGGCGCCCTGTCGAAGGCCCAACTGACCGCCTTCATCGACGGCACCCTCTGATCTTTCAGCGGTTTTCCTCTCTATAATGCGATCACCGCCTGGTTGAAACCGGGTGGTGTTCGTCAGGCCGGGGCAGCAGCTCGGGCCGGCACAGAGGCTCAGTCGCACCCGCGCTCCCTGCCCTGTCGCCACGACAAACAACCTGTCGACCTTTCCGACCTTTTCGGGTCGATGCCATCCCACTCCACGCGTTGTGCCAGCCCGGCTCCCTGATGAGCCCGGCCTCACCGGCATACGCAGGTTTGATCAGGGTTCCCACACATGCACCTGTCTGAACTGAAGGCCTTGCACATCTCCAAACTCGTGGAGATGGCCGAAGCCCTCGAAATCGAGAACGTCTCTCGCATGCGCAAGCAGGAGCTGATGTTCGCCATCATGAAGAAGCGCGCCAAGGCCGGCGAGCAGGTCTTCGGCGATGGCGTGCTCGAAGTGCTGCCCGACGGCTTCGGCTTCCTGCGCTCGCTCGACGCCAGCTTCCTGGCCAGCACCGACGACATCTACCTGTCGCCCAGCCAAGTGCGTCGCTTCAACCTGCACACCGGCGACATGATCGAAGGCGAGGTGCGCGTGCCGAAGGACGGCGAGCGTTACTTTGCCCTGGTCAAGGTCGATACGGTGAACGGGCTGCCCGCCGAGGTCAACAAGAACAAGATCCTGTTCGAGAACCTGACCCCGCTGTTCCCGGAAGAACAGTTCAAGCTCGAGCGCGAAAACGGCAAGGGCGACGACAACGTCACCAGCCGCATCATCGACCTGATCGCCCCGATCGGCAAAGGTCAGCGCGCCCTGCTGGTTGCGCCGCCCAAGAGCGGCAAGACGGTGATGATGAAGAACCTGGCTCACGCCATGGTCGCCAACCATCCCGACGTGCACCTGATCGTGCTGCTGGTCGACGAACGCCCGGAAGAAGTGACCGAAATGCAGCGCACCGTGCGCGGCGAGGTCATCAGCTCCACGTTCGACGAGCCGGCCCAGCGCCACGTGCAGGTCGCCGAAATGGTGATCGAGCGCGCCAAGCGCCTGGTCGAGATGAAAAAGGACGTGGTGATCCTGCTCGACTCGATCACCCGTCTGGCGCGCGCTTACAACAACGTGCTGCCCAGCTCCGGCAAGGTGCTGACCGGCGGTGTGGATGCCAACGCGCTGCAGCGCCCGAAGCGCTTCTTCGGTGCGGCCCGCAACGTGGAGGAAGGCGGCTCGCTGACCATCATCGGCACGGCGCTCGTCGACACCGGCAGCCGCATGGACGAGGTGATCTACGAAGAGTTCAAGGGCACCGGCAACTGCGAAATCCACCTGGATCGCCGCATGGCCGAAAAGCGCGTCTACCCTTCCATCCTGATCAACAAGTCCGGCACGCGCCGCGAAGAGTTGCTGCTCAAGCCCGAAATCCTGCAGAAGAGCTGGATTCTGCGCAAGCTGCTCTACCCGATGGACGAGATCGAGGCGATGGAGTTCGTGCTCGACAAGATGCGGTCCACCAAGAACAACCACGACTTCTTCGACATGATGCGTCGTGGCGGTTGAGCGCCAAGGCGCTCGGACCGTGGGGCCATGAAACCATGGCCCATGCACGGCGGTGTGTTGCACACTGCCGTGCTATAATCTGAGGTTTTCCGGCTGTCGGAAAGTGCCAGGCGTGGTGTCTGGTGGCTCCCGATGATGCAAACAGCAAGAGGTTTTGACATGCCCAAGCAAGGTATCCACCCCAACTACCGCGACGTCGTCTTCCTGGACCAGTCCAACGGTTTCAAGTTCGTGACCCGTTCGTGCGCTCCTACCAAGGAAACCACCACCTGGGAAGACGGCCGCGAGCTGCCCCTGTTCAAGCTGGAAACCTCCTCTGAATCGCACGCCTTCTACACCGGCACCCAGAAGTCGGTGGACTCGCTGGGCGGCCGCGTCGAGAAGTTCCGCAACAAGTTCGCTCACCTCAAGAAGTGATCTTGGATTGGCCCGGCCTGGCTTGTCCCGGCGCCGTGAGTCACGCGAAGGGCAGCCCAGGCTGCCCTTTTTGTTTGCAGTCGCCCTTTCTCGCCTGATACCGCATGCAAGCCCACCCACAGGCCCCGACGATCTCGCCCGCCCTCGTCACCCAGAAGGCCGTCCGCCGCCTTCCGCGCTGGGCGCTGTGGCTTTTCTGTGCTGCATACGTGGTGCCGGGTCTGCTCGGCCGCGATCCCTGGAAGAACGAAGACATTGCGTCCTTCGGTCACATGTGGAGTCTGGCACTGGGTCAGGCGTCGTGGCTGCATCCCAATGTGGGCGGCGTGCTGCCCTCCGGCGGGGGCATCCTGCCCTACTGGCTCGGCGGGGCCAGCATCTGGGCGCTGCAACCCTGGCTGGATCCAGCCCTGGCCGCACGCATTCCCTTCGCACTGCTGCTGGTCGCAATCCTGGCGCTGACCTGGTACAGCACCTACCACCTCGCCCGCACCGACGCAGCCCAACCCGTGCCGTTGGCGTTCGGCGGTGAGGCTGCGCCTCAGGACTATGCCCGCGCGGTGGCCGATGGGGCGCTGCTGGCACTGATTGCCAGCCTCGGCCTGCTTCAGCTAGGGCACGAGACCACGCCCGAGTTGCTGCAACTCACCGGCAGCACCTTGTTTCTGTACGGACTGGCGGCCGCGGCGCTGTCCCCGGCCAAGGCCCGTGCCGCCACCCTGCTCAGTCTGACCACCATGGCCCTGAGCGGCAGCCCGGCCGTGGCCGTCATGCTTGGGGTGCTGGGCAGCATCGTCTGCCTCCGTTCACGCACCGAGGCCGTACGGGCCCACCTGCCCTGGGTTGCCGCCGCCACCGTGCTCGCGGCCGCGCTCGCCACCGTGTTGACTCAGCAAGGTCTCTCGGGCTGGGCATGGCGCGTTGGCGCTGCCCCCCGTCTCGGTGACATGCTGCGTCTGATCATCTGGTTTGCCTGGCCCACGCTGCCGCTGGCGGCCCTCACGCTGTGGCACTGGCGTCGTCAGCTGCAACGCAGGCACATTGCCGCCCCGCTGCTGGTGGCACTGGCCGGCTTCGCCGCTTCCGTCTCCATGGGCGCCAATGAACGCGCGCTGCTTGCCGCCCTGCCCCCGCTGGCGGTGCTGGCCGCGTTTGCGCTGCCCATCCTGCAACGCAGTCTTGGCGCCGCGATCGACTGGTTCTCGGTCTGCTTCTTCACCCTCTGCGCAGGTGCCATCTGGGTCATCTACGGCGCCATGCACACCGGCAGGCCGGCCAAGATCGCCGCCAATGTGGCAAAGCTGGTGCCGGGTTACGAAAGCGTGTTCTCGTGGGTCGGACTCGTCCCGGCCGTCATCGGCACGGTGCTGTGGCTGGCCCTGGTGCGCTGGCGCACCTCACGCCAGACACATGCCCTGTGGAAGAGCCTGGTGCTTCCCGCTGGTGGCGTGGCGCTGTGCTGGTTGCTGTTCATGACGCTGTGGCTGCCGCTGCTCGACCAGGCGCGCAGCTACCGGCTGCTTCTGAACCGCGTGGCCTCGTCCATCCCCGCAGGCAGCTGCGTGTACGCACCGGGCGCACCGGTCGCGCTGTTGACGGGCCTGGAGTACTTCGGCGGCTACGCCGTGGATGGCGTGCAGCGCGGCTTCAAGCCGTCCGTCACCCCGTGCCCGACGCTGCTCGTTCGGCTCGGCGGCCGGAGCACCGCCCGCGAGTTCCCCGGCTGGGAAATGGCCGCGCGCTTCAACCAGCGCACGCGCAATTCCGAACAGATCGTCGTCTACCGCCGGGCCGACTGATCGGGCTCAGCGCATCCGAACCCGAGCGGCGGGCACCGTGAGGGTGAAGGTCGAGCCCTTGCCCGCCTCGCTGGTGATGCGAAGTTCACCGCCGTGCCGCTGCACCACGTGCTTGACAATGGACAGCCCCAGACCGGTTCCGCCGGTTTCACGGCTGCGGCTGCCGTCCACACGATAGAAGCGCTCTGTCAGCCGGGGAATGTGCTCTGGCGCGATGCCAATGCCACTGTCCCTCACGCTGAACACGGCACCGCCCTCCGGCTGCAAAGCCCAGCGCACCGCGATTTCGCCGCCGTCAGGCGTGTAGCGGATGGCATTGCTGACCAGGTTGCCCATGGCACTCAACCACTCGCTCTCCACGCCCGCGATCTCACAAGCCCCGCCGTTCGTTTCGATGTCGAACTGAAGGACATGTCGATCCCGCGAGAGCCCTGCGGCGTCCGTCTCCACCCGCTGGAGCAACTGGTCGACACGGGTCCAGCGAGATCGGAAGAGCGTCGTGTAGGGAAAGAGTGTCGTTCGGCGTGT
>NZ_CANBCC010000054.1 GCF_947366995.1 uncultured Aquabacterium sp. | reverse complement strand
CCCGAGGGCCGTCCAGCGCCATCAGCAGCGGCAGCCCGAGATGCAGCCGGTTGACGTGCCCCCCGAACAGGCCGCGGCGGGGCAACTGGGTGATGGCGGCGTTGAAGGCATCGTCCAGGTACACCTCGTCGAGGCGGGGGCCGTCCACCTTCTTTCGCACCGTGCCGAGCATCTTGAACAGGGCCGGAGCGTCCTTGGGGCGAAGGCGGATGCCGTCGGGCTTCCCGTTGAGCGGTACCCACAGCGCGCGCACGCTGGACCACGCCAGGCCCAGTGCGCCGAGTGCCATGAAGACCAGCCCCCAGCGGATGCCGCCGCGCAGCACCACGGGCACCACCCAGGCGAGCACGAGCACGGCAGCGAGCAGGCAGCCTGCCACCCACGCATAGCCCAACGCGGCGAAGGCGGCCACCTTGCGTCGGTAGCGTTGCGGTGCCTCGGCGCTGGCATATTCGCTCAGCCGCATGTAGTGGATGAACTCTGCCTGTTCCATCGCAGGCGCCTCCCGTGTCGTGTGCTGTCGTGAGTCGGTATTTCAGCACGGGGTGCTCACCCCGCAGCCTCGTGCAAGCGGTGGATGACGGGGGCGGTTCGGGCACTAAAATCACGGGTTTCCCACCTCTGTACCACCTCACCATGTCCAAGACGACCGTGAAAGCCACCAAGGCCGCCCCCCGGGCAGCCCAGGCCCCCAAGGCAGCCAAGCCTCAGGCTGCGTCCGCCCCCGCTGCTGCTCCTGCCGTTGCCGGCCAGGGCAAGCAGGGCGTCAAGAAGGTCGTGCTGGCCTACTCCGGCGGTCTGGACACCTCGATCATCCTCAAGTGGCTGCAGGACGAGTACAACTGTGAAGTGGTGACCTTCACGGCCGACATCGGCCAGGGCGAAGAGATCGAGCCCGCACGTGCCAAGGCCCTGAAGATGGGCATCAAGCCCGAGAACATCCACATCGAAGACCTGCGCGAAGAGTTCGTGCGCGACTTCGTGTTCCCGATGTTCCGCGCCAATGCGCTGTACGAAGGTGAATACCTGCTGGGCACGTCGATCGCCCGTCCGCTGATCGCCAAGCGCCTGGTCGAGATCGCCAAGAAGTCCAAGGCCGACGCCATCTCGCACGGCGCCACCGGCAAGGGCAACGACCAGGTCCGCTTCGAGCTGGGCGCTTACGCGCTGCTGCCTGGCGTGAAGGTGATCGCCCCGTGGCGCGAGTGGGACTTGCTGAGCCGCGAGAAGCTGCTGGCCTATGCCGACAAGCACGGCATCCCGGTCGACTTCAAGAAGCGCAAGGGCGGCGCCCCGTATTCGATGGACGCCAACCTGCTGCACATCAGCTACGAAGGCGGCGTGCTGGAAGACCCGAACTTCGAGCCCGAAGCCAACATGTGGCGCCTGACCGTGTCGCCCGAAAAGGCACCGAACAAGGCCGAAGTGATCGAGCTGACCTATGCCAAGGGTGACGTGGTCGCCATCAACGGCGTGAAGATGACGCCCGCGCAGGTGCTGACCAAGCTGAACGAGCTGGGCGGCAAGCACGGCATCGGCCGCCTGGACAAGGTCGAGAACCGCTACGTGGGCATGAAGAGCCGCGGCTGCTATGAAACCCCGGGCGGCACCATCCTGCTGACCGGCCACCGCGCCATCGAGTCGATCACGCTGGACCGCGAAGTGCTGGCGCTGAAGGACGACCTGATGCCGCGCTATGCCCGTCTGGTCTACAACGGCTACTGGTTCAGCCCCGAGCGCGAACTGCTGCAAGGCCTGATCGACAAGAGCCAGGAAACCGTCAATGGCACGGTCAAGCTCAAGCTGTACAAGGGCACGATCATGTGCGTGGGCCGTGAGTCGTCCACCGACAGCCTGTTCGACCCCCAGATCTCGACCTTCGACGACGACGGCGGCGCCTACAACCAGGCCGACGCGGCCGGCTTCATCAAGCTGAACGCGCTGCGCCTGCGCATTGGTGCCAACGTGAAGGCCAAGCGTGATGCCGCAGCCAAGCCGGCCCGCAAGGCCGCGGCCAAGCCTGCTGCAAAGAAGGCTGCTGCCAAGAAGGTTGCTGCGAAGAAGCCCGCTTGATCACCTAACCTGAACTGGACACCCGCATGACCACCACGACCCTCGCTGGCAGCGTTGCCACGCAAGCCAACGTGTACTTCGACGGCAAGTGCGTTTCGCACACCGTGACCCTCGCCGACGGCACCCGCAAGTCCGTCGGCGTGATCCTGCCCGCCACGCTGACCTTCAACACCGGCGCGCCGGAAATTATGGAAACCGTCGCCGGCAAGGCCACCATCAAGCTGGCTGGTTCCAGCGAGTGGACCACCTACGGTGCGGGCGAAAGCTTCAATGTGCCGGGCAACTCGTCGTTCGAGATCAAGGTGGAGGGCGAGCCCTACCACTACATCTGCCACTTCGGCTGATCCGGCACAGGCTTCCCGCCCCGTGTCACGAGCCGCTCTTCGGAGTGGCTTTTTTCATGTGTGTCATTGCATGTCAATGACCCGTGCGCAGTGAAGTCGTGTGAAGTTGGTGTGCGCGCGAACACGGCCTCGGTGCGGCTTGATAACCTGCCGCGCTGTGTTGTTTACCGTGTGTGGTCCGCCGTGATCCAGTGCCTGCTTGTTGAAGACGATGTCGAGATCCGTGATCTGGTCTGTGCCTACCTCCAGGGCTATGGCATGGCCGTCACCCCGGCGCCCACTGCCCAGGCCATGCAGAGCGCGCTGCGCACCCGGCGCTTCGATGTGGTGCTGCTCGACCTCATGCTGCCGGATGGGCATGGCCTCGATCTGTGTCGCGAGGTGCTGAGCAAGTTGCCCGTGCCGGTCATCATGCTGACCGCACAGGGCGACCCCATCAGTCGGGTCATCGGGCTCGAGATGGGGGCCGACGATTACCTCGGCAAACCTTTCGAGCCGCGCGAGCTCGTGGCTCGCATCCATGCGGTGTTGCGGCGGTCCAGCGGCAGCAGGGCGGTGGCGGAGGCAGCCCACGCGGTCGCGCGGTTCATGGGCTGGTCGTTCGACCGCCTGAAGCGCCAGCTGACCTCGCCGGAAGGCGTGGTCGTGCAGCTCTCCAGTGCCGAATACCGGTTGCTGGCTGCGCTCGTCGACAACCCGGAGCGGGTGCTTTCGCGTGACGAGCTGCTTGACCTGTCCCAGATGCCCGGCACCGCGGTGAGCGACCGCAGCATCGACCTGACCGTGTCCCGGCTGCGGCACAAGCTGCGCGACAGCGGCGTGGGCGATGGGCTGATCCGCACCATGCGGGGCGAAGGCTACCTGTTTGCGGCACGGGTGACGGCGTGAACAGATGGGGCCGCATTCGGCAGGCTTTGTGGGCCGACACGCTGACGCGTCGCCTGTTCCTGCTGCTTTGGGGCACGCTGATGCTCAGCCACGTGCTGGGTTTTTCGATGGCCCACATCGGCACCGCGCGTGCGCCTCGCCACTGGCATGGCGTGGCGTTGATGCCCGGGATGCCGCCCATGCCCGGCATGCTCCCCGCCCCGCCCGGCACACCCGCCCCGGCGTCGGCCAGCGCTTCATTGTTTCGTGCCTTTCCTGGGGCGCTGCCGCCGCTGGGTCCCCCCATGCCCCCGAGGCTGTGGCTGGATTACCTGGTGCGGGTGCTCGTGATGGCGGCGGCGGCATGGCTGGGTGCGCGCTGGCTGAGCCGACCGGTTCGTCGGCTGACGGAGGCGTCCCTCGTTCTGTCAGAAGCGCTGGGACGGCACGTCGCAGTTCCCGAACTGGACGAACGCAGCGGGCCGGTCGAGGTGCGTCAGGCCGCCCAGGTGTTCAACCGCATGGCACGTCAGCTCAGCGAGCGATTCGATGAGCGCGGGCTGCTGATGGCGTCCATTTCCCATGATCTGCGCACGCCGCTGACACGCCTTCGCATGCGCCTTGAGCGGCTGCGCCCCGACCCCATCGCCGAGCGCTGTGTGGCCGATGTGAACGATGTCAACGCGCTGATCGAGGCGGTGCTGAACGCGCTGAACGATGAGCGCAGCCAGGAGCCGTGGCAGGTGCTGGATGCGGCCGCTCTGATCGAGGCCATGGCAGACGATCGCGCCGAGGAGGGCCAGCCTGTGCGGGCCGACCTGCAGGCCCTGTCTGGCGCCGAGACGGTGGTGCGTGCCCAGCCGGTGGCCCTCAAGCGCGTGCTCGACAACCTCGTGGACAACGCCTTGCGCCACGGCCAGCGCGCGCGCCTGACCCTGCAGCCGGACGATGGGTGGGTGCGCATTCAGGTGGACGACGATGGCCCCGGTATCCCGGCCGATCAGCTGGAGGCGGTGTTCAAGCCGTTTTTCCGGCTCGATGGCTCGCGCAGCCGGGACACCGGCGGCGTGGGTCTCGGCCTGTACATCGCCCGCGAACTGATGCTGCGGCAAGGCGGCACCTTGACGCTGCAGAATCGTGTCGAAGGCGGTCTGCGCGCGGTGGTCGCGCTGCCGCGCGCGGCGGGGTGAGGCCGTCGGCCCCGCTCAGAGCACCACGGGTTCGGGCTCCAGCCGGATGCCGAATCGCCCGTAGACGCTCTCCTGGATGGCACGCGCCAGCGTCACCACCTCGGCCCCACTGGCCCCCCCGCGGTTGACGAGCACCAGCGCCTGGCGCTCGTACACGCCCGCGCGGCCGATGGACTTGCCCTTCCAGCCGCAGGCATCGATCATCCAGCCGGCCGCCAGCTTGAAGCTGCCATCGTCCAGCGGGTAATGAACGATCTCGGGGTCGCGGCCAATGATGTCACGGCACTGTTCGGCGGTCACCACGGGGTTCTTGAAGAAGCTGCCGGCGTTGCCGATCACGGCGGGGTCGGGCAGCTTGGCGCGCCGCACCTCGCAGATCCAGTCGAAGATCTGGCGGGCCGTCGGATGGGTGTTGCCGGTTTCGGCGATCTTGCGTTCGAGCTCGAGGTAGCCCAGCACCGGCACCCAGGGGCGCGGCAGGCGCAGGCGCACGCGCGTGATCACGCTCTTGTTGGCCAGATGCTGCTTGAAGACCGAGTCCCGGTAACCGAAATGGCACTGCTCGGCCGTCAGCGTGACGGTGCGGCCCGTGATGAGGTCCACCGCATCGAGTGATTCAAAACGGTCCTTGAGCTCGACCCCGTAGGCGCCGATGTTCTGCACCGGCGCGGCGCCCACCGTGCCGGGAATCAGGGCCATGTTCTCCAGGCCGGGCAGGTCGTGGTCCAGGCACCATTGCACGGTCTCGTGCCAGGATTCGCCGGCGCCCACTTCCACGATCACCGCGTCTTCCCGGGTTTCCAGCACCTGGCGGCCGCGGATTTCGACCTTCAGCACACACCGGTCGACGTCCCGCGTGAGCACGAGGTTGCTGCCCCCGCCCAGCACGAACTTCGGTGCGCGGCCCAGTTCCGGGTCGTTGACCACGCGCTTGAGGTCGCCCTCGCTGTGCACGCGCACGAGCGTGGTGGCCACGCAGGGCAGGCCGAAGGTGTTGAACGCACGCAGGCTGGCACCGCGCTCCAGATCGAGCGGCGGTGGGGTTTCGGCGAAAGTGGCTGCGGCAGTGGACGTGGGCATGGCAGAATTTTCGCAGACAACCACAGAGATGCCCATGCCCAGTTTTGACACCAAGCTTGATCCCAACCTGGAAGCCGTTGACAACGCCGTCAACACCAGCCAGAAGGAGATTGGCACCCGCTTCGATTTCAAGGGCACCAGCGCTGCCGTCGAGTTCAAGAAGAAGGAAAAGGAGATCGTCGTCTACGGTGACAGCGATTTCCAGATCGACCAGGTCCGCGACGTCCTCTACAACAAGCTGACCAAGCAGCAGGTCGACATCCGCTTCATGGATGTGGGCAAGGTCGAAAAAATCGGCGGGGACAAGGTCAAGCAGGTCGTGAAGGTCAAGGCCGGCATCGAGGCCGAGCTGGCCAAGAAGATCGTGAAGGTCATCAAGGACAGCAAGATGAAGGTCAACGCCAGCATCCAGGGCGAGGAAGTGCGCGTGCAGGCCAACAAGCGCGATGACCTGCAGCTGGCCCAGGCCCTGATCCGCAAGGAACTGGACTACCCGTTCTCGTTCGGCAACTACCGGGACTGATCGGGTGCGCGCGCGCCTGATGGGGTGTCTGGTGGCCGGCCTGGTGCTCGCCGTGGCGTGCCCGGCCCGCGCTCAGAGCGTGGCCATGACGGGCGGCATGGGCAGCAAGGCGCTGCTGGTCGTCAATGGGGGGGCGCCGCGTGCGCTGGCCGCCGGTGACGTTCACCAGGGCGTGCGCGTCATGAGCGTGGCCTCGGACCGTGCCGTGGTCGAGGTGGCCGGTCAGCGGCAGACCGTGATGCTGGGCGGTGCGCCTGTCAGCATCGGAGGGCGCGGCGGCGCTGCAGGTGGCACGCAGATCGTGTTGACGGCGGGGCAGGGGGGGCACTTCCTCACGCTGGGTCAGATCAACGGGCGCTCGACGCAGTTCATGGTGGACACCGGCGCCACGTCGATCGCCATGAGCGCCGAAGAGGCGCGCCGGCTGGGTCTGGCGTTCGAGAATGGCCCGAAGATCTACGGCAACACCGCCAACGGCCCGGTCACCGGGTACCGCGTCACGTTGACTTCGGTGCGCATCCAGGACGTTGAAGTGCACAACGTCGAGGCGGCGGTGCTGCCGCTGCCCATGCCCCACATCCTGCTGGGCAACACCTTTCTGACGCGCTTCCAGATGAAGCGCGAGAACGACACGCTGACGCTCACGCGCCGCTTCTGAGTCGTGTCGCCGGGGAGCGTGAGTTCACAGCCCGTGGCGCTTGATCTTGTCGTGCAGCGTGGTCTTGGCCACCTTCAGGGCCTCGGCGCAGCGTGCCACGTTGCCGCCCTGGCGCTGCAACTCGGTGGCGATCAGGTCGCGCTCGAAGCGATCGACTGCTTCGGCCAGCGAGAGGCCGCCTGCATCGCCGGCCGGCGTGCTCTGCCCACTGTCGAGCACGGCATTGCGCACGCCCAGCACCAGACAGTCGGCCGCATTGCGCAACTCGCGCACATTGCCCGGCCAGTCATGGGCCATCAGCCGTGACAGCTGGGCGGCGCTCAGTTCGGGCTGCGGGCGGTTGAAGCGCTGGGCGGCCAGCAGCGTGAAGTGCGCCATCAGCATGGGGATGTCCTCGCGGCGCTCGCGCAGCGGCGGCAGGTGCAGGGTCACGACGTTGAGGCGGTAGTACAGGTCGGTGCGGAAGGTGCCCTGCCGGCCGCGTTCGAGCAGGTCGTCCTTGGTGGCCGCCACGATTCGGCAGTCGACGTCGATGGCGTGGTTCGAGCCCAGGCGCTCGAGCTTGCGTTCCTGCAGCACGCGCAGCAGCTTGATCTGCATGGCCATGGGCATGCTTTCGAGCTCGTCGAGGAACAGCGTGCCGCCGTGCGCGTGCTCGATCTTGCCGATGCGGCGCTTCTGTGCGCCGGTGAAAGCGCCGGCCTCGTGACCGAACAGCTCGCTGTCGAGCAGGTTGTCAGGCATGCCACCGCAGTTCAGGGCCACATAGGGCGCGTCCCGGCGGTGCGAGTAGCTGTGCAGGGCCTGGGCCACCAGCTCCTTGCCGCAGCCGGTTTCGCCGTGCACCAGCACGTCCACCGGCGAGTCGGCCACATCCAGGATGAGCTTGCGCACGGCCGCCATGGCCGCGGACTGTCCGATGAGCTGGCCTTCGATGCCGGTGCGGTGCGCAAGCTGCTGGCGCAGGGTCTCGACCTCGCGCGTGAGCAGCCGCTTCTCGAACGCCCGCCGCACCACGTCCACCAGGTGCTCCGACGGGAAGGGTTTGGTGATGAAGTCGTATGCGCCGCTGCGCATGGCTTCCACGGCCAGGTCGATGTCGCCATGGCCGGTGATCATCACCACCGGCAGCTGGGCGTCGTGCTGGTGGCAGAAGCGCACCAGCGACAGGCCATCGGCCTTGGGCAGGCGCATGTCCGTCACGACCACCCCGATGGCCCCGGAGGTGATCCGCGGCAGGGCCTCTTCGGCCGAGCCCACCCCTTCGACCGTGAACCCGGCCAGCTGCATGGCCTGCACGCAGCCGAGTCGCACGTGCGGCTCGTCTTCCACGATCAGCACGGAAAGGGAGGGCGTGGTGTTGGCGTCAACAAGGCTCATGGTGGCGGCGCGGAGGCGGAATCGGGCAGGGGCGGAGGCAGATCGGCGGGGCGGCGCGAGGGAAGTCCCCCGCTGGTCCAGCCCGGTGGCAGCGGGGTCGTGTCGGCATCGGTGCGCTCGGGCAGCTCCACGATGAAGCGGGCGCCGCCTTCGGGCTGGTTCTCGGCACGCAACTCGCCCCGGAAAGCCCGGATGATGTCACGCGAAATGTGCAGGCCCAGACCCAGGCCCACGCCGCGTGGCTTGGTGGTGAAAAACGGTTCGAACATCCGTGGCAGCAGTTCGGCCGGGATGCCGCAGCCGCTGTCACTCACCACCAGGCAGACGCGCTGGTTGCCGCTGTGCTCGGTGTAGAGGTGCACACGGCGTTCTGGCGCGTCGCGCACCGCGTCGAGCGCGTTGCCGATGAGGTTGACCACGACCTGCTCGAGCCGGTTCGGATCGCACCACACCAGCGCCTGCCCTTCCACGCAGTCGTTGACCAGCGTGATGCCGTCCTTCTTGATGCGGGCCATGAACAGCAGCAGCGCGTTGTTGACGGCCTGCGCCATGTCGGTCGCCACCGGCGTGGCGGGGGCCTTGCGGGCAAAGGCCTTGAGCGACTGGATGATGTCGCCCATCTGGTCTGCCAGCCGGTTGATCAGCGTGAGGTTGCTGTCCACCGTGGGCAGATCGCCCCGCTTGAGGAACTCGGCCGAGTTGCCCGACAGGGTGCGGATGGCGCCGATGGGCTGGGCCAGTTCGTGCGTGATCCCGGCCGACATCTGGCCCACGACCGCCAGCTTGGCAGCCTGCACCAGCTCGTCCTGCGCCTCGCGCAGGTTCTGTTCAGTCTGGATGCGCTCGGCCACCTCGCGGCGCAGGCGCTCGTTGGTCTGCGCCAGCGCGCTGGTGCGGCGGGCCACCTTGGCCTCGAGCTGCGCGTTGGCGCGCTCGAGCATGTGGCGTGCTGCCAGCTTGTGCCGCACCAGTCGTTGGCGCTGCGCCAGGGCCAGCCACAGCAGGCCCACAAAGCCCGCCGCCACCGCCGACAGCAGCCCCACCGTGAAGGCCTGGCTGCGCACCGGGTCGACGTCGGTGAAGACCCACAGATGCCAGTGCATCTTCGGCAAGGATTTGGCCTGGGCGAGCACGGTGCGCCCGTGCCCCGTGCCCAGGTTGCGCCCCTGCACCAGGACGCCGTCGGCGGCGTCCGGGCTGCTGGCGCCTTGCAGGGCCGTGCTGGCGGCAAAGCGGCGAGGCCGGGTGTTCAAGTAAAGCTGCCGGATCTGGAAGTCGACGACCTTGTCCAAGCCCTGTTCTCCCACGCTCTGGTAGAGCCAGTCCGTGCGCGACGACAGGATGATGACCTGGTTGTCGTCCGTGATGAAGGCCGGCACCCCGAGCATGGACCAGGCCTCGGCAACCGGGGCCAGCGAGATCTTGATGACGGCCACGCCGATCACCCGCCCCTGGTCCCGAATGGGGTTGGCGAGGTAGTAGCCGGGCTGCTTGCTGGTGTGGCCGATGGCGAAGTGACGCCCGACCTGACCGGACAGCGCCTCGATGAAATAGGGGCGGAAGGACAGGTCTTCGCCGATGAAGCTCAGTGGTTCGCCGGCGTTGCTGGAGGCGACCACGTAGCCCCGCTCGTTGATCACGTAGACCGCCATGCTGCCCAGTTGCGCGTTGAGCTTGCGCAGGAAGCCGTTGACGGCATCGGCCGAAGCCGGGCCGCTGCGGGGCTGCAGCAGGGCCACCACGTCGCGGTTGAGCTGGATGGTGGCCGGCACGTGCTCCAGCCGGTTCAGCATGCCTTCCAGCGCCGAGGCAAACAGGTCCAGTCGGTGGTTGGCGTTGGTCCGGATGCCGGCCAGGCCCTGGTTCCAGGAGGCGCGGTAGCTCACCACCCCGACGCCCAGAATGGCCAGCACCGCCAGCAGCCCGACCATCAGCCGCCGGCTGCGCGACAGCACGTCGCGCGCAGAAACCCGCTCCATCGCGGTGCGGCTGGATGGCGGAGCGGACGAGGGGTCTTCAGGCGGTGCGGCCGGGGCCAGGGACATGGGCAGGAATCAGGGATAGAGCCCGCGCAGTGCCCGGGCCTCGAGCACCCGCGAGCAGGCGGTGATGAAGGTGGCCGTGCGGAGGTTGACGCCCTTGTCCTGGGCGCTGCGCCAGATGCTGTCGAAGGCCTCGGACAGCACGCGGTCGAGTCGCGCGTGGATGTCCTGTTCTGTCCAGAAGAAGCTGGTCGCGTTCTGAACCCATTCGAAATAGCTCACGGTCACACCGCCGGCGTTGGCCAGCACGTCGGGCAGCACGGTACAGCCCTGAGCATGGAGGATATCCTCGGCTTCCGGGGTTGTGGGGCCGTTGGCGCCTTCCACGATGAGTCGTGCACGAATGTGCGGTGCATTGTCCTTGGTGATCTGGCCTTCGAGCGCGGCCGGTAGCATCACGTCGCAGTCCACCGACCAGAATTGCTCGGACGGGATCAACCTGGCGCCGGGGAAGTCGGCCCAGGCGCCGCCTTCGACGGTGAGGTGGCGCAGCAGGGCGTGCGGGTCGAAGCCCGCGTCGTTGAACAGCGTCCCGTGGATGTCCTGAATGGCGACGACGCGGGCGCCCTCGTCATGGAACACGCGCGCGGAGGCATTGCCCACGTTGCCGAAGCCCTGGATGGCGATGCGCGCATCCTTCATCTCGCGGTTCAGGCGCTTCATCGCCTCGCGGGCCACGACGAAGCAGCCGCGCCCGGTGGCGTCCCGCCGGCCGAGGCTGCCGCCCATGCTGATGGGTTTGCCCGTCACGACGCCGGTGTGCGTGGCCCCGTGGTTGATGGCGTAGGTGTCCATCATCCAGGCCATCACCTGGTCGTTGGTGCCAACGTCCGGTGCGGGAATGTCGCAGTCGGGGCCGATCAGGTCGCCCAGTTCACTGGTGTAGCGGCGCGTCAGGCGTTCGAGCTCCGTGCGGCTGAGCTGCGAGGGGTCGACCCGCACCCCGCCCTTGGCGCCGCCATAGGGCAGGTTCACCGCGGCGTTCTTGATGGTCATCCAGCCCGCCAGCGCCATCACCTCGGACAGGTTCACCGCGTGGTGGAAGCGCACGCCGCCCTTGCCCGGCCCCCGCGAGAGGTTGTGGTGCACGCGGAAGCCTTCGAAGTGCTCGATGCGCCCGTCGTCCATGCGCACGGGAATGTCGACCACCAGGGTGCGCTTGGGGCGGCGAAGGGTGTCGGTCCAGCGGGCCAGCTCGCCCAGGTGGGGCTCGACACGGTCGAGTTGCTCCAGAAACATGGCCCACGGGCCCGGCTCGGCAGCGTTCAGGTAGGACGGCAGGCGGGTGCTGCGGCTGGCCGGGGTGGTGCCAGCCTGGAGGGCGGTGTCAGGGTGATTCATCGCGGGTTCCTCAGCGTGGTTGGGAATCGGGGCAACGGGCGAGCGCGGCCTGCTCCAACCAGCGCCGAGGCCGGTTGCTGAAGGCAGCGTCCGGTCCCGGCGTATCGGGTCAGTGGTGCAGGATGCGCGCCAGGAACTGTTGCGCGCGCTCCGACTCGGGCCGATCGAAGAAGTCCGACTTGCTGCGGTCCTCGACGATGCGACCCGCATCCATGAAGACCACACGGTCGGCCACACGGCGGGCGAAGCCCATCTCGTGCGTCACGCACATCATGGTCATGCCTTCCTGGGCGAGCTCGGTCATCACATCGAGCACCTCGCCCACCATCTCCGGGTCGAGCGCCGAGGTCGGTTCGTCGAACAGCATCACCACCGGGTCCATGCACAGTGCGCGCGCAATGGCCACGCGCTGCTGCTGGCCACCCGACAGTTGGCCGGGGCGCTTGTGTGCATGCGCCTTGAGCCCGACGCGATCTAGCAGGGCGAGACCCTTGGCGGTCGCTTCATCCTTGGCGCGTCCCAGCACGTGGATCTGCGCCAGCGTGAGGTTCTCGGTGATGGTCAGATGCGGGAACAGCTCGAAGTGCTGGAACACCATGCCGACGCGGCTGCGCAGTTTCGACTGGTTGGTCTTCGGGTCGTTGACCTGCGTGCCATCGACGAAGATGCGGCCGCTCTGGATGGGCTCCAGCCCGTTGACAGTCTTGATCAGGGTGGACTTGCCCGAGCCGGACGGGCCGCACACCACCACCACCTCGCCCTTGTCGACGGTGGTGGAACAGTCGGTGAGGACCTGAAAGGCGCCGTAGTGCTTCGAGACGTTTTCAATGCGGATCATGAGAGGGCTCCAGATGCTTTGTGCGGGTCAGTGCTGGACACGGGGTTTCTGCAGCGCCTGGACCAGTCGGGACAAGGCAAAACACAGGACAAAGTACACGGCGCCGGCGAACAGCAGCAACTCCACCAGACGGCCATCGCGGTCACCCACCTTGTAGGCCGCACCGAAGAAGTCCGCCAGGGCGGAGACATACACCAGCGAGGTGTCCTGGAACAGCACGATGGCCTGGGTCAGCAGCAGGGGCACCATGTTGCGCAGCGCCTGGGGCAGCACGACCAGGCGCATGGCCTGGAAGCGGCTCAGGCCCAGGGCGGTGGCCGCAGCCAGCTGGCCCTTGGGCACCGACTGAATGCCCGCGCGGATGATCTCGGCGTAATACGCTGACTCGAAGAGCGCAAAGCCGACCAGGGCCGACACCATGCGGACGTCGGTGCCGGGCTGCAGGTTGAAGAAGGTCGTCAACAGCTGCGGGATCACGAGGAAGAACCACAGCAGCACCATCACCAGCGGCACGGCGCGAAACAGGTTGACGTAGCCGGCGGCAAACCACCGCAGCGGAGCGCTGGCCGACAGCCGCATCACGGCCAGCAGCGTGCCCCACACCATGCCGACCACCAGCGCGGTGAAGGTGATCTCCAGCGAGACCAGCATCCCCTCGGCGAGAAACGGCAGCGAGTTGGGGATGGAGCTCCAGTCGAATTCGTAAGCCATGGCGTTCTCCTGTTCAGCTGCCCATGTAGCCAGGCACCTTCACCTTGCGTTCGAGCAAGTGCATCAGGGCCATCACGATCACATTGATCAGCAGGTACATCAGCGTCACGGCGATGAAGGATTCATAAGGCTGCGCGGTGTAGTCCACCAGCTGGCGACCTTGTGCGGCCAGCTCCAGCAGGCCGATGGTCGAGCACACGGCCGAGTTCTTGAAGATGTTGAGAAATTCCGACGTCAGCGGCGGCACCACCAGGCGGAAGGCCATGGGCAACAGCACGAGTCGGTAGGTCTGCGGCAGCGTCAGACCCAGGGCCAGCGCGGCCCGGGTCTGCCCGATGGGCAGGCTCTGGATGCCCGCGCGCACCTGTTCGCACACGCGGGCACTGGTAAAGAGTCCCAGGCAGATCACGGCGGCGCCGAACTGCTGGGTTTCCGGGGCAAGCTGCTTGATGGCGTTGCCCCAACTGGTGGGCAGCAGTTCCGGCACGATGAAATACCAGATGAACAACTGCACCAGCAGCGGGATGTTGCGCAGCAATTCGACATAGGCCGTCGCCAGGCGTTGCAGGCCTTTCGACGGCACCGTGCGCAGCACCCCCATCAAGGCGCCGATGACGAGCGCAATGACCCACGCGCTCAACGAGACGGAGACGGTCATCTTCAGACCGGCCACCATCCAGTCTCCGTACGTGCCGCCGTCGCCGACGGCGGAGGGCTGTGTGAACACCGCCCAGTTCCATTGATAGCTCATCGTCGCTCCTGTCAGACGGTTACTGCGCTCGGTTCAGGCGCCGATCAGAAGGCGTGGCGGATGCCGACCTGCAGGGCGCGCACATCCTTGCCGATCGAGGTGACCGGACCCGAGCCGGTGGCACCCGATGCCGTCCAGTTGGTGGCGCGACCGTTGTTGATCAGCGAGCCGACGGTGTACACGGCGGTGCGCTTGCTCAGCGTGTGGGTCAGACCCAGGCTGAACTCGCTGGCGCCATAGCCGTCCAGGTCAGAGGCGCGGCTGCCGGCGATGGCGGCGGTGACCGTGTCCTTGGCGGTCACGGGCACGTTCACGCCCAGGTAGCCTTCCAGGCGATCGTCGAAGCGGTTCGTCGTGCCACCTACCAGCGTGCCAAGGTTCAGGTCCTTGGCCCACTGCACACCGCCCAGCAGCTTGAAGCTGCCGAAGTCATAGGCGGCTCCCACCAGCGTCCAGCGGGTGTTCTGCGAGGCTGCATCGGCGCGCTTGCGCTCGGTCAGCGTCAGCGAGGCGCTGAACGGACCGGCAGCGTAGTTGCCGGCCAGCGAGTACAAGTTGCCGTACGACTTCTGGCCCGGGTTGCTGTTCTCGCCGAGGCCCACCATGGCCTGGCCGGTGAAGCCGCCCACCGTCGGGCTCTTGTAGGTGATCGCATTGTCGGCGCGCACCGTGGTGGACAGCACGCTGCTGGCCACGCCCGAACCCAGGCCGGTCGTGAACGCATCAAAGGCGTCGATGTTTACGAACTGCAGGGTGTACTGACGGCCCAGGTTGACCTGGCCCCAGCTCGACGACTGCAGGCCGACATAGGCCTGGCGGCCGAAGGCCAGGCCGTTCTGGCCCAGGCCGCCGGTGTCGGCGTTGATGCCCATCTCGAGCTGGAACACGGCTTTCAGGCCGTTGCCGAGGTCCTCCGCACCCTTGAAGCCCAGGCGCGAGCCGTTCAGGCCGCCGGACTGGAGGGTCGTGGTCGTGCTGTCACCCTTGCCGTACTGCAGGTACATGTCGACGAGACCGTAAAGGGTCACCGACGACTGCGCCGAGGCAGCGAAGGGAGAAGCGGCTGCTGCTGCAGCCAGGGCGATGGTAGCGAGCTTGGTGTGCATCTCAATACTCCATGAAGATGCGTTGGATGACCTTGGCGTCGTTCGACTTGGTCAGGGCGAGGGAAGCGAGAATGCGGGCCTTCTGCGGGTTGAGGTCGTGGGCGACCACCCAGTCGTACTGGTCGTCCGGCTGTTCGGCGTTGCGCAGCACGAAGCCGCCCCCCATCACGCGCGACGAGCGCACGATGTGCACGCCCTTGGCGCGCAGTTCACGCAGCGCCGGCACAACGTCCTTCGACACCGAGCCGTTGCCCGTGCCTGCATGGATCAGCGCCTTGGCCCCCGCGGCTGCAAACGCCTGGTAGGCCACCGGCGAGGTGTTGCCGTAGCCGTAGGCGATGTCGACCTGCGGCAGGCTGTCGATCTGGTCGATGTCGAACTCCGAGTTCACCGTGTGGCGCTTGACCGGTGCGCGGAACCAGTAGGTCTGGCCTTCCACCACCATGCCGAGGTCACCCCAGGCGCTCTTGAACGCGTCCGGACGCACATTGACCGACTTGGCCACATCGCGGCCCGAGTTGATCTCGTCGTTCATCGTCACGAGCACGCCCTTGCCGGCGGCGGTGGGCGAGGCGGCCGTGGCCACGGCGTTGTACAGGTTCAGGGCACCGTCGGCCGACAGCGCCGTGCCCGGGCGCATCGAGCCCACCACCACGATGGGCTTGTTGGTGTGCACCGTGAGGTTCAGGAAGAAAGCGGTTTCTTCCAGGGTGTCGGTGCCGTGCGTGATCACGATGCCGTCCACATCCTTCTGCTTGCTGAGTGCCGACACGCGCTTGGCCAACTGCAGCAGGTGGGCGTTGGTGAAGCTCTCCGACGCAATCTGGAAGACCTGTTCGCCGCGCACGTCCGCCACATTGCCCAGCTCGGGCACCGAGGCCAGCAGCTTGTCGACGGGCACCTTGGCTGCCTGGTAGGTGGCGCTGTTGGCTGCCGAGGCGCCGGCGCCTGCGATGGTGCCACCCGTGGCCAGGATCACCACCTGAGCCTTCTTGGTGGTCTGTGCCAGCGCGTGCTGTGCTGGCAGAAAGCCCAGGGCCACCGCGCCACTGAGGGCGAGCAGCCAGCGGGACAGGGATCGCTTCATGATGTCAACTCCATGGTTGTAAGGACAGGGGACAAGCGGGGGCGCGATGGGCTGTGAACCCGGCACGGCCCTTGTAAGGCCATGCGGCAGCTCGACCCTGGCCCTCGCGGGGCCGGGTTCTTGGATGTTGTTCAATCACAGGGGCGGGCTGACAGCACCCGCCCGGGTCTGGCTTATTCGAACGGGCGGTCGTTCGGCGCCTTGTACAGCTGGATGACGTCGTCGGACATCGGCCAGTTCAGGTTCAGGCCCTTCGGGGGAATGGGCTGCTGGAACCACTTGGCGTAAATCTTGGCGGCTTCGCCCGAGGTCATGGCCTTGGTGATGGCGGCGTCGACCAGTTTCTTGAACTCGGGGTCGCCCTTGCGCATCATGCAGCCGTAGGCTTCTTCCGACATCGGCTTGCCCACCACCACCCACTCGTCGGGCTTCTTGGCCTTGGCCTTTTCGCCGTACAGCAGGGCGTCGTCCATCATGAAGGCGACGGCGCGGCCGGTTTCCAGCGTCAGGAACGACTCGCCGTGGTCCTTGGCCGAGATGATGCGCATCTCGGCCTTGTTGGCCTCGTTGTACTGACGCAGCAGGCGCTCGGACGTCGTGCCGGCGGTCACCACCACGTTCTTGCCCTTCAGGTCGGCGAAGTCCTTCACGCCCGAATCCTTCTTCGTCATCAGGCGGGTGCCGACCACGAAGATGTTGGTCGAGAAGTCGACCTGCTTGGCGCGTTCCTTGTTGTTGGTGGTCGAGCCGCACTCAAGATCCACCGTGCCATTGAGCACCAGCGGGATGCGGTTCTGCGACGTCACCGGCACCAGCTTGATCTGCAGGCCGGGCTTCTTCAGCTGGGCCTTGACGGCGTCCACGGCCTTCAGCATCAGCTCATGCGAATAACCCACAACCTGCTGCTTGTCGTCGTAGTACGAGAACGGGATCGACGATTCACGGTGACCCAGGCTGATCGTGCCGGTCTCGGCGATCTTCTGCAGCGTGGGAGAAGTCTGGGCGCCGGCCTGCAGGGCAGCGGACGTCAGGCAAAAGCCCAGCACCGCGGAACGGAGGATCGTGTTCTTCATGAAAGGTCCTTTGATCGGTTTGGCCAACAGGGAAGAGGATCAGTGCCGTGATGTATCGCACGCCACGTGCCAGCTTTCCACTTCTGGGACAGTTATTGCAACTCCTTGATTCGCAAAAGGTTTTTGTGACGTTCCACGCGGGGCGGTTCGGAATCCCGGACGGTGCGCCGACGGACCGTACGCTTCATCGTACGGAGTGCGTGCGGCCCGCTGGCATCATGTGGGCCGTTCGCTGTCCAGACCATACTCCTTTCATGCCTCGCCGACCACGCCTGCCAGCAGGCCACAACACGCTTTCCCAGATCCTGTTCGACCAGGGGTTCGGTGCCCGCCGGGAATGCGACGGGCTCGTGCTCAACGGTCTGGTTCAGGTTGCGGGTGCGGTGGTGGACGACCCCGACGCCGTCTTTCCGGAAGACGGGCTGGTGCTCGACGTGGACGGTCAGCCCTGGGTGAGCCATGTGCGAGCCATCGTGCTGCTGCACAAGCCGGCCGGCTACGAGTGCTCGCTCAAGCCAGGCGCCTGGCCCGGTGTGCACAACCTGCTGCCTGTGCCGCTGCGTCGACGTGGCCTGCAGCCCGTGGGCCGTCTGGATCAGGACACCACCGGCCTGCTGCTGATGACCGACGATGGCCCGCTGCTGCACAAGCTGACCTCGCCCAAGCACCACGTGCCCAAGGTGTACGAGGTGACGTGCAAGCACCCCGTGACCCAGGCCATGTGCGACAGACTGCTCAAGGGGGTGGTGCTGGACGACGACCCGTTGCCGGTGGCCGCCCATGCCGCCGAGCGGGTGCTGCCCGAGGGCACGGCGCCCGACGCGGACACCCTCCACCTGCGGCTCACCCTGCTGCAGGGCAAGTACCACCAGGTCAAGCGCATGGTGGCCGCGGTGGGCAACCGTGTCGAGGGCTTGCACCGCAGCCAGATCGGCCGCCTCACGCTGCCGGACGACCTCGCTCCCGGCCAGTGGCGCTGGCTGGACGACGTGGCCCTCGTGCTGCCCTGAAGCACAGGCGCCCGAGGCGGGATAATCTGCAGCCATGCAAGTCTTTCGCGGTTTTCACCATGCGGCCCTGGCGCCGGCCTGCGCGCTGACCATCGGCAACTTCGATGGCGTGCACCGTGGGCATCAGGCCATGCTGGCCCTGCTGCGCAGCGAGGCCGAGCACCGCGGCCTGCCCAGCACGGTGCTGACCTTCGAGCCTCACCCGCGCGATTACTTCGCCGCCCTGGCCGGCAAGCCCGAACTGGCGCCCAGCCGCATCGCGACCCTGCGCGACAAGCTCTCCGAACTCGAACGCTGCGGCGTCGACCAGGTGGTCATCCTCCCGTTCGACCAGAAGCTGGCCTCGCTGACGCCGGAGGCCTTCATCGACCAAGTGCTGGTTCAGGGTCTTCGCACCCGCTATGTTCTGGTCGGCGACGATTTCCGTTTCGGCGCGAAGCGGGCGGGCGATTACGCGCTGCTTGATGCAGCCGGCGACGCCCGCGGTTTCGACGTGGCCCGCATGATGAGCTACGAGGTGCACGGCCTGCGGGTCTCGTCGTCGGTCGTGCGCGAGGCCCTGACGGCAGGCGACATGGCGCGCGTGGCCACGCTGCTGGGCCGACCCTATGCGATCAGCGGCCACGTCGTGCACGGCCAGAAGCTCGGCCGCAGCCTGGATTGCCGCACCCTCAACGTGCGTTTCGGCCACGAACGTCCAGCCACCACCGGCATCTTCGTGGTTCGCACCCACGGCCTGGCGGGCGAGCCCCTGGAGGGCGTGGCCAGCCTGGGCGTGCGCCCCACGGTGGAAGACGCCGGGCGGGTGCTGCTCGAGGTGCATTGCTTCGATTGGCCCGCCGAACTGGGTGCCGAAGGGGGGTACGGTAAAATCGTCCGGGTGGAATTGCTGCACAAACTCCGAGACGAAGCCCGCTACGACGGGCTGGAGGCGTTGCAGGCCGCCATCCACAAGGACATTGCCGATGCCAAGGGCTTTTTCCAGGCCCAGCGTCGTCAGACCACCCGCGACCGAATTTGACGCGGGCGCACCGTCCGCGGGTAGCCTGCCAGGTGCGGGCGGCCGTCGGAGGGTCCGCAGGTCTCGCCCGCCTGACCCCGCACTGCATCGGCCTGCCCCGTGCGGCCGCTGAACCTGAATCCCCGGCAAGCAAAGCGGGTGTGCGCACCGACGATGGCGCATGCCCGGCTGGAGCCGGACCTGAGAGATCGCCATGAGCCAAGACGCCAACGCCAAGCCCGACAACGCCAAGAAAGGCGGCGCCAAAGCCGCCAAAGCCAGTGACTCGACTCCGGAGTCGAAGTACCGGGCCACGTTGAACATGCCCGACACCCCCTTTCCGATGCGGGGAGACTTGCCCAAGCGCGAGCCGGGTTGGGTGGCCGAGTGGGAAGCCAATGGCCTGTACGGCAAGCTGCGCGCCGCCCGCCAGGGTGCCCCGAAGTTCGTGCTGCACGACGGCCCGCCCTATGCCAACGGCAACATCCACATCGGGCACGCCGTCAACAAGGTGCTCAAGGACATGATCGTCAAGGCCCGCCAGCTGGCCGGCTATGACGCCATCTACGTGCCCGGCTGGGACTGCCACGGCCTGCCCATCGAGAACCAGATCGAGAAGACCTTCGGCCGCAACCTCAGCCGTGACGACGTTCAGGCCAAGGCCCGCGTCTACGCCGGCGAGCAGATCGACGGCCAGCGCACCGACTTCAAGCGCCTGGGCGTGCTGGGCGACTGGGCGCACCCGTATCTCACGATGAACTTCGGCAACGAAGCCAACGAGATCCGTGCGCTCAAGAAGATCATGGAGCGCGGCTACGTGTACCGCGGCCTCAAGCCCGTGTACTGGTGCTTCGACTGCGGCTCGTCGCTGGCCGAGTTCGAGATCGAGTACGCCGACAAGAAGTCGCAGACGCTGGATGTGGCCTTCCTGAGCGCCGAGCCCGAGAAGCTCGCCGCCGCCTTCGGCCTGCCCGCGCTGAACAAGGACGCCTTTGCCGTGATCTGGACCACCACCGCGTGGACCCTGCCGGCCAACCAGGCGCTCAACATGCACCCCGAGCTGAGCTACGCCCTGGTCGACACGCCCAAGGGGCTGCTGGTGCTGGCCGAGTCGCTGGCCGAAAAGGCCTGCGAGCGCTACGGCTTCGCAGCCGAAGACTGCAAGGTGCTGGCCACCACGTTGGGTGAGAAGCTCGCCGGTATGACCTTCAAGCACCCGCTGGCCCATGTGCACGAGGGCTACAACCGCGTCAGCCCCGTCTACCTGGCCGACTACGTCAGCGCCGAAGACGGCACGGGCATCGTGCACTCGTCGCCTGCTTATGGCGTGGACGACTTCAACAGCTGCGTGGCCCACGGCCTGAAGTTCGACGACATCCTGAACCCTGTGCAGGGCAATGGCGTGTACGAAGCCGAGCTGCCGCTGTTCGGCGGTCAGCACATCTGGAAGGCCGCGCCCGTGGTGCTTGAGACCCTGCGCGAGCACGGCCGTGTGCTGGCCTCAAAGGAGATCGTTCACAGCTACCCGCACTGCTGGCGCCACAAGACGCCGGTGATCTACCGCGCCGCGGCCCAGTGGTTCGTGCGCATGGACGAAGGCGAAGGCGTGTTCACGACGAACAAGGCCGACAAGACGCTGCGCCAGACCGCGCTCGACGCGATCGACCAGACCACCTTCTACCCCGAGAACGGCCGCGCCCGCCTGCGCGACATGATCGCCAACCGCCCCGACTGGTGCATCAGCCGCCAGCGCAACTGGGGTGTGCCGCTGCCCTTCTTCCTGCACAAGGTCACGGGCGAGCTGCACCCCGACACGCTGGCGCTGATGGAGCGCGCCGCGCAGCTGGTGGAGCAGGGCGGTGTCGAGGCCTGGGCCAAGCTGGACCCGGCCGAGTGGCTGGGCGCTGAAGCCGCCGAATACAGCAAGTCCACCGACATCCTCGACGTGTGGTTCGACTCGGGCACCACCTTCTTCCACGTGCTCAACGCGCAGAACGGCAGCCACCCCAACGCCGGCCACCACGAAGGCCCGGAGGCCGACCTGTACCTGGAAGGCCACGACCAGCACCGCGGCTGGTTCCACAGCTCGCTGCTGGCCGCCTGCGCCATCTACGGCCGCGCCCCGTACAAGGGCCTGCTGACTCATGGCTTCACTGTCGACGGTCAGGGCCGCAAGATGTCGAAGTCAGTCGGCAACGTCGTGGCGCCGCAAGAGGTCTCCAACAAGATGGGTGCCGAGATCATCCGCCTGTGGACGGCCTCGACCGACTACTCGGGCGACCTGGGCATCGACGACAAGATCCTGGCCCGCGTGGTCGACGGCTACCGCCGCATCCGTAACACGCTGCGCTTCCTGCTGGCCAACACCTCCGACTTCGACCCGGAGACGGACGCCGTGCCGCTCAACGAGCTGCTCGAGATCGACCGCTACGCGCTGGCCCGTGCCTCGCAGCTGCAGGAAGACATCCTCGCGCACTACGAGCGCTACGAGTTCCACCCCGTGGTCGCCAAACTGCAGGTCTACTGCTCGGAAGACCTGGGCGCGTTCTACCTCGATGTCCTCAAGGACCGCCTGTACACCAGCGCGGCCAAGAGCCATGCCCGCCGCGCCGCGCAGACCGCGCTGTGGCACATCACGCACGGCATGCTGCGCTGGATGGCGCCGTTCCTGAGCTTCACGGCCGAAGAGGCCTGGAAGGTGTTCGACGGCGGCGAGACCATCTTCACCGAAACCTACTGGGACTTCCACGAGGCCGACAAGGACACCGAGCTGCTGGCCAAGTGGGCCCGCATCCGCGCCTTCCGGGAAGAGGTGAACCGCCGCATCGAAGACGTGCGCACCCGCGGTGAGGTGGGCGCCTCGCTTCAGGCCAACCTGTTCGTCACCATCGGCACGCAGGACGAGCAGGGCGCCCGCCTGCTGGCCGACCTGCGCAGCCTGGGCGACGACCTGAAGTTCGTGCTCATCGTCTCCAGCGTCGAGCTGGCCGAAGGCCACAGCACGCAGATCGAGGTGAACCCGTCCAGGGCCGTGAAGTGCGAGCGCTGCTGGCATTACCGCGACGACGTGGGCGCCAACGCAGAGCACCCGACCATCTGCGGTCGCTGCGACACCAACCTGCACGGAGCGGGTGAAGCCCGCGCGCACGCCTGATGGCCGCGCGCAAGTCCGCCCCGAAGGCCGCCTCCCGCCAGGGCCTGCTGCCCTGGCTGGGCATCGCCTTCATCGTCATCCTGCTCGACCAGTTCACCAAGGTGCTCATCGTCGGCTGGCTGCAGCACGGTGAAAGCCGCGAGGTCTGGTCCTTCTTCAACATCGTCCGCGCCCACAACACCGGGGCGGCGTTCTCTTTCCTGGCCAACGCCGGGGGATGGCAGCGCTGGTTCTTCGTCGGCCTGGGCGCGGTGGCCACCGGTTTCATCATCTACATGCTCAAGCAGCATGGCGGGCAGCGCCTGTTTTCGTGGGCGCTCACGCTCATCCTGGGCGGTGCCATTGGCAACGTGATCGACCGCCTGGTGCATGGCTATGTGGTCGATTTCCTGGACTTCCACTGGCGCTTTCTGGCGCCGATGTTCCCGGGCGGCCATTTCCCAGCCTTCAACGTGGCCGACTGCGCCATTACGGTCGGGGCGGCGCTGCTGATCCTGGACGAAGTGCGCCGCGTGCGCCGCAGCTGAGTCGACCCTGACGCCGGCCTGAAGCGGGCCCTGTGCCGGGGCTCCGCATTTCCCCCGATGCCAGCCCGACCTTCCGGGCGTACCTTGAGGCGGTGTCCGTCATGCAAGGAGCAGGCATGGGAATGGTTGGCCGACTGTCGTACCACGCACTGGTCTCGCGTCGCCGCACACACCGGCGTCGCCCGCAGCACCTCCGCCGCCTGCACCACTGGCCGGACGCCAGCCTCCATCGCCCACCGGCCGGCATCGGCGCCGAGCTCACGGCCGGCGTGGCCGTCGCTGAGGCCCCCGCGTTGTCACCCACGCCCCTCCAACCTGCCGCCCTCGGCGCTGGCATGGCGCTGGGCGCGCTGCCCGGGCAAGTCGAGGTGGCGCCCGTGCTGGATGCGGCCCCGACCGTCCAGCCCAGTGTGCTCGACATGCCGCTGCGCCAACTGGGCTGGGCCGACCCCCTACGCTGGCTGGCCATGGGCTGGCGCGACTTCCGCCAGGCGCCGCTGATCGGGCTGTTCTACGGGGCCTGTTTCGTGCTGATGGGCTGGGGCTTGCTCGCGGTCTTCCGCTATGCCCCGGCCTACACGCTGGCGCTGTCTGCCGGCTTTCTGCTGATGGGGCCGTTTCTGTGCCTCGGGCTCTACCAGGCCAGCCGACGCATGGACGAGGGCACCCGTCCGGGCTTTCGCGACAGCCTCACCGCATGGCGGCACAACAAGGGCCAGCTCGCCGTGTTTGCCACCGTGCTGCTGGTGCTGGAGATGCTGTGGGGCCGCGCAGCGATGATCGTGTTTGCCGTCAGCTTCGATGGCATGGCCGAGTTCGACGGCTCGCTCACCAGCCTGCTCATCGCCGAGAACATCCCCTTCCTCGTCACCTATGTGGCGGTGGGCGGCCTCTTTGCCGGGCTGATCTACGCGGTCAGCGTCATCAGCATGCCGATGATGCTGCACCGTTCGGTCGACGCCATCTCGGCGGGCCTGGCCAGCCTGCGTCTTGTCACCACCCAGTTCGGCGTGATGCTGTTCTGGGGCGCCCTCATCACCGGTGGGGTGCTGCTGGCCATGGCCCCCGGCTTTCTGGGCCTGCTGGTGGTGGGGCCGGTGTTGGGGCACGCGTCCTGGCATGCCTACCGGGCGGCCACGATGGTTCCGTCCGCGCGGGACTGACGCGGGGCGGACGCGCGGTTTGTGTATCCCCCCTGGATGAAGGGGGTGGATCGGCCGTTTCGGCGGGCCGGCGTGAATCCATTCCGCTGGTCCCTTCGTAGTGGAGAAGGCCTGTCGGCGACCTCCATCGTGTCGCTCGGCACGGCCGCCGTCGGCATGGGGCCGGCGGTCGACATCCACACTGCGAGGACCCGACATGACGACAAGCAACCGCCTTCCTGCGACCTTCCGCCGCCTGGGCGCCCTGACCCTGGCCGCTGCAGCCACCTTGTGCGCGCACGGCACGGCCCGGGCCGAGACGCTGTACGGCCTGAGCAACACGAACCAGCTCATCACCTTTGACAGCGCGAGCCCGATGAATGGCACCGCGGTGCAAATCACCGGCCTCAAGCGGGTCAACGAACGCCTGCTGGGTCTGGATGCGCGTCCCGCCACCGGCCTGCTCTATGCGCTCAGCAAGGACGGCAACCTGTACACCGTCGATGCAGGCAGCGGTCAGGCGTCCTTTGTCGCCTCACTGGGCGCACCGCTGTCGGGTGACAACTTCGGGGTCGACTTCAACCCGGTGCCGGACCTGGGGCAGACCAACCCGTCGCTGCGCGTGATCTCGAACTCTGGCCAGAACCTGGCGATCAACGTCAACGTCAACGGCAGCGCCGCCGGGACCGTCGTTGAAAACGGCCGCATCAACGGCGTGAAGCCACAGCCCACCATCGTGTCGGTGGCCTATGCCAACAACGACCGCAACCCCATGACCGGCACCACGCTGTATGGCATCGACACCAAGGGTGACGGCCTCTACACCATCGTGCCTGCGACGGGCGCCGCCACGTTTGTCGGCGACCTCGGTGTGGACAGCATCCAGGTGTCCGCGTTCGACATCTCGTACACCGGCGCCGCCTTTGCGTCGCTGACCGGCGAGGACGGCTACAGCGGGCTCTACAGCATCAACCTGACCACCGGTCAGGCCGTGTCCATCGGCGCCTTCGGCATCGGCGGGGTCGTGCTGCAGGCCCCGGTCGTGGGCCTGACTGCCGCGCCGGTCCCCGAGCCTTCCAGCATCGCGCTGGCTGCCGTCGGCCTGCTGGGTGTGATCGGCCTGCACGCGCGCCGTCGTCAGCGCACCTGACGGGGCTGTTCTAATGCGGGGCTGTCGCTGATCCCACCCCGCACCGTGTCCCTGCTGTCATCGCGCACCCTCGTCTATCTGCTCCTGCCGCCCATGATGTGGGCCGGCAATGCCGTGGTCGGGCGGATGATGGTGGGCAGCATGCCGCCCGTGGCCATGAATGCGCTGCGGTGGCTGCTGGTGGCGGCCATGCTGTGGCCGCTGGTGCGGCGCGCCGGGTTGCAGTGGGCCGATGTCCGTGCACGCTGGCGCCATCTGGCCGTGATCGGCACCCTGGGTGTCGGCACCTACAACGCGCTGCAGTACCTGGCGCTGCAGACCTCTTCGCCGCTCAACGTCACCCTCATCGGCTCCAGCGTGCCGGTGTGGATGATGATCGTGGGGCGCATTGGGTTCGGGCAGGCGCTCCATGCGCGTCAACTCGTGGGCGCGGCGCTCTCGGTGCTGGGCGTCATGCTCGTCATGGCGCATGGCGATCTGGCCGTGCTGAGCGGGCTGCGTCTCGTGCCGGGCGACATGCTGATGCTGCTGGCCAGCCTCGCCTGGGCCATCTACAGCTGGCTGCTGGCCCACCCGCCGGCCCACATGGTGGGCGAGCGTCGCCCCGCGTGGGACTGGGCGACCTTTCTGTTCGTGCAGGTGGTGTTCGGCAGCGTCTGGGCCGTGGCGTGCTCCGGCGTCGAAGCGGTGCTTTCAGCGGGCGAGGGCCCGGGTCTGGTGCCCACTGGCCTGTTGCCTTGGCTCGGCATGCTGTTCATCGCCGTGGGCCCATCCATCGTGGCTTACCGCTGCTGGGGCCTCGGCGTGCAGACCGTGGGCCCCACGATGGCCGCCTTCTTCAGCAACCTCACCCCGATCTTTGCTGCGGTGTGGGCCGCATTGCTGCTGGGCGAGCATCCGCGCTGGTATCACCCCGTCGCGCTGCTGCTCATTGTGGCCGGCATCGCGGTGTCATCCGGGATTCAGAAACGTCGACGCGAGCCACCCCGACCGTTGGACCCGAAGGGCGGCTGACCCCGCCAATAGCGCAGCATAAGCCAGCCACCCAGCATGCCGCCCAGGTGCGCGAAGTGCGCCACACCGGAGGCAGTGCCCGTCACGCCGAGGAAGAGTTCCAGGCCGCCATACAAGGCGACGAACACCTTGGCTTTCATCGGAATCGGCGGGAACAGCGGCATGATCGTCCGGTTCGGGAACATCATGCCGAACGCCAGCAGCAGCCCGAAGAGCCCACCCGAGGCGCCAACCGTCGGGTTGTGCCAGCCGCCCAGCAGCGACATCACCAGCTGCGTGGCTGCGGCCGTCAGCACGCTGGCGCCAAAGAACTCGATGTAGCGCCGGCCACCCCAGATGCGCTCCAGCTCGGAGCCGAACATCCAGATGCCCAGCATGTTGAAGAACAGGTGGCTGAACGAGCCGTGCAGAAAGGCATACGTCACCACCTGCCAGGGGTAGAAGAAC
>NZ_CANBCC010000053.1 GCF_947366995.1 uncultured Aquabacterium sp. | reverse complement strand
GCTCTTCCGATCTCAATCCGGGCCGCCGCACCGTCACGCTCGTGGTCGAGAACGCGGGCGACCGGCCCATCCAGGTCGGCTCGCACTACCACTTCGCCGAAACCAACGGGGCCCTGCGCTTCGACCGCGAAGCCGCGCGCGGCATGCGCCTGAACATCGCATCCGGCACCGCCGTGCGCTTCGAACCCGGCCAGCAACGCACCGTCGAACTGGTGGACTACGCCGGCGATCGCGTGGTCTTCGGCTTCCGCGGGCTCGTTCAGGGCGCGCTCTGACGCCCTGCACGCTCTCGGCCCTCCTACACATCGCCCCACCCTGCCCCGACCGGATTCCTGACGATGGCAAGCATTCCCCGACGCGCGTATGCCGAGATGTTCGGCCCCACCACTGGCGACCGCGTGCGCCTGGCCGACACCAACCTCATCATCGAGGTCGAGCGTGACCTGACCTTGCAGGCCGGCGGCTACGGCGAAGAGGTGAAGTTCGGCGGCGGCAAGACCATCCGTGACGGCATGGGCCAGAGCCAGCGCATGAACGGCCCGGGGGCAGGCGACGCGTGTGACTGCGTGCTGACCAACGCGCTCATCCTCGACCACTGGGGCATCGTCAAGGCCGACATCGGGATCAAGGCCGGCCGCATCGTCAAGATCGGCAAGGCCGGCAACCCCGACGTGCAACCGGGCGTCGACATCGTCATCGGCCCGGGCACCGAGATCGTGGCCGCCGAGGGCATGATCGTCACAGCCGGCGGCATTGACACGCACATCCACTTCATCTGCCCGCAGCAGATCGAAGAGGCGCTGATGAGCGGCGTGACCACCATGATCGGCGGCGGCACCGGCCCGGCCACGGGCACCTTTGCCACCACCTGCACGCCGGGGCCCGACAACATCGCGCTGATGCTCAAGGCGGCCGAGGCCTTCCCGATGAACATCGGCTTTCTGGGCAAGGGCAATGCCTCGCAGCCCGAGGCGCTTCGCCAGCAGGTCAACGCCGGCGTGATCGGCATGAAGCTGCACGAAGACTGGGGCACCACGCCGGCAGCCATCGACACCTGCCTGAGCGTGGCCGAGGAAACGGATGTGCAGGTCGCCATCCACACCGACACGCTGAACGAATCGGGCTTTGTGGAAGACACCGTGGCCGCGTTCAAGGGCCGCACCATCCACAGCTTCCACACCGAAGGCGCGGGCGGTGGCCACGCACCCGACATCATGAAAGTGGTGGGCGAGCCCAACGTGCTGCCCTCGTCGACCAACCCGACGCGCCCCTTCACGGTCAACACCATCGACGAGCACCTCGACATGCTCATGGTGTGTCACCACCTCGATGCCTCGATCGCCGAAGACCTGGCCTTCGCCGAGAGCCGCATCCGCCGTGAAACGATTGCCGCCGAGGACATCCTGCACGACCTGGGCGCCATCAGCATGTTCAGCTCCGACTCGCAGGCCATGGGCCGCGTCGGCGAGGTCATTCTGCGCACCTGGCAGACGGCCCACAAGATGAAGGCCCAGCGTGGCGCCCTGCCCGGCGACACCGCCCGGCACGACAACGCGCGCGTCAAGCGCTATGTGGCCAAGTACACCATCAACCCGGCACTGGCCCACGGCGTGTCGCACGAAGTGGGCAGCATCGAAGAGGGCAAGTGGGCCGACCTGGTGATCTGGAAGCCCGCCTTCTTCGGCATCAAGCCCAGCATCATCATGAAGGGCGGCTTCATTGCGGCCGCCGCGATGGGCGACCCGAACGCCTCGATTCCCACGCCGCAGCCGGTGCACTACCGCGCCATGTTCGGCAGTTTCGGCGGCGCCCTGCAGCGCACCTCGCTGACGTTCATGAGCCAGGCCGCCATCGCGGCCGGCTTGCCCGAGCAGTACGGCCTGAAGAAGACCATCGTGGGCGTGAAGGGCTGCCGCACCGTGAAGAAGGCCGACATGGTGCACAACCACTATCTGCCGAAGATGGAGATCGATGCGCAGACCTACCAGGTGCGCGCCGACGGCCAGTTGCTGGTGTGCGAGCCAGCCACCGAGTTGCCCATGGCGCAGCGTTACTTCCTGTTCTGACGCACACTGCCGGGCATGCTGACCGTCAACAAACTCCTCCCCCAAGGCCAGGGCCTGGCCTCCGTGCTGCTCAAGCGGGCTGCCACCGTCGAACTCGACTGGGACGTGCGCCAGAAGAGTCGCTTCGACGCCACCGACAGCCAGGGCCGCACCCTGGGCGTGTTCCTGCCCCGCGGCACCGTGGTGCGCGGTGGTGATGTGCTGGTGGCCGAAGATGGCTCGATGATCCGCGTGCAGGCGGCCCCGCAGCCGGTGCTGGTGATCACGCCCTGCGCCGAGCACGGCTCGCCGTTCGACCTGGTGCGTGCCGCCTACCACCTGGGCAACCGCCATATGCAGATCGAGCTGCAGCCCGACCATCTGAAGATCGAGCCCGATCACGTGCTGGCCGACATGCTGCGCGCCATGCACCTGACGGTGCGCGAGGCCACTGAAGGGTTCGAGCCCGAGGGCGGCGCCTACGCCAGCGGCGGGCACGGGCATCACGGCCACAGCCATGACCACGGCGGGCACGACCACGCGGGCCACGACCATGGACACGCCCACGGCACGGCCAACCCGCCCCACGGCGCCCCCGGGCACGTACACGGCCCGGGTTGCGGCCATGGTCATCACGATCACGCCGCCAGCGCCAGCCGCGGCAAGCCCATCGGCATCGCCGTGAAGGCCGCACCGGCGCCGCACGTGCACGGCCCGGGCTGCGGTCACGGCCACGATCACGACCACTGAATGCCGCGCGTCCTGTCTCGCCCGGCGCCGCTCTCGCCTGGCGCCCGGTTGCATCTGATGTGGCTGGCCTCACCCGCCTTGCCGGTGGGCGGCTTCAGCTACTCCGAAGGCCTGGAGGCCGCGGTCGATTCGGGCCGCGTCACCGGTGAAGCCGACGCCGCCGCCTGGCTGCGCGACCAGCTCCACCTCGCCGTGGCCCGCAGCGACCTGGCCGTGGTCGCACGTGCCGTGCCGGCCTGGCAGCAACATGACCTTGCCCGCGTGCGCGAACTGAACGACTGGGTGCTGCAGACCCGCGAGACCAGCGAGTTGCGGCTGCAGACCGAGCAGATGGGCCGTTCGCTGGTGGAATGGCTGCGCAACCGCGGGGGTGGCGCACAGGCCGATGCCGACGACGCCCGGCTGGCCCAGTGCGCCGCCCTGCCACCCGCCCCCACCTGGCCCGTCGCCTTTGCGCTGGCCGTGGCGCAGTGCCTGCCCGTCGCCGCCCCCGGTCAGGCCAGCGATGCCGCGCTGCGCGAAGCCCTGTTGAGCTTCACCTTCGGCTGGGCCGAGAACATGGTGCAGGCCGCCATCAAGGCCGTGCCGCTCGGCCAGAGCGCCGGCCAGCGCATCCTGCAGGCCCTGGTGGACGCCATCCCCGACGCCATCGACCACGCCCTGGCCCTGCCCGACTCGCAGCGCCAGGCCTTCACCCCCATGCTGGCCATCCTGAGCGCCCAGCACGAAACGCAATACTCCCGCCTGTTCCGATCATGAGCAACCTGCACCACATCCCCGGCCGCACCAAGAAACTGCCCCCGCTGCGCGTGGGCGTGGGCGGCCCGGTGGGCTCCGGCAAGACGACCCTGCTCGAGATGCTCTGCAAGACCATGCGCGAGCAGTACGACCTCGTCGTCATCACGAACGACATCTACACCAAGGAAGACCAGCGCCTGCTGACCGTGGCGGGTGCGCTGGACCCGGAACGCATCATGGGCGTGGAGACGGGCGGCTGCCCGCACACCGCCATCCGCGAAGACGCCTCGATCAACCTTGAGGCCGTCGACCGCATGCTGGCCAAGTACCCGAACGCCGACATCGTCTTCATCGAGTCGGGCGGCGACAACCTGGCCGCGACCTTCAGCCCCGAGCTGTCCGATCTCACCATCTACGTGATCGACGTGGCCGCCGGCGAGAAGATCCCGCGCAAGGGTGGCCCCGGCATCACCAAGAGCGACCTGTTCGTGATCAACAAGACGGACCTGGCACCTTACGTTGGCGCCAACCTCGAGATCATGGAGGCAGACACGAAGCGCATGCGCCCGACGCGCCCGTTCGTGATGACGAACCTGAAGACGAAGGCCGGGCTGGACGAGGTGATCTCTTTCATCGAGACCAAGGGCCTGCTCAAGGCCGTGTGACCGCGGGCGCCCGCTGCGGCAGGATCAGCGTCGCGCGCAGGCCATCATCCAGCGCAAAGAGGAGCCGGCCGCCGTGACGGGCTGCCACCTGACGCACGATCGACAGGCCGAGCCCCGCGCCTTCGCCCCGCGCACCCAGACGGTCGAATCGGTCTCCCAGCTTGGGCAGGTCCTCGGGGCGCACACCGGGGCCCGTGTCGTGCACGACAACGGCCACACCGGCCTCCGTCGGTTCAACGGCCACCCGCACCGCCCCGCCTGAGGGCGTGTACTTCAACGCGTTGCTGAGAAGGTTGTCCACCGCCATGGCGATCCACTCGGGGTGACCCGCCACGCGCGGCACGCCGGCGGCAGCCTCCAAGGACAGCTCCAGGCCACGAGCCAGGGCGGCCACCGCGACCGCGCCCATCCGGTCCTGCACCAGCGCAGCCAGATCCAGCTCGTCCCGCCAGCCTGGCGTGGCGCTCAAAGGGGCCTCCGTGTCGTGATCCAGGCGGGCCAGCGCGAGCAGTTCGTCGGTCAGGCGCGTGGCCCGGTCCAGCGCCAGCATGGCGTTCGCCAGCGCGGCCTCACGCACGGCTGCCTCTTCGGCCCCGCGTGCCACCTCGATCTGTGCCCGGCAGGCGGCCAGCGGCGTGCGGAGTTCGTGCGAGGCATCGGCCGTGAAGCGCCGCTCCGTCGCGAAGGTTCGCGCCAGCCGCGTCATCAGCGCGTTGATCTCCTGCACCAGCGGCACGGTCTCCGACGGCTGCCCGGCCTCGCTGACGGACGCCAGATCCGCCGCCCGCCGCCGCGCAATCTGCTGACCAAGTTGATGCAAGGGCCTCAGCCCCCGGCGCACCACCCACCGCACCACCGGCGTCAGCAACAGCACCGTGGCCAGCGTCGGCAGGCCGAGCCCCAGCGCCAGCGCCCTTGCCAGCTCGTTGCGCTCGGTCATGGGCTTGAGCACAGCCAGCCAGCGTCCCATCTGAGGCTGCTCGAACCACCACACGCGCCAGCCGTGTCCGTTCAGGACAACGGTGTTCGCCATCCGCAAGCCAGCCGGGTCGCGCGGCCGCTCGGCAAACAACAGCGGCGGCGCCATCGGACTGCGGTACAGCAGCGCACCCTGTGGCGACCAGGCCAGCACGGCCAGGTCGACGCCTTCGCCGTCCGGTTGGTCGATCGGCATGGCGTCGAGTGATTCGTGCAGCGCCGCCACCGACTGCGGCAGCAGCGGCAAGGCCACTTCCATCAGCTGCTGATCGTAGATCTCATCAACCTCTTCCACCACGGACCAGTACGTCCATGCCGCCATCGCGACCCACACCGGCAGAAGCACCACCAGCAGGCTGCGCACCAGCCTCGCGCGCAATGACGTGCTCACGCCGTCGCCTTCGCGGGGTTGAGCATGTAGCCCACGCCGCGGATCGTCAGAATCCAGTCTGCCCCGAGCTTGCGGCGCAGATGGTGCACGTGCACCTCCACCGCGTTGCTCGCGATGTCCTGTTCCCAGCCATAGAGCGCTTCCGTCAGCTGCGCCTGGGATTGCGGGCGTTGCGGTGAGCGGATCAATCTGGCCAGCAGATCGAATTCACGTACGGCCAGCGCAACCGGCTGGCCATCGACGGTCACCATGCGCGAGGCCGGATCCAGACTCAAGCCTCCCCAACGGAACACCGGAGCCGCCTGCCCTGCTGCACGGCGCCCCATGGCGCGCAGCCGAGCCGCCAGCTCGGCCATGTCCACGGGTTTGATCAGGTAGTCGTCGGCCCCCGCGTCGAGCCCCGCCACGCGGTCTTCGATGGCATCGCGAGCCGTCAGGAACAACACCGGCGTGGCATCACCGCGCTGACGCAGTGCTGTCAGGACAGCCTCACCAGGGATCCCGGGCAACTGGCGGTCCAGCACGACGGTGTCGTACCGGTGGGTGGCCAGCGCCGCCATGGCGTGCTCCCCGGTTTCCACCCAATCCACCGTCATGCCCGCCTGGCGCAGCCCCTGCTGCAAGCCGTTGCCCAGCAGGCTGTCATCCTCCACCAACAGGATCCGCATGGCCGTTCGCCACCTTTTCATCGACCTTCAGACCGGCGTGATGGTAAGCCCAGGCCGCGCCCTGGTACCAGCTGATGGCATCGGCCACGGCATCCCAGGGTGCGGAGACCGAGTCGGGCAGTGAACGGCCCTGCTCGACCCGTGTCGACCGTACGCCGCCCCGCGGATCCAGCCGCACCAGCACACCTTCGCGAACCACGCCGAGGTCCTGATAGGTGCTGATGAAGGCACGCTCACGCCCCGGCTCCAGGTCGAACAGGTCGTAGCCCAGGAAGCGGCTTTCGTAGCGGAAGTGGAGCAGCCCGAGCAAGGTCGGTGCGATGTCGATCTGGCTGGCCAGGCGATCCACCTGCTTCGGCTGAACATGAGCCGGGGCATAGACGATGGCCGGGATGTGATAACGCTCCAGCGGCAGGTCGGTCTTGCCGGCGCTGGCCGCGCAGTGGTCGGCCACGATGACAAAGACCGTGTCGCGGAACCAGGGGCGCTTTGCGGCCGCGTCGATGAAGCGGCCGATGGCCCAGTCGGTGTACTTCACGCCGCCCGCGCGCCCGGTGTGCGAGGGAATGTCGATGCGGCCGTCCGGGTAGGTGAATGGGCGGTGGTTCGACGTGGTCATCACGTGCATGAACGACGGGCGTCCCTTTGCGTACGAGGCATCGGCCTGCTGCAAGGCCAGCGTGAACAGATCTTCGTCGGCCACGCCCCAGATGTTCTCGTGGTGAACGGCCTCGGCCGGGATGGCCATGCGGTCCACGACCTCGTAGCTGTTGGCGGAGAAGAACGCGTTCATGTTGTCGAAGTAGCCGTACCCGCCGTACACATAGCGCGTGTCATAACCTTTGGCGCGAAACACGCTGCCCAACGAGAACAGGCCTTCGTTGTGCGGCCGCTTGACGATGGACTGCCCGGGCGTTGGCGGTACGGCCAGCGACAGCGCCTCCAGGCCCCTCACCGTGCGGGTGCCCGTGGCATACAAGCGCGTGAACAGCAGCCCCTCCCGGGCAAGTTGGTCGAGCCGGGGCGTCAGGCCGCCTCGGTTGCCAAAGGCAGCCATGAAGTCGGCCGACAGGCTCTCCACCGAGATCAGCACCACGTTCAAACGGCGTTCCGGCACACCGTAGTCCACCAGCCGTGTCAGGTCGTCGGGGCCCCGGCTGCGCAAGCGCGCGTGCGGCGTCGCCAGCTGCCTGCGCAGGCGTGCCAGCGCATCCTCGACCGGCAGGCTCTGATAGAAGTGCTCGAAATCGAGTTCGTTGTGGCGCAACGCGGCAAAGAACTCGTAGACACCGTCGCCGCTCAGGTCGTTGAGGTAGCGGTTGTCGGCGTGCTGCTTCATGTCGGCCTGCACGGCCAGGTGCGCCGGTAAAAGCACCGCGCCCAGGATGACAGGCAGCGCCGAGGTGAGACGCCCCTTGGCGCGTGCATGCGCCGGCGGCATCAGGATGCGCCGCGCCAGCCACACCGCGCCCACCGCCATCAGTGCCATGAGGGCCAGCAGCTTGCCTACGGGATAAGACTCGCGGATGTTGCCCACCACCTCATGGGTGTAAAGCAGGTAATCCACCGCGATGAAGTTGAAACGGGTGCCGAATTCGTCCCAGAAGAGCCACTCGGCCGTGCAGATGAACAGCATCAGCATCAGCCATGCAGCGAGCCCGCACGCGGTGAGCAAGCGCCACCAGCGGCGCGCCCACCAGGCGGCCGGAGACAACGCCAGGTAGAGCGCCAGCGGCCACAGCAGCGACGCGCCCGCGAGCGCATCGAACATCAACCCTCTCCCCATGACCTGCCCCACCGTACCGAGCGAGACGGGTGCCTGGCCCCCAACGCGCCACCACAGCAGCGCGCGCAGGGCACTGCAGAGAAGAAGAAAGAGCCCCCACCAGCGGAGCCAGGTCTGCCAACCAGCCGGTCGGGAAGGGACACAGGACTGCATCGCGCGCCACGCCATCAAAGAATGAAGACGCCATTGAACTCACGCTGCCTTATCCCAGGCTTAAGGAAAAGAAAAAGGGGCCCTGAGGCCCCAGCACACCGCCTCGACAGCGGTTGACGTTCAGTTGCTGCGACGGCGACGCGACAGCCCGCCCGCAACGGCCAGCCCGGCCAGCACCAGGGCGTAAGACGAGGGCTCGGGCACCACGGCCACCAGCTTCTCGCTGCCCTTGCCATTCAGCGCGGTGCCCTGCAGCTTGACGGCAAAGCGGAAGTCGGGCGTGCCGAGCTCGGCCAGGCTCACACCACTGAGCTGGAACGAGATGGACTCGCCCGGATTGACGCCCGCCTTCGACGGCGGCTTCAGCGCGGCCACCGAGTAGTCGACATTCCAGCCGAGGCTGGTCGGCAGGTGGACGGCCTCCTTGGTGACTTTCTGGAAGCTCACGTCCCCGACGGTGCTCACGAAAGACACCGAATCACCGCTGCCGATCTCAAAGCTCTACGCCCGGCCGCGGGGGCTTGAGGTGTCACGTCGGTAGCGCCGAGCAAACGGCGCCATGGACCGCAGATGACGACGCAGGTGGTCCCCCCGCCAGGAATCGAACCTGGATTTCTCGCTTAGGAGGCAAGCGTACTATCCGTTGTACTACAGGGAGAGACCAGGGCGCCGAGTGTACAACCAAGCCGCCCCCCCCCTCTGGGATCACTCCGGCGCAACGTCCTCCGACAGGCGAAGCTCCTGCACGGTGTAGCCCTCTCGCGTCAGCGCCTCACGCAACCATTGCGGCTGTGCGCCCTGCCCGTCCCACGTCGCACCGCTCAATGGGTGACGATACCGGTGCCGAGGCGGCGGCGGAGGTTCATCCGGGCGCGGCAAGGGTGCCACAGCGGGGGCATCGGAGTGCAGCTCGCTTGGCGTGATATGCCAAAAATCCACGAGCTTGCGGATCGCGCGCAGCACAGCCTCTTGTTCTGGGGTCATCATGGCGGGCCTCTGGAGGGCCGGGCGTTTCAACCGGAAGTCCGGTTCACGGACGAGATGCTAGCAAACCGATCACAGGCAACCGGACATCGCGTGATTTCGCTGGCAGTTTCCCCTCAAATTTCGGCTTGTCATGCCGAATACCCCTCTACATTCCTCTCATCCCCAATGCCAACAGGGGATCCGTAGACAGGACGGGCTGTGTCTTCCTGTCAAGTACGAACCTTGACTGCTGAACACCATGCGCGTGAACTTGCCCGTCGTCGATGAGCCCTTTCCCTACCCTCGGGGCATGTCGCTGGTCTCCACGACCGACCTGAAGGGCCGCATCACTTACTGCAATCCGGCCTTCGTCCACGTGAGCGGCTACACGCGGGACGAGTTGCTGGGACAACCGCACAACATGATCCGGCATCCGGACATGCCAGAGGAAGCCTTCCGGGACATGTGGTCCGCCATCCAGGCCGGCCGGCCATGGTCAGGCTTGGTGAAGAACCGCCGCAAGGATGGCCGGCATTACTGGGTCCGCGCCAACGTCACGCCCCTGATGCAGGGCAGCGAGCCCGTGGGCTTCATGTCCGTGCGCACCGAGCCGGAGGCCACCGAGATCGACGGCGCCACGCGGCTGTACGCCCAGATGCGCGCCGAAGCCGAATCGGGCGCCCGCACGGTCGGGCTGCACAACGGGCGCGTGGTGCGTCTGGGCTGGCGCGGCAAGGTGTCCGACCTCACCTACATGGATCTGGCCGGCGAACTGACCGTGGCCTCCGTCCTGATGACCGCGCTGGGCTTCGGCCTGGGCATGCTGGTCGAGCACGGGTTGGAGGGGCTCGGCAACGCCAAATGGCTGCTGGCCGCGGTGTTCATGGTGGGCATCGGCCTGCTCGGTCGCGTCGTCTTCAGCCGGCTGGCCGTCGCGCCATTCCGCGATCTGCTGCGCTTTGCAAACCGCATGGCAGCCGGCGACCTCACCGTGCCCATCCATTCCGACCGGCGGGACATCGTCGGCCAGTTCACCCGCGCGCTCAACCAGCTGCAGGTCAACCTGCGCGCCATCGTGAGCGACGCGCGCACCGAGGTCGACCAGATGTTGATCGCCACCCGCGAGATCGCCTCGGGCAACCAGGACCTATCCGGCCGCACCGAAGCGCAGGCCAGCAGCCTGGAGGAAACGGCGGCGTCGATGGAGGAAATCACCGGCACCGTGCGCCAGAGCGCCGACACCGCGCAGCAGGCGGCCCAACTCGCCGAGCAGACCACCAGCATCACGCAACGCAGTGACCAGGCTGTCGACAACCTCACCCGCATGATCCACGCGATCGAGGAATCCTCCTCGCGCATCAACGACATCATCCAGGTCATCGACAGCATCGCCTTCCAGACCAACATCCTGGCGCTCAACGCGGCGGTGGAAGCCGCCCGTGCGGGCGAGCAAGGACGGGGTTTTGCCGTGGTGGCCGCCGAGGTGCGCGCCCTGGCGCAGCGCACCGCCACCGCCGCCAAGGAAGTCAAGCAACTCATCACCGATTCGGGCGAGAAGGTCAAGGCCGGCGCCGACATGAGTGAAGCCGCACGCGTGTCCATGCGCGAGGCGCTCACCTCGGTCGACCAGGTCGGATCGCTGGTTGGCACGATCAGCCACGGCGTGCGCGAACAGCTCAGCGGCATCTCGCAGATCAACCAGGCGGTGTCGCAGCTGGATGGCATCACGCAGCAGAATGCGGCGGCCGTGGAGCAGATCGCAGCCGCCTCCATGTCAATGGCGGAGCGCGCCCGCGTGCTGGCCGACTCGGTGAAGGTGTTCCGCCTCGACGCCAGCGACAAGCACCACGGCGACACCGATGCCGTGGCGCTGCGCAAGGCCGCAAAAACCGCACACGAGGCGGCACCCGCCACAAGCTGAACGCGCGATCACGCAGCTGGCACGCGGGCCGTGCCAGGGGTTAATCCTGAGCTGCGCCAAGGCAAACCGGGCGATTTCGTGAGCTGGGCTGGCTAGACTCGTCTGAGTCTGCCCTAGCCCCTCTGCCATGAAACTCGCGCTGCTGTCCGACCTCCACGCCAACCGCCAGGCCACCGAAGCCGTCTACGCCGACGCCCTCGCGCAGGGCTTCGACCGCCTCGTGTTTCTCGGAGACTACGTGGACTACGGCGGCGACCCGGGCTGGACGCTGGACTTCGTGCGTGCGCGGCAGGCCGAAGGCGCCCTCTGCGTGCGGGGCAACCACGACGACGCCCTGGGCGAGCACACCACCAGCCACATGGCAGACCACGTCATGCCCTCGCTGGCGTGGACCAAGGCCCAGCTGACACCGGCCCAACGCGACTGGGTGATCAGCCTGCCGCTGACCGCCGAGATCGGCCCCTGTCTGGTGGCGCACGCGAACGTCCACGACCCGGCCCACTGGGAATACCTGCAGGGCCGCATGGAGGCCACGCGGAGCCTGTTCGCCACCCAGCACCAGTTCGTGTTCTGCGGGCACATGCACCAGCCCTGTCTGTACCACCTGTCGGCCACCGGCAAGGCAGGCGAATTCATGCCGGTCGGCGGCGTGCCCATCAACCTGTCGCCCGCCCGGCGCTGGCTCGCCATCCCGGGCTCGGTGGGCCAGCCACGTGACGGCAACCCGGCTGCGTGCTACGCCACCTTTGACACGGATTCAGCCCTGCTCACCTTCCATCGCGTACCGTACGACCATGAGACCGCCGCACGCCGTGTGCGCGAGGCAGGTCTGCCCGAGGCCCTCGCAGAAAGGCTGATCGATGGACGGTAAGGAGACGACCCTGACGGCGCCCGCACCGCGCCTGCAGGAAGGCATGGTGATCGATGGCTTTCTGCTCAAGCAGAAGTTGCACATGGGCGGCATGGCCACGCTGTGGGATGTGGTCCGCGTGGACGGCAAGCCCGGCCCGGGCGACGGCGAAGGCCCGCTCATCATGAAGATCCCGCGCATCAAGGGCGGTGAGGATCCGGCCACCATCGTGGGCTTCGAGGTCGAGCAGATGGTCATGCCGATGCTGAAGGGCCCGCACGTTCCTCGCTTCATCGCGAAGGGCGACTTCATTCGACAGCCCTACATCGTGATGGAGCACATTCCGGGCGTGTCCCTGCGCCCCCGGCTGGATGAGGCCCCCTTGCCGGCCGACGAGGTGGCCAGCATCGGTGCGCGCGTGGCCGTGGCGCTGCATGCGCTGCACAAGCAGCACGTGGTGCACCTCGACATCAAGCCGAGCAACATCCTCTTCCGGCCCGATGGCACCGTGGTGCTGGTGGACTTCGGCCTGTCGCGGCACGACCAACTGCCCGACCTGCTGGAAGAAGAGTTCTCGCTGCCCATGGGCACGGGGCCGTACATCTCGCCAGAGCAGGTGCAATTCGTGCGCAACGACCCGCGCAGCGACCTGTTCGCCCTGGGCGTGATGCTCTACCACCTGAGCACCGGCCAGCGGCCTTTCGGGCAACCGCACACCGTGAGCGGGCTGCGCAAGCGGCTCTACACCGACCCGGTGCCGCCGCGCGCCATCAAACCGGATCTGCCGCCGTGGCTGCAGGAGGTCATCCTGCGCTGCCTGGAGGTCGCCCCCGACAAGCGCTATCAGAGCGCCGCACAGATCGCCCAGGACCTGCAGCACCCGGACCAGATCGCGCTGACGCCGCGCGCAGACCGCCTGGGCACCAGCGGCAAGCTCAAGACCCTGAGCCGCTGGTTCAAGGCCATGGGCAATGAGCCCAAGGTCGAGACCACGACCGTGGGCCATGTGGAGCGCTGCCCGATCATCATGGTGGCCATCGGCGTGAAGACGGGGACGCCGGAGCTCGACCAGAAGTTGTTGTCGACCGTCCGCCGCATCCTGCAGATCGAGCCTGGCGCCCGACTGGCCTGCGTGAGCATCATGAAGACCAACCGCATCGGCATGGACACCCTGACCGACGAGCAGGGCAACAGCCTGCACGTGCAGCAGCTGGTGGCGATCAAGCACTGGGCCCGCCCGCTGCAGCAAGACCTCAAGCTGGACGAGCAGCGCCTGACGTTTCATGTGCTGGAAGCGCCGGACACCGCCGCCGCCATCGTCGACTTCGCCAACCGCAACCAGATCGACCACATCGTGATGGGCGCGCGGGGCAACTCTGCGCTGCGGCGCTACCTGGGCAGCGTGAGCGCGCAGGTGGTGGCCGAGGCCGAATGTTCCGTCACGGTGGTCCGCGTGTGAGCGTGTCGCGGCGTTACATTGGATAGACCGATGATTTGGATTCGAACAATTTAGTTTTCATGATTGGTCGGAAGCCCTAGCATCCGCCCCATGAATGCTCTGTCGAATCTGCTGGACCCTGCGGTCCTCTTCTTTGTGTTTGGCGTGGTGGCCGGGCTGCTGCGCTCCAACCTCGAAATCCCCGCGGCCATCAGCCGCTTCCTGTCGCTCTACCTCCTGATGTCGGTGGGCCTCAAGGGCGGTTTCTCACTGTCCCAAAGCGGCCTGGGCCCGCATGTGGTCACCGGCCTGCTGGCCGCGGCGCTGCTGGCGGTGGTGATCCCGTTGATGGGCTATGTGCTGCTCAAGCGCTGGCTGAACAAGCTCGATGCTGCGGCCGTGGCGGCAACCTACGGCTCGGTCTCGGCCACCACGTTCATCGCCGCCACGCAGTACCTCGCCAACCAGGGCATCGAGTACGGCGGCCACATGGCGGCGGCCCTGGTGCTGATGGAATCACCAGCCATCATCATGGCGGTGGCCCTGGCCAGCTGGGTGCGACGCCAGCAACGGAACGCGGCGCCGGTACCCACGGCCACGCAACCGGCCCCCGAAGGCGCGCCGCTGGGCGTCAAGGCCGTGCTGCACGAGGCCCTGACCGACGGTGCACAGCTGCTGTTGCTGGGCAGTCTGGTGGTCGGCATGGTGACCGGCGAGCACGGCAAGGCCATGATGGAGCCCTTCTCCTCGGGCCTGTTCAAGGGCATGCTCGCCATCTTCCTGCTGGACATGGGCTTGCTGGTGGCGCGGCAGCTGCCGCTGCTCAAGGGCGTGCCGGCCGGTCTGCTGGCCTACGGCCTGCTGGGCCCGCTGGTGCACGGGGCGCTCGCGATCGGGCTGGCCTGGTCGCTCGGGCTCTCGCAGGGCGACGCCACCCTGCTGACGGTGCTGGCAGCCAGTGCGTCGTACATCGTGGTGCCTGCAGTGTTGCGCCACGCGATCCCCGAGGCCAACCCGGGCCTCTATCTGGGGCTGTCGCTGGCGGTGACCTTCGTGTTCAACATCCTGGCCGGCATCCCGCTGTACACGGCGGTGGTGGCCCGCCTCTGGGGCTGACCGCCACGCCCGCCGTGACAGGCCGGCTGCAGGCGCTCAGCCGATCGCCCGCAGCGACAGCACCTTCTGGAAGGCGTCCACCGGCTTGCCCTTGCGGGCGCGCTTGCCGACGTGTGCCACGTAGGCGCTGTTGCGCACGTCCTCTTCCTTGGGCTTGCCGCCCCGCGTGGTGCCGATCACGCGCACACCCTGGTGCACGGTCGCGATCGCGATCAGCGGGTCGGCCTGGGTGTCGACTTCCATCAATGTCAGCCCGCGGCCACCATTGGACTGGAGCTTGAGCTCGTCCAGGCCGAACACCAGCATCCGGCCGCCCTGTGCCAGACAGGCCACCTGCGTGTGCGCGGGCTGTACGCGCACGGGTGGCAGCAGGGTGGCGCCTTCGTCGAGCGTGAGGAAGCCCTTGCCGCCCTTCTGGCGCGTCATCAGATCGCCCAGCTTCGCGAGCAGGCCGAAGCCCGCGCTGCTGGCGAGCAAGATGGTCTGTTCGGGTGAGCCAGCCAGGTAGTGGCGCGGCTGGGTGCCGGACTCGAGCTCGATCATCGTGGTGATGGGCTGGCCGTCGCCCCGCGCGCCCGGCAGGCTGCTGACCGGCACGCTGTAGACGCGGCCGTTGCTGCCCAGCACGATGAGCGGATCAACCGTGCGGCACTCGAAGGTCCCGTACAGACCGTCACCCGCCTTGAAGGCGAAGCCGGCCGGATCGTGGCCATGGCCGGTTCGCGCACGCACCCAGCCCTTCTCGCTGATCACCACCGTCACCGGCTCGTCGATCACCTTCACTTCGGCCACGGCGCGCTTTTCGGCCTGGATCAGCGTGCGGCGCTCGTCGCCGAACTGCTTGGCGTCGGCCTCGATTTCCTTGATCACCGTGCGGCGCAGCGCCGTGTTGCTGCCCAGGATCTCTTCGAGCTTGCCCTGTTCGCCACGCAGGTCGGACAGCTCCTGCTCGATCTTGATGGCCTCCAGCCGGGCCAGTTGGCGCAGCCGGATCTCAAGGATGTCTTCCGCCTGGCGGTCGCTCAGATTGAAGCGCTCGATCAGCGCGGCCTTGGGCTCGTCGCTGTGACGGATGATGGCAATCACCTCGTCGATGTTGAGCAGCACCAGCTGCCGGCCTTCGAGGATGTGGATGCGGTCGAGCACCTTGTCGAGGCGGTGCTGCGTGCGCCGGGTCACGGTTTCCATGCGGAAGCCGATCCACTCGGACAGAATCTGCCGCAGGTTCTTCTGCGTCGGCCGGCCGTCGGCGCCCACCATGGTGAGGTTGATCGGCGCCGAAGTTTCCAGGCTGGTGTGCGCCAGCAGCGTGTTGATCAGCTCTTGCTGGTCGATGGTGCGGCTCTTCGGTTCGAACACCAGGCGCACCGGGGCGTCCTTGCTCGACTCGTCGCGCACGGCATCCAGCACCGACAGCACGGTGGTCTTGAGCTGCAGCTGCTCGGCCGTCAGGGCCTTCTTGCCGGCCTTGATCTTGGGGTTGCTCAGCTCCTCGATCTCTTCCAGCACCTTCTGCGAACTGGTGCCGTGCGGCAGCTCGGTGACGATGAGCTGCCACTGGCCGCGCGCCAGGTCTTCAATCTTCCAGCGGGCGCGCACCTTGAGGCTGCCGCGGCCGGTGCGGTAGGCATCGGCAATGTCCTGCGCGCTGGAGATGATCTGGCCGCCCCCGGGGAAATCCGGGCCGGGCAGCATCTCGGCGAGCTCGGCATCAGACAGATGATCGTTGCGGATCAGGGCCACGGTGGCCGCAGCCACTTCGCGCAGGTTGTGGCTGGGGATCTCGGTGGCCAGGCCCACCGCGATGCCGCTGGCGCCGTTGAGCAGCACGAAAGGCAGACGGGCAGGCAGCTGCTTCGGCTCTTCGGTGGAGCCGTCGTAGTTCGGCACGAAGTCCACCGTGCCCATGTCGATTTCGTCGAGCAGCAGGCGGGCAATCGGCGACAGGCGGGCCTCGGTGTAGCGCATGGCCGCCGCGCCATCGCCGTCGCGCGAGCCGAAGTTTCCCTGGCCGTCGATCAGCGGGTAACGCAGCGCGAAGTCCTGCGCCATGCGCACCATGGCGTCGTACGCCGCCGTGTCGCCATGCGGGTGATAGCGGCCCAGCACGTCGCCCACCACGCGGGCGCTCTTGACGGGCTTGGGGCCGGTGTTGCCCGAGAAGGTGAGGCCCATGCGCGCCATCGCATACAGGATGCGGCGCTGCACGGGCTTCTGGCCGTCGCACACGTCTGGCAGGGCACGGCCCTTCACCACGCTCAGCGCGTACTCCAGGTAGGCGCGCTCGGCGTAGTGGGCCAGGGTCAGGGACTCGCCGCCATCGCTGGGCGGCGCAGTGAAATCGATGGTCTGTTGGGTCATCGTGGTCGGTCAATGCAGGCCCGGGCTGTCCGGGCGGAAGGAAGTGTAGTGGCACGGCGGCCTCCCGCCGGTCGCAGTCGAACCGCCCGTTGACGCGGGTTTGCATCGGATCGCCAAACTCAGTCTCGCGGCAGAGCCCCGCGGCCTCGCTACCCTCCACGGATGTCTGCCCTTGTCTGGTTCAAGCGCGACCTCCGCACGGTCGACCACGCGCCGCTGTATGCAGCGATTGCGCGCCACGGCGCGGCCGGGGTGCGGTGCCTTTACGTGATCGAACCTTCGCTGTGGTCGCAACCCGATGCATCGGCGCGGCAGTGGGCCTTCGTGCGCGACTGCCTGATCGAGCTGGACCAGGCCCTGAAGCGGGTCGGCTGCCGTCTGATGGTGCGCCGGGGTGAGGTGACCGACGTGCTCGCCGCGCTGTGGCGTGAAGCCCCGTTCGAGGCGCTGCGGGCCCACGAGGAAACAGGCAACGCGGTGACATACCAGCGCGATGTGGCGGTGGCGCACTGGTGCGCGGCGCACGGGGTGCTGTTTGACGAAACACCGCAGACCGGGGTCGTGCGGCGCCTTCGCGACCGGAACGGGTGGCATCGGCACTGGCAGCGCTTCATGGCCAGCCCGACGCTGGGGGCACCGATGCAGCATGACGTTGGCCATGCCGCAGCGACGGATCTCGTGCTGCCCGCCCCTGCCGTGCTGGGCCTGACCGACGGGCTGCCCCGCCATCGGCAGCAGGGCGGGCGCGAAGCGGGCCTGGCGGTGTTGAACGAGTTCCTTCATGCGCGTTGCGGGCGCTACCGCGGGGGCATCTCGTCGCCGCTGTCGGCCCCCACCGCCTGCTCGCGCCTGTCGCCCTACCTCGCATGGGGCTGCTTGTCGATGCGCGAGGTGGTGCAGGCAACCGCAGCCCGCATGGACGTGCTTCATGCTGTGGCCGCGCTTGACCCGCTCGCGGCCCGGCAGCACGCCGGCCTCAGCGCCTTCCTGAGCCGACTCCACTGGCACTGCCACTTCATTCAGAAGCTCGAGAGCGAGCCCGAGTTGGAGTGGCGCAACCTGCACCGAGGCTACGACGGCCTGCGCGACGAGAGCGCCGACGAGGCCCGCCTCGCTGCACTGATGGCGGGCCGCACCGGATGGCCGCTGGTGGATGCCTGCGTGACGATGCTGCGCGAGACCGGCTGGCTCAACTTCCGCATGCGCGCCATGCTGGTGTCCGTGGCCACGTATCCGCTCTGGCTGCACTGGCGGCCCGTGGGCCTGTGGCTTGCGCGCCAGTTCGTTGACTACGAGCCCGGCATCCACTGGAGCCAGATGCAGATGCAGGCAGGCACCACGGGCATCAACACCACCCGGGTCTACAACCCGATCAAGCAGGCGCGTGATCAGGATCCGCACGGGCACTTCGTGCGCCGGTGGCTGCCGGCCCTCCGCCGCGTGCCCGACACCTGGCTGTTCGAGCCATGGCGCATGCCGGCGGATGTGCAGCAGCGCTGTGGTGTGCGGGTGGGCAGCGACCCGGGTGCGGACATCCCCCTGCCGCTGGTGGACCTGGAGACCGCTTTGCGGACAGCACGCGCCCAGGTGCACGACGTGCGTGCGCGGCCCGAAGTGAAGGCCGCCACGGCCGGGATCGTCGAGCGGCATGGCTCGCGCGTGAACCGCGATGGCCGCGGACCGGGCCCGCGCCGCAGCCCCGCACCGCCGGCGGCCGACCCTCCGCAGCTGTCTCTGGAGTTCTGACATGCGCATGCGCAAGAAAGCCGATCTGCCCACCAAACTGTGCCTTGCCTGCCAGCGGCCCTTCGCCTGGCGACGCAAATGGGCGCGCGACTGGGACGAAGTCAAGTACTGCTCCGACCGCTGCCGACAGCAGCGCCCCTCACAAGGCCAGGCTGCTGCATGAGCACGGTGGTCCACTGGTTCCGCCATGACCTGCGTCTGGCAGACAACCCGGCCTTGACCCGCGCTGTGCGGGACGCTGAGGCACACGGTCACACCCTGCTGCCGGTCTATATCTGGGATCCGGCCCAGGCGCAGCCCACGCGCTGGGTGCCACGCCGCATGGGGCCACACCGCATGGCCGTGCTGGCCGACACGCTGACCGCGCTCGACACGGCCCTGCAGCAACGCGGCAGCCGCCTGCTGGTGTTGCGCGGCGCAGCCGTGTCCGTGCTGCCGCGGCTGGTGCGGGCGGTGCAGGCCGTGCAGGTGAGCGCCGAGGCCATTGCCGCGCCCGAGGAGCAGGACCAGGCCGACACGCTGGCGCGCACGGCCCGCCTGGCGGGATGGCGCTGGACGCCGGTGTGGCAATCGAGCCTGCTGGATCCCCCCGACCTGCCCTTTGCCGTGGACCGCACCCCGGACGTGTTCACCGCCTTTCGGCAACAGGTGGAGCGCGCCGGCGTGCAACCCCGGGCGCCGCTGCCCGTACCGTCCCGGCTGCCTGCCCTGCCTCCGCACGATGCACTGTGGGACCCGGTGGCCGCGGCGCAGGGCCACGCCGCGCTGCTCCCGCAGGATGATGGCGAGCCCCCGCTGTGCCATACCCCACTGAAACGGCCCGCGCCCCCGGGGTTGATGCCAGAGGCGCGTTCGGCCTTTCCCTATCACCTGCCCGTCTGCGCCCCGGGTGAGGCTGGCGCGCAGGCCCATGTGGCTCAGTACATGAGCCGCAACCTCCCGCACAGCTACAAGGACACCCGCAATGGCCTGATCGGCGTGGACCACTCCAGCAAGTTCTCGCCCTGGCTGGCCAGTGGTGCGTTGTCGGCCCCGCAGGTCATGGCGGCGCTGCGCGTCTTCGAGGCCGAGCACGGTGCAAGCGACGGCAGCTACTGGCTGTGGTTCGAGTTGCTGTGGCGCGATCATTTCCGACTGATGCACCTCAAGCACGGCCGCGCGTTGTACCGCGCCCGGGGCCTGACCGAACTCCCCCCGCCGCCACATGATCCGCGGGCCTTCCAGCGCTGGTGCGAGGGCCGCACCGGCCAGCCCCTGGTGGACGCTGGCATGCGCGAGCTGGCGGCCAGCGGCTTTTTGTCCAACCGCATGCGGCAGGTGGTGGCCAGCCACCTGGTGCACCACCTGCGCTGCGACTGGCGTGCCGGCGCCGCGTGGTTCGAATCGCAGCTGGTCGACTACGACGTCTACAGCAACCAGGGGAACTGGCTGTATGGGGCCGGCCGCGGCACCGACCCGCGCGGCGGGCGCCGCTTCAACCTCGACAAGCAGGCACAGGACCATGACCCACAGGGCCTCTACCGCCGGCTGTGGGGCACCGCATGACCACGCTGCGCCTCATCCTCGGAGACCAGCTCAACCCGCAGCACAGCTGGTTGGCCGAGGTGCGCCCCGATGTCGTCTACGTGTTGATGGAGGTGCGCAGCGAAACCGACTACGTCCGGCACCACGCGCAGAAGATCCTCGCCATCTTTGCCGGCCTGCGGGACATGGCGCGCCGCCTGAAGGAAGCCGGCCACCGCGTGCGCTACGTGGCCATCAACGACGCGAGCAACCGCCAGTCGATCACGGGGAACCTGAGCGCCCTGGTGGCCCATTACGGCGCCCTGCGCGTTGCGTACCAGGCCCCCGATGAATGGCGGCTGGATGCCGAGCTGGCGGCCTGGGCAGAGGGCCAGCGCGCGCAAGGCGTCGGAGTCGAGATGGTGGACAGCGAGCACTTCCACACCGCACGCGACGAGGCCGGTGCGATCTTCCAGGGCCGCAAGCAGTGGCTGATGGAGCACTTCTACCGCCAGATGCGAACACGCCACAACGTGCTGCTGGAAGCCGACGGCAAGCCGGAAGGCGGCCAATGGAACTTCGACCACGACAACCGCAAGCCGTGGCCCGGCACCCCGGCCGAGCCCACCGACTGGCGCACCCCGCACGACCACCGTGCGCTGTGGGCCACCATCGAAGCCGCCGGCGTTCAGCACTTCGGCGACCCGCAGGCCGGCACGCTGGCCTGGCCGCTGAACCGCGAAGAAGCCCTGCAGCACCTGGCGGCCTTCGTGCAGCACGCCCTGCCCCACTTTGGCGATTTTCAGGACGCACTGACGCACCGCGGCTGGCGCCTCTTCCACTCGCTGCTGTCCTTCGCACTCAACACCAAGATGCTGAACCCGCGCGAGGTGGTCGGTGCGGCCGCGGCGGCCTGGCAATCCGGCCACGCGCCCCTGCACGCGGTGGAAGGCTTCATCCGGCAGGTTCTGGGCTGGCGCGAGTACGTGCGCGGCGTGTACTGGGCCCACATGCCGCGCTACACCGAGCGCAACCAGCTGGGCCACACGCGCCCGCTGCCCGCCTGGTTCTGGACCGGCGACACGCGGATGGCGTGCATGAAGCAGGCCATCGGCCAGTCGCTGCGCGAGGCCTACGCCCACCACATCCAGCGTCTGATGGTGATCGGCAACTTCGCGCTGCTGGCGGGGCTCGATCCTCAGGCCGTGCACCTGTGGTATCTGGGCGTCTACATCGACGCCTTCGAGTGGGTGGAGGCGCCCAACACGCTGGGCATGAGCCAGTTTGCAGACGGCGGCCAGCTGGCCACCAAGCCTTACGTGTCGAGCGCCGCCTACCTGCACCGCATGGGCGACCATTGCGCCGGCTGCCCCTACGACCGCAAGGCCCGCCTGGGCGAAAACGCCTGCCCCTTCAACGCGCTCTACTGGGATTTCCACCTGCGGCATGAACAGACCTTGCGGCGCAACCCGCGCATCGGCATGGTCTACAAGCAGATCGACCGCATGACGCCCGACGAGCGCACCGCCACCCAGGGCCAGGCCGCCCGATGGCTGGCAGACATCGACAGGCTCTGACGCGCGCCGGGATCCGGGCACACAAAGGGCGTCCACGCCACAAGGTCGTGATGAATTCACGCCAGCGGCAACAGGCCTCCTCATGGTTTCGGCCGATCGGCCGACGTCCAACACAATGCGGAAAAACCGTTCATCCCCTGAACGATCTGCCCCCTCTGTCATGCCCGACTCATGTCTTCGCGCCGCCCTCGACGCGGTCCGGCCCACCGGTCGCGACGTCCACACGGCCAGCCTGCGAGGCCACACGCTTGGCACCGCCTTCCAGCCAATCTACAGCCTCTCTCACAGCCGGGCCGTGGGGCATGAGGCCCTGCTGCGGCCCACGGACGCGGCTGGCCATCCCGTCTCTCCACTGCAGCTGTTCGAAGACGTTCCCGCAGCGGAGGCCGCCTGGTGCGACACCCTCAGCCGCGTCATGCACCTGCTCAACTTCGCGGCGCAGGCCCAGCCCGCCCAATGGCTGTTCCTCAACATCCGGCCCGAAGCCTTGATGGCGCTGGCACAACCCGAGCAGCTCGCCTTCCTCTGCGAGCTGCTCGAGCGATTGAAGATTTCGCCCTCTCTGATCGTGCTGGAACTGCTCGAAAGCGCCATCCCCCCCGGCGACGCCTTTCTGCATGCCGTTGAGGTGCTGCGCAACCGCGGCATGCTGATCGCACTCGATGATTTCGGCGCGGGCCACTCCAACTTCGACCGCGTCTGGCGCATCCGGCCGGACATCGTCAAGCTCGACCGCAGCCTGGTCATCGCCCTGGCCGAAGACCCGGCGCGCCTGCGTGTCATCGCCCAGACGGTGTCGGTGCTCCACGAGGCCGAAGCACTGGTGCTGATGGAGGGCATCGAGACGGCGCGCGAGGCCCTGCTCGCGCTGGACTCCGATGTCGACCTGGTGCAAGGCTTCTACTTCGCGCGCCCGCATCCTGAACTCGATCGCCGCCCGCGCCATGACGCCATCGTGTCACTGCACGGCGAACTGGCCCGCTTCCGCGCCGCCCAGCGGCAGCGTCAGAAAAACCTGCTCGCCCCCTTCCAGAATGCCATCGGCTATGCGGGCGTGCTGCTGAGCGCGGGCCGCTCGCTCGATGAAGCCGCGCGCTCGTTCCTGGCGCTGCCCGGTGCACTGGTCTGCTTCGTGCTGGACGAATCCGGCTTTCAGGTGGGGCCGAACCTGTGGGTGGAAGACCAGCGTACCGCGCGGGGGCCGGCCTTCAGCCCGCTGGCGCAGGCCGACGGCGCCTGCTGGGCGCGCCGGCCGTACTTCAAGCGTGCGCTCCAGTCACCGGGTCGTGTGCAGGTGACGCGCCCCTACCGCACCCTGGGGGGCAAGGGCATGACGGTCACCGTCTCCTACGCCTTTCAGCAGGCGCACGCGCACGGTGAGGAAGAACCCGGGTGGCGCGTGGTGTGCGGTGATGTGAGCTGGGGCGCAGGAGGTGTCCGGCACGCCGAAGAGACCGACGCCGTCGACGCGCTCCCCACCTTCCCAGCGCCGCTCGGCTGAGCGGCAGCAGCCGGCGCGCCACCGTGCCACGAGCGGATCAGCCCGCTACCATGCGGGGTATTTCCACTTCCGCAGGCAAGCGCAATGAACGGCCCCACCCGCGCCTTCTGGCAAGAACGCTTCGACACCGAACAGACCGGCTGGGATCGCGGTGGTCCGAGTCCCCAGTTGCTCACGTGGCTCAGCAGCGGCACCCTTCAACCCTGCCGAATCGCCGTGCCCGGCTGCGGCAACGGCTGGGAGGTGGCCGAACTGGCGGCCCGCGGCTTTGACGTCACCGGCATCGACTACACCGAGGCGGCGGTGGCTCGCACCCGCGCACTGTGCGCCAAGCGCGGCGTCCAGGCCGAGGTTGTCCAGGCCGACGTGCTGACCTTCCAGCCCGATGCCGCCTATGACGCCGTGTACGAGCAGACCTGCCTGTGCGCGCTCCACCCCGATCACTGGGTCACGTACGCAGGGCAGCTGCACGCGTGGCTGAAGCCCGGTGGCCGGCTCCACGCGCTGCTGATGCAACGGTTGCGCCCCGAGGCGAGCGAACAGGGGCTGATCGAAGGCCCGCCCTATCACTGCGACATCAACGCCGTGCGGGCGCTGTTTCCCGCGACAAGGTGGCACTGGCCCAAGCCGCCGTACACGAGGGTGCCCCATCCCAGCCTCTCGCACGAGCTCGGTCTCACGTTGAACCGCATTTGATCCTCGTCAAACGCTCTGCATGCGCAGCGCGTGTCTCAGGCAGATGTCCGGAAAAAAGGGTTCTCCCCACTTCAGGTCCTCGCAAATCGGCCGAAAGTGCAAGAACCGAAAAATCCAATAAAGGTATCCGGACTTATGACACGCTCATCTTCCACCCCGTTCGGCATCGCCGGACGTCTGATGGCCGTGGTGGTACTCCTGACCCTGGTGCTGGTGGGCACTGCGGTCTATGCCACCCGCCAGCTCGGTGAGGTCGAACACCTCGCCCTGCGCGCCGAAAAGAACCGCGTCCCGCAGCTCACGCGGATGGCGCACATCGAGTTGAACGTGACGCGGGTGTCACTTCAACTGCGCCACGCCATGCTGGCCCGCACGCCCGCCGAGCGGCAGGCCGCGCTCGATGACATTGGCGCCAAGCGCCGCCTCATCGACGAGGAACTGGAGCGCTACCGCAGCATGCTGCTGACCGACACCGGCCGGCAACGCTACGCTGCCCTGCCTGACCTGGTCAAAGCCTTCTGGAAGACCGGCGAGGCCAACATCGCCCTGATTCAGCAGGATCGCAAGGACGAGGCCTTTGCCTTCCTGGTGGAGCACACCATCCCGGCGCGCAACGCGCTGCTCAAGGTGCTGGCCGACACGGTGGAGTACCAGAGCCACAGCCTTGCGGAAGAAGTCACCGACATCCAGAACGCCGCAGACGGGATCCGGCGCACCCTGCTGGCCGCCTTCGCCCTCCTGATCGCCGGGCTCATCGGCTTTGCCCTGTGGACCGGCCGCACGCTCCGTCAGCGCGTGCGCGCCGCACAGGCCGTGGCCGAACGCGTGCGTGACGGCGACCTGGCCAGCGAGATCCGGGATGAGGCACGAGACGAGCTTTCGCCGCTGGTGAACGCGCTGGCCGAGATGCAGGCTGCCCTGGCGCGGGTCGTGTCGGGCGTGCGCAGCAGCGCGGAAAGCGTGGCCACCGCCAGCCGAGAGATCGCACTGGGCAACCAGAACCTGTCGGTGCGCACCGAAAGCCAGGCGTCGGCGCTGGAGGAGACGGCCGCCACCATGGACCAGCTCGGCGCGACCGTACACCACAACGCCCAGCAGGCACAGCAGGCGACGCAACTGGCCGAGGAGGCCGCCTCCGTCGCGGTGCAAGGCGGCACGGTGGTGGGCAACGTGGTGCAGACGATGCAGGGCATCTCGTCTTCTTCGCGCCAGATCGCCGACATCATCAGCGTCATTGACGGCATCGCGTTCCAGACCAACATCCTGGCGCTCAATGCCGCCGTGGAAGCCGCCCGTGCGGGTGAGCAGGGCCGCGGCTTTGCCGTGGTGGCCAGCGAGGTGCGCAACCTGGCACAGCGCAGCGCCGAAGCGGCCCGCGAGATCAAGTCGCTGATTCAGGGCAGCGTGGAACAGGTCGAGCAAGGCGCGACGCTGGTCCAGGAAGCCGGCGAAACCATGGACGGCATCGTGCGCGCCATCACGCGGGTCAACGAGATCGTCCGCGAGATCAGCACCGCCAGCCGCGAGCAAAGTGCCGGCATCGGCCAGATCGGGCAGGCCATCGATCAGATGGACCAGTCCACCCAGCAGAACGCTGCACTGGTGGAAGAATCGGCCGCGGCCACGCAGAGCATGAACCACCGCGCCGATGAACTGGTGCAGGCGGTGGCGGCCTTCCGACTGCGCAACGCCTGAAGGGCGACCCCGTTCAGATGTCGATCTCGACCGCGTCGCCGTGCAGCTCCATCAGCTCACGGCGCGACGCGGCCTCGCCCTTGCCCATCAGCCGGTTGAACGCCCCTTCGGTGTCGCCGAAGCCCGGCTCGCCATAGGTCACGGGCAGCAGGCGGCGGGTGTCCGGGTTCAGCGTGGTGTCCCACAGCTGTTCGGCGTTCATCTCGCCCAGGCCCTTGAAGCGGCTGATGCTCCAGGCGCCTTCGCGGCAGCCTTCCTTGCGCAGCTTGTCGAGGATGGCGGTGAGCTCGCCCTCGTCCAGCGCATACAGCTTGGCCGCCGGCTTCTTGCCGCGCGCCGGCGCATCCACCCGGAACAGCGGCGGACGCGCAATGTAGATGTGCCCGGTCTCGATCAGCCGCGGGAAGTGGCGGAAGAAAAGCGTGAGCAGCAGCACCTGAATGTGTGAGCCGTCCACGTCTGCGTCCGACAGGATGCAGATCTTGCCGTAGCGCAACCCCGAGAGGTCGACCTCGTCGTTCGGCCCGTGCGGGTCGACCCCGATGGCCACCGAGATGTCGTGGATCTCGTTGTTGGCAAACAGGCGGTCGCGCTCCACTTCCCACGCGTTGAGCACCTTGCCGCGCAGCGGCAGGATGGCCTGCGTCTCCTTGTCGCGGCCCATCTTGGCGCTGCCACCGGCCGAGTCGCCCTCGACCAGAAACACCTCGTTGAACGCGATGTCGCGGCTTTCGCAGTCGGTCAGCTTGCCCGGCAGCACGGCCACGCCCGAGCTCTTCTTCTTCTCGACCTTCTGGCCGGCCCGCTGGCGAGCCTGCGCCTGCTTGATCACCAGTTCGGCCAGCTTGCGGCCGTATTCCACGTGCTGGTTGAGCCACAGCTCCATGGCCGGCTTCACGTAGGTGGTCACCAGGCGCAGCGCATCGCGGCTGTTCAGGCGCTCTTTCGTCTGTCCTTGGAACTGCGGGTCCAGCACCTTGGCGCTCAGCACGAAGCTGGCGCGGCTGAACACGTCGTCGGGCATCAGCTTCACGCCCTTGGGCATCAGCGAGTGCATCTCGATGAAGCCCTTCACCGCGTTGAACAGGCCGTCCTTCAAGCCCGCCTCGTGCGTGCCACCCGCCACTGTGGGGATCAGGTTGACGTAGCTCTCGCGCATGGGCGCGCCTTCCTCGGTGAAGGCCACGCACCAGGCCGCGCCCTCGCCTTCGGCGAAGTTCTCGGTCTCGCTGCCACTGGCGTACTGCTCGCCTTCGAACAGCGGGATCACCGGGTCGGCCGTGAGCGTCTGGGTCAGGTAATCGCGCAGGCCGCCCTTGTAGAGCCAGGTCTGCACCTCGGCGTCCTTGCCAGCCTTCTCGATGGTGAGCGTGATGGTCACGCCCGGCATCAGCACGGCCTTGCTACGCAGCATGTGCACCAGCTCGCCGCGCGGCAGCTCGGCGCTCTCGAAGTACTTGGCATCCGGCCACACGCGCACGGTGGTGCCGTTCTTGCGATCGCCGCTGCCCGCCGGGCGCACGGCCACGGGCTCGATCACGTCGCCGCCGCTGAACGCCAGCGTGGCCACCTGCTTGTCGCGGCACACGGTCACCTGCAGGCGCGTGGCCAGCGCGTTGGTCACGCTCACGCCCACGCCGTGCAGGCCGCCCGAGAAGCTGT
>NZ_CANBCC010000052.1 GCF_947366995.1 uncultured Aquabacterium sp. | reverse complement strand
CTGCAGGCTGAAGGCTGGCAGGCGCCACTGTCATGGGCCGAGCATGCGGGGCAATGGACCGTGTTCGGTCTGCACGGCCGCGTGCCGCTCGACCCCGACGCCCCGGTGTGCCATCTGAGTTACCACGAGGCGCTGGCTGTGGCGGCGTGGGCCGGCGCGCGGCTGCCCACCGAAGGCGAGTGGGAGACCTGGGCCCGCCATCTCGGCCCGCTCGACTGGGCGGCCCGCCCGCTGCCCCACGGTCTCGGCCAGGTGTGGGAGTGGACTCGCTCATCGTATGAGCCTTATCCCCGGTATCGGCCCTGGCCGGGCAGCCTGGCTGAGTACAACGGCAAGTTCATGGTGGGCCAGCAGGTGCTGCGCGGCGCCAGCGTGGCCACGCCTGCCTGGGAGACCCGCCCGAGCTACCGCAACTTCTTTCCCCCGGGCGCACGCTGGCAGTTCACCGGCGTGCGCCTGGCCCGTGACCTCTGACCCGGCCCGAAGGCCGCCTTCTCATGCAGACCTTTCCCTGGCCCTCCGGGCAGGCGGCTCGCACGCCGCCCGCCGCCCTGTACAACCCGTCTCCCGCAGGAGAGGACGAATTCGGCTCCGCGCTGCGCCATGCGCTCATGCATCGCCCACGCCGCATCGCGCCGGTGCACTTCTACGACGAGGCCGGCTCGGCCCTGTTCGAGGCGATCTGTCGCCAGCCCGAGTACTACGTGACACGCGTCGAGATGGGCATCCTGATGACGCACGCCGAGGCGATCGCCGCCCGCATCGGACCGAATGCGGACATCGTGGAGTTCGGGGCGGGCTCCAGCCGCAAGTTCCGCCTGCTGCTCGAAGCCCTGCAGGCGCCGAGGCGCTACGTGCCCATCGACGTGTCCGGCGCGCACCTGCAGCGCGAGGCGCTCGCCCTGCGGCTGGACCACCCGCTGCTCGAGGTCTGCCCGGTGGTGGCCGACTTCATGCACCCGTTCCGCCTGCCGCCGCTGGCCCCGCCTGCGGCGCGCCGCGTGGGCCTGTACCTCGGCTCGTCGTTCGGCAACTTCGACATGGACCAGGCGCAGGCTTTCCTCACGATGGCAGGCCACGCACTGGCCGGAGGGGGTCTCCTGATCGGGATCGACCTCGTGAAGGACCCGGCGGTGCTGCACGCCGCCTACAACGACGCGGCCGGCATCACCGCGGCCTTTAACCGCAACCTGCTGGCACGGGCCAACCGCGAACTACAGACGGACTTCCTGCCGGACCAGTTCCACCACCACGCCTGCTACCACCCGGCTCACCAACGCATCGAGATGCACCTGGTGAGCAAGACACGGCAGACGGTGCACTTCGACGGCGAGACCTACGACTTCCTTGAGGGGGAATCCCTGCACACCGAGTGCGCCCACAAGTTCACGCTGACCGGCTTTCGCGCGCTGGCTGAATCGGTCGGCCTGCAGCCGGGCCCGGTGTGGCTGGACCCGCAACGCTGGTTTGCGCTGCAATGGCTTGATTGCCCGGCGCACTTCGAGCGTCCACGGGCGTGAGCCCCTTTGCAGCCGCACCCGAGCCCGCACCCGTGCGGGTGTCGGGGCCGGCCGACAGCAGCGCATCGAAGTAGGCAATCGTCCGGCGCAGCCCTTCCTCCAGGCCCACACGCGGCGCCCAGCCCAGGGTCTCGCGCGCCAGCGTGATATCGGGGCAGCGCTGCATGGGGTCGTCCACCGGCAGCGGTCGCACCACGATGGGCGACGACGAGCCGGTCAGGCGCACCACCAGCTCGGCCAGTTCACCGATGGTCGACTCCCGCGGGTTGCCCAGGTTCATCGGTCCTGTCACGTCATCCGGTGTGGCCATCAGGCGGATGCACGCCTCGATCAGGTCGTCGCGGTAGCAGAAGGAGCGCGTCTGGTTGCCATCGCCATGCACGGTGATGGGCCGTCCCTGCAGCGCCTGAACGATGAAGTTGGACACGACTCGTCCATCGTTGGGATGCATGCCTGGCCCATAGGTGTTGAAGATGCGGGCCACCTTGATCTTCACGCCATGCTGACGGTGGTAATCAAAGAACAGCGTTTCCGCGCAGCGCTTGCCTTCGTCGTAGCAGGCCCGTGGGCCCGTGGTGTTGACATGGCCACGGTAGTCCTCCGGCTGCGGGTGCACCGTCGGATCGCCATACACCTCACTGGTCGACGCCTGGAAAATGCGCGCCCGCACCCGCTTGGCCAGGCCCAGCATGTTGATGGCGCCGTGCACGCTGGTTTTGGTGGTGCTCACCGGGTCGTGCTGGTAATGCACCGGTGAAGCAGGGCAGGCGAGGTTGTAGATTTCGTCGACCTCGACGTACAACGGAAAGGTCACGTCGTGGCGCATCAGTTCGAAGCGCGGGTGGTCCAGCAGGTGCGCCACCTGACCGCGTCGTCCGGTGAAGAAGTTGTCCACGCACAGCACATCGTGGCCCTGATCGAGCAGGCGCTCGCACAGCGCAGCCCCCAGGAAGCCGGCACCGCCGGTCACGAGGATGGATCGGGTCACAGCAGTGTCCATGGTGTCTCCGAATCGACGGTCGCGTGGTTCAGACTTCGTTCAAGGCTGGGGCTTGCGTCGTCCGCTTCCGTTCGACGCAACAGGCTCAGTGCGTGATCCACCACATCACACGGTCCGACCGCCATGGCGCACTCGTGGCCCGTGGGGCAGCGCGCGTGGGTACACGGCCGACAGGGCACTTCGGCCCACAAGACACGGTGCAGCTCCGGCCGGCCGGGTGCCCATCGCGCCACTTCGGCGCCACAGCTGATCACCACGCTCGGCGTGCCCACGGCCGCGGCAATGTGCGACACCCCCGTGTCGTTGCTCACCAGCAGGCGTGCACCCTCGATGAGGGCCCCTACCGTCCACAGAGGGGTGAGGCCGACCAGGTTGACGCACCGCCCCGGCGCCAGACCTTGCAGGGCCGCCTCCAGCGCCGCCACCACCGGGCCTTCGGAGGCCACGCCGGTCAGCACCAGCGTCAGGTCGTGCGCGGTGGCCAGGGCCCGTCCTACCTGCGCAAAGCGGGCGGGTGGCCAGCGACGCGAGGGCCACTGTGCGCCGGCATGCAGGCACACCCACGGTCGCCCCGGGGGGGCGCCATGGGCCAGCAACAGGCTGCGTGCCGCTTCACGGTCTGCATCCCGCACGGGAAACGCCTCAGCCGAGCGAAGCGGTCCCCTCAGCGAGTCAGGTTTGCCCAGCACGGCGATCAGGCGCATGAGCCGCTGGGCCTCGCTGCCCTCCTCCGGCCACAACACCGAGAGCCGTGGTTCGGGCGCCGCGCGACCGGGCTCATGGAAAGCCGCCACATGGCGCGCGCCCCACGTTGCCACAAGGCCGTTGGTGAGCCGCCCGCTGCCATGCAGTTGCACCACCAGATCCAGACGGCGTGCCTGCATGTCGGCCACAAAGGCCGGCCAGGCCGCCTCGTCGGGCACGCGCTCGGGCAGCCCCGGGTGGCCCGGAAATTCGATGAACTCGTCGATACAGGGCAGGCGGCTGACCCACTCGCGCGCCCAGGGCAGCCCCACCAGCGCAATGTGAGCGTCAGGGAAGCGCCCCCGCAAGGCCTGCAGCGCCGGGACGGCGCACAGCATGTCCCCCAGCACCAGGGCGCGCAGCACCGCAATGCGGCGCACCTCGCCGAGGCCAGGGTCGGAGTCGGGTTCAGCAGGTGGCGCGTGCATGCACGGGCTCCGTGGGGGCCAGCGGCTGCGCCAGCAAGGTCCTGGCTGCGATGGCCACATCGTGTGGCGACACGTTGCGCAGGCAGGGGTGTCCAGGCTGCGGGCACACGCTCTGCAGGCAATCCCGGCAGGGCACCTCGTGGCTCATCACACGAGCCGGTACCTGCCAGGGGGTGTGCTGCGGGTTGGTCAGCGCATACAGGCACACCACGGGCGTGCCCAGCGCAGCCGCCATGTGGGCCGGCCCGCTGTTGTTGCCGATCAGCAGCGAGGCACCTTCGATCAGCGCAGCGAGTTCACCCAGGGACAGCTGCCCGCACAGGTCGGCAGTGTGGCCGGCGATCGCCTCGCGCGCGGTGCGAACCGCTTCCCGCTCGTCCTCGCTGCCGCAGAAGACACAGGTCCAGCCTTCGGCCACCAGGCCGCGCACGGCCTCCCCCATCATGGCAGCGGGGTAGCGGCGCGAGGGCGCTGTGGCGCCCGGGTGGACCACGATGTAAGGCCCGCCGGGCAGCACACCGGCCGCCAGCAGCGCATTGCGCGCGGCCAGCCGGTCCGCATCCCGGACGGTCAGGCCGAGCCGCAGCGAGTCGGGCCGCGGCACGCCCAGCGCGCCGACCAGGTCCAGCTGTCGCTCCACTTCATGCCGCATGCCGGGGCCCAGCCGGTCGACGTCCCGTCGCCAGTGCGACAGCAGCGCGTACGGGTTCTCGCGTGCCTGCGCGGTGCGCACCGGGATGCCGGCCATGCGACACAGCATGGCCATGGGCAAGGGGCTTTGCGTGGCCGAGGTCATGATCACGGCCACATCCACACGCTCGCTGCGCAGCCAGTTCACGAGGTCCGCCTCGTCGTCGACCACCCCGGTGTGCCCGGGCTTGACCCACGATGCCCGGAACACCGTCACGCCATCGACCATGTCGAGATGGGGCGCGAGACGGGCCCCGGAGGGGGAAGTCAGCAAGGTCAGCCTCGCCTGGGGCGCTGCCTGCTTCAATGCGCGCATGGCCGGCGTGCACATCAGCACATCGCCCATGTTGTCCAGCCGCACGACCAGCACGTGCCGCCACGCCGAGGGCACCGGCATGGGGGTCATGCGTCGGCTCCCACGGGCACGGCCAGACGGGGCAGACAGCGGACCAAGGTCAGCGGCCGGCATTCATCGCGGGTGGCCGCCGGACGACGCGCCGCCTCATACGCGGCCAGCGTCTGCTCGGCGGCCCGCGCCCACGTGAAGAACGTGCGGGCGCGCAGCAGGCAGCCCATGTCCATGGTGGCGGCCGCACGCGGGTGCTCTGGCCAATCGGCGAGCTCGTCCCGCAAGGCATCAGGATGAGCGCGGTGCAGCACGCGGCCGGCTGCGCCGTCGGCCACCAGCGTGCGCAACTCCTCGTCCTCGCGCGAGGGCAGCACCAGCACCGGGGTGCCGCAGGCCATCGACTCGCGAGGGCACACATGGGCCGGATCCCAATCGGCCGCAGGCAGCACCGTCACATCGGCTGCCGCACAGGCCGCACTGCGCAAGGCTGCACCCTGCAGGCCCGCGTGCTGCGCGCCCAGCCAGTGCAAGGGCTCGTCCGGCACCCTGGAGGGTGCCATGCCTGACGGCAACAGGCTCAACGCGTGCGCCGGCAATTTCTGCAGGGCCCGCAAAAAGGGCGCGTAAGCGCGCCGGCTGGCGCTTCCTGCTCCCCCCGGCTGGCCCCACAACACCAGCAGGCCGTCTTCCGGCAAGCCCAGCGCGCGCCGCAGCGGCCCGCGCGCCCGAGGCCGAAACAAACTCGTGTCCACGCCGTGCGGCACGGCGCGCACGCGACCGCGCAGCGCGCTGAAACGCTCGATCACAGTCTCCCGATGGTGCTCGCTGCGGCACAGCACCGCGTCCGCACGGCGGGCCAGCAGGCGCTCGATGGCCAGGACTGCGTCGCTGCACTGGGTGAGCTCGCCCCGCAGGCCGATCGAATCCGGCGACCACACCAGCGGCAGCACGCGGCCGGCGGTCAGGCGCAAGCCAGCCAGGCCGGCCAGTGCCCCCCAGGCGTGCACCACATCACAAGGCCACACCCCGAGGGCCGTGCGTTTCACCGCATCGGCGAAAGCCATGACCGTGCGGCTCAGGCTGCCCTGGTCGTCCAGCGGCCAGGCGGTGCCCAGGCCCACGCGGTAGATCCGCACGCCCGTCTGCACGTCTTCGCAAGCCGGTTCGGCGGCATGGTGACGGCAGCGATAGATGTCGACGGCATGGCCTTGTCGCGCCATCGCGATGGCCAGAGGCAGCACCGCCTCGTGTCCACCCGGCTCAGGGGGCAGCCCACCGTCCGGCAACGGGTCGGGGATGTCGATCATCGCCACGCGCCGGGCGGGCATCTTGCGGGCAGCGGAAGCGGACATGGCGAACTCGGGCAGAAGGTGGCTTCGGGGTGGCTGCGCTTCGGCAAGCGGCATGCCCGGGACGAGCGCGCGTCGCGCCGCGAGGTCGGGAACAGCGCTTGCCCGTGACGGGCCCCTCGCCGGAGACCCCAAGGACCGACCGTGCGCCTCGTCTACCTCACCGAAACCTACCCGCCCGAGATCAATGGCGTGTCGCTCACCGTGGAGCGCACCGTCGCCTTCCTGCGGCGACAGGGTCATCAGGTGAGCCTGTTCCGTCCTCGCCAGCGGGACGAAGGCCCGCTGGACACCCGCGACGAGTGGCGCACCGCCGGCCTGCCCATTCCGATGTACCCCGACCTGCGCTTTGGCCTGGCCTGGCCCGCAGCCGTGCGCGCGCGTCTGCAGCAGCTGCGGCCGGCCGTGGTGCACCTGGCCACGCCCGGCCCGCTCGCGTGGGCCGCGATGCGCGCCGCGCGGCAGCTCGACATCCCTGTCACCACGGACTTCCGCACCAACTTCCACCTCTACAGCGCGCACTACGGTCTGTCGTGGCTTTCGCCGGTGGTGCTGCGCGGGCTGCGTGCCTTCCACGATGGGGCGCAGCGCAACCACGTGCCCACCGAGCTGGCCCGACGTGAACTCGCGCGCGCCGGCTTCGGTCAACTCGAGGTCATCGGACGGGGCGTCGACACCGAGCGGTTTCATCCGCGCCACCAATGCGACGCCCTGCGTGCCCAGTTTGCCCCGCCCGATGCGCCGCTGCTGCTGTATGTGGGGCGGCTGGCCGCCGAGAAGAACGTCGACCTCGCGTTGCGCGCCTTCGAGGTGGTGCGCGCCGGCATGCCGCGCGCCAGCATGGTGGTCGTGGGGGACGGCCCCGCGCGGCGCACGCTGCAGGCGCGCTACCCCGCAGCGCATTTCGTCGGCATGCAGTCGGGGATGGCGCTGTCGCGCTTCTATGCCACGGCCGACCTCTTCCTCTTCCCATCACTGAGCGACACCTTCGGCAACGTGGTGCTCGAGGCCCTGGCCAGCAGCCTGCCCGTGATCGCCTTCGACCTCGGTGCGGCAGCCGAACTCGTTCAGGGCAGCGGGGCGGGGCGGGTCATTCCGGTGGGGCACCCCGAACAGTTCATCACGGCGGCGTGTGCGCTGGCGTGGCAGCACCGTCATGCCGCCGCCCAGCGCCAGCGGGCACGGGCTGTGGCCTTGAAGGCCCGCTGGGATCACGTGCTGAGCCAGTTCGAACACAGCCTCATGGAGGTCGCCCATGGCAGCCACGCCCCCGGAACACGACAAGCCCGCGCCGCCTGAACTGACCCTCTGGGCCACCGCCCGCACGGTGTGGCCCTGGCTGTGCCGTGGCAGCCTCACCTGCCTGGAATGGGAGCGGGCCTGCGCACGCTGGCTGCATCGGGCCACGGTCTGGCCGTCGATGTTGATCGGGATGCGCTTCGTGAGCGGCCTGTCGGACGGGCTGGTGTGGTACCTGGCCTTCCCTGCGCTGCTGCTGTGGGGCGGGCCGTCCGGCCTGCACTGCGCCCTGCGGCTCGCTGGCATGAGCGGCGTGAACCTGCTGATCTACAAGGCTCTGAAACAGGGCACAGGCCGCCCTCGCCCGTTCAAGACCTGCCCGGGCATCCGCGTGTGCGCCCGGCCGCTCGACGAATACAGCTTTCCCAGTGGGCACACCCTGCATGCCGTGGCCTTCGGTGTGATCCTGTCCACCTACTACCCGGTGCTCGCGTGGCCACTGGGTGTCTTTGCGGCCCTGGTGGCCCTGTCGCGCGTGGTGCTGGGCCTGCACTACCCCAGCGATGTGCTGATCGGCGCGCTCATCGGTGCGGTGTCGGCCTGGGCCACGCTCAATCTGTTCTGACGATCAGCGCGTGCGCGCCCCGCGCAGGCTGGCCTTCACACGCCGGTGGCGACGCAGGCGCGTGCGCAGCCACCACCCCCACGACACCAGGAAGTAGGTCAGCAACCCCAGACCGCACGCCATGACGAGCAGCCCCAGCAGCAGGGGCTTGCCGACCCCGGCCAGCTGCACCCGTGTGCGTTCCCACCAGCTGGCGGATGGCTCGGCGGCGGATTCGCCATCCCGGGCCACGGCGGGCGGCGCATCGCCAGAGGCGACCTCTTCACCCAACATCGTCTTGCCCAAGTGCCAGGCCCCGTAATACAGCGGCCCGAACGTCACCGGGTTCGAGACGAGCGTGCTGCCAACGGCCGCAGGCAGGTTCGCGCGCAGCACCACGGCCGCCGCCGCACTGGCCGGAATCTGGGCCACCGGAATGAGCAGGCCGAAGAACATGCCGACCGCCATCCCCATGGCCAGCCCACGCCGGCTCATGTGCCACAGCCGCGGATGCTGCAGCGTGGGCCCGAGCCAGCGCAGCCAGCGGTGGCCTTGCAGGGCCTCGGGAGAAGGCAGGTAGCGAGTCAGCAATGACATGGCGGCGGGTGGACAGACAGCGCAGGTGGTCAGAAAAACAGCATAGCGCCGAGCGCCACACCCTGTTGCCGACGCGCCCAATCTTTCACACAGCTTCACATGGCGTGGGGCAGGCCGCCCGCCTTCCAGGCATTGCGCTTGCCGCCCATGGGGCGTCGCCACCTCTACTAGGAGCCGCCATGCCCGATCCTGCAGAACAAGCCGCGGACGATCCGAATTCGCGCGCCATCGTTGACACACGCGACGCCGCCTCGATCGCGCACTGGGCCGAGGCGCTCGGCCTCACCACGGAAGCCCTGGAAAGCGCCGTCAAGGCCGTGGGCCCGCGCGTCGACCGCATCAAGGACCATCTGACTGGCGGGATGGCCGGCACGCAGCAGGACGGTTGAACAACGGTACGAATCCGTACAGATTCCCCGCTCATCGGCCCTGCGTGTGCGCAGACGGCGTCGACCTGTGCTATCAATGCTGCATCGCAGCACTTTTTTGAGCCATGCCGGTCACCGCCGCACGGCGCATTCAGGTCGCACAGCAGTTCGTCCGCTTCGGATTTGGCGAACACGTCGACGAGAACGCGCCCTTCTATGCCAACGATTTCCTCACCCAGGAACTGACGACCACCGAAGTTCAGGCCGTCCTGTCCATCGTGCCCCGCTTCAATGCGTTTGTCGGGGTGGCGGTAGCCGGGGGCACCGAGCGTTTCCGGGGGCGCATCCGGGGCTGGAAGTTCGGGCGCGACGCGTCCGTGCCCATTCTGGTGGTCACGCTGCCTGACTGGAGCCACCAGGTGGAAGAGCAACCCCTGGGTGCCCCGCTGGGCCGTCCGGTGGACGAAGCCGCGCACGCCGCCCTGGTGGCCGAGCTGAAGGAGACCTTCGAACACCAGCTCGACGCACAGCGCTTCGGCCCGCACCCCAGCTGGGGCAACGCCTACGCGGCTTGGTGGCGCTGAGCGGCGCCGCAGCGCAGGCGCTCATCCGGCCGGGTCGTGGGCCGCACACAGCGCAGCCATGAACGCCTCGGCCACCCGCGAGGGCTGAGCCGCCCGCCGCCGGATCGCCACAAAGCTGACCTCGTACCTGCATTCCGGGTGGTCGATGCGCTGGATCAGGCCGTGCTGCTCGAACGTGGCCGCGTAGTGGTCGGGCAGAAAGCCCAGGTAGCAGCCTGACAGGATCAGCGTGGCAATCGCCTCCTGGTCGCTGGCCACCGCACGCCGCCGCAGCTGAAAGCGGTGGGTCGCGTCCATGTTGGGCGAATGGAAGGTCAGGCCCGCGTAGTCGTAGTCCTGCAGCTCCTGCCAGTCCAGCCGCGCGTGGTCAACACCGAACAGCGGGTGCTGCCGGCCGCAGTACAGGTACATGTGCTCGCCGAACAGGCGCTCGTAGCGCAGGCTGTCCGATCGCCGGTGGTCGGGCACCACCCCCACCTGCAGCCGTCCGTCCATCACGGCGGCCTCGATCTCGCTGAGCGTCGACACCGTCAGCGCCAGCGACACCCCGGGTGCCTGCCGCCGGAAGGCCCGGATCGCCTGGCCGATGCGCGCCTGCGGGTTGGTCACGGTCTTGTCGAACAGACCCACGTGCAGCTCGCCGACCAGCTCGGCGTGCATGTCGCGCACGTCTTCGCGAAAAGCGTCCATCGCGCCCAGCAGGCGCAGCGCCCCGTCGTAGACGCGCTGGCCATCGGCCGTGAGCGCAAAGCCGGCCCGCCCCCGGCGGCACAGCACCAGGTCGAGCCGCGCCTCCAGGTCTTTCAGGTGCCGGCTGATCGTCGAGCGCCCGATGTTGAGCTCCAGCTCGGCTGCAGCCAGCCCGCCGCATTCGACCACCGATCGGAAGATGCGCAGCAGACGCAGTTCGGTGTCCCCCACCTGACCCAGCAAGGCCTTCTTCACCATGAAAGTTTCAATCCTCTGCACGCGAACATCGACACGTGGCAGTTTATTGGAACTGGCGATCTCTTCAGAATCGGCGGCAGACCACACCCTTCCGGACCTGCCGCCATGGACCTCAGCGACCTGCCCTCCTCCGCCACCGCGCTGCCCACCGAGGCCCAGCTTCGGGCGCACTGGATGCCCTACACCGCGAACCGCCAGTTCCGCGAAGACCCGCGGCTGCTCGTCGCCGCCCAGGGCTGCCACTACACCGACGCCACCGGCCGCGCGGTGTTCGACGGCCTGTCGGGCCTGTGGACCTGCGGCCTCGGCCACGGCCGCCGCGAGATCGCCGACGCGGTGAGCCGCCAGCTGGCCACGCTCGACTACGCGCCGGCCTTCCAGTTCGGCCACCCGCTGTCCTTCCAGCTGGCCGAGCGCATCGTGGGCCGGATGCCCGAAGGCCTGAACCACGTCTTCTTCGTCGGCTCGGGCTCGGAGGCCGCCGACACCTCGCTGAAGATGGCACGGGCCTACTGGCGCCTCAAGGGCCAGCCCGGCAAGACGCGCTTCATCGGGCGGCTCAAGGGCTACCACGGCGTCAACTTCGGCGGCATCAGCGTGGGCGGCATCGGCGGCAACCGCAAGCTGTATGGCGAGGCCCTGCACTGCGACCACCTGCCCCACACGCAGCTGCCCGGCAACGCCTTCACCCCCGGCATGCCGGACGACGGTGCCCACCTGGCCGACGAACTGCTGAACCTGATCGCCCTGCATGATGCGTCCAACATCGCGGCCGTCATCGTCGAGCCGTTCTCGGGTTCGGCCGGCGTCATCGTGCCGCCCAAGGGCTACCTGCAGCGCCTGCGCGAACTCTGCACGCAGCACAACATCCTGCTGATCTTCGACGAGGTCATCACGGGCTTCGGGCGCACGGGTGCCTGGACGGGGGCCGAGGCCTTCGGCGTCACGCCCGACATCCTGAACTTTGCCAAGCAGATCACCAACGGCGTGGTGCCGATGGGCGGCGTGGCCGTGCGCAGCGAGGTGCACGACACCTTCATGGCGGCCGGCGGCGCGGCGCACGCCATCGAGTTCCCACACGGGTACACCTACTCGGCGCACCCGGTGGCCTGCGCGGCCGCCCTGGCCACGCTTGACCTGCTCGAGCAGGAAGACGGCCCCGGCCGCGTGCGCGCACTGGCCCCGCATTTCGAGCAGGCCGTGCACGGCCTGAAGGGCAGCCCGCACGTGACCGACATCCGCAACATCGGCCTGGCTGCCGGCTTCACGATCGCCCCGCGCGACGGCGACCCGACGCGCCGCCCGTACGAGATCGCCATGCACTGCTGGCGCCAGGGCTTCTATGTGCGCTTCGGTGGCGACACAATCCAGCTGGCCCCGCCGTTCGTGAGCACGCCGGCCCAGATCGACGACCTGGTGAACGCCCTGGGCGACGCCCTGGCTGCCACCGCCTGATTCCGACTGCCTTCCACCTTGCCCTCAAGACCGAACCCCACCATGCACACCGTCGGACACTTCATCAACGGCCAGCACGTCAACGACCCCAGCGCCCGCACCCAGCCGGTCTTCGACCCGGCCCTGGGCGTGGCGACGCGGCAGGTGGCGCTCGCCTCCACGGCCACCGTGCAATCGGCCATCGCTGCCGCCGAAGCCGCCTTCCCGGCCTGGCGCGAAACGCCGCCGTCCAAGCGCGCGCGCATCATGTTCCGCTTCAAGCAGTTGCTGGAAGAGCGCGCCGAGCAGCTGTGCGCGCTGATCACTGCCGAGCATGGCAAGGTGCTGAGCGATGCGCTGGGCGAGCTGCAGCGCGGCATCGAGAACGTCGAGTTCGCCTGTTATGCGCCCGAGCTGCTCAAGGGCGAGCACAGCAAGAACGTGGGCCCGGCCATCGACTCGTGGAGCGAGTTCCAGCCGCTGGGCGTGGTGGCCGGCATCACGCCGTTCAACTTCCCCGCCATGGTGCCGCTGTGGATGTGGCCGCTGGCCGTCGTGTGCGGCAACACCTTCGTGCTGAAGCCGTCCGAGAAGACACCCTCGTCCACGCTGTTCCTGGCGGAGCTGGCCAAGGAGGCCGGCCTGCCGGACGGCGTGCTGAACATTGTCAACGGCGACAAGGAAGCGGTCGATGCCCTGATCGACAGCCCCGTGGTGCAGGCCATCAGCTTCGTGGGCTCCACGCCGATTGCCGAATCCATCTACACCCGCGGCTGCGCCACCGGCAAGCGCGTGCAGGCGCTGGGCGGCGCCAAGAACCACGCCGTGGTCATGCCCGATGCCGACCTGGACAACGCCGTGTCGGCGCTGATGGGTGCGGCCTATGGCTCATGTGGTGAGCGATGCATGGCCATCCCGGTGGTGGTGGCCGTGGGCGATGCCGTGGGCGACGCCCTGGCCGAGCGCCTGGCCGCGGCCCTGAAGCAGATGAAGGTCGGCCCCGGCACCGAGCCGGGCAACGACATGGGCCCGCTGGTCACGCAGGCGCACTTCGAGAAGGTCAAGGGCTACGTCGACGCGGGCGTGGCCGAAGGCGCCACGCTGGTGGTCGACGGCCGCCAGACCCGCATCGCCAGCGCACCGGAAGGCTTCTTCCTGGGCGGCTGCCTGTTCGACCACGTCAAGCCCGGCATGACGATCTACCGCGACGAGATCTTCGGCCCGGTGCTGAGCATCGTGCGCGTGGGCTCGCTGGACGAGGCCATGGCCCTGATCGACGCCCACGAGTACGGCAACGGCACCTGCCTGTTCACCCGCGACGGCGAGGCCGCGCGCTACTTCACCGACCGCATCAAGGTCGGCATGGTGGGCGTGAACGTGCCGCTGCCGGTGCCCGTGTCCTTCCACAGCTTCGGCGGCTGGAAGCGCTCGCTCTTCGGCGACCTCAGCGCCTACGGCCCCGATGGCGTGCGCTTCTACACCCGCCGCAAGACCATCACCCAGCGCTGGCCCTCGTCGGGCGTGCGCGAGAAGGCCGTCTTCACCTTCCCGAGCAACCAGTAAGGGCCACGGCGCGGCGGGGGCGGCTATGCTTGCGGCCCAGCCCGCCCCGTTGCCATGCCCCTGACCCTTGCCGCCCCCGTCCACAGCGAACTGCTGATCAAGAAGAGCCGCTTCATCGGCTGCGTGCAGGCGGTGCCCGACCGCGCCGCGGCGCAGGCCATCGTGGCCGCACTGTGGGCCGAGCACCCCACCGCCACCCATGTGTGCTGGGCGCTGCTGGCCGGTGGCCAGTCGGCCGCGGTGGACGATGGCGAACCGAGCGGCACGGCGGGCCGCCCCATGCTGGAGGTGCTGCGCCGCCAGGACCTCGAAGGCGTGCTCGCCACGGTGGTGCGTTACTACGGCGGCATCCAGCTGGGCGCGGGCGGCCTGGTGCGCGCCTACACCGACAGCGTGGCCCAGGCGCTGCTGCAGGCCGAGAAGGTGCCGATCCGCCGGCTCACCGCGCTGTGTTGTGAAGCGCCGTATGCGCTGGAAGGCCTGGTGCGCCGCGAGCTCGACGCGGCCGGCGCGCGGCTGCACGACGTGGCCCATGGCGAGGCGGTCGTCTTCCAGTTCAGCGTCATCGAAGAAACCGCGCCCGCCCTGCAGGCCCGCCTGAATGAAGCAGGGCACGGCCGCCTGCGCTGGCCCGACCCGACCTGACCCCCGTCACGCCGAGCGCCTGGCGGCGGCAGCCCCCATGGCGCGCGCCTTGTCCAGCCAGCCGGCCACCTTCTGCGGCGAAGCCGTCTTGACCGGCCCCCACTGCACCACGCTGCGGCAGCGGATGCCGCAAAAGCCCAGCACCTGATTCTTCAACACGCGGCGCCCCGGCAGGCCGAACACCAGCCTGTCCCACAGCGGTGGCGTGTCGGACGTGATGATGACGTCGGCCGTGCGGCCGCTCAGCAGCTTGTCCCACATCAGCCCTTGGGCGCGGTACTTGAAACCGAAGCCGGGCACGAGCGCCCGGTCCAGCACAGCCTTGGCCTGGGCCGGCATGGCACCCCACCAGTAGGGATGGACCCACAGCATGTGGTCACACCAGGTGATGGCTTCCTGCCAGCGCTGCAGGTCGGGCTCGAGCGGCGCGTTGGCGTGGCCATAGCCCGCAAAGCCGCTGGTGTCGAACGCCATGTCGGACAGCTTGAGCACCCGCACCTCGGCGCCCGCTTCCTGTGCACCACCCGCATAGGCCTCGGCCAACCCTTCGGACAACGAGCCCGCCCGTGGATGGGCCGCCCAGACAAACACACGCTGCGCCATGGTCACTCCCCTTTTGTGATGTGCGCCCGGATGCTGCGGCGCCACGCGAGTTATACCGCGCAGCCGCACCCTTACCGCCGAGGGCGGAAAATGGCGCTCTGCCTCTCTTGCTTTTCCTTTCCGCCATGCACGTGTCCCGCCGCGCCCAGTCCATCCAGCCTTTTCTTGCCATGGAGTTCGGCAAGCACGCCGCCGCACTCGAGGCCGCCGGCCACCGGGTGATCAAGCTCAACCTCGGTGAACCGGATTTCGGCGCGCCGCCGGCCGTGCTGGCCGCGCTGCGCGAGGTGGCCGACGGCACGCCGCTGCCCTACACCGGCGCCCTCGGCCTGCCGGCCTTGCGGGAAGCCATTGCAGGCTTCTACCAGACCGCACATGGCGTGGCGGTGGCTCCCGAGCGCATCGTGGTCACGGCCGGAGCGTCGGCCGCGCTGTTGCTGGCCACGGCCGCCCTGGTCGACCCGGGAGACGAGGTTCTGGTGGGCGATCCGTCCTACCCCTGCAACCGGCAGTTCCTCAGCGGCTTCGGCGCCGATGTGCGGCTGGTGCCAACCGACGCGGGCACCCGCTTCCAGCTGGATCTGGCCGCGGTGCAGCGCCACTGGAGTGCCCGCACCCGCGGCCTGATGGTGGCCACACCGTCGAACCCCACCGGCACCTCGGTGCCACCGGACGAACTGGCCGCGATGTGCGCCTGGGCCCGTCAGCACGGCGCCTGGCGCCTGGTCGACGAGATCTACCTGAACCTGAGCGACGCCGATGCCGAAGGCCGCCCGGCGCAGACCGTGCTGGCCGCCGACCCCGATGCCATCGTCATCAACAGCTTCTCGAAGTACTTCGGCATGACGGGCTGGCGCCTGGGCTGGGCCGTCGTGCCCACCGAGCTGGTGCCGGTGATGGAGCGCCTTGCGCAGAACTACTACATCTGCGCCTCGACCCCGGCACAACTCGCCGCACTGGCCTGCTTCACGCCGGAATCGTTGGCGGTGTGCGAGGCCCGCCGTGCCGAGTTCGCTGCGCGTCGCGCGCTGGTGCTCGAAGGCCTCGTCGCAGCGGGCCTGCGCGTGCCGGTGCAACCGGACGGTGCCTTCTACGTCTACATCGACGTCAGCGAGACCGGGCTGGACGCCATGCAGTTCTGCAAACGCGCTTTGCACGAGGCCCATGTGGCCCTGACGCCCGGACACGACTTCGGCCACTGCAGTGCCGCCTCGCACGTGCGGCTGTCGTATGCGGCCTCGCGCGCCGACCTGGAGGAAGGCGTGCAGCGGCTGGCGCGCTTTGTCGCCACGCTGCGCTGAGGCGTCAGTCGCCCACGCGGAACACGCTGACCGCGGCCACCAGCTGCGAGGCCTGCTGACTGAGGCTCTCGGCCGCTGCGGCACTTTCCTCCACCAGCGCGGCGTTCTGCTGGGTGACTTGGTCGAGCTGGCTCATGGCCTGCCCCACCTGGCCGATGCCCGTGTTCTGCTCTTGCGTGGCCGAACTGATCTCGCCAATCAGGTCGCTGACCTGGCGAACCTGGGCCATCACCTCCGCCATGGTGCGGCCGGCCGCTTCCACCAGACCGCTGCCCGACTCGACCTTCTCCACGCTCGAATGGATCAGTGTGCGGATCTCTTTGGCGGCCTGGGCACTGCGCTGCGCCAGGCTGCGCACCTCGCCGGCCACCACCGCAAAGCCCCGGCCCTGCTCTCCGGCCCGCGCGGCTTCCACCGCCGCGTTCAGCGCCAGGATGTTGGTCTGGAAGGCGATGCCGTCGATCACGCCGATGATCTCGGCAATCTGTCTGCTCGAGGCCGTGATGTCCGCCATGGTGCTCACCACGCGCTGCACGGCCTCTCCGCCTTCAGCCGCCACACCGCTGGCTGCCGTGGCGAGGGCCGAGGCTTGGCGTGCGGTCTCGGCATTGGTGGCCACCGTGCCGGTCAGCTGCTCCATCGAGGCCGCCGTCTGCTGAAGATTGCTGGCCTGTTCTTCCGTGCGCTGGCTCAGGTCCAGATTGCCTGTGGCAATCTGACCCGAGGCGGTCGCGATGCTGTCGCTGCTGGTACGCACCTGGCCCACCAGGCGACGCAGCGACTGCTGCATCTCGGCCATGGCCGCCACCACGCTGCCCGGCTGGGCGCGCCGTGTGTCGATCCGGGTGCTCAGGTCGCCTGCAGCGATCGAGCCAGCCAGCGCGGCCACGTCGCCCGGCTCACCGCCCAGCTGGCGGGTCAGCCCGCGCGTCATCAGGACGCCGATGCCCACGCCAATCACCGCCGAGGCGCCCGTCAGCAACAGCATGGTCCACATCACCGAGCGATACACGGCAGTGCCTTCTTCCGCCGCTTCCTGCCCTTGCTTTTCCTTCATGCGCGTCAGTTCCGTCAGGCGCTCGTCGAGCTGGCGGTTGGCTGCCTGAACATCGCGGTCAAGTCGGGCCAGTTCCGCGTCGCGCTGTGCCAGGCGCTCCGGCGTGGCCGCCGCCAGATAGGCTTGCGTCGCCGCCTGCCAGGCTGACACGAGACCGTCAAGTTCACGCAGCATCACCTGCCCCTGGTCTGTGTAGAACCGGGTCCGTGCCTGGCCCAGCCACTGTACGAGGTCGGCCGTGGCCTTGTCGATGGCGGCGCGCGCCGCGGCGCGTTCGACCTCGTTGGTGGCCAGCGCGAGACGGGCCCGCGCGCGCCCCACATAGATCAGGTTGATGTTGGCTTCCTTGACGTAGGAAATGCCGAGCAATTCCTTGTCATACAGCCGGTGGCTATGGTCATTCAGGCGGCCCAGTGCGTGAATGCCGACCGCAGAGCCAATGGCCCCCAGCAGCACCACGGTGAGAAAGCCGGCAATCAGCCGGGTGCCGAGACGGGAATTCGAGAACAGGCCCACGGGCGCTCCTTCCTACTTGAACTGTGATGGCCGCGCATCCAGTGCGGGGCTGAGCTGTTTTCGGCATGTGAACTCACCGGCACTTGTCTGCCGGGCCCACAGCCTTTGCCGACGCGCAACGTGTCAAAACGTTGTCGAACGTTCAGTCTGCCGGGGCGGTGTCATCGAGCGCGAGGCCCGCCCGTCGCCATTGCTGCGGCGTCATGCCGAAACGCGCACGAAACGCGCGGCTGAAATGTGAGGAACTGCCAAAGCCATGCCGCACCGCAATCTCGGTGATGGTGCGCAGGCGATGCTGCTGTGAGCTCAGGTCCGACGCACAGGCCTGCAGACGGCGCTCCAGGATGTAGCGGGCCGCGGTGGTGGCCTCGGCCTTGAACACCCTGTGCAGGTGGGTGGCCGAAATGCCGAGATCCCGCGCGAGAATGCCCACGTTGAGCGCGGGGTCGTGCAGGCGCTGATCGATGGCGTGCTTGATGCGATGCAGGTGGTAGACGGCCAGCGGTCTGCGCACCGGTGCGGCACTCGCCATGCACACGCCCAGCCCCTCCACGATCAGGTCGAAGGCCGCGTGCATCAGCGCCTCTTCGGCCGACTTGTCGAGATCACCGTGCACGCCGCACACCTCGTCCACCAGGGGCTGCAGACAGCGCCGCATCCAGGCCAGTTGTTCCCCGAGCGGTCGGCACAGCAGCCGGTCGATGTCCGGCATGACGCGCCGTGTTCGGTGTCCCGGCAGCTTGAACTGGGCCGAGCAAAAAGGCCCCTGGCTGTGAAATGCAAAAGATCGCGCGTTGGTCCAGACCGTCACATCGCCGGGCTGCAGCGCGAGTTCGCGGTCCAGTTGGCGGATCGTGGTGACGCCCTCGAGCTGCATGGCGACGTAATACGCCACCTGTTCGTCGTGGGCGGTGTGCCCCTCGACACTGCTGGCCTGCATGGGCGCGCTGCGGATCACGGACGCTTCCATCCCTGGTACGACACAGTGGCGCACAGTGCCCCGGTAGGTCTCCGGGTCTTCCGGGCTGACACGGCACTGGGCATACAGCGAACACAGCACGTCGGCCCAGAAGGCGGGGCGGCTGTCGGGGGGCACGCTCGCGGTGTCGAACACGATCCTCACGGGTCGGCATCCTCTTGTTGTGTGGGTCCGCACGCCATGACGTGGCATCGCCCGGCGTCACCCGGCAAGTGCTGAACCCGAGGATAGCGGGCGTACCGCTGCCTTTGAACAGCAGGGTCATCGCGGCCGCTCTGATGGAAGGCTCATGAATTGAGCCACTCGAACACGATGAGGGAATTCGGTCAGCCGGGCACGACGGTTGCCTAACGAGTCCTTGGTCCCGTTTTCGACGTGTGTCCGCAAGTAGCATACGCAACGGTGTCTGTCCACGCCATGTTTGCAGCGTGCTCGGCCATTCCGGCTCGGGCGAGGCTCCCTATACTGAGTTCTCGTTCACTCTCAGCACCACGCGGCACGCCGTCGTCGGGATGCTGCCCCCTCATGCCCCTGACCAGCAGTCCCTGGACCGTGGTGGCACCGGCCCTCGTCGTGGTGCTGGTGTGCATGGCCGCACCGGTGACGCTGCTGCGCCGCCCCGACCCCCTCGGCCACAGCGAGCCTCAGCGCCTGACCCGCCACGTCGCGGCGGGCAGCTTCGCACTGGGGTCCGCCGTGCTGGCGGGCGCCGCCGCGTACTGGCTGCACAGCGATGCCCCCACAGGCTACATCGGCCCGCTGTTGGGCCTGGCTCACCTGCTGGTGGCCGTGGTGGTGTGGCGCCTGCTGGCCAGCGCCCATGAAGCCCGGCACGTGCTGCGCGCGGTGCATCGGCAGCTGGAAGCCGAACAGGCTGCACGCCGGGAAGGCGATGCCGAGGCCGCGCGCCGCCTTGCCGAGCTGGAGCGCCGTGCGCAGGACGACCGCGCCGAGCTGGAGGTGATCTACAGCACCGCCCCGGTCGGCCTGTGCGTGCTCGACCGCGAGTTGCGCTGGCGGCGCATCAACCGCCATCTGGCCGACATCAACGGCCTGCCGCCCGAGGTGCACATCGGCCGGAGCGTGCGCGAACTGCTGCCCACCGTGGCCGATCAGGCCGAGAAGATCCTGCGTCGCGTCATCGAGACCGGCGAGGCCGTGCAGAACGTACAGATACAGGGCGAAACCCCGGCCGGCCCCGGACGCGCCCGGCAGTGGGTGGAACACTTCACCCCCTTGCGGGACACGACGGGCGAAGTCGTCGGCGTCAACGTCGTGTGTCAGGAGATCACCGAGCAGGCCAACACGGAAATCGCCCTGCGCGAAGCGGATCGCCACAAGGACGAGTTCCTGGCCATGCTGGCGCACGAACTGCGCAACCCGCTGGCGCCGATGCGCAATGGCCTGGAGATCCTTCACCGTGTGCCGGGCGACAGCCCCATTGCCGCCCGCACGCGCGACATGATGGGTCGCCAGATCACCCACATGGTCCGGCTGATCGACGACCTGCTCGACGTGTCGCGCATTCGGCAAGGCAAGCTGAGCCTGCAACGCAGGCCGGTTCCGGTGCGCGAGGTGATCGACGCCGCGCTCGAAGCCAGCCAGCCCCTGATGGACGGCGCACAGCACCGCCTGACCGTCAGCCTGCCCGGCGAGCCGCTCGTGGTCGATGCCGACCCCACCCGGCTGGCGCAGGTCCTGTCCAATCTGCTGAACAACGCCGCCAAATACACACCGGACGGCGGGCAGATCCACCTTTCGGTCGATGCACAGGGTGACGAGGTCCGCGTGCGCATCGCCGACAACGGCGTGGGCATCCCACCCGGCATGCTGCCCCATGTGTTCGACCTCTTCACGCAGGTCGGGCACCACGCCCAGCGGGCCCAAGGCGGGCTGGGCATCGGCCTGTCGCTGGCACGGCGGCTGGTCACGCTCCACGGCGGGTGTCTTCGGGCCGAAAGCGCAGGGCCCGATCAGGGCAGCACCTTCACCATCACCCTGCCGCGCGTGACGCACGCCGCGGGCGTGTCGTGTTGAGCGGCCTGCGACAGGCAGCAAGGTTTACGCAGCCGGCAAAAGCTGCCTGCCCGCGGGCAAGCCATCCGCGCATCCCGCCGGGCACAGCCTTTGCCGCCCCTCCGGAACTCCATCCTGTCCGGTTTGTTCACCATGGCCCTGCCCCACGCCCAACTGCTCGACACCGTCGACGTCTCCCCGCTGGGTGACCAGCTCGCCGAAGCGCGCAGCACCAGCCTGATCAAGACCTCGCGCGTGCAACTGCTGCACCTCGTGTTCGACGAGCGGCAGGACCAGCCCACGCACCACGTGGCCGACGAGAGCATCGTGCACTGCCTGGAAGGCCGCGTGGAACTCGTCTACCCCGGCGGCGTGCGCGCGCTCACCGCCGGCCAGCTGGTCGTGCTGCCGGCCGGGCAGGCGCATGGCCTGCGCGCCCGCAGCCGCAGCGCCGTGCTGGTGACGCTGCTGCTTCAGGATGGCGATGCCGGCAATGCGGGCGGCAGCAACGCCACCGCCACACAGTGAGGTTCCCATGACGACACCCTGCAAGATCGCCGTGCTGGTCGGCAGCCTCCGCCAGGCCTCCTGGAGTCGGCGGGTGGCCCATGCGATCGCCGCCCTCGCGCCCCCCACCCTTCAGTTCGATGAACTCGACATCGGGCAGCTGGCCTTCTACAACGAAGACAGCGAAGCCAAGCCGCCGCCCGAGTGGGTGCGCTTTCGCGACCAGGTGCGCGCCAGCCAGGCGGTGCTCTTCGTCACACCGGAGTACAACCGCTCGGTGCCCGCGGTGCTGAAGAATGCCCTGGATGTGGGCTCGCGGCCTTACGGCCACAGCGTCTGGGCGCACCGGCCGGCCGCGGTGATCAGTGCCTCACCCGGGGCCGTCGGCGGCTTCGGTGCCCACCATCACCTGCGGCAGGTGCTCACCGCGCTCGACATGCCCACCCTGGCCCACCCCGAGCTGTACATCGGCGGCGTGCACCGCCTGTTCGACGAGGCGGGTGCCTTGAACAACGATGACACCCGTGCCCTGTTGCAGCGCTTTCTGGACCGATTCGAGGCCTGGATCGACGCCAACGCCCCCCGACACCACGCGGAGCCCCACGCATGACCCCACAGGACGACACGCCTCTGAACGAGGCCGAGCTGCAGGCCTTCGAGGCGAAGCTGGACGACCGCCAGAACGCGCTGCACGACGAGGTGCGCACGGTTCAGGAGGCCAACGAGGCAGACCGGGACGGCTTTGCCGGCGTTCCGCCCGACATGGTGGACCTGGCCGAGCACCGCCGCGGCGAAGACATGCGGCATGCCGAACGCGAGCGCGACGAACTCGAGCTGGTCGAGATTGCGCAGGCCCGTCAGCGCCTCACCGACGGACGCTTTGGCGAGTGTGTGGATTGCGGCGAAGCGATCGGGCGGGCACGGCTGGAGGCTCAACCCTGGGCAGCCCGCTGCATCCCCTGCCAGGAGCGTCATGAACGCACCCACGGCTCGGCGGTGCCGACGGTGGCCACCGGCGCGGACAATCGCTGAGTCCGGCGTCGCTCCCCGCCCTGACACGGCAGGCGCCCGTCTGCAAGCGGCCCACGGCAGATCAGGTGCAGAAAACGTGCACTTCTCCGCGGACAGGGCTGGCGCGAGAGGCCTATCCTTGCAGGATCACCCACCCACCGTGATCCAACCCGCCCCGGCTTGCCGAGGCACGCGCCTCTCCGATGACCCAGCGGCATGCCATTCTCGTGATCGACGACAGCGCGGAGGACCGCGCGCTGATCCAGGCGGCGCTGAGGCCACACCACGATGTCGTCTGCGCGGACACCGGTGAACGTGGCCTGGCGCTCGCCACCACGGCGCCGCCACCCGATCTGATCCTGCTCGACATCCTGATGCCCGGGATGGACGGCCATGCGGTCTGCCAGCGGCTGAAGACCGACGCGCGCACACGGGACGTGCCGGTGATCCTGCTGTCCACCGGCAGCACAGCGGAAGAGGAAGGAGTCGGGCTGGAACGGGGCGCGGCAGACCACCTTGCCAAGCCGCTGAATGTGCCGACCTTGCTCGCCCGCGTGCGCACGCACCTGGCCCTGCACGCCGCCGCCACGTTCCTGCACGACCGCGAGGCCTACCTCGAGCAGGAAGTGGTCCGCCGCACGCGCTCGCTGTCGCTCGCCCAGGACGTCGCGATCATGTCGCTGACCTCGCTGGCCGAAACGCGCGATGCCGACACGGGCAACCACATCCGCCGCACGCAGAACTACGTGCGCGCGCTGGCCCGCAAGCTGTCTTCGCACCCACGGTATGCGGCCGAACTCAACTCGGCCCGCGTCGAGCTGATCTTCAAGGCCGCCCCGCTGCACGACATCGGCAAGGTTGCCATCCCGGACCGCGTGCTCCTCAAGCGCGGCAAGCTCGAGCCCGACGAGTTCGAGATCATGAAGCGCCACGCCGTGCTCGGTCGCGATGCCATCGCCCAGGCGGCCAGCCTGCTGGGCAGTGACGCGCCCTTTCTGGAAGTGGCGCAGCAGATCGCCCACGCGCACCATGAAAAGTGGGATGGCAGCGGCTATCCGCAGGGCCTGCGCGGCGACGCCATCCCCCTGCCCGCGCGGCTCATGGCCGTGGCCGATGTCTACGACGCGCTGATCAGCCGCCGCGTCTACAAGGACGCGATGCCGCACGAGCAGGCGCTCGAGATCCTGCGCCTGTCCGCCGGGCGCCACTTCGATCCTGACGTGGTGCAGGCCTTCCTCGACATTGAGGACACCATCCACACCATCGCGCTGACCTATGCCGACTCGGATGCCGACCTGGCCCGCAAGCGGGCCTACCTCAGCGAGGCCCAGCCGGAAAGCTGAACGCCTGCGGGCTGGCGCCGCTCAGCGGCGCGCGTAGATGCTGTCGACGTCGGCCTCGTGGTGCCGCATCAGCGCCGGGCGCTTGAGCTTGAGCGTGGGCGTCATCAGGCCCGCGTCGATCGTCCATGGGTTGACGAACAGCCGCACCTGCTTGGGCACGGCATAGGACGGGAAGCTGCTGACCTGCTTGACGATGCGGCGCAGCGCCAGCTGGCGTGCGGCATCCGAATCCAGTGCATCGGGCGGGATGCCGGCGGCGCGGGCGGCCTGCTGCCACACGGTCGGCTCGACCACCGCCAGCACGCCCAGGAAGGGCCGCTGCTCGCCGATCACCAGCACCTGCGCGAACAGCGGATCGCCCTGGATGGCGAGTTCGAGATCCGACGGGGCGATCTTTTCGCCGGTCGAGGTAACGATGATGTCCTTGATGCGGCCCACGATGTAGAGCCGGCCGTCGGTGAGGCGCGCCTGATCGCCGGTGTGCAGCCAGCCATCGGCCTCGAGCACGCGCTGTGTGTCTTCGGGGCGCTTCCAGTAGCCCTGCATCACCGTGGGGCCGGCCACCAGCAGCTCGTTGCTCTCGCCGATGCGCACCTGCACGCCCGGCAACGGGCGCCCCACCGAGGCCGGGTCGTTGTCATCGGGCGTGTTGCAGCTCACCACCGGCGAGGTTTCGGTCATGCCGTAGCCTTGCAGCAGCGTCAGGCCCAGGCCGAGGTAAAAGCGCGCCACCGAATCCCCCAGCGGGGCGCCCCCCGCGATGGCCATGCGCAGCCGTCCACCAAAGGCGCCCAGCACCTTCTGCGCCACCAGCGGCTGCAGCACCTGCCAGGCCAGCCCGTCCAGAAGGCCCACCTTGCCGCGCCCCTGCGAAGCCTGGAAACGCCGCCAGCCCACGCGCTCGGCGGCCTTCATCAGGCCCTGCTTCCAGTTCGGCTGCTGGTGCATCGCTTCCTGCACCTTGGTGTGAATGCGCTCGTAGATGCGCGGCACCGACACCAGCACCGTCGGGCGCACCTGCAACAGGTCTTCCTGCAGCAGGGCCACCGAACGGGCATAGACCACCGTGGCCCCGGCCGCGATGGGCAGGTAATAGCCCACCGTGCGCTCGAACGTGTGCGACAGGGGCAGGAAGGACAGCAGCACATCCTGGCTCGTGACAACAAAACGCTGCAGCACGGCCTTGATGTTGGCCACCACGTTGCCGTGCGTCAGCATCACGCCCTTGGGCTTGCCGGTGGTGCCCGAGGTGTAGACGATGGCGGCCAGCGTGTCGGCCGTCGGCGCGGGCGCATCGGAAGACTGTGCGGCACCGGCGCCCGCTGTCAGCCAGGTCTCGCGGGGCACCACGGCAGCCGGTTGCTGCGCGGCCGTGGCCGCGGCGGGGGCGTCGGCCTGCTGCACAACCACCTGCTTCAACGCACCCAGATGCAGTCCGGCGCCCGCAATCGACTGCCAGCGCGAGGTCGTGTCCACCAGCAGCAACTCGGCATCGCTGTCGCTCAGGATGTAGGCCACGCTTTGCGGGTTGTCCACCGCGTGCATGGGCACCGGCACCAGGCCGAGCGACAGCGCCGCCAGATCCATGCAGACGTGGTCCAGGCCGTTGGGCACCAGGATGCCAACGCGCGCCCCAACCGACAGGCCGCTCGCAACCAGCGCCGTACGCCAGCGCGCCACCTGCCGGCGGGTTTCGCCCCAGCTCCAGCTTACCCAGCCGCCCGCCTGGGCGTCGTGCTGCCGGTAGGCCTCGGCATCGGGGGTGACGGCGGCGCGCCAGGCAAGCAGGTCGGCCAGCGTGTGGACGTGGGCCAGGTCGGACAGGGTGATCGGTGCAGTAGACATCAGCGTGAGCATTCAAAGAGCAACCTGCAAGCCTACACAGTCGCCGCACGCCGAAACGACGGGAAGTTGACGATCACGGTGCCTGCTGAACGCGCTGCAGCATGTCGGGCGTCGGATGGCCGTCGGCCGGCAGGCCCTCCCGGCGCTGAAACGCCCGCAGCGCCGCGCGCGTGGCCGGACCGAACTGCCCGTCGGGCGTGCCGCTGTCGTGACCCAGCCGGTTCAGCCCCGTCTGTAGCGCCTGAATTTCGGAGCGAGTCAGCGCACGCTGCTCGCGCGGCCAGGCCGCCTGCACGCCCGGCCCGCCGGCAATGCGCTGCGAGAGCAGGGCCACCGCCAGCGCATAGCTGGTGGCATTGTTGTAGCGCAGCAGGGCGCGGTAGTTGCGCCCCACGTGGAACGCCGGCCCCTGCACGCCCGCGGGCAGGAGGATGGCGGCATCGGCCATGTCGGGCAGCGCCGCGCCATTCACGCCCTGCACGCCTTCAGCGGCCCACTGCGCGGCGCCCTGGCGCACGGTCATGTCGGCGCGGGCCGGATCAAAGCCCTCCGGCAGCCGCACCTCGGCCCCCCAGGGCTCATCGGCCCGCCAGCCCGCACGCGCCAGGAAGTTGGCGGTCGAAGCCAGCACATCCGGCATGCTGCCCCAGATGTCGCGCCGCCCGTCGCCGTCCGCGTCAACGGCAAAGGCCAGGAAGGACGACGGCATGAACTGCGTCTGCCCCATCGCCCCCGCCCACGAACCCACCATGTGGGCGCGGTCGATGTCGCGGTTCTGCAGGATCTTCAAGGCCGCCATCAGTTCGGCGCGTGCCCAGGCCTCACGCCGCCCCTCGAAGCCCAGCGTGGCCAGCGCGTCCACCACCGGCACATCACCGTAGTTGCGCCCATAGTTGCTCTCGATGCCCCACACCGCGGTCAGCACCGGCGCCGGCACGCCATGGCGGGCGGCCGCCGCCTCGGCCTCGGTGCGCAACTCGGCCAGCTTCTGCTGGCCGGTGGCCACGCGCTGGGGCGACACCGCCGCATCCAGGTAGTCCCACAGCGTGCGCGTGAACTCGGGCTGGCTGCGGTCGGCCTCGACCGCGCGCGGCCGCAGCCGCACGGTGTCGAATGCGGCACTCAGCGTGGCCTCGTCGATGCCGGCGGCGCGGGCCGATTCACGAAAGCGGGCCACCCACTCGGCAAAGCGCTGCTCGGCGGATGCCGGCGTGACGGGCGGTGTGGCGTTCGGCTCGGCAACCGATGGTGCAGGTGCCGGCGCGGGCGCGGGGTCCGGCATTGCCTGCCCCGTGGGCGCACGTGAGGCACAGCCCACCAGCGCCAGCACGGCGCCAGCCAGCACGGTGAGCCGGCGAACAGGGAGGAGAGAGGGAAAGCGCATGGGTATACGGTTGATCGATGTCAGACGCGAGCAAGCACGATACCTGCAGATGGCCGAGGGGGCTCACCGGCGCGCACACCGCCCATCGGCTGTCCTATATTGATGACTGACCTTTGCGGTGCTCACCGCCCACTTTCATCACCATGAAACCCATCACCCTGCGCGATGAAACGCCGGCCGACGTCGGTGCCATCCACGACATCACCGTGGCCGCCTTTGCGCCGCTCGAACTCAGCGGCCACACCGAGCAATTCGTGGTGCAGGCGCTGCGCGCCGCCCACGCGCTCCCCGTCTCGCTGGTGGCCGAGGTCGACGGCCAGCCGGTCGGGCACATTGCGTTCTCGCCCGTCACGCTGTCGGACGGCACGCCCGACTGGTACGGCATGGGGCCCGTGTCCGTGCTGCCCGCGCATCAGCGTCAGGGCATCGGGAAGGCCTTGATCCATGAAGGGCTCGCTCGACTGAAGGCACTGCACGCGCGCGGCTGCTGCCTGGTCGGCCACCCCGGCTATTACCGGCGGTTCGGTTTCGAGAACGCGCCAGACCTGTCGCTCGACGGGGTGCCGCCCGACGTTCTCTTCGCGTTGTCCTTCGAGGGGCGCCTGCCGCGCGGCACCGTCACCTTCCACCCGGCCTTCATGGCCACAGGCCCCGCTTCGGAAATCAGCGAGGACGGGAGGACCGCAGCTTGAACGTTCGCCCCTTTCGCCCCGGTGATGAAGTCGCCATCTGCGACATCTACAACCCCTACATCACCGGCAGCACCGCCACCTTCGAAGAAGTGCCGCTGCAACCCGCGCAGATGCGCGAGCGGATCGACCATTACCGGGCGCACCACCCCTGGCTGGTGTGCGAAGACCAAGGCCTGATCGTGGGCTACAGCTACGCCCGGCCCTACCACGAACGCGCCGCCTACCGGCACACCGTGGAAGTGTCCGTCTACATCCGGCAGGGACACGGGCGGCGCGGCATCGGCCGGCTGCTTTACGCGCCGCTGATCGACCAGCTCCAGGCCAGCGGCTGCCACGCCTTGCTGGCGGTGATCTCGCTGCCGAACGAAGCCAGCGTGGCCCTGCACGAGTCGCTCGGCTTCGTGAAAGTGGGGCACCTGCGCGAAGTGGGCCGCAAGTTCGACCGCTGGCTCGACATCGGTCACTGGCAGCGTCTGCTCTGACACTGCGGCATGCCCGTGCTCCCAGCCATGCAGCTCACCCGCGTGCGGGACTTCCATGTCCAGCACCTGGGCCCGCTCGACGGCCGACCGGTGCTCGTGGTGGTGGGCCGCCAGAACCAGATGCGCCGCTCGGAGCCCATCGACCTGATCGCCGCCCGGCTGCATGGCCCGGACCTGACCGTGTGCTGGCACGAGCGACCCGGCGTCCTGCACGCTCGCCTTCGCGATCAGGCCCTGGTGGCCGCCGAACGCGCCTGGCTCGACGACCTGACCGCCCGTCAGCCCGTGGCCGGCTGGGTGGCTCGCAAGGCCCTGCGACTGAGACTCAAACTGCGCTACCCCAAGCGCCATGGCTGGGTGTTCCGGCGCCACGCGCTCGACACCCTGCCCACGCCCGCCGAACTGGCCGACTTCGCGCGCCACCTGCCTGCACGCCGCGTGTTCCTGCTCGGGCACTCTGCCGGGGGACGCATTGCCACGCTGGCGCAGGCGGGGCGCGCCGTGCACGGGCTGGTGTGCCTCGGCTACCCCTTCCGGCATCCCGAGATGCCGGAGGAGCCGTACCGCACGGCGCACCTCGCCTCGCTCACCAAGCCCTGCCTGATCCTGCAGGGTGAGCGCGATGACTATGGCAACGCCGCCGATGCCGCACGCTATGCGCTCTCGCCCGCCATCGTGGTGGAGTCGGTCGACACCGACCACGACTG
>NZ_CANBCC010000051.1 GCF_947366995.1 uncultured Aquabacterium sp. | reverse complement strand
CCTGTCCAACTGCGCACGCTTGGGATCGGCCACCACGGGCAGTCCCCCAGCCACGGCCAGCATGGCCCCCAGCGTTTCGCCCTCTCGCGCCAGTTCGAACACGGCTGCATTCGTCACCTTGCCCGAGAGCGCGACGAAGCCTTTTGCAGGCGGAATCACGATCGTGTCGCCATCCTGCAGTCGAATGTCAGCCGCCTTCTCACCCTTTGCCAGGAACGCGTAGAGATCCAGCTCGGTCACGACCTTGTCACCGCGCTTGACCTGAACACGCCGCATGCTGCCGTTCTGATTGGGGCCGCCGCTGGCAAACAGCGCGGACACCAGGGTCGACGTACTGCCCAAGGTGTACGAGCCTGGCTTGCGGGCTTGCCCCACCACGTACACCGTGATGCCCTTGAGTTGCCCCAGCGTGACGCTGAGCTGGAAGTCCTTGTAGTACTTTCCGACCGCCGCCCGAACCACATCTTCCGCCTGTGCGCTCCGGATGCCACTGAGGTTGACCTTGCCGACACGTGGTATGTGGATCAGCCCGTCGCGATCCACCGTGGTGCGGACGTCAATGTCCACCGAGCCCCAGCCCCGAATCTGAACTTCGTCACCCGGCCCCATTCGATAGTCTGGTGACACCGGAACGTTGCCCTGCGGCACGTAAGTGGCTGTGGCCTGATTGAAGAAGGTGAGCCCATACAGAGGCAAGGCTTGTCCCGAAGTTTCCAGCACGAAGCGCTGAAAATCGTTCGGTGGCAACGTCTGCTGTCGCGCCTCTGGCGGCTGCGGGCCCTGGGGTGGCTGTTGCGCAGCGGGACGCGGATCGAGCGAGCGAATCGTGGGCGTCATGCCACCGCCGTTTAGCGAGGGCGCCATGCCGCCGCCGTTCGTGGGTGGCAGAGAATGTCCACCGCCCGATAGATCAGGGCTGCCTGTGTGCGCATCACCAGCGACCGGCTCGGGGAACATCCCTTGTCGCTGCGCCAAGGCCGGCCCCACGGCCAGGCTCGCGGACAGGCAAACGATGAGAAGGCGAGACATCGGATTCAGCTGGCGCACGACATGCATTCCTGTTGCTGCTTTGATAGGTATTGGACGATTGTAGGGGGGTACCCTCGCGTGCCAGAGACTGCGGCGCGGGGAAATCTCACGCTCGTGCCGCGGCGGGTGTCACGCACGATCCCTTCGTGGCACGGCCGCTTCCCGGCGTTTCTGCCCGCATCGCGCACAATGCCCGGTTCTGTCCTCCCCCCTCTCCAGAAGCAGTAGCCATGAAAACCTACCAGTGCATCGTTTGCGGCTTTGTGTATGACGAAACCCAAGGCATCCCCAGCGAAGGCATCGCGCCCGGCACGAAGTGGGAAGACGTGCCCGACACCTGGCTGTGCCCCGATTGCGGCGTCGGCAAGGCCGACTTCGAAATGATCGAGATCTGACCGGAGCGCAGCGCATGTCTTCTGATGCGGTCGTCATCATCGGCGCTGGCCTGGCCGGCTGGAATCTGGCGCGCGAACTGCGCAAGGCCGACCCGGCTGTCCCCATCGTGGTCGTCAGCCGGGACCACGCCGGCTTCTATTCCAAGCCGATGCTGTCGAACGCGCTGGCCGGCAAGAAGACAGCGGCGACGCTGGTAATGAAGCCGGCCGAGAAGATCGGCGAAGAGGTGCAGGCCCGCGTGCTGGCGCACACGACCGTCACCGCCATCGATGGCGAGGCCCGCACGGTGAGCCTGTCGAACGGCGAGACGCTGGCCTACCGCGATCTGGTGCTGGCCCTGGGCGCCGACCCGATCCGCCTGCCGCTGGAGGGCAATGCCGCCGACACGGTGCTGTCCGTGAACGACCTGGACGACTTCGCCCGCTTTGCCGACCACCTGGAACAGGGCCCGACCGGACAGCCCGTGCAGCGGGTGGTGATCCTGGGCGCGGGCCTGATCGGCTGCGAGTTCGCCAACGATCTGCTCGCGCGCGGCATCGCCCCCACGGTGATCGACCTGGCCGATCGCGCCCTGCCCCGCCTGTTGCCCGCCGAGGCCAGCCTGCGCCTGCAGGACAAGCTGGTGGCCGCCGGGGCGCAGTTCCGCTTTGGTGTCGGCGCGCAATCGGTGCAACGGGGCCCGAACGGCCTGGTGGTGACGCTGAACGACGGCACCACGCTGGAGACCGATCTGGTGTTGTCGGCCATCGGCCTGAAGCCGCGCACGGACCTCGCCACCGGCGCGCACGCCAAGGTGGCCCGCGGCGTGGTCGTCGACCGCCTGCTGGCCACCACGGTGCCCCATGTTTACGCCATTGGCGATTGCGCCGAGGTGGAAGGGACGTTGCTGCCCTATGTGATGCCACTGATGCAGCAGGCGCGGGCACTGGCGGCCACCCTCGCAGGCCAGCCCACGCCGGTGAGTTACCCCGCCATGCCGGTGGCCGTGAAGACGCCGGCGTGTCCCACGGTAGTGTGTCCACCGCCCACCGACGCCGAGGGCCAATGGCAGGTGTCCACGACCGACGACGCGCTAGAAGCCCGCTTCGCCGCCGCAGACGCCCCTGAGCGGCTGCTCGGCTTTGTGCTGCAAGGCAAAGCCGTGACCCAGCGCCAGGCGTGGGCCGCTCAGGTGCCCCCGCTGCTGGCCTGAACGCGGGCCCACCCCGACGGGTTCACTGCCTTTGAACCCGCACCCTGATTGCGTTAACCTTGAGCCCCTTTTTCTTCAGCGCGTCCATCAGGTCGGGCTGAAGCTGGCGCAGCTTGGCTGACACGGCCGAGTTGGCGGCCAGCAGGGTCCAGCCCTCGTCATCCAGAGCGCCGGACCGCACGTGGGCCGCCATTGCTGGCGGCAGACAGGCCTTGACGACCTCCAGGCATTCCTGCGACGCCTTCAGTCGCGACAGCAGGCTGCCCAACGCGCCCGCACGCTGCATGGCGTTCTGAACAGGCGGGACGTCAGGCACCATGGGCCGCAGCACGGCCGGCCGGAAGGTTCCGGACGGACGCGCGCCGGTGGGAGGCTTGTCTCGCGTGCTCATGAGGGACAGATGTACAGCAGTTCGAGGTGAAGGGGCAACACGGCCATGCAGATTCTGATCACGACGAGCGCGCTCAGCCGCCCCCGTATTGTGCAGTTCACGCCCTGGGGCCTGGTGCTGACCTTGCTGGCACTCACCATTCCGATGATGGTGCTGAGTCTGGCGCTGTACCACGCGGTCGTGCTCAAGGCTGCACATGAACGTTGGCCGGTGATTTCGGAAGCCGTGCGCTACTTCGAGCGCCAGGACCGCGCGCAGCGCGACCGCTATGTGCGAGAAAACCTCGACGCCATGGCCGAGAAGGTCGGCGACCTGCAGGCCCGCCTGCTGAGGCTGGAGACCGTGAGCGAGCGCGTGGCCGGCATGGCAGGCATCAAGCCTGATGAGCTCAAGCGGATGGAAGCCGCCCCAGCTGGCCCGGCGGGCGGCCCGCTGGTGAGCCTGCGCGAGCCCCGCGCATCGGCCGCTTCCCTCGACGATCTCAACCACAGCCTGGACGATCTGCAGTCGTTGAGCGACCGGCACGCCGACGTGTTCACACTGATCGAATCGCGCCTGTTCGAGAAACGCCTGGAGGCGCTGATGGTGCCCAGTTCGGCCCCCGTGAACGGCCCGGTGGGATCCGGCTTCGGCTTCCGCTCCGACCCCTTCACTGGCCGCCCGGCGTTGCACACCGGGCTCGACTACCCAGCCGATGTCGGCACACCGATCCTTGCGGCCGCGGGGGGGGTCGTCGTGTCGGCCGGACCGCACCCTCAGTACGGCCTGCTCGTGGAGATCGAACACGGCAAGGGCCTGATGACGCGCTACGCCCACACCTCGCGCATGCTGGTCAAGCAAGGTGACATCGTCAAGCGTGGCCAGCACGTCGCCGAAGTGGGCAACACCGGGCGCTCGACCGGCCCGCACCTGCACTTCGAGGTGCTGGTGGAAGCGGTGCAGCAGAACCCGGCTAAGTTTCTGGCCCAGCAGGGCGGCGCGCCTGCGGCCCCGCGCGTGGCAGGCGCCCGGCCGATGCAGTTACAGTAAGCGCCGATGACGCTCCGCAAGGTCCCCCGCTGGGGCTGGCACCTGCTGCTGGCCGTGTTGATGCTGCTGATGCAGCAGGGGGCACTGCGCCACGGTGTGGCCCATCACCTGAACGGTGAAGAGGGTGCAGCGGCACACCAGATCTGTCTCGACTGCCTGGCCTTCCACGCCGGCGACCAGGCCGTGGCCAGCGACACCACCATGGCGCCGTTGCTGGCCTTGCAACATGGCCCCACTGTGGCCGTGTTGCCCACGGACCGAACGACCGCCGCACCGGCGGCCTACCTGGCCCGCGCACCTCCTTCCCTCGGCTGACACCGTTCTGTTTTGTACGCAGGGCCCCACCGGCTCCTGCAACCCGTGTCTGTCTGACCCGGCGCGCCTTGACGTGCGCCGGGCGTGGAGTTTTTTCATGTTTGCCCCCTCTCTCTCTGCGGCCCGTGTCCGCGCCATGACCCTCGCGATGGCCTCGGTCGGACTGATGAGCCCCGCACTCGCCAATCCCACGCTGGCCGATGTGCAACGCCAGTTGGACGAATTGCGCGCGCAGTACGACGCCCGCATCCAGGCCCTTGAAGCGCAACTGAAAGCAGCGCAAGCCCAACCCGCGCAGCCAGCGAAGCACACCGCGCAAGCTGCAGACGCCGCCGCCGACGCCGCAATGCCTGCCCCGGCACCCGCCACACCGCCGGCCACCTTCGCCCGCAAGGCGCGTCAGGCGGCCGACAACAGCTTCAACCCGCAGGTGTCGCTCATCCTCAGTGGGGTCTACACCAACCTGCAGCGTGACCCGGAGAGCTGGTCGATTGGCGGCTTCCAGCCCGGCGGCGACGAGATCGGCCCGGGCGACCGCGGCTTCAGCCTGGCCGAGTCGGAACTCGTGTTGAGCGCCAACATCGACCCCTGGTTCTACGGTCGCGCCATCCTCGCGGTGACACCGGACAGCGAAGTCGAAGTGGAGGAAGCCTTCCTGCAGACCCGTGCCCTGCCGGCGGGCGCGACGGTGAAGGCGGGCCGCTTCTTCTCGGGCCTGGGCTACCTGAACGAGCAGCACGCTCACACCTGGGACTTCGTGGATGCGCCCGTGGTGTACCAGGCGATGTTCGGTGGGCAGTTCAAGCAGGAAGGCGTGCAGGGCCGCTGGGTGCTGCCCACCGACCAGTTCGTGCAGCTCGGGCTGGAATTGGGCCGGGGCAGTGGCTTCCCGGGCACAGACCGCAACCGCAATGCGGCGGACGCTCTGACCCTGACCGCCCACACGGGTGGCGACATCGGCGTCAGCCACAGTTGGCGTGCCGGCGCAAGCTGGCTGCAAACCAGCGCGCAGGGACGGGAGTGGCAAGACACCAACCTTGATGGCGACACGGTGCGCAACAGCTTCACCGGCAAGAGCCGCATCTGGGCCTTGGATGGCGTGTGGAAGTGGGCGCCGAACGGCAACGCCACGCGCACGAACTTCAAGCTACAGGGCGAGTACTTCCGTCGGAAGGAAACAGGCAACGTCAATTACGCGTTGAATGACGACGGTGTGAGCGCCAATTCGGACGCCTACCGCAGCGCCCAATCCGGCTGGTACGTCCAGGGCGTCTACCAGTTCATGCCGCGCTGGCGCGTGGGCCTGCGCCACGAGCAGCTCGACAGCGGCACCGTGAACTACGCCAGCAACGGCACTTTCATGACCAACCCGGACCACAAGCCGAAGCGCACGAGCGCCATGCTCGACTGGTCGCTCAGCGAGTTCAGCCGCTGGCGCCTGCAGTACAACCAGGATCAGGTCCGTCTGGGTGGCATCAAGGACAACCAGATCTTCCTGCAGTACATCATGAGCCTGGGGGCCCATGGCGCCCACGCCTTCTGACATGCCAAGGGAGATCACCATGCATCACCGCTCCTTGAGGGCCTTGCAATCGGCAGGGGCTACAGCGGGGCTGGCCCTGGCCGCCACGCTCGCCACACCGGCCCACGCCCTGCAGGTCTTCGCGTGCGAACCCGAATGGGCCGCGCTGACCCGCGAACTGGCCGGCGACAAGGCCACCGTCTACACCGCCACCACGGCCCTCCAGGACCCGCACCAGATCCAGGCCCGCCCCAGCCTGATCGCGGCCGTTCGCAAGGCCGACCTGCTGGTGTGCACCGGCGCGGAACTGGAAGCGGGCTGGCTGCCCGTGCTGCTGCGCCAGGCCGCCAACCCCGCCGTGGACGACGGCAAGCCCGGTCAGCTGATGGCGGCCGACTTCGTGCGCAAGCTTGATGTGCCGACCCGGCTCGACCGGGCCGACGGCGACGTGCACGCGGCCGGCAACCCCCACATCCAGACCGATCCGCGCAACATCGGGCTGGTGGCACAGGCGCTGGGGCAAAGGCTGGCCCAGCTCGATCCCGCCAACGCCGCGCACTATCGCAACCGGCTCACCGACTTCCAGACCCGCTGGCAGGCGGCAACGCAGCGCTGGACGCAAGCCGCCGCACCCCTCAAAGGCGTGCCGATTGCGGTGCAGCACCGCGGCTTCCCCTATCTGGAAGCATGGCTGGGCCTGCAGCAGGTCGCCGCGCTCGAACCCAAGCCCGGGGTCGAGCCCAGCAGCGCCCATCTGGCCGATGTGCTGCGCCAGTTGCAGCAACAGCCTGCGCGGATGATCCTGCGGGCTGCATACAACGAGGGCCGGGGCGCGCAGTGGCTGTCCGAGCGCGCCCGCATCCCCGTGGTGACGCTGCCCTACACCGTGGGCGGCAGCGAGCGGGCCAAGGACCTCTTTGGCCTGTTCGACGACACCATGGACCAGTTGCTCAAGGCCGCCGGCCCCACGAAGTAAGGCGCATCGATGCTCGACCACTGGCACCCGCTCGACTGGAGCATCGTCGGCCCCGCCCTGGTGGCCGGGCTGCTGGTGCTCGCCACCCATGTCCCACTGGGCATGCAGGTGCTGCGCAAGGGCATTGTCTTCATCGACCTGGCGATTGCCCAGATTGCCGGCCTGGGCGTGATCGCGGCCGATGCCCTGGGCTGGGAAGCGCAGGGCTGGGGCGTGCAGCTGGCGGCCGCCTCGGCGGCGCTGGTGGGCGCCGCACTGATGACCTGGCTGGAGCGCCGCTGGCCCGACGTGCAGGAAGCCCTGATCGGCGCCCTGTTCGTGCTGGCCAGCAGCGTGGGCCTGCTGTTGCTGGCCGGCAACCCGCACGGCGGCGAACACCTCAAGGACCTGCTGGTGGGCCAGATCCTGTGGGTGACCCCGTCGCAGCTGCTCGGCATGGCCGCCCTCACGGCGGTCTTGCTCGCGCTGTGGTTCGGCGCCCGTGAGCGGCTGGGCAGCACCGGCTTCTATGTCGTCTTCGCGCTGGCGGTGACGGCCTCGGTGCAGCTGGTGGGCGTCTACCTGGTTTTCAGCAGCCTCATCATGCCGGCCCTGGCAGTGCGGCGCGCGCCCACCCGGTGGCGACTGCCGGTGGCGTGGGGGCTCGGCGCGACGGCCTACCTGCTGGGCCTGGCCATCTCGGCGGTGCTCGATCTGCCGTCGGGCGCCGTCGTGGTGGTCGCGATGGCCGCCTGTGCCATCGGTGTGGCCGGCCTCATGCCTGCCGCCAAGCGCGCGCTTGAAGCCTGACGCGCCTGCCCACCTTCCCCCCGAAACCGGGGCGGGGAAAGCCCCCCGCAGCGGCGCCGGCCACCGTCGCAGGCGCGTCACCCCCGGGTGCTACACTTTTTCGCTTTGGTTGACTGGGGCAAGGTGCCCCCGCCAGCCGGCGTGCAAAGCCGATCGATTGGATAGATTCCTCCATGTTGCCCAAGCTTCTCACTTCGATTTTTGGTAGCCGTAACGAGCGCCTGCTGAAGGAATACCGTCGCACGGTGGCCAAGATCAATGCGCTGGAGCCCACCTTCGAGCCCCTGAGCGACGAGCAGCTGCGCGCCAAGACCGAAGAGTTCAAGCAGCGCATTGCCAAGGGCGAATCGCTGGTTGCCATCCTGCCTGAGGCCTTTGCCGTCGTGCGTGAAGGCTCCAAGCGCGTCTTCAAGATGCGCCACTTCGACGTGCAGCTGCTGGGCGGCATGGCCCTGCACAACGGCAAGATCGCCGAAATGCGCACCGGCGAAGGCAAGACGCTGACCGCCACCCTGCCCGTCTACCTCAATGCCCTGACCGGCAAGGGTGTGCACCTGGTCACCGTCAACGACTACCTGGCCCGCCGCGACGCCGAGTGGATGGGCAAGCTCTATAACTTCCTGGGTCTGTCCGTCGGCATCAACCTGCCACAGATGCCCCGCGAGCAGAAGCAGGAGGCCTACAACGCCGACATCACCTACGGCACCAACAACGAATACGGTTTCGACTACCTGCGCGACAACATGGTCTACGAGGTGGCAGACCGCGTGCAGCGTGGCCTGAACTACGCCATCGTCGACGAGGTGGACTCCATCCTGATCGACGAGGCCCGCACCCCGCTGATCATCTCGGGCCAGGCGGAAGACCACACCGAGATGTACGTGCGCATCAACGCCGTGGTGCCGCACCTCAAGAAGCAGATCGGTGAGGCCGACCCGCGCACCGGCGAAGGCGTGATCGAGCCGGGCGACTTCACGGCCGATGAGAAGTCGCGCCAGGTGTTCCTGACCGAAGAGGGCCACGAGAACGCCGAGCGCCTGCTGGGCGAAGCCGGTCTGCTGGCCGAAGGCGCCTCGCTGTACGACGCGGCCAACATCTCGCTGATGCACCACCTGTATGCGGCGCTGCGGGCCCACCACCTGTACAACAAGGACCAGCACTACGTCGTGCAGAACGGCGAAGTCGTCATCGTCGACGAGTTCACCGGCCGCCTGATGTCGGGTCGCCGCTGGTCCGATGGTCTGCACCAGGCGGTGGAAGCAAAGGAAGGCGTGCACATTCAGGCCGAGAACCAGACGCTGGCCTCGATCACCTTCCAGAACTACTTCCGCATGTACGGCAAGCTCGCCGGCATGACGGGCACGGCCGACACCGAAGCCTACGAATTCCAGTCGATCTACGGTCTGGAAACCATCGTCATCCCGCCGAACCGCGTGCTGGCCCGCAAGGACCAGCTCGATCTGGTCTACAAGACCGCGCAGGAAAAGTACACGGCCATCATCGCCGACATCCGCGAGTGCCACGGCCGCGGCCAGCCCGTGCTGGTCGGCACCACGTCGATCGAGAACTCGGAGCTGATCTCGCAGCTGCTGACCCGCGAGAAGCTGCCCCACCAGGTGCTGAACGCCAAGCAGCACGCCCGTGAGGCCGACATCGTGGCCCAGGCCGGCCGCCCCGGCATGATCACCATTGCCACCAACATGGCCGGCCGCGGCACCGACATCGTGCTGGGTGGCAACGTCGAGAAGGACGTGCAGCTGATCGAAGCCGACGCGTCGCTCGATGAGGCCGCCAAGGCCGCGAAGATCGAAGCCCTGCGCAAGGAACAGGCCGAGTTGAACGCCAAGGTCAAGGAGCTGGGCGGCCTGCGCATCATCGCCACCGAGCGCCACGAATCGCGCCGCATCGACAACCAGCTGCGTGGCCGTGCCGGCCGCCAGGGTGACCCGGGCTCGTCGCGCTTCTATCTGTCGCTGGACGACCCGCTGATGCGCATCTTCGCGGGCGACCGCGTGCGCGCCATCATGGACCGCCTGAAGATGCCCGAAGGCGAGGCGATCGAGGCCGGCATCGTCACGCGTTCGATCGAAAGCGCCCAGCGCAAGGTCGAAGGCCACAACTTCGACATGCGCAAGCAGCTGCTCGAGTACGACGACGTGTCGAACGACCAGCGCAAGGTGATCTACCAGCAGCGCAACGAGATCCTCGAATCGGTGGACGTGGCTGCATCGATCGCCAACCTGCGCAAGGGCGCCATCACCGACGTGGTGCGAACCTTCGTGCCCGCCAACAGCCTGGAAGAGCAGTGGGATCTGGCGACGCTGGAACGCGTGCTGACCGACGAATGGCAGCTGGAAGTTGACCTGGTGAAGTGGGTCGAGACCGCCACCTCGGTGGAAGACGACGACGTGCTGGAACGCGTGCTGGCTGCGGCCGAGGCGGCCTACCAGGCCAAGGTGGCACTGGTGGGCGCCGAGCAGTTTGCCGGCTTCGAGCGCATGGTGCTGCTGCAGTCGATGGACAGCCACTGGCGCGAGCACTTGGCCGCGCTGGACTACCTGCGTCAGGGCATCCATCTGCGCGGCTACGCCCAGAAGAACCCCAAGCAGGAATACAAGCGCGAGGCCTTCGAGCTGTTCGGCCAGCTGCTGGACGTGGTGAAGATGGACGTGACCCGCACGCTGATGACGGTGCGCATCCAAAGCCGCGAGGAAGCCGCACAGGCTGCCCAGGCCATCGAGAACCAGGGCGAGAGCTTCATCAACGTCACCTACACCCATCCGAACGAGGATGGCTCGGTGGCCACAGAAGCCGACCCCACCACGCAGGCCGACGCCCTGCCTCGCGTGGGACGCAACGACCCCTGCCCCTGCGGCAGCGGCCAGAAGTACAAAAACTGCCACGGCAAGCTGGCCTGATCCAGTGCCTGACAGCTGCAGCCCTGAACCTGCCGGTTCAGGGCTTTTTTCATTTGAGGTCGATCAAACAGCCTGCAGGACCAGGGGCGAGGCGATCAGCCTGGGGATTGCATCCCACCGGACAGGCGCGTCCACTGAAATCGTCTCCACTCGTGAACGGTTTCACACATGACACCCCGCACTCCCCTGTCGGCAAGCCGCGCTCACCTGGTGCGCGCCGCCGCCTTTGCCGCGTTCACCGCCCTCACCGCAACCGCCCATGCGGCGCCGGATGTGGCTTCGACCTCCGACGTGTCGCGCTGGCAGGTGGCGGTCAACTTCCACCAACCGGACGGGCAGGCCACATCGTTCCAGACCAGCACATTCCAGGACGCCGTCGCCATCACCGGGCGCAGCACCGATGGCATTGGCTGGATCGCCAACACCGCCAATGGCTCCAACTTCGGATCGGTGGGGAACTGGACGTTTTTCGTGTTCCGTCAGGAGTTCGATCTCACTGGGTACGACGCGAGCACCGCCGAACTCCGCTTTCAATGGGCCGGCGACGACTCCGGACAGGGCTTCGCCGACCGCGGCACCTGGGTGCCCAAGTTCCGACTGAACGGCGGCAGTTTCCAGTCCAGCGTGTGGCCGGGCGGCTTCACGTACGGCTTCAGCGACCCGGTCACGGTGAGCAGCGGCTTCGTGGCGGGCCGCAACGTGATCGACTTCTATGTCGAAGGCAACGGGGTGACAGACGGCTTTGCGATGAAGCCTTTGTCGTTCACGGCCGCGCCGGTGCCCGAGGCGTCCAGCCTCGCCCTGGCTGTGGCGGGTCTGGCGGTGCTGGGCGGCTTGGCGCGCCGGCGGAGCGCACCCTGCTGAGGCGGCCGCATGGCGCCACCGTGCGCCATGCCGTTCGGGTCGGCGTGTTGCGGCACAATCCCGGGGTCCTGAACGAGTCCCCCACACACCGCCATGCCCGTCAATCTGTCTGCTCCCCAACCCGCTGACCTGCACCCGGTTCCCGGCGTGAAACTGGGCATCACGATGGCGGGCGTGCGCAAGGCCAACCGCCGCGACCTGACGGTGATCACGCTGGAGCCAGGCAGCGCCGTGGCCGGCGTGTTCACGAAGAACCGCTATTGCGCGGCGCCGGTGCAGCTGTGTCGCGAGCATCTGGCGGCCAACGCCGACATCCGCGCGCTGGTGATCAACACCGGCAACGCGAACGCCGGCACCGGTGAGGACGGCCTGGTGCGCGCGCGCCAGACCTGCATCGCCATGGCCCGCCTGCTGAATGTCTCGCCCGAGCAGGTGCTGCCGTTCTCGACCGGCGTCATCATGGAAACTCTGCCGGTGGAGCGCATCGAAGCCGGCCTGCCCGCCGCGCTGGCCGATGCCAAAGCCGACAACTGGGCCGTGGCCGCCGAAGGCATCATGACGACCGACACCCTGCCCAAGGGCGCGTCGAAACAGGTGCAGATCGGCGGGCAGACCGTGACCATCACCGGCATCAGCAAGGGCGCCGGCATGATCAAGCCCAACATGGCGACCATGCTCGGCTACCTGGCCACCGACGCGAACATCGCGCCGGCCCTGCTGCAGCCACTGGTGACCGAGGCAGCGAACGCCTCGTTCAACCGCATCACCATCGACGGCGACACCTCGACCAACGACAGCTTCGTGCTGATCGCGACGCGCCAGGCGAAACACGCCGAGATCACCAGCCTCGACTCGGCCGACGCCCAGGTGCTGCGCGCCGCGCTCATCGAGGTGGCGCAGAAGCTGGCCCAGGCCATCGTGCGCGACGGCGAAGGCGCAACGAAGTTCATCAGCATCACCATCGAAGGTGGCCGCGACGAAGCCGAATGTGCACTGGCGGCCTACGCCATCGCCCATTCGCCGCTGGTCAAGACCGCGTTCTTTGCCTCCGACCCCAACCTGGGCCGCATCCTGGCCGCAGTGGGCTATGCCGGCATTGACGACCTCGACCAGAACCTGATCGAGATGCACCTGGACGACGTGCACGTGGTGACCAAGGGCGGCCGCAACCCGGCCTACCGCGAGGAAGACGGCCAGCGCGTGATGAGGCAGAGCGAAATCGGCATCCGCGTGCACCTGGGCCGCGGCACGGCGCAGACCACCGTGTGGACCTGCGACCTCTCGCACGACTACGTGAGCATCAACGCCGACTACCGCAGCTGACTTGCGTCGGGGCACTTGAAACGGGGCTGCACAGCCCCATGTTCCATCCAGACCAGCAAGGTCGGACGATCCGGCCTACAATGGTCTTCTTTTCCTGGGGCCGACCTGGTTTCGACGTGGGTGCGGATTCGGGACAGGGCATGTCGAGGACCAGCCACCTCGTAAATCCATCTGGAAACAAAGTAACTGCAAACGACGAATCGTTCGCACTCGCCGCTTAACACCGGTGAGCCTCTCGACAGTTGGCCTATGGGCTGTGTCTGAGTCGCAAGACAAAGACTGAGAGGTCATTCACATAGGCTGGGTCTGAGCCGGGTCACTCGGTTCAGGTCGAGATTCAGTGACTGGCTGACCTGGTAGCGTGCCGCTGCGCGATCAGGTTGGTGAGATCCAAATCAGACGGCTACACATGTAGAACTGCTCGATGATGGCTTACGGACGGGGGTTCAATTCCCCCCGGCTCCACCACACACCCGAAAACCCGACCCTTGGTGGTCGGGTTTTTTTATGGGGCGCCGCCCCGTCAGGCGAGCGGCGTCAGCACGGCTTGCGCTGTCGCAAAGCACAGGGTGCGCTTGGGCCTAGGATGGTGGCGAGGCAACCCCTTGTTGCCACCCCGGCACCATCACGGAGCCTTCCATGCGCTCACAGTCCTGCCTGCTTGCCATCCTGCTGTCCAGCGCGCTGGTCACCGCGCGCGCCGAGGAGCGCCCCGCGGATGCGCAACCCGTACCCTGCTCGGCCGGCAAGGCCCTCGGCAGCCGATACACCCCGGTGAACCTGTATCTGGGCGCGGTCGAATGCGCCAAGCAGCCGGCCACCTTCGAGGCGGCCACGAACATGTTCGTGCTGGCCGGCGTATACGGTCGCTATGACATCCTTCGGGTGAAAGACGAGTCAGCCCATCAGGCCGTGTCGGTGATGCGCATGGCCATAGACGGCCACCTCAGCCACGCCTTCCGGCAGCATCTGCGCCACATGGCAGGCTCGGAGTTGGGCAAGCTGCAACTGTGCGCCATGGTGCAGCGCGCCGGCCCGCCGGCCTACTTTCCGAGCTACATGGTGCAGCACGGGCTGCATTCCACGCAGGCGGCACTGCATGGGCGTGCACCGACCTCCCCGCTGCATGAAGACCTGGACACGCAGGCCGCCTGGACCGACGCCGTGGAAGGCTACCTGCACTGCAGCGAAACCCGGTAGGCCGCGCGTTCAGCCCTCGACCGGCAGCACCAGCGTTTCCTTGATCTCTTCCATCACCACGTAGCTGCGCGACTCGGTCGCACCCGGCAGCTTGAGCAGAATCTCACCCAGCAGCCGGCGGTACTGCGACATCTCGGCAATGCGGGCCTTCACGAGGAAGTCGAAGTCACCGGAGACGAGGTGGCACTCGAGCACGTGGGGCACGTGGCCGATCTGGGCCTTGACCTGGTTGAACACCTCGTCGGACTTGATCGCCATCTTCAGTTCGACGAACACCAGCATGGCCTGGCCCACGGCGGCGGGGTTCAGGCGTGCGTGGTAGCCGGTGATCACCCCCTCGCGTTCCAGGCGGCGCACGCGCTCGGTGCACGGGGTGGGCGACAGACCCACGCGCTCGGCCAGTTCGGTCATCGACAGCCGGCCTTCCCGCTGCAAGTGGGCGAGGATGCGGCGGTCCAGTCGATCGAGTTCTCGGGTCATGGTGGCTTTCCCCCGCGTGACTTTGTTTGGCAGTGATTTTCACTGCAGAGCGCCTGCCATGGCAACAAAGTCAGGGAAAAGCCCCACACCCGATTTCTTACAGTGAAGCCGTGGGCCGTGGACGGCCCGTGAGGGGTGTGACATGGACGTGATCGTGTTGGGAGGTGGGGTGATCGGCACCACGACCGCCTTCAGTCTGGCGAGGGCCGGCGCCCGGGTGACGGTGCTGGAGCGCCAGCCCGGCGTCGCCCTGGAAACCAGCTTTGCGAACGCGGGGCAAGTCTCTGCAGGGTACGCCACGCCGTGGGCGGCCCCCGGCATCCCGCTGAAGGCGCTGAAATGGCTGTGCCAGAAGCACGCGCCGCTGGCAATCCGACCCGATGGCACGCTGTTCCAGGCCCAGTGGATGGCCCGGATGCTGATGGAATGCCGCGCCGACCGCTACGCCGTCAACAAGACCCGCATGATGCGGCTGGCCGAATACAGCCGCGACCGGCTGCGCGCACTGCGAGCCGAACTGGGGCTGGATTACGAGGCGCGCAGCCTGGGCACGCTGCAGCTGTTTCGCACCGCGGCGCAGCTGGCGGCCGCCGAGCGGGATGTGGCCGTGCTGCGCGAGCTCGGTGTGCCGCACCGCCTGCTGACGCGCGAGGCGCTGCACACCGTGGAGCCCGCTCTGCACGCCGTGCGCGACCGCCTTACGGGCGGCCTGCAGCTGCCCAACGACGAAACCGGCGACTGCCATCTGTTCACCACCCGCCTGGCCGAACAGGCCCGGGCGCTGGGTGTGCAGTTCCGCTTCGGGGTGCACGTGCAGGGGCTCGAAACGCAGGGCAGCCAGGTGCGTGCGGTGCTGACCGACGAGGCCCGCCTGCCGGCCGACCAGGTGGTGGTGGCGCTGGGTTGCGGCAGCCGCGCCCTGCTGCACGAACTGGGGCTGGATCTGCCGGTGTACCCGGTGAAGGGCTACTCGCTGACGCTGCCGCTGGCCGATGAGGCCCGCGCACCGGTGTCCACCGTGCTGGACGAGACCTATAAGGTGGCGATCACGCGCTTCGATCGTCGCCTGCGCGTGGGCGGCATGGCGGAGTTGGCCGGCTTCGACATGCGGCTGGACCCACGCCGGCGCGCCACGCTGGAAAAGGTGGTGAACGACCTCTTCCCGGGCGGCGGCGTGATGGAGACCGGCCAGTTCTGGACGGGCCTGCGCCCGATGACGCCGGATGGCACGCCCCTGGTCGGCGCCACCGCCTTCCGCAACCTGTGGACCAACACCGGCCATGGCACGCTGGGCTGGACGATGGCCTGCGGCTCGGCCGACGTGCTGGCCGACCTGGTGATGGGGCGGCGCCCGGCCATCGATGTGGAAGGGCTCTCGCTGGCGCGCTGGCAGCGCGGCGTTCAAAAGTTTGCAATGAAGCCGTCAGCCGCCACGCCATGATGCCCGCCGGGGGCCGCAATACAGTGGGGGCATGAACTCCCCTGCCCCCGTTCTCTTCGTGTCCCACGGTGCGCCGACCTTCGCACTCGAACCCGGCCAGTTGGGCCCGGCGCTCACGGCACTGGGCCAGAGGCAGCACGCCGCCCGAGCCGTGCTGGTCGTGTCGCCGCACTGGCAGACCCGGGAACTGGCCGTGACCCTGTCGCGCCAACCCGAGACCGTGCACGACTTCGGCGGCTTCCCGCAGGCGATGTACCGTCTGCGGTACCCCGTGCCCGATCCCCTGCCCTTTGCAAGCAAGGCCATGCAGACACTGGCCTGCGCCGGCCTGCGCGTGGCGGGCGACGATCACCGCGGGCTGGACCACGGCGCCTGGGTGCCGCTGATGCACCTGCTGCCCGCCGGGGCCGATGGCGTTGCGCCGCTGCCGGTCTTCCAGGTGTCGCTGCCCGTGCATTACGGGCCAGCGGAGGCCTGGCGGCTCGGGCGCGCGCTCTCGGCTCTGCGCGATGAAGGCGTGCTCATCGTCGGCTCGGGCAGCATGACGCACAACCTGCGCGAGGTGCAGTGGGGCGACGCCGCCCCCGCGCCCTACGTGGCCGAGTTCAGCCGCTGGGTGGAAGACGCCGTGGCGCGGGGCGACGACGATGCCGTGATTGCCTACCGCCAGCACGCGCCGCATGCCGCACGGGCCCATCCCACGGAAGAGCACTTCCTGCCCCTGCTGGTGGCGCTCGGCGCGCGCCGCCACGACGACGCCTTCATCAGCCTGGCAGCCGACACCACGCACGGCGTGCTGTCGATGTCCACCTTTGGCTGGGGTTGGCCTCAAGTCTGACCCGGGGCAGCCGATAGGGCGATAACGGCTGGTGCAGTTTGCCGGCCATCCAACCGGGATGCCCGCCATGGCTGCCTCCTTCGATCGCCCCCGCCGCCGCGCTCTGCGCTGGCTGGGTGGCGCCCTCGCTGCACCTGCCTGCCTGCCGGCCGCGCTGGCCGCGGCTTCGCCGGTGCGTGTGGGGATGACCGCCGAACTCCGCATGACCTCCAGCACCAGCGACGATGCCGTCCGCCTGGGGTTGGAGTTGGCCATCGAAGACCTCAACGCCGCGGGGGGTGTGCTGGGCCGACCCTGGCTGCTCGAGGTGCGAGACGACCGGAGCGTGCCGAGCCGGGGCGTCGAGAACCTGCGAGAGCTGGCGGCACTGCCCGATCTGGTCGGCGTGTTCGGCAGCCGCTTCAGCCCGGTGCTCACGGAAATGGGCCAGGTGGCGCCCGCACTCCAGTGCCCCGTCTTCAGCCCCTGGGCCGCCGGCAACACCGTGCTCGACCCGACGCGCCAGCCGGACTGGTCGTTCCGGGTTTCGCTCAATGACACCTGGGCCATGGAGACCCTGCTGGACGCCGCGGGTGCCGACGGGCGCCAGCGCGTGGGGCTCATGTTGCCGAATTCCGGGTGGGGGCGCAGCTGTCACAAGGTGGTCGAGGAATACACCGCACGGCATCGGGCGATCCGCGTGCTGCCGGCCCGCTGGTACAACTGGGGCGGCGAGACGTCTCTGATCGACCACGTGCTGAACCTGAGGCAGGCCGGCGCACAGGCCCTCGTCCTCGTCGCCAACGAGCCCGAGGGGGTGCTGCTCATGCGTGAAATGCTGAGCCTGCCACCACCCAGCCGTCTGCCCATCCTGAGCCACTGGGGCATTGCCGGGGGCGACTTCCCGCGTCTGGTGGGCCCGGCGCTCGGTGAGCTGGACCTGCGCGTGGTGCAGACTGCCGCGCTGCAGATGGCCCGCACGCCGCGGGGCCGGCGCCTGCAGCAGCGCGCGGCCGAGCGCATGGGGGTGGCCGACCCGCAGCGCGTGCCTTCGCTGGTGGGGCTGGGCCATGCCTACGACGCCATGCTGATCCTGCACCGTGCCGTGACCCGCGCCGGCACGACGCGGCGTGAGGCGGTCCGCGATGCGCTGGAGAACCTCGACCCGGTGGAGGGCGTGGTGCGCCGCTATACGCCGGCCTTCACCCGCGAGCGCCACGAGGCCCTGCACGCCTCGGACGTGTTCCTGGCGCGGTGGGATGCTGAGGGGCGACTGCAGCGCGCCTCGCGCCATCCGACCTGAGGTCTGTGCTCATGGACGACTCCCCCAGTTCGCTGTTTTCGTCCACGCTGGCCGAGCCGCCCGATCTGGGTGGCGCCGTCAGCCTCGGTACCCGGCTGTCGATCGGCGCGCGGCGGCTGGTGACCCTGGTGGTCCTGCTCATCGGCGGCGTGTCGCTCGCCTTCATCGTGTGGCTGCTGCTGCAGCGTGCGGATGCCGAATTGCGCTCGCACGGGGAGGAAGTGCGGCTCAAACTGTCGGCCGCACTCGACACCGCCACGCTGGGGCTGGCGGACCTGTCGCAGCGCTCGCTGGTGCGCAATGCGCTGGTGGATCCGACCGGCCGTGACGCCTACATCCGCCCCGCCCTGGCGGAACACCGGCGCCACCACCCGGCCGTGGACTCGGTGTGGCTCACGGACCACCTGGGGCGCCCCCTGGCCAGCAGCTCCGCCGCAACGCCTCGCGCTGACAAGGCCGATCCCGACATACAGGAGATCGCCACCCGCAGCGTGGTCGCCGGCCAACTGCAGCAGCAGCTGCGCCAGCGGGATGGCCGCTGGCGGCTCATCCTGGCCTACCCGGTGTTCTTCGAGGCCACCGCCTCGGCCGAGGGGGCGCTGGTCGGCGAGCTGGACCTGGCGCAGCTGCTGAAGGAGCCGCTCAGCACCATCCCGCCCGACTACCGGGGCGAGGTCCGCAGTGGCGCCCAGGTCTTGTCGAGCACGGGCAAACGCCTCGGCAGCGAGCTCTCGGTCTCCTGGCCGGTGCAACTGCGCACGCGCGACAACGGCGCGAGCCACGCGTTCACGCTCCAAGTCTTCGAGACCACCCTCCACGCCCTGCAACCTGTGCTGTGGGTCGGGCTGGCATACGGGCTGTTGACGGCCATCGTGCTGCGTGTGGCGCGGCGCTGGGTCGAGCGGTATGCCAGCGCCGCCATCGAGCCGCTGCAGGCGCTCAAGAAGGCCGCTTGCCGCGTCACGCGGGACGGCCTGGACGAAATCCCGCAGCTCTCGCCCGACCAACTGCGCCGCGGCGGGGCCGAAGTGCACAGCCTGGCGCACAGCTTTCAGATGATGCTCACCCGGCTGCAGGCCGCCCACAGCGGGCTGGAGCAGACCGTCGCGCATCGCACCGAAGAGCTGGCCCACGCCAAGGAACGCCTCGACAGCATCCTGGCCAGCCTGCATGACGGCGTCTACTCGCTCAGCATCGACCGGCAGACCCTGCTGTTTGCCAGCCCCCCCGTGCACGCACTGCTGGGCCTCCCGGCGGGCCGCACGCCAATGGTCCACGCCACCATGCAGACCTTGCTCGACGAACACGGCCTGCGCGCACTGGACGGGGCCATTGCCCACGCCATGAAGGCCGGCAGCGCGGCCGTTCGGCTTGCCGTGCCGGGTGACGACCGCGGCCCGCGCTGGCTGCTCAACCGGCTCAACATCGTGCGCGACCCGGACGGCCAGCCGGTTCGCCTGGACGGCACCCTGTCGGACATCACCGGCATGGTGCGGGCCGAGGCCTGGCGCGAGCAGGCCACCGCCGAGCTGCGTCTGCGCGACCGTGCCATTGACGCCAGCACCAACGGCATCGTGCTGGTCGATGTGCGCAAGCCGCATGCCCCGCTGGCCTTCGTCAACGAGGGCTTCGAGCGCGTGACCGGCTACCGCCGCGACGAGGTTCTGGGCCGCTCTTGCAGCTTCCTGCAGGGCGACGACCGTGAGCAGCCGGGGCTGGCCATCCTGCGCGACGCCATCGCCAACCACACACCCTGCCGCGTGCTGCTGCGCAATTACCGCAAGGACGGTCGCCGCTTCGACAACGACCTGTCGATCGCGCCGGTGCACCATGAGCGCACGGGCGAGGTCACCCACTACATCGGCGTCATCAGCGACATCACCGAGCAGCGCGCCGCCGAGGCACAACTGCGCGACCAGTTTGCCCGCCTGGACACCATCTTTGCGCTGAGCCCCGATGGCTTTGTCTCGTTCGACAAGGCCGGCCGGGTCGTGTCGTGCAACCCGTCTTTCGAGCGCCTGACCGGGCTCACGGTGGACGAGGTGACCGGGCTGGACGTCCACGACTTCGACGCCCGACTGGCCCAGTGCATCGAGCAGCGCAACCCGCCCGGCATGGCGCACTGGAGCGCCGGGCCCGAAGACGAGAGCGAGGTGCTGGTGTTGCGCGGCCCGCCGCAGCGGGTGCTGGTATGCACCACGCGACAGTGCACGGCGCAGAACGTGTCGCGCGTGCTGCACCTGCGCGACATCACCCGCGAAACCGAGGTCGACCGCATGAAGAGCGAGTTTCTGTCGACCGCCGCACACGAGCTGCGCACCCCGATGGCCAGCATCCGCGGCTTTTCAGACCTGCTGCTGATGCGCCGCTTCGACGAAGAGCGCACCCGCGATCTGCTGCAGACCATCAACCGCCAGTCGGTGTGGCTGACCAACATGATCAACGAGCTGCTGGACCTGGCCCGCATCGAAGCGCGCAAGGGCAAGGACTTCCAGCTGGCCTCGACCGACGTGGGCGAGTTGATGCGCCACATCGTGGCCTCGCACATGGTGCCCGGCGACGACCGCCGCGTGGCCCTGCAGGTGGACACGGCCCTGCCCTCTGCGCTGGTCGATGCGGCCAAGCTCCAGCATGCGGTCACCAACGTGCTGTCGAACGCCTACAAGTATTCGCCGGAAGGTGGCGACATCGGCCTGAGCGTGAACCAGGCCCAGCGCAGTGGTCGGGCAGGCATCGCGATCGTGGTGCGCGACCACGGCATCGGCATGACACCGGAGCACACCCAGCGCGCCTTCGAGCGCTTCTTCCGCGCGGATGCCTCCGGCAACATCCCGGGCACCGGCCTGGGCCTCGCGCTGGTGAAAGAGATCGTCGAACTGCATGGCGGCCAGGTGGAGCTCGACAGCGAACGGGGCGTGGGCACCACCGTGACGCTGTGGCTGCCGGCCGAGACCAGCGTGGCCGCCGCGCCCGCTGTGGCGGACGGCACAACCTGAATCGGGCGCCCCCTGGGAGCCCCGCGCTGACGGGCGCGCGGCTTGCTGACCGATGGCAATCTGCATCCACACCGTTTTGCTATGCCCGCTGAAACCACGCCAAGCCGCGCCAGTCCGGTCGCGCAGCCAGCCGCGCGTGCTGCCACCACAGCACCTGCCTCTCAGCCCGTGGTCGTCATCACCGGCGCCTCGGCCGGCGTGGGACGGGCTGTGGCCACCGAGTTCGCGCGCCACGGCTGGCGGGTGGCGCTGCTGGCCCGCGGTGCCGACGGCCTGGCCGGTGCACAGCGCGATGTCGAACACCAGGGCAGCGAAGCCCTCGTGATCCCCACCGACGTGGCCGAGCCGCGGCAGGTTGAAGCCGCGGCCGACGAGGTGATCCGCGCGTGGGGCCGCATCGACGTCTGGGTGAACAACGCGATGGCCACACTGTTTGCCGACGTGCTCTCCATCTCGCCGGACGATTTCCAGCGCGCCACCGACGTCACGTACCACGGCACCGTCTGGGGCACGCTGGCCGCGTTGCGCCACATGAAGCGCCAGGGCCATGGCACCATCGTGCAGGTGGGCTCGGCCCTGGCCTACCGTTCCATCCCCTTGCAGGCGCCCTACTGCGGGGCCAAGGCTGCGGTTCGCGGGTTCACCGACGCCCTGCGGTGCGAACTGGTTCACGAGCGCAGCCCTGTTCACCTCACGATGGTGCAGCTGTCGGCCTTCAACACCCCGCAGTTCGACTGGGGCAGGACGGCATTCGGCTGGCGGCCCCGCCCGATGGGCAAGGTCTTCCAGCCCGAGCTGGCCGCGCGCGCCGTGTACTGGGCCGCCACCCACCGGCGGCGCGAAGTGTGGGTGGGCTGGCCCGCGGTGCAGGCCATGCTCGGCACCCTGGTGATGCCCGGCGTGCTCGATCGCCTGCTTGGCCGCCGCGCGGTGAACGGGCAGCTGACCGCTGAGCCCTTGCCGCCCGGACACCAGGACAACCTCTGGCAACCCGTGCCCGGCGACCACGGCGCCCACGGCCGGTTCGACGCCGAGGCCACGCCGCACAGCGTGCAGCACTGGCTCGACACCCACCGCGGCAGCCTGGCGGCCGCCGGCCTCATGTTGGGGGCATGCTGGCTTGCGGTTCGCCAGGCACGCCAGCGGCGGGCGGGCGACCGCTGAGGTCCACTGCCGTGCCAGTCAGGTCAGGTTCAGAAGGACGTCCAATCGTCGGCATCGGCGTTCGCCAGGGCGGGAGCCGGAGCCGGGTTCGAGGCGGCAGCGGGGGTGCTTGTCGGGGTTGACGTCAGCCGGGGCGGCTTCGCCACGACGGGGGCGGGCACCGCGGCACGCGGGGCCTGTCCAAGGCCAGCAACGCTGCGTGCTGCCTGGTAGGACGAGGCCATCCCCTTTTGCGACAGCTTGAACACCGCCACGGCTTGCACCAGCTGCTGGGCCTGGCCCTTGAGGCTTTCGGCGGCGGCGGCGCTCTGCTCCACCAGCGCGGCATTCTGCTGCGTCACCTGGTCCATCTGCCCCACCGCGTCGCTCACCTGCTGGATGCCCGAGCTCTGCTCGACCGTCGCCGAGGTGATCTCCGCGACGATGTCGCTCACGCGGCGGATGGAGCCGACGATCTCGTCCATCGTCTTGCCCGCCTGGTCCACCAGCACGGTGCCCTGCTCCACCTGCTCCACGCTGCGGCCGATGAGTGTCTTGATCTCCTTGGCCGCCTCGGCACTGCGCTGTGCGAGCGTGCGCACCTCGGACGCCACCACGGCAAAGCCGCGGCCCTGCTCGCCGGCCCGTGCGGCCTCCACCGCGGCGTTCAGCGCCAGGATGTTCGTCTGGAAGGCGATGCCATCGATCACGCCGATGATGTCGCCGATCTTGCGGCTGCTGTCGCTGATGCCCTGCATGGTCGAGACCACCTTGCCCACCACTTCGCCACCCTGGGCCGCCACCGCCGATGCGCCCTGCGCCAGCGTGTTGGCCTGCTGCGCGCTGTCCGCGTTGTTGCGCACGGTGGATCCCAACTGGCTCATGGTGGCCGACGTCTGCTGAAGCGCCGTCGCCTGCTCTTCGGTGCGCTGACTGAGATCCTGGTTGCCCAGCGCGATCTCGGCGCTCGCCGTGGCCACCCCTTCGGCGTTCTGACGCACCTGCGACACCACGTCGGTCAGGGAGGCCTGCATGGCAGCCATGGCGCCGAGCAGCGGGCTGAACTCGTCACGCACCTCGTCTGCCACCGGCACCGAGAAGTCGCCTTCCTTCACGCGGTCAGCCACCGTCTGCGCCTGGGCCACGCGGCCGCGCAGCGAGCGGGCCATGTACCAAGAGAAAGCGAGCAAGCCGCCCCCCACTGCCGCCACCAGGCCGGAAAGCTGCAGACGCGTGCTGTCCACGTTCGTGCCGATGGTGGCCACATCCTGCCCCAGGACCTTGATCTGGCGATCGCGCTCCTCGCTCAACCACTTCTGGATCTTGGCGAACTGCGGGGTGGTGGTCTGGGCCAGCATCGCCAGGGCCTCCTCCTGCTGCCCGTCCTTGACCAGTTGGAGGTTCTTCTGGGCCACCGGCCACGACACCTCCTGCAGGTCCAGCCAGTCGCGCTTGAAGGCGTCGCGCCCGGCCTGGTCGGTGATCTCGGCCAGAAAGTCGGCGTCGTTCTTCGAGATCTGCTCGCGCTTCTGCTGCACGGCCCTGGCCGCCTGCTCGATCTCTTCCGGGCTCTTGGCCAGCATAGCCTGCCGGATGTCCGACAGCGCCTGCGACACCTTCAGCTCGGTGCTGGCGATCAGGCTGAGCTGCAGCACCTTGACGTTGCCCGTGCGGTGCGTCAGCCCCTGCACTTCACCCAACTGCTGCCAAGCACTGGCGGTCACGGCCACCAGGGCCGCAATCAACGTCAAAGAGACAACGTAGAGCCGCGCGCTCAGGCTCAACTTGTGGAAGAAAGACATGGTGCGTTTCCTGTACGAGAGAAACCCACTATGACGTCATGCCTGTCACGCGTAACAGTGTGTCATTGTCCGAAATCCGGCTTTCTGGCAACTTTGTCGCAGGGATTGCGGGCAGATCGGACCGCCGTTCAAGCGTCACCATGAAATTCGCAACAGTCGGAAATGCAAAAAGCCCAAGCGACGCATCACTTGGGCTTTTTTGTGTTCCTGGTCGGGGTGAGAGGATTCGAACCTCCGGCCTCTACGTCCCGAACGTAGCGCTCTACCAGGCTAAGCTACACCCCGTCTCTGATCAGCGGCTCAAGAAGAGCGCTTGATCGAGTCAGACAGCAATTCTAGCATGGCTTCTCGCCACTTCGAGGCGGGCAGTGCATCCAGGCAACGTTTTGCCACCTCGGCCTGCGCGTGCGCGGCCTCGCGCGTGGCTTCCAGTGCCCCCGTCGCCTTCACGATCTCGATGATCTGCGGCATGCGTTCCACCTCGCCGTGCACGATGGCTTCGCGGATCAGGGCCGACTGCTCGGGCGTGCCACGCTGCATGGCCACCAGCAGCGGCAGGGTCGGCTTGCCTTCGCGCAGGTCGTCGCCGATGTTCTTGCCCAGTTCGGCCGTGCTGCCTTCGTAATCCAGCAGGTCGTCGATCAGCTGAAAGGCTGTGCCGATGGCGCGGCCGTACGAAGCGCAGGCTTCCTCGATCTCGGCCGGCGCATCCGAAATGACGGCACCCAGGCGGGCACTGGCCTCGAACAGCTTCGCGGTCTTGTATTCGATGACGCGCAGGTAGTCGTCCACCGAGATGTCGGGGTCGTGCATGTTCATCAGCTGCAGCACCTCGCCCTCGGCGATCACGTTGGTGGCCTCGGCGAGCACCTCCATCACGCGCAGGCGGTTGGTCGACACCATCATCTGGAAGGCGCGCGAGTACAGGAAGTCGCCCACCAGCACGCTGGCCGCGTTGCCGAACAACGCATTGGCCGTCTTGCGGCCCCGACGCAAATCGGATTCATCGACCACGTCGTCGTGCAGCAGCGTCGCGGTGTGGATGAACTCGACCACCGCGGCCAGTTCGTGACGGTGCGGCGTGTCCTCGCCGAGCGCACCGGCCACCAGCAGCAGCAGCATCGGACGCACGCGCTTGCCGCCGGCACTCACGATGTAGTGCGAAATTTGGTTGACCAGCGCCACCTTCGAGGCCAGACGCTGGTGGATGACCTCGTCCACCAGGGCCATGTCGGCGGCGGCAAGGGCTCGGTAGCTGGATGGCGTGGTGGAAGCGGTCACAAGCGCGGAGGGTTGGAAGGTAACGGAACGCGTCATTATAGGAAGGCAGGCCGGGCGCATCCGGGGCGCCACAGTGGCTGGCGGGTCGACGGCCGGTGGCCGACAATGGCAAATCCAAGGCCTCCTGATCCACCGCCATGAGCAGCCCGCACACCGCCCCCCTTGAGCACGCGCCACACGCCACGCCGACGCCCACGCTGAGTCTCGCCATCATCGGCGCCGGGCCGGCCGGGCTGAGCCTGGCCCTGCAGGCCGCCGCCGCCCTGCCCAAGGCCCACATCACCGTGTTCGACGCCCGCAGCGCCAGCAAGGACATCTCGGGCGATGCACGCACGCTCGCCCTGTCGCTCGGGACCGTACAGGAGCTGCAGCGCATGGGCGTGTGGGATGCCATTGAGCAGGCCGGCCAGACGGCCCCCATCCGCGAAGTGCACGTCTCGCAGCAACAGCCCACCGTGCTGTGGCCGGGTGCGCAGCAACCCGAGGTGCGCATCACCGCGCAGGAGCAAGGCGTGCCACGGCTGGGTGTGGTGTGCAGCTACGGCACGCTGGTGGCGCCGCTTCAGCAGGCCTGGCAGGCCGCCACCGCCGCCGAACCGCACCGCCTGGCCATGCGCTTCGACACGCCGGTGCGAGGCTTCAAGCCGCTGGGCGCCGAAGGGGTGGAGATCGACGCCGACATTGCCGAGCGCTTCGACCTCGCCGTGGTAGCAGAAGGCGGCGTCTTCTCCGATCAGGCCAAGCTGCAATGGCCGCGCGGCGTCAGCCACGATTACAACCAGACCGCCTGGGTGGGCCAGGTGCTGCTGGACGACACCGGCACCCGTGGCACGGCGTTCGAGCGCTTCACGCCTTCAGGCCCGGCGGCGCTGCTGCCCCTGCCCGATGGCGCGATCGAGCCCGGTGGCCCGGTCGGGCGGCGCGCGGCCCTCGTGTGGTGCGTCAATGCAGCCGATGACCCTGTGCTTGAACTGACCCCGGCGCAGCGGCTCACGCTGCTCAACACCGTCTTCCACCCGGACGTGGGGCAGCTCTTGGCCATGTCGCCGTTGAAGGACTTTCCGCTGGGCCTCAATGCCCACCGCCGCCTGGTGGAAGACAGCGCCGTGGTCCGCATCGGCAATGCCGCGCAGACCATGCACCCGGTGGCGGGCCAGGGCTTCAACCTCGGCATGCGCGACGTGCACGAGCTGCTGGCCGCGCTGAAGGCCGAAACCTGGGCGCCGACCGCCGGCACGCAAGGGGCGCTGCAACTCGATGCCACCGCACGCGCCAGCCGTGTGCAGCACGCGCTGCGCCGCTTCGAGCGCCGCCGTCAGCCCGACCGCTGGGCGCTGCTCGCCACCACCGATTTCCTAGCGCGGAGCTTCACGTGGCCCGCGCCGATCCTGGCCACGGCGCGCGGCCTCGGGCTGGGTGCCGTGCAGGCGCTCGGCCCGGTCAAGCGCCTGGTGGCGCGCTCGATGATGTTCGGCTGGCGCTGAGCCGGCGGCCTTCCGACCTACTCGGTGCATCCGCCGGGCGGCTCAGGGTACGGCCCATGCGGCCGGAGCGTGGACAGCCAACCGATCCGGCGTCGCCGTCGAGCCACCATGGGCCAGCGTCAGGGCCCAGGCGGCGATGGCGGCGAACAGGGTGTGCTGCAACAACTTCTTGCGCATGAATCGGCTCCAGGAATCAATGCGGTCATCCTAGGCAAGCGGTCGGCCGGCAATGCACCGAACAGGGCACTTCCAACCGTGCACTTCAGCACGATTTGTTCCCCTCACCCCTGGCAGCAGCAGGGCCGCTGACCACCAGGCCCGCGTCGCAGCCGATGCCCGACGCGATCACCCGGCGCACCCAATGGCGCCACAGCCGACGAGGCCAGGCCGGCCGCGTGGCAGTGGGCGCCACGTCGGTCTCTCCCATCAGGCCGCACACATACCGCCGGCCCGCATCCGACCATTGCAGCGCCGCACACGCTCCGGTGCGTCGACGGCTCACCAGCACACCCACAGGGCACGGCTCCGCCAGGCAGCACACCCCACAGCCATTGCACGGCTGCCCCTCCGCCGGCTTGGGCGGCGCCTCGGGGTGGATGTGGATGATTTGCTCGCGCGGGGGCATGGCGGCAGGATACGTCGCGCCACCGCTCGACCATCGCGGGAAATGGGCTGCAGGGACGACACGGGCGTCACCCGGTCCCCTTTGAAGTGGGCGCAAGCCGGTGGCGTGCAACACCCGGGCCCGTGCGAGACAATAGCCGGATGAACACCGCCGCCACCTCCCTCGCCCCGTCGGCCGACCTGCCCGTCGACCAGTACATGGACGCCGTGGGCCGCGCCGCCCGCGTGGCCGCCACGGCCATGGCCGCCTCCAGCACGGCCGCCCGCAACAACGTGCTGCTGGCCCTGGCCGGCCAGATCCGCGCCCACGCAGGCGAACTGAAGGCCCGCAACGAGGCCGACATCATCGCCGCTGAAAAGAACGGCCTGGCCGCCCCCATGGTCGACCGCCTGCGCCTGACGGACAAGGTCATCGAGACCATGGCCGAAAGCTGCGAACAGGTGGCTGCCCTGCCCGACCCGGTCGGCGAGATCACCAACGTGCGCCGCCGCCCCACCGGCATCAGCGTGGGCCAGATGCGCGTGCCCATCGGCGTGTTCGGCATGATCTACGAGTCACGCCCCAACGTGACGATCGAGGCCGCCTCGCTGGCCATCAAGAGCGGCAACGCCTGCGTGCTGCGTGGTGGCTCGGAAGCCATCCACTCCAACCTGGCGCTGTGGAAGCTGGTGCAGGCCGCGCTCACGCAGGTGGGCCTGCCCGCCAACGCCGTGCAGCTGGTGCAGACCACCGACCGCGCGGCCGTGGGCCAGCTCATCGCCATGCCGCAGTACGTCGATGTCATCATCCCGCGCGGCGGCAAGGGCCTGATCGAGCGCATCAGCAACGAAGCCCGCGTGCCGGTCATCAAGCACCTCGACGGCAACTGCCACACCTATGTCGACAGCGAGGTCGACCTCGATCTGGCCGTCAAGGTGACCGACAACGCGAAGACGCAGAAGTACAGCCCCTGCAACGCGACCGAATCGCTGCTGGTGCACAGCCAGCAGGCCGCGGCCTTCCTGCCCCGCATTGGTAAGGTGTTTGCCGACAAGGGCGTGGAAATGCGTGCCGATGCGCGCGCCAAGGCCATCCTCGCCGACGTGCCGGGTGCCAAGGTGGTCGATGCCACCGAGCAGGACTGGTTCGAGGAATACCTGGCCCCGGTGATCGCGGTCAAGGTGGTCGATTCGCTGGACGAGGCCATCAGATCGGAAGAGCG
>NZ_CANBCC010000050.1 GCF_947366995.1 uncultured Aquabacterium sp. | reverse complement strand
ACCGTCGGTTTCATCAACATCAACCAGAACAAGATCATCAAGATCTTCTCGGTGGCCTCGGTGGCGCTGCTGCCGCCCACGCTGATCGCCAGCATCTACGGGATGAACTTCCAGTACATGCCGGAGTTGAGCCAGACGTGGGGCTACCCCTTCGCGCTGTGCCTGATGCTGCTGTCCATCGTGACGCCGTTCTGGTTCTTCCGCCGCAAGGGCTGGCTCAAGTAAGACCGTGCCCCTGAACCTGCCTGCCCTGCCCGCCGGGCTCTGGCGCGTGATGCTGGGCACCACGCTGGTGGTCAGCAGCTACAGCCTGCTCAACCCGGTGCTGGCGGTGCGCCTGCAGACGGCCGGGGCCAGCAACCTGGCGGTGGGCCTGGTCGCGATGCTGCCCTTTCTGAGCGTGGCGTTGCTGGTGCCGGTGGTCTCGCGCGTGTTCGACCGCGTGGGCGTAGGTCGGGCCTACCGCATCGGGCTACTGCTGGAACTGCTGGCCTGCCTGGGCTACCTGCTGACCAACGACTACCGCGCGTGGTGTGGGCTCAGCCTGATGGCCGGCATCGGCGCGGCCGCAGCCTGGAACGCCACCGAAGGCCTGATTGCGCACAACGTGCCGGCCACGCACCGCGGGCGGCTTACCGGGCTGTACCAGGCGCTGCTGGGCGCCGGCATGGCGCTCGGGCCCTTTCTGCCCGGGCTCCTGGGCCTTACACCCACCGGCGCCAACGTGCTGGCAGCGGCCGGCCTGGCGCTGGGGCTGGGTGCGGCCACCTCGATCGCCGGCGTGCTGGGCATGGACAGCTTTGCGCTGCAGTACCCGCTGGGCTGGCTGGCCGACCACGTGCCCTCGCGCCGGCTGTTTGCGAGCGGGGCCGCGCTGCTGGCGCTCAGCGGGGTGGCCTTCACGCAGGCCGCGGCGTGGCCGCCCTTGCTGTGGTTGTGCGCCGCGCTGTGGGGCGGCCTCGGCGGCGCGCTCTACACGCTCAGCATGATCCGCGTGGCCCATGACTTCGAGGACACCTCGGCGCTGGCCGGCACCTCGGCCATGATTGCCGGATACACAGCGGGCGGTGCGCTGGGCCCGCTGGTCAGCGGCTGGTTCTTCGACCACGCGGGCGTGGGGGGCCAGGGCACCTGGCTGGCCGTGCTGGGCCTCAGCCTGCTGGTGCTGCAAAGGCGGCGCAGGGCCTGAAGGCGCCGCCGGTGCGGTGGGCCGTTGGATTCAGCCGGCGGTCACCCCGCTTGCCACCCGGCGCTCCGCGCGGCACGCCTGCAGCACGCCCAGCAGGTGGGCGGCCGGCACGGGCTTGTGCAGCAAGGTCAGGCCGCTGGCATGGGCCTCGCGCAGGCGCTCGGGCGCCGTGTCTCCCGTGATCAGCACCGCCGGCACCGGCCGGGCCAGCGTCTGGCGAATCGCCGCCACGGCCTGCACGCCGGTGCGGTGCTCGCGCAGGCGATGGTCCACCAGCAGCACGTCGGGCGAGAAACCCGACAGCAGGTGCAGGGCGGCCTCCAGGCCATCGACGGCCTCGCACCAGCAACCGCAATCCGTCAGCAGGTCAGCCAGCGCCTGGCGCACCGGTTCGTCGTCGTCGATCAACAGCACACGCAGGCCACGCAGATCGGGCGACGGCTCGGACCGCGCTGCGCCCACCGCCGCACTGGCCGCCGTCGCCGGCAGGATGATGCGGAACACCGAACCCCGCCCCTCGCGCGAGCGCAAGTCGACTTCCGCGCCCATGGCCCGCGCCAGGCCATCGACGATGGACAGGCCCAGCCCCAGGCCTTTCTGGCGGTCGCGCTCGGGGTTGCCCAGCTGGTGGAAAGCCTGGAACACGTGCCGCTGCTCGGCCTCGGGGATGCCGATGCCGGTGTCCCAGACCTCGATGGCAACGTGCGGGCCCTGGCTGCGGGCGGCCAGCAGGATGCGCCCGCGCTCGGTGTAGCGCACGGCATTGAGCAGCAGGTTGCGCAGCACGACCTCGACCAGGGACGGATCGGCATGGGCCACGCACCGGGTGGGGCGAGCACGCCAGCCCAGGCCCTTGGCCTCGGCCAGCGGGGTGAACTCGCGCGCGAGCTTGTCGAAAGTGGCCTGGAGCGCAAAGGGCTGTGGCGCGGGCCGCACCACGCCCGCATCGATCTTCGAGAAATCGAGCAGCGTGTGCAGCATCTCGCCCGCGGCATCGGCCGAGGCGGTGGCATGGGCCAGCAGCGCCTGCTGGCGCGCATCCAGGGGCGTGCGGCCCAAGGTGGCCAGCGACAGCGACAGCGCATGCAGCGGCTGGCGGAGGTCGTGGCTGGCCGAGGCGAGGAAGACGGTCTTGGCCCGATTGGCCTGCTCGGCGTCGTCGAGCGCGTCTTCGGCGACCTGGCGGGCGGCCATGGCGCGCTCGGTCTGGTCACGCAGGCGCTGGATCAGGCCGTCGTTCTCGAAACGCAGCGTGATGGACCGCAGCGCCATGCTCGAAGTGTGCCGCGAGAACGCGGTCATGGCCCACAGGTAGACCAGCACGCCCACGCCCAGCGTGAGGTTCACCGCGCCGCCCATGTCGAGCAGGGTGAAGGCCACCGGCAGCACACTGCACACCCAGTAGGCCATGGCCACCGGCCACGAGGGCGCGAACACGGCCAGACCGCCCGAGCTCATGCCGGCCGTGATGCCCAGCACCAGCGTGATGGTTTCGGGGTGCGCCGCGTCCATGAGCCACGGGGCCATGGCGCCGCGGCAGCTGCCCAGCAGGGCGGCCATCACACGCACCGCCTGAGCGTACTGGCCCACCCGACGGAAGTCGTCCGGGGCGGGCAGGACCCTGCGCGCCAGCAGGCACCCCAGGCTCACCGCCGAGGTCAGCAACGCCCACCAGACTGCGCCCAGGTCGCCTGAGATCATCACGAAAGCCACCGCGGCCAGGCAAGACATCAGGCACGACACGACGAACGCGCTGCCCAGGTTGCGGTCGAGCAGGGTCATCTGGGCCGACAGCACCCGCGGGCCGTCGAACTGCCACGCCGGGCGCAGCGGAGACCAGGCCGGCTTCACGAGAGGAGACCGCGCGCCTGCGCCAGGGCCACCGCCTGCTCTCGGCTCACCGCGCCCAGGCGCTCGGTGACCCACGAGAGTTCGGCGCGCACATCGGTCTCGCTGAGCGACAGGGCTCGGGCAATGGCGCGGTTGGAGGCCCCCCGGCTGACCTCGCCCAGCAGCGCACGCTGCAAGGGGGTCAGCGCGCTGTCATCGGCATCGGCGGGGGTGTCGAAGGCGGGCTCGTGCGCTTCGGGCGCCGGCCCGGTCGGGGCCTGCGTCCAGGTGTAGGGCAGCAAAGCCCACGCATTGCGCTGGTTCAGGCAGGCGTTCACGGCCTGCACGACGTCGTCAGGCCCCGCCGATTTGTGGAGGTAGCCGCACGCGCCGGCGGCGCGCGCCTGTTGCAGCAGTGCCGGCCCGACATCGGCCGACATGACGAGCACGCACAGCGAAGGGTGGGCCGCCAGCAACGCGGGCAAGGCCGCAAGGCCGTCGGCGTCGGGTAGGTGCACGTCGAGCAGCATCAGGTCGGGCGGATGGGCGGCGATCGCGGCCTGCGCCTCGCGCCAGTCGTGGGCCACCACCACCTCGGCCTCCGGCCAGCCTTCGGCCAGCATCAGGCGCAGCCCCGTCAGGTACAGGGCATGGTCGTCAACGAGAAGGAGGCGGGGGGTCACCGAACTCATGGCATCGCGGGAGGCACGATGCGCCAGTATCCACGCCCTCGCACCGGAAAACGCACGCCACGCGGGCCGGGAGCGCGGCATTCCCCCTTCAGGGGGGCGTCGCCGGCGGCAAAGGCCCCGAGGGCGACCGCGATGCCACACCGCGCAACAGCCCGGGCGCCAGGGCCAGCACCAGCATCAGGCGCAGCACGTGGGTGGCAATCACCTCGGGAAGAAAGGCCCCGCTCTGGCGCGCCAGCAGCGCCATTTCGGCCATGCCACCGGGCGCGAGCGCGAGGTAGTGCGTCAGCCAGGGCGCCGGCCCCCCGGGCAGGACAGCGGCCGCGCACCACGCCACCAGGCCACACAGGCCCACGCTGGTCAGCACGACGCCGGTGGCCACGGCCGTCAACCGGGGCGCCTGGCGCCAGGCCTGGGCGTCGAGCTTGCTGCCCAGTGTGATGCCCAGCAGCAGCTGCGCCGCGTCGAGCGCCACGGCCGGGACGGTCAGCGCCAGCCCGAGCGGCCGGTGCGCCGTCCACGCCGGCAGCACGGACATCAGCACCGCGGTGGCCAGCAGCGGCAGCATCATCCAGACGTTGGGCCAGCGGCGTCGGTGCAGGGCCGCCGTGGGCCAGGCGATGAGCAGCGCCCAGGCCAGCGTGAACAGGCCCGCCTGCCAGGCCAGCACCGTGCCCCCCGGCGCCGAGCGCAGCGCACCGACCGGGGCAAGCTCGCCCGGCAGCCACAGCAGGCTCCAGGGCACCAGCGACACCACCAGCGCCACGCGCAGCCCCTGCGTGAGCGCCACCGGCGCGGCCGGCACGCCATGGCGCTCGGCCAGCACCGCCATCTCGGAGGCGCCCCCCGGCAGCGCGCACAGCCACGAGCCGATGCGGTCAAGCCCGCCCCAGCGGCGGTAGGCCCACATCCCCAGGGGCGCGGGCAGCAAGGCCAGCACGGCCAGCGTCAGGAGCCAGGGCCAGCGCTCGGCCAGGCCAGCCACCACCTCGGGCGTGAAGCGCGTGCCCAGTCCCACGCCGATCACGCACTGGCCGAGGGCGCGCCCCCAGCCCCATTCGCGCAGCGGCACCCCGAGCCCGCGCGCCAGCCCATACGCCACCATGGGCCCGAGCAGCCAGGGCAACGGGCCACCGGCCCACGACCACAACACGGCCCCGAACACCGCCACCACCCAGCCGGACAACACGGCGCGCGGATGAGACGCAAGCAGGCGATCCAACATGACAGACAGTCTCAGGAAAAAAAAAGCGGCCCCGAAAGGCCGCCTGAAAGGAGCGCGGTTTCAGCCCGCCTGCTCCGGCGTGGCCGCCACAGCGGCCGGCACGGCACGCTGGCGACGACGCTGGATCACGGCACGCACGATGAAGGGCACGGTCAGCATCAGCACGGTGCACACCCAGAACCCGCGCGAGATGCCGCTTTCGGTCAGGATGGACCAGTCGCCGTTCGTCATCGACAGGGCGCGACGCAGGTTCTGCTCGATGAGCTCGCCCAGCACGAAGCCCAGGATCAGCGGGGCCATGGGCATGTGAAGCTTGCGCAGCACATAGCCGATCACGCCGAGCACCGTCATCAGGACCAGATCGAACGTGGTGGCGTGGATGGCATAGACGCCCACCGTGCTGACCGCCAGGATGCCCGGCACCAGCGCCCAGTTCGGCACCGAGAGGATGCGCGTGAAGATCCGGATCATCGGGATGTTCATGGCCAGCAGCATGATGTTGCCGATGAACATGGAGGCGATCAGGCCCCACACCAGCGTGGGTCGCTGCTCGAACAGCGCCGGCCCGGGGGTGATGTTGTAGAGCGCCAGGGCGCCCACCATCACGGCCGTGGTGCCCGAGCCCGGCACGCCCAACGTCAGCATCGGCACGAAGGAACCCGCCGCCGAGGCGTTGTTGGCCGCCTCGGGCGCCGCCACCCCGCGGATGTCGCCCTTGCCGAAGGTGCCTTCGGTGTCGGTGAGGCGCTTTTCCATCGAGTACGTCATGGCGCTGGCAATCGTGGCGCCGGCACCGGGCAGCACGCCCACGAAGAAGCCCACGATCGACGAGCGCACGGTGCCCCACCAGGTCTGCGCCATCTCCTTGAGGTTGAACAGGTTGCGGCCGGTCTGCGTGATCATGGTGTTGCCGGCCGTGATCTGCTCGATCATCAGCAGGATCTCGCTGATCGAGAACAGGCCGATCACCACCGCCACGAACTGGATGCCATCGGCGAGGTGGACGGTGTCGAAGGTGTAGCGGTAGACACCCGAGTTGGCGTCGATGCCGACCGTGGCCAGCGACAGGCCGAGCACGGCCGCCAGCGCCGCCTTCACGGGCTGGTCGCCCATCAGGCCGGTGAGGCAGGCAAAGGCGAACACCATCAGCGCGAAGTACTCGGCCGGGCCAAAGGCCAGCGCCCATTTCGCCAGCAGCGGCGCTGCCACCACCAGACCGGCGATCGCGATCATCGAACCCACGAACGAGCTCCACGCCGAGATCGACAGCGCGACACCGCCCAGGCCCTTGCGTGCCATCGGGTAGCCATCGACCGCGGTCATGATGGCAGCGGCATCGCCCGGCACGTTGAGCAGGATCGACGAAATCCGGCCGCCGTATTCACAGCCCAGGTAGACCGCCACCAGCAGGATCAGCGCCGACTCGGGCGGCAGGTTGAGCGCGAAGGCCAGCGGCATCAGGATGGCCACGCCGTTGATCGGGCCCAGGCCCGGCAGCATGCCCACCACGGTGCCGATGAAGCTGCCCACGGCAGCCAGCATCAGGTTCATCGGCGTCAGGGCGACGCCGAACCCGGTCATCAGATGGTCGAGTGTGGAACTCATGGAATTTTCTCCTCGGCCGGGCTCAGCCCAGCACGCTCAGCAGGCCGGCGGGCAGGATCACGTCGAACACGCGGTCGAACAGCAGGAAGAACGACACGCCCAGCGCCACGCCGGCCACTGCGCACTGGCGCCACGTGCCACCGAAGACACGACCGACCGGCAGCGTCATCAGCGCGGTGGCGATCACGAAGCCCAGCCACTGGAACAGCACCGCGTAGGCCAGCATGACGGCCGCCAGCGTGAGCACACGAATGGAGGCCGGGCCCCACAACGGCTCGGCCGGCTCGGCGCCGTCGACCTGGGGCTGCGGCCGCACGGCCAGCCAGCCCCCCAGGACGGCCATCAGGCCGGCCAGCAGCAGCGGGAAGGCCGCCGGCCCCACCGGCTCGTACGAAATCGGGGCAACGTAGCCCCGTCCCAGCCACCCCATGCCGGCGGCAAGAATCAGGCACACCAGGCCCAGGATGCGATCGGCCATCTCGGACTCCGCCTTACTTGCTGCTGACGACCAGACCCAGCTCGGCCGCCAGCTTGGCGTACAGGTGGGTGTGGCGCTTGACGTAGACGTCCAGCTCGACGCCGGTCATCGTCATGGGGAACAGGCCGCGCTCCTCACGCAGCTTGGCAAAGCCAGGGGTGGCCATGGCCTTCTGGAAGGCCGCCGTCCAGGCGTTGAAGTCGGCGTCCGGCACCTTGGGGCCCATGTAGAAGCCGCGGATGATGGGCCAGCTGATGTCGAAGCCCTGTTCCTTGGCCGTCGGCACGGAGGCGAGCTGACCGGGCAGGCGCTGGTCCGAGAACACGGCCAGCACGCGGATCGGGGTGCCGGCCTGGATCTGCGTGGCCGCCTCGGCCGCATCGCCCGAATACACGTGGATGTGGCCGCCCTGCAGTGCGGTCACCGCTTCGCCACCGCCTTCGAAGGCCACGAAGCGCATCGAGCGCGGATTCACGCCCGCGGCGCGCGCCGTCAGTGCGGCTTTCATCCAGTCCTGGCTGCCCACGGTGCCGCCTGCGCCGAACACCACCTTGGTCGGGTCCTGCTTCAGGGCGGCCGCCACGTCCTTCAGCGACTTGTAGGGCGAGTCCTTCTTGACGATGATGGCGCCGTAATCGGCCCCCAGCGCGGCCAGCCAGCGCACGTCGCTCACGCCGTACTTGCCGAACTTGCCCTGGGCGAGGTTGAGCAGCGAGCCGCTGGAGAACGCCACGATCGTGCCCGGCTCTCCAGGGCGCTGGGCCACGACGGCGTTGTACGCCACCGCGCCGATGCCGCCCGGCATGTAGGTCACACGCATCGGGTCGCTGCTCAGCTTGTTGTCCTGCAGCATGGTCTGGGCCATCTTGCAGGTGAGGTCGAATCCACCGCCGGGCTTGGCCGGGGCAATGCACTCGCTCTTGTCCAGGGGGCCGGCGCTGGCCACGGTGGCAGCCAGGGGCAGCAGGGCCGCGCAGGTCAGCACGGCGCGAACGGTCAGGGGCAGTTTCATGGGCAGGCTCCTCGGGTCTCGTCGGTGGATCTTGTCTGGCAGCCATGCGCAAAGACCGGCTGCTGGGCATGAACTGTAGAAACCGGAGGCTTTCAACTGCCTTTCAATTCCGCCGGGGACAAACCCCAGGGTGCCTGCCCGCGTCAGCCAGGCTGCCGTCAGGCGCGGCCGGGATGGGGCCAGTGCAGCGTGACGGCAAAGGTGCCGCTGGCGCGCGCATCGATGTCGAGCGCACCGCCGTGGCGCTGGGCAATGCGCCGCGCAATCGCGAGGCCCAGGCCCGCGCCGCCCCGGCGGGCGCCCTGCCCGCGCACGAAGCGGCCGCCCTCGGCACCGCCGGCCTCACCCGCCAGCTGACGGTACAGCGCCTCGGGCACCGGGTCGCCCTCGCTGATCACGGTGATCGACCAGCCTGGCACGGGCCCCGGCATCCACCGGGCGCTGGCCGTCACCGGCGTGCCAGCGTGGCCATAGCGCAGCGCGTTGTCCAGCAGGTTGGACAATGCCTCGCGCCACAGCGTGGCATCGCCCTGGGCCACCAAGGCATCGGGCACCTCGACGCCCAGGTCGATGCGCCGCTGGCGCGCCCGGGTCAGAAGCGGGCGCGCCGTCTGCCGCAGCAGCTCGGCCAGATCGAAGTCGGCCCAGTGCGGCTCGGTGGCATCGCTGCGGGCGAGGCTCAGCAACTGGTTGGTGCTGCGCGTGGCGGCGTCGATCTGCTCGACGATGGCCTGCAGGCTGTCGCGCAGTTCGGCGTCGCCGCCCGCGGGTTCGGGCAGCAGGCGCAGCGCGTAGTCGGCCTGCGTGCGCAGCGTGGTCAGCGGCGTGCGCAACTGGTGAGAGGCATCGTCGAGAAACTGGCGCTGCTGGTCGGCAAGGGCCTGGCGGCGCGCCATCTGTGTGTTCACAGCCTGCACCAGCGGCTGCACCTCGCGCGGCAGGTCGGGCGCCTGCAGGGGCGACACATCGGCCGGATGCCGCTCGCGGACGCCGGCCTCCAGCCGTCCCAGCGGCCGCAGCACCCAGGACACCAGGGCCACCACCACGCCGACCAGCACCAGCAGCACCACGGCAGCGCGCAGCACACTGGTGCGCACGAACTGTGCGGCGAACTGCTCGCGCGAGCCCGCCTGCTCGGCCACCTGGATGACGACCGGCGTGTCGGGTCCCTTCGGGCCCTGCAGCTTGACCTGCGTGAGCAGCACACCCATGCGCACCCGCTCGCCCAGGTACTCGGCATCCGAAAATTGCGGGACGCCCGACCTGAGCACCGCGCCCTCCGGCAGCGGCAGGTCGAGGTTGCCCACCTCGACCAGGCCATCGCGCGAGGCCACGCGGAAATAGACATGCCCCGATGCCGTCAGCTCCAGCAACTCGAACAGGCGATAAGGCAACTCGACCGCCAGCCCACCGGAGGCCGTCGAGATGTTGGCTTCGATGGCCTTCAGCGCCCCCCGAATGGATCGGTCGTAGGCGCTGTTGGCGGACGCGAGCGCCTCGCGCTGCGTGAGCCACAGCTCGCCCGCGGAAATGAGCAGCATCAGCGGCAGCAGGCACAGCAGCAGCCGCTGGCGCAGGCTCATGGCCTGCTGACCGTCAGGCCGCCATTTCCAGCGCATAGCCCAGGCCGCGGTAGGTGACGATGGCCAGGCCCGTGCCCTCCAGCCGCTTGCGCAGCCGGTGCACCAGCACCTCGATCACGTCGGGCAGCACGTCGTCTTCGTCGGAAAACACCCGCGCGATGATCTGCGCCTTGGACATCGGCTCGCCCGTGCGCTGGATCAGCGCGCGCAGCACCGCGTGCTCGCGTGGCGACAGGTGCAGCGGCGCCTCGCTCAGCGAGAACTGTCGGCTGACGGTGTCGTACTGCAGCGGACCGCATGCCAGCCGGGGGTTGTCCGCCCCGCGTGCGCGGCGCACCAGCGCCATCAGGCGCGCTTCCAGCTCTTCCAGCGCGAACGGCTTGGCCAGGAAATCGTCCGCGCCCTGGTTGAGCGCCTGCACGCGCTCGGCCAGCGAGTCGCGCGCCGTGAGGATCAGCACCGGCAGCCTTCGGTCGCGGGCGCGCAGGCGCTGCAACAGCTGACGCCCCGTCAGCCCCGGCAGGCCGAGGTCGAGAATCAGCGCGTCGTAGTCGGTGTCGTCGAGCGCGCGCTCGGCCAGCTGCCCATCGTCCACCCAGTCCACCTGGGTGCCGGAGCGGGCGAGCGCCTTCGACAGCCACTCGCCCAGGGCATGCTCGTCTTCGGCCAGCAGCACGCGCATCGCGACCGCGTCCGTCTTCAGCGGGCGCGACGGGCGGCCACGGCCTGCGACAGCACTTCCAGCACCTTCTCGGAATCATCCCAGCCGATGCAGGCGTCGGTGATGGACTGGCCGTGGCACAACTTGGACGGGTCGTCCTTGCCCGGGGTGAACTTCTGGGCGCCGGCCACCAGGTGGCTCTCCACCATCACGCCGAACACCTGATGCGAACCACCGCGGATCTGGCCGGCGATGTCCTCGGCCACCAGCACCTGGCGCTCGTGCTGCTTGGAGCTGTTGGCGTGCGAGAAGTCGACCATCAGCGACGGGCGCAGCTTGGCGGCTTCCAGGTCCTTGCAGGCGGCGGCCACGCTGGCGGCGTCGTAGTTCGGGGCCTTGCCGCCGCGCAGGATCACGTGGCAGTCGGGGTTGCCGGCGGTTTCGACGATGGCGACCTGGCCGTTCTTGTGTACCGACAGGAAATGGTGCGGGCGGGCCGCGGCCTGGATGGCGTCGGTCGCGATCTTGATGTTGCCGTCGGTGCCGTTCTTGAAGCCGATCGGCGCCGAGATGCCCGACGACAGCTCGCGGTGCACCTGGCTTTCCGTGGTGCGCGCGCCGATGGCGCCCCAGCTGATCAGGTCACCGATGTACTGCGGCGAGATCACGTCGAGGAACTCGCTGGCCGCCGGCATGCCCAGGCGGTTGATCTCGACCAGCAGCTGGCGCGCGATGCGCAGGCCTTCGTCGATCTTGAACGACTCGTCCATGTACGGGTCGTTGATCAGGCCCTTCCAGCCCACCGTGGTGCGCGGCTTCTCGAAGTACACGCGCATCACGACTTCCAGCGTGTCGGCGTACTTCTCGCGCAGCGGCAGCAGCTTGCGGGCGTATTCCACCGCAGCAGCCGGATCGTGGATCGAGCACGGGCCGATGATGACCAGCAGGCGGTCGTCACGACCATGGATGATGTCGCCGATCGTGCGACGCGTGTCGGAGACCAGGGCCTCGACGGGCGTGCCGGAAATCGGGAAGAAGCGGATCAGGTGCTCGGGGGGGGGCAGCGGGGTCACGTTCTTGACGCGTTGATCATCTGTTTTCGACGTGGCATCGGCGGGCGGGACCCAGCCGGCGGCGGCGCTGGTGGAGGCATTCATCGGACTTCTTCCTTCGGCTGAACGGGTAAGGCGGGCAGAGGCAAAAAAAAAACCGCCGGTGGGGACCGGCGGTTTCGTCAGGATGTGGTGTGGTTCGCTCAGCAGCTTCCCACTCCTGCGCCGGTGTGTGGCGGGAGTTCAAAGAAGTACCAGTAAAAGCGGACCGTGTTCATGCCCGTCAATGTAGCACGACCCCTCGGGGGGAAGGCAAGCAGTTTTTTACCGGCTTGACCGCGGCAGGAATGAACAACTTGGTTCAAGTTGACCCTGCATGCACCATGGCGCGGCTTCCGGACGCCACTTCGGTGCACCAGACGCACCCACGGCATGGCATGGAACTCGCATTGAGTGCGACACCGAAACCTGACCACTCGGTCAACTTTCTGGCCACGCCATGAATGCACCAGAGATGCTCGCCACACTGAGCCCGTCGCCCCGGCCCGCCTATGGCCCGCCGGCCGTGCAGATCCAGAACGCCAGCGTCGTCTACCCCGCCGCCGACGCGCCGGTGCGCGCGCTGCACGAAGTCAACCTCGACATCCAGCAGGGTGAGTTCATCTCGCTGATCGGCCCCTCGGGCTGCGGCAAGACCACGCTGCTGCGCGTCATCGCCGACCTCGAACCCATCACCGCCGGCACCGTGCTGGTCAACGGCCTGAGCCCGCACGATGCCCGCCTTGCACGGGCCTATGGCTACGTGTTCCAGGCCCCGGCCCTGCTGCCTTGGCGCACCGTGCTGTCCAACGTCATGCTGCCACTGGAGATCCAGGGCCGCCTGCCCGAGGCCGCGCGCGAGATCGCCCGCGAGCAGCTTGCCCGCGTCGGCCTGGCCCAGTTCGAGAAGAAGTATCCGTGGCAGCTCTCCGGCGGCATGCAACAGCGCGTGTCGATTGCGCGGGCGTTGGGCTTTCAACCACGCCTGCTGATGATGGACGAGCCCTTCGGCGCGCTTGACGAGATCACGCGCGACGACCTCAACGTGCACCTGCAGGACCTGTGGCGCCGCGAGCAGCGCACCGTGGTCTTCGTGACCCACTCGATAGCCGAGGCGGTGTACCTGTCCACCCGCATCGTGGTGATGTCGCCGCGGCCCGGGCGCATCGTCAAGGTGATCGACTCGCCGCTGCCGGCCGAGCGCACACTGGCGCTGCGCGACACGCCCGAGTTCATGGCGCTGGCGCACGAGGTGCGCGAGGCGCTGGCCGATGGCCACCACTGAAAGGGCGGCGATGACCACCCCGACCGCCACCCTGCCCGCCGCTGCGCGCACGCGCCGGCCCGGCGCACCCGAGCCCGCGCTGAGCTGGGGCGCACGCACGGGCCCGGTCCTCGCCGTGACGCTGGCCGTGCTCGTGCTCTGGTACCTCGCGGCCATCGGGCTCAACGCACCAGGCGCCATTGAACGGGTGCTGGGCGGCCCCGATGGCACCTGGTCGGCCACGCAGCTGGTGCAGACCACCTGGGCCATGCAGCGCCCCATCCTGCCCGTGCCCCATCAGATCGCACTCGACATCTGGCACAGCGTGCGCGACTGGCCGATCGACAGCCCCCGCAACCTGCTGCTGCACGCCCGCACCACGGCCGAGGCCACACTGCTGGGCTTCGGCCTCGGCACGGCACTGGGCCTGCTGCTGGCCATCGGCATCGTGCATGCCCGCACGCTGGAGAAAGCCTTGCTGCCGTGGATCGTGGCCTCGCAGACGGTGCCGGTGCTGGCCATTGCGCCCATCGTGCTGGTGGTGCTGGGCAGCCTGGGCTTCACCGGCACGCTGCCCAAGGCGGTGATCGCGATGTACTTGTGCTTCTTCCCCGTCACGGTGGCCATGGTGCAGGGCCTGCGCTCGCCTCAGCGCATCGAGACCGAGCTGTTCCACACCTACGCGGCCAGCCGCTGGCAGGCACTGTGGGCGCTGCGCCTGCCGGCCTCCCTGCCGCACCTGTTTCCCGCGTTGCGCGTGGCCATTGCGGCCGGGCTGGTCGGCGCCATCGTGGCCGAGCTGCCCACCGGGGCGCAGGCAGGCCTGGGTGCGCGCCTGCTGACCAGCTCGTACTACGGCAACACCGTGCAGATCTGGTCCGCGCTGCTGATGTCGGCGGTGCTGGGCCTGGCCCTCACCGCGCTGGTCGGGCTGCTGGAGCGCGCCGTGCTGCGCCGCCACAGCCCGGCCGCACAAGGAAAGCTCAAGTCATGAGCCACCCCATTGCTTCCCCGTCCGCCGCGCGTGTGCGTCCCGATGCGCCGGGCGCGCTCCTCGCCGTGCTGGCCCTGGCGCTGCTGCTGCTGTCCCTGCCCTACCCGGCGCTGCAACTGGCTGGCGAAGACGGCTTCACGTTGAACCCCGTGGCCTGGTGGGCCGTGCAGACGGTGGCCCCCGGCTGGGTGGCGTGGGGCACCGGGCTGGCCACCGGTATGGCCGCGTTGCTTGCCTTGCGGGCCACGCCAGGTCGCGCCGCCACGCTGGCGCTCATGCTGCTGACGGTGGCGGCCCTTGGCGGCCTGATCGCGCTGACGCCCACCGAAGAGCAAGGCGCGGTCGGCAGCGGCTTCTGGCTGTGCACCGGCGCGGTCGCGCTGCTGGCCCTCGTCACCGTGGCCCGTGTGTCGGCCCTGCCGCTGCCCCGCGGGCTGGACGCCGCCAGCGCCCTGCTGTTCGGCCTGTGGGTGCTGCTGTTCTGGGAACTGCTGACCACCGCCTTTGCTGTGCCCCGCGTGCTGCTGCCGCCGCCGTCGTCGGTCGCGGTGGCGCTGTGGGCACACGCGGCCACACTGCGCGACGACCTGGTGCAAACCGTCGGCAAGGCCGTGCTGATCGGCTATGCGCTCGGATGCGGGCTGGGTGTGGCCGTCGGCATTGCGATCGACCGGCTGCCCTTTCTGCAACGGGGCCTGCTGCCGGTGGCCTCGCTGACCAGCACGGTGCCACTGGTGGGCGTGGCGCCCATTGCCGTGATGTGGTTCGGCTTCGACTGGCCCTCCAAGGCGGCCGTGGTCGTGCTGATGACCTTCTTTCCCGCGCTGATCAGCACGCTGGCCGGGCTGGGGGCGGCCGGCAAGCTCGAGCGCGAGCTGATGTTCTCCTACGCCGCGAGCGACCGGCGCACGCTGCTCGACCTGCGCCTGCCGGTGGCCCTGCCCTTCATCTTCAACGCGCTGAAGGTCAATGCCACGCTGGCCCTGATCGGCGCCATCGTCGCCGAGTTCTTCGGCTCGCCCACGGTGGGCCTGGGCTTTCGCATCTCGACCGAAGCCTCGCGCATGAACATGCCGCTGGTGTGGGCCACCATCGTGGTCGCCAGTGCGGTCGGCATGCTGGCCTATGCGCTGCTGGGCCGGCTCGAGCGCCGCGTCAACTTCTGGCATCCGGCCATCCGCGCCGCAGCCTGAACCCGTTCGTCTTCCCCACGTGTCTCCCTTCCCATCCCACAGGAGCCTTTCGATGAACCGTTCGCTGTCTTCCACGATCCGCCTGGCCATGCTGTCGGCCGCTGCGGCGCTCAGCCTGGGCGCGCAGGCCGCTGAAAAGGTCACGCTGCAGTTGAAGTGGGTGCCCCAGGCCCAGTTCGCCGGCTACTACGTTGCCCAGGCCAAGGGCTATTACAAGGACGCGGGGCTCGACGTCACCATCAAGCCGGGCGGCACCGACGTCTCGCCCGTGCAGGTGCTGGCCGGCAAGTCGGCCGACGTGATCGTGAACTGGATGCCGGATGCGCTGGCTGCGCGCGAAGCGGGCGTGCCGCTGGTCAACATCGCGCAGATCTTCGACAAGTCGGGCCTGATGCTGACCTGCAAGAAGGCCAGCGGCGTGAGCGCACCGAAGGACCTCAAGGGCAAGACGCTGGGCGTCTGGTATGGCGGCAACGAGTACCCCTTCCTGAGCTGGATGGGCAAGCTGAACCTGAAGCCCGGCAAGGACATCACCATCCTCAAGCAGGGTTTCAACGTCGACCCGCTGCTGCAGAACCAGGCTGCCTGCATCTCGACCATGATCTACAACGAGTACTGGCAGGTGGTCGATGCCGGCGTGAAGGAGTCCGACCTGGTCACCTTCTTCTACCAGGACCAGGGCGTGGCCTCGCTGGAAGACGGCCTGTACGTGCTGGCGCCCAACCTGCGTGACAAGGCCTTCGTGGCCAAGATGGCCAAGTTCCTGAAGGCCAGCTTCAAGGGCTGGAACGACGCGGTGAAGAACCCCGAAGAGGCCGCCAAGATCGTGGTGGCCAACGACACCTCGGGCAGCGCGAGCCTGGCCGTGCAGAAGCGCCAGATGGAGAACGTGGCCAAGCTCATCAGCAACGCCAACACGCCCAAGATCGGCTACCTGGACCCGGCCGCCTACGAGCGCACGATCAAGGTGCTGATGGCCGGCGGCAGCGACCCCGTCATCAAGAAGGATCCGGGCAAGGCCGCCATGACCCACCTGGTGTGGGAGCGGGCCGCAAAATGACGGCATGAGCAGCAGCGGCCCCACCAGCAAGAAGCAGATCCGCCAGGCCAACGAGTCGGCCATCCTGCGCGCCGCCGAGCGGGTGTTCGCCCGCGCGGGCTTCGAGGGCGCGACGATGGCCGACATCGCCGAAGAAGCCGGCCTGCCCAAGGCCAACCTGCACTACTACTTCGGCAACAAGCGCGAGCTGTACCGCGCCGTGCTGGATGCCGTGCTGCACGACTGGCTGGCGCCGCTCACCTGCGTCACCCCCGAGGCCGACCCGCGGGCGGCCCTGAGCGAGTACATCCGCCGCAAGATGGCCCTGGCCGCCGAGCGACCGGATGCCTCGCGCGTGTTCGCCAACGAACTGCTGCACGGCGCGCCCGTGGTGCTCGACCTGCTGCGCACCGACCTGCGTCAGCAGGTGCTGGACAAGGCCGCCGTGGTCGATGGCTGGGTGGCTGCCGGCCGCATGGCCCGCGTTGACAGCGTCCACCTCTTCTTCTCCATCTGGGCCACCACCCAGACCTACGCTGACTTCGACGTGCAGATCCGCGCGGTGCTGGGCAAGGACAGGCTGACGCCGCGGGACCGGCAACGCGCCTGCGACCACGTCGAGGCCCTGATCCTGCGCGGCTGTGGCCTGGCTGGCTAGAATGCGGGCCCGTTCCCGAACCGCCTTTCCCCCTCTGGTCTCGCACGATGGATTGCCAGCGCTGTGGCGCCTGTTGCGCCCACTACCGTGTGTCCTTCTACTGGGCTGAAGCCGACGATGCCCCGGGCGGCCATGTGCCCGTCGGCCTGACCGAACCGGTTTCCCCGCTGATGCGCTGCATGGCCGGCACGAACCACCGCTCTCCGCACTGTGGCGCGCTGCAAGGCCAGGTGGGCCAGCAGGTCGGATGCCGTATCTACGCCGACCGCCCCACGCCGTGCCGCGAAGTCCAGCCGGGCGACGCGCAGTGCCTGAAGGCGCGCGCAGCCCACGGGCTCACGGACTGAGCCTGCCCGGCTCAGCCTTCAGCCGACGACGCCGGCGCGATCCAGCATCGCGTGCATCAGCACGTTGCAGCCCGCCTCCAGGTGGGCCGGGTCGGCGTCCTCGATCTCGTTGTGGCTGATGCCGTCCTTGCACGGCACGAACACCATGCCGGCCGGCGCCAGGCGCGCCACGTACACGGCGTCGTGTCCCGCGCCGGACACGCACGGCATGCTGCTGTAGCCCAGCTGGGCGGCAGCCTCGCGCACCGCCTGCACGCACCCCGCCTCGAACGGCACGGCCGGGTAGTGCGACACCTCCCGGATGTCGACCTGCAGGCCGGTCTCGGCGGCCACACGGGCTGCGTAGGCGCGGATCTCAGCATCCATCTGGTCCAGCAGCTCGTTGCTCACGTTGCGCAGGTCCATCGAAAACGTCACGCGCCCGGGGATCACGTTGCGGCTGTTCGGGTGCACCTGCACCATGCCCACCGTGCCGCGTCCGTGGGGCTGGTGGCGCATCGCCACGGCCACCACCTCCTGCATGATCCGCGTGGCCGCCTGCAAGGCATCGCGCCGCAGGCCCATGGGCGTCGGGCCGGCATGCGCCTCCATGCCCGTCACCGTGCAGTCGTACCAGCGGATGCCCAGTACCGCCTCCACCACGCCGATGGTGATGCCGTGGTCCTCCAGCACCGGCCCCTGCTCGATGTGGGCCTCGAAGTAGGCGCCCACCGGATGCTGGCCCGGCACCTCGTCGCCGATGTAGCCGATGCGCTGCAGCTCGTCCTTCACCGTGAGGCCGTCGACATCCTTCGCGGCATAAGCGTGTTCCAGCGAAAAGGCCTTGGCAAACACGCCCGAGCCCATCATCACCGGCACGAAGCGCGAGCCTTCCTCATTGGTCCAGAACGCCACCTCGATCGGGGCCTCGGTTTCGATGCCGGCGTCGTTCAGCGTGCGCACCACCTCCAGCCCGGCCAGCACGCCATAGTTGCCATCGAACTTGCCGCCCGTGGGCTGGGTGTCGATGTGGCTGCCCGTCATGATGGGTGGCAGCGCATTGTTGCGCCCGGGGCGGCGCATGAAGACGTTGCCGATCTGGTCGACCGTGACGCTCATGCCAGCCTCGCGGGCCCAGCCGACCACCAGGTCTCGGCCCTGGCGGTCCAGGTCGGTGAGGGCCAGCCGGCAGACGCCGCCCTTGGCGGTGCCGCCGATCTGCGCCAGCGTCATCAGCGCGTCCCACAAGCGGGTGCCGTTGACGCGCAGGGCGCGCACGTCGCGCGCCTCGGTGGTGAGGGTGCTCATGGGGTGTCCTTTCAATGCATTCGGTTCAGGCGCTGCGCGCCACCGCGGTGGGCGCCTGCAGCGCCGCCTTGCGCGACAGCGCGTCGAACACCGGCCCGAACGGCGGGCGCTTGACGTAACGGCCGTGACCGGGCTCGGCGCGCAGGTCACCCTGCACGTACACCAGCCGGCCGCCGCTCAGCGTGTGGGTCGGGATGCCCGTCACCGTGCGCCCTTCGAAGATGTTGTGGTCGCCCTTCGAGTGCTGGGTGGCCACGGACAGCGTCTTGGTGCCGGCCGGGTCCCAGACGACCAGGTCGGCATCGGCGCCCTCAACCACGCAGCCCTTTCGCGGATAGATGTTGAACAGCCGGGCCGCGTTGGCCGAGGTCACCGCCACGAACTCCGAAGGCGTCAGGCGCCCGGTGTTCACGCCCTCGTCCCAGATCACGGCCAGCCGCTCCTCGATGCCGCCCGTGCCGTTCGGGATCTTGCTGAAGTCCAGCCGGCCCGCCGCCTTCTGCGCCGCACAGAAGGTGCAGTGGTCGGTCGCCGTGGTGTGCAGGTGCCCGGCCTGCAGGCCGCGCCACAGGGCGGCCTGGTGCTCGCGCGCGCGGAAGGGCGGACTCATCACATGCGCTGCCGCCACGGCGAAGTCGGGGTGGCGGTACACGCTGTCATCCACCACCAGGTGGCCGGCCAGCACCTCGCCATACACACGCTGGCCGCGGGCCCGCGCACGCGCAATGGCCTCGGCCGACTCGGCGCACGAGACGTGCACCACATAGATCGGCACGTTGAGCACATCCGCAATGGCGATGGCGCGCTGGGCCGCCTCGGCCTCCACCGCGGGTGGCCGCGACAGCGGGTGCCCTTCCGGCCCGGTGATGCCCTTGGCCTTCATCTCCTGCTGCAGCAGGAAGACCAGCTCGCCGTTCTCGGCATGGACGGTCGGCATCGCGCCCAGCTCCAGCGCGCGACGGAAGCTGTTCACCAGCGTCTCGTCGTCGGCCATGATGGCGTTCTTGTACGCCATGAAGTGCTTGAAGCTGTTGACGCCCTCCTCGTGCACCAGGGTGCCCATGTCGGCGCGCACGGACTCGTCCCACCACGTGATCGCCACGTGAAAGCTGTAGTCCGCAGCAGCCTTCTCCGCCCAGCCTCGCCACATGCGGTAGGCGTCCATCAGCGGCTGCTGGGGGTCGGGGATCACGAAGTCGATGATGCTCGTGGTGCCCCCGGCCAGCCCGGCCGCCGTGCCCGTGTAGAAGTCATCGGCCGTCACCGTGCCCATGAAGGGCAGCTGCATGTGGGTGTGCGGGTCGATGCCCCCGGGCATCACGTACTGCCCGCCCGCATCCACCACGGTGGCGCCGGGCGGGGCAGCGAGGTCTGCGCCGACGGCCTGGATGCGGCCGTCGACACACAGCACATCGGCCCGCTGCTCGCGGTCCGCGTTGACCACGGTGCCGCCCCGGATCAGGACGGTGCTGGCGGTGTCGCTCATGGTGTGCTCCTTGCGAAAAGGTGAATCAGGCCAGGCACGATCAGGCCGTCGCGGCCATCGGGTTGTTCGGGTGGGCCGTCCAGTTCAGCGGCTCGGCCTTCACCGGCTCACCGGTGCGCTGGTCGATCTCGCCCGGCACCAGGTGGCGCAGCGTGATGCACTCCTCCACCGGGCAGACCGACACGCACAGGTTGCAGCCCACGCACTCCTCTTCCTTGACCTCGAAGTGGCGCACGCCATCCTTGATCGCGGTGATGGCCTGGTGCGAGGTGTCTTCGCACACCACATGGCAGCGCCCACACGAGATGCACTTGTCCTGGTCGATCACCGCCTTGGACACGTGGTTCAGGTTCAGGAACTTCCAGTCGCTCACCGTGGGCACGGCGCGGCCCACCAGCTCATCGAGTGAGCGGATGCCCATCTCGTCCATGTAGTTGCTCAGCCCGTCGGTCAGGTCCTGCACGATCTTGAAGCCGTGCACCATGGCCGCCGTGCACACCTGCACCGTGCTGGCGCCCAGGGCGATGAAATCCAGCGCGTCACGCCAGGTGCTCACGCCGCCGATGCCCGAGATCGGCAGGCCGCGCGTTTCCGGCGTGCGCGCGATCTCGGCCACCATGTTCAGCGCGATGGGCTTGACCGCCGGCCCACAGTAGCCACCGTGCGAGCCCATGCCCGCCGTGCTGGGCACCATGGTCAGCGTGGCCGGGTCCACCCCCATGATGGAGTTGATCGTGTTGATCAGCGACACCGCGTCGGCCCCGCCGCGCTTGGCCGCCTGCGAGGGCTGACGGATGTCGGTGATGTTGGGCGTGAGCTTGACGATCACCGGCATGCGCGAGTACTGCTTGCACCACGCTGTCACCATCTCGATGTACTCGGGAACCTGGCCCACCGCCGCGCCCATGCCACGCTCGCTCATGCCATGGGGGCAACCGAAGTTCAACTCGATGCCATCGGCCCCGGTGTCCTCCACCATGGGCAGGATGCGCTTCCACGAGGCCTCGTTGCACGGCACCATCAGCGAGACCACCATGGCCCGGTCCGGCCAGTCACGCTTGACCTGGCGGATCTCGTCGAGGTTGACCTGCAGCGGCCGGTCCGAGATCAGCTCGATGTTGTTGAAGCCGAGCACGCGCCGGTCGGGCGACAGCAGCGTGCTGTAGCGCGGCCCGCTGACGTTGACCACCGGCGGGTCCTCGCCCAGCGTCTTCCACACCACGCCGCCCCAGCCAGCTTCAAAGGCGCGGATGACGTTGTAGGCCTTGTCGGTCGGCGGCGCCGAGGCCAGCCAGAACGGGTTCGGGCTGTGGATGCCCACGAAGTTGCTGCTCAGGTCTGCCATGTTCAGGCCTCCGCTTGGAAAGATGCGTGGATGCTCAGGGCGGCCTGCTTGCCGTCCTCGACCGCTTCGACCGTCAGGTCGCGTCCGCCGGCGCGGCAGTCGCCGCCCGCCCAGACGCCCGGCAGCGACGTGCGCCCGTGGCCGTCGACCGACAGGCGCCCCTCCTGCAGGACCAGCCCGGCGTCGACCCACGGCGCCGCTTCGAACAACTGGCCAATGGCCTTGAGCACCATGTCGGCCGCCAGGTCGACGTGCCGCCCGGTGGGCTGAACACGTCCATCCTGCGGAGCCTGCTCCTGAAAGCGCACCCCGGTCACGTGGCCGCCTTCACCCAGCAGCATCTCCGGCGCCAGCCAGTGGCGGATCGTCACGCCGTGCGTCTGCGCCCATTCCTGCTCCACGCGCGACGCCGACATCGCCTCGGGCCCGCGGCGGTACACCATCGTGACCTCGTCGGCGCCCAGCAGCCTGGCCTGCACGGCGGCGTCCACCGCCGTCATGCCACCGCCGATCACCACCACGCGACGCCCCACCGGCAGCGTCGACAGGTCGGCCGTCTGGCGCAGCCGGGCGATGAAGGCCACCGCATCCTCGACACCGCTCAGTTCGGTCTCGCCGGGCAGCCCCAGTTGCCGCACGGCCCCGAGCCCCAGCCCCAGGAAGACGGCGCTGTGCGTCTTGCGCAGTTCGTCCAGATCGGCCGCCGTGCGCAGCGCCCAGCCCGTGCGCACCGTGATCCCGCCGATGCTCAGCAGCCAGGCGATCTCCCGCTGCGCGAAGTCGCCCGCCGTCTTGTAGCTGGCCAGTCCGTACTCGTTGAGGCCGCCAGCCTTGTCATGGGCGTCGTACACGGTCACGTCATGGCCCAGGCGGGCCAGCGTGTGCGCGCAGGCCATGCCCGCGGGCCCGGCGCCCACCACCGCCACCTTGCGCCCCGTGGAGGGGGCACGCGTGAAGAGCGGCGCCACACCGTCCTGCATCACCGCGTCCACGGCATGGCGCTGCAGGCGGCCGATCTCGATGGGCTTGCCCTGCTGCGTGTTGCGCACACAGACCTGCTCGCACAGCTCCTCGGTGGGGCACACCCGGGCGCACATGCCGCCCAGCGGGTTGGCCTCCAGGATGGTCTTTGCCGCACCGCGCAGGTTGCCATCGGCAATGCGGTGGATGAAGGTCGGCACGTCGATCCCGGTCGGGCATGCCGTCTGGCACGGCGCATCGTGACAGTACAGGCAGCGCTCGGCCTCGATCACCGCCTGCATCGGCGTCAACGGGGGCGTTTCGGCGGCGCCGAAGCGTTCGGCGTAGGCGGTCGCTGGCAGTCGACCGGCCTGGACATCGGGACAGGGGCTCGCGGACACGGGGGGCTCCTTTGACTCAACATCCTGACCAATTGGTCAGGTTCTTGGGTCGGGTGTATGCGCAAACCGTGCCAGGGCCTTGCGCCCCTCGGCTTCCTGCGTGCGACGCCCCTGCGGTGATCTGACGCACCGCTCTCGGGCAAGTGACGCCCCCGACTCCGTCCACGCCGCACCAACGCAGCGCAAGGGATGCACCACCACCGGCATGAAAAAAGGCGCTGCCACCGGCAACGCCTTGTTCTCGGACCGGGAGGGCCCGGCCGTCGCGTCGGTCGCCGAAGCGACCGCGCGCTCAGCCCTTGATCTGCTTGAGCAGCGTGTCCGCGTCGCTCACGGCGTAACCACCGCCCTTCTCGTCGTTCAGCGCGGTCACGACGCCGTCCTTGACCAGCATCGAGTAGCGGCCCGAGCGCAAGCCCAATCCCTTGGCCGTCAGGTCCAGCACCAGACCGGTCGCCTTGGCGAACTCGGCGCTGCCATCGGCCATGAAGCGCACCTTGCCGGCCGCCTTCAGCTCTCGGCCCCACGCGCCCATCACGAACGCATCGTTCACCGACACGCACCAGATCTCGTCCACGCCGGCTGCCTTGAATGCGTCTGCCTGGGCGATGTAGCCGGGCGCATGCTGGGCCGAGCACGTCGGCGTGAAGGCACCCGGCAGACCGAAGATGGCGACGGTCTTGCCGGCCGCTTCCTTCTGCACGTCAAAGGCGTTGGGGCCGAGGCTGCAGCCGTTGCCTTCCACCTCGATGTACTCGAACAGGGTCGCGGCAGGCAGCTTGTCACCAACTTGGATCATGGGAAGGTCTCCGGAGAAAAGAGGGGGTTGAAATGAAAAAAACCGGCCACCAGTATGACTGGCAGGCCGGTTTTCCGGGACGACACCAAGGTTTTGGCCCCGGCGTCGTCGGGGCGATCCCGCATTCAGCGGGATCGATCACGCACGGTGATCAGATCGCCGGAGCCTTCTCGACCAGACGGGACACAACCCAGCTCTTGGTCTTCGACAGCGGACGGCTTTCCGTGATCTCGACGACGTCACCGAGCTTGAACTCGTTGTTCTCGTCGTGAGCATGGTACTTACGCGACTTGGCCACGATCTTGCCGTAGAGCTCGTGCTTCACACGACGCTCGACGAGCACGGTCACGGTCTTGTTGCGGGCGTCCGAGACGACCTTGCCAACCAGGCTGCGAACCACTTTGGTTTGAGCTTCCGTCATTGGGCGGCTCCTTCCTTCTTCTTCTGAGCCAGGATCGTCTTGGCGCGAGCGATGTCGCGACGAGTCTTGCCCAGAGCAGAGGTGTCGTTGAGCTGCTGGGTCCCACGCTGCATGCGCAGGTTGAAGTGGGCCTTCAGCAGGTCCTTGATTTCGGTTTCCAGTGCGGCCACATCCTTGGCGCGCAATTCAGAGGCTTTCGCCATGTCTTTCTCCTTGCGCGTCAAATCAGATGCCGAACTCGCGACCGACGAAGGTCGTGCTCAGCGGCAGCTTGGCGGCAGCCAGCTTGAACGCTTCGCGTGCGAGTTGCTCGGGCACACCCTGGATCTCGTACAGCACCTTGCCGGGCTGGATCTCAGCCACGTAGTACTCCACGTTACCCTTGCCGTTACCCATACGGACTTCAGCCGGCTTGTTCGAGATCGGCTTGTCCGGGAAGATCCGGATGAAGATCCGACCACCACGCTTCACGTGACGCGAGATGGCACGACGGGCCGCTTCGATCTGGCGAGCGGTGATGCGACCACGCTCGGTCGCCTTCAGGCCGAAATCGCCGAAGGACACGTCGGCGCCACGGGTGGCGACACCCGTGTTACGGCCTTTGTGCTCCTTGCGGAACTTGCGACGATTAGGTTGCAGCATGTTTATTCTCCTTTCGCTTCGGCAGCCGGAGCAGCCTTGCGAACGCGGGCACCGGCGCCAGCGGCGGCAGCCTTGTCGCTGCCGTCAGCCGGAGCGCCATCGGCGCGCGGGGCACCACGGCCGGCACCACCACGCGGACCACGACGGTCGTTCGGGCGGTCGCCACGGGGGCCACGGCGGTTGCGACGGTCGTCTTCGCGGTCGTCACCCTTGAGCACCGGAGCCTCGCCATTGGCCAGGCGGTCGCCACGGTAGACCCAGACCTTCACACCGATCACACCGTAGGTGGTGTGGGCTTCGGAGAAGCCATAGTCGATGTCGGCCTTGAGGGTGTGCAGAGGCACGCGGCCTTCGCGATACCACTCGGTACGGGCGATTTCGATGCCGTTCAGACGGCCGGCGGACATGATCTTGATGCCCTGGGCGCCCAGACGCATCGCGTTCTGCATCGCGCGCTTCATGGCACGACGGAACATGATGCGCTTTTCCAGCTGCTGCGTGATCGAGTCGGCGATCAGCTGAGCATCGACTTCCGGCTTGCGGACTTCTTCGATGTTCACCGACACCGGCACGTTCAGGCGCTTGGCCAGCTCGACCTTCAGGTTTTCGATGTCTTCGCCCTTCTTGCCGATCACCACGCCCGGACGAGCCGAGAAGATGGTGATGCGTGCGCTCTTGGCGGGACGCTCGATCAAGATGCGCGACACAGCCGCGTTCTTGAGCTTCTTCTTCAGGAATTCGCGGACTTCCAGGTCTTCAGCCAGCATCGAGGCGAAATTGCGGTTGGTGGCGTACCAACGCGATGCCCAGTTGCGGGTGACGGCCAGGCGGAAGCCGGTCGGATGGATTTTCTGTCCCATGATCAGCCTCTGCTTAGTTGCCCACGGTCACATAGATGTGGCAGGTCGGCTTGCTGATGCGGTTGCCGCGGCCCTTGGCACGTGCGGTGAAACGCTTCAGCGTGGCGCCTTGCTCCACATAAATGGTCTTGACCTTCAGTTCGTCGATGTCAGCGCCGTCGTTGTGCTCGGCGTTGGCGATCGCAGATTCCAGTGCCTTCTTGATGATGCCGGCAGCCTTCTTCTGGGTGAACTCGAGGATGTTGAGGGCCTGATCGACCTTCTTGCCACGGATGAGATCGGCCACCAGTCGACCCTTGTCGACCGACAGACGAACGCCGCGAACGATTGCTTTCGTTTCCATCGCAGCTGCTCCTTATTTCTTGGCTTTCTTGTCGCCAGGGTGACCCTTGAACGTACGGGTCAGGGCGAACTCGCCGAGCTTGTGGCCGACCATCTGGTCCTGGATGTACACGGGCACGTGCTGCTTGCCGTTGTGCACAGCAATGGTCAGGCCGATGAACTCAGGCAGGATGGTCGAGCGACGCGACCAGGTCTTGACAGGCTTCTTGTCCTTGGTGGACACAGCCTTCTCAACCTTGGCCAGCAGATGGTGATCCACGAAGGGACCCTTTTTCAGAGAACGAGCCATTTCAGCCTACCTCTTACTTCTTGCGACGCGAAACGATGAACGTCTGCGTGCGCTTATTGTTGCGGGTGCGGTAGCCCTTGGTCATCGTGTTCCACGGCGACACAGGGACCTGACCTTCACCAGTACGGCCCTCGCCACCACCGTGCGGGTGGTCGACAGGGTTCATGGCGACGCCGCGCACGGTCGGGCGGATGCCCTTCCAGCGGATGGCACCGGCCTTACCGTATTGACGCAGGCTGTGCTCTTCGTTGCTCACCTCACCGAGGGTGGCGCGGCATTCGATGTGCACCTTGCGGACTTCACCCGAGCGCAGACGGATCTGGGCGTAGGTGCCTTCGCGGGCCATCAGAACAGCCGAGGTACCAGCCGAACGAGCGATCTGACCGCCCTTGCCAGGCAGCAGTTCGATGTTGTGGATGGTCGAGCCCACGGGGATGTTGCGGATGGGCAGCGTGTTGCCGGCCTTGATCGGGGCTTCCGAGCCGCTGATCACGGTGGCGCCAGCAGCCAGGCCGCGCGGAGCGATGATGTAGCGACGCTCGCCGTCGGCATAGCACACCAGAGCGATGTGAGCCGTGCGGTTCGGGTCGTACTCGATGCGTTCCACCTTCGCGGGGATGCCATCCTTGTTGCGCACGAAGTCGACCACGCGGTAGTGGTGCTTGTGACCACCGCCCTTGTGGCGCATCGTGATGCGACCGTTGTTGTTGCGGCCGGCATTCTGCTTCTGGGGTTCCAGCAGCGAAGCTTCCGGCTTGCCCTTGTGGAGGTGCTTGTGCACCACCTTCACCACGCCACGGCGGCCGGGCGAGGTCGGTTTGACTTTGACGACAGCCATGATTACGCGGCCTCCCCGGAGAAGTTCAGCTCTTGACCGTCCTTCAGGGCCACGAAGGCCTTCTTGACGTGGTCACGACGGCCGATGCGGCCACCGAAGCGCTTGGTCTTGCCCTTCTGGTTCAGGACTTGCACCGACTTCACTTCGACCTTGAACAGCAGCTCGACAGCGGCCTTGATCTCGGGCTTGGTGGCGTCGCGCAGCACCTTGAACATCACCTGGCCCCGTTCGGCGGCGCTGGTGGCCTTCTCCGACACGATCGGAGCGACCAGCACCTGCATCAGGCGGCCTTCATCGAATTTCAGAGTGCTCATGCGAACATCTCCTGCAGCTTGGCGATCGCGCCCTTGGTCACGAGGACCTTCTTGTAGAAGACCAGCGACAGGGGATCGGCGTAACGGGGCTCGACAACCAGCACGTTCGGCAGGTTGCGCGAGGCCAGTGCCAGGTTGTCGTCGACGGTGTCGGCGATCACCAGCACGTGGTCCAGGTTCAGGGCCTTCAGCTTGGCGGCCAGCAGCTTGGTCTTCGGGGCTTCGATCGAGATCGAGTCCACCACGGCCAGGCGGCCTTCACGGGCCAGCTGCGAGAAGATGGCGGCCATGCCGGCGCGGTACATCTTCTTGTTGACCTTGTGGGTGAAGTTTTCGTCCGGGCTGTTCGGGAAAATCCGACCACCCCCACGCCACAGCGGCGAGGACGACATACCGGCACGAGCGCGGCCCGTACCCTTTTGACGCCACGGCTTCTTCGTGGTGTGCTTGACCGTCTCACGGTCCTTCTGAGCACGGGTACCTTGACGGGCGTTGGCCTGGTAGGCCACGACCACCTGGTGCACCAGGGCTTCGTTGTATTCACGACCGAACACGACGTCAGAGGCTTCCACCTTGGCGGTGGCCTGACCTTGTTCGTTCAGGAGCTCGAGCTGCGCCATCAGTTGGCTCCTTTCTTGAGCTTGACCTTCACGGCCGGACGCACGGTGACAAAGCCACCCTTGGCGCCGGGCACAGCACCCTTGACCAGCAGCAGTTGACGGGCTTCGTCAACGCGCACGATGTCGAGGTTCTGCGTGGTCACGGTCTCGTCACCCATGTGACCAGACATGCGCTTGCCGGGGAACACGCGGCCAGGATCCTGGGCCATCGAGATGGAGCCCGGGACGTTGTGCGAACGCGAGTTACCGTGCGAGGCGCGCTGCGAACCGAAGTTGTGGCGCTTGATCGTGCCGGTAAAGCCCTTACCGATCGAGGTGCCCTGCACGTCGACCATCTGGCCAGCCTGGAACAGGGCGGCCGGGGCGATGGTGGCGCCAGCCTTGTATTCGGCAGCGACTTCCGCGGCAACGCGGAATTCCTTGACGAACTCACCGGCTTCGACGCCGGCCTTGGCCAGGTGACCAGCTTCAGGCTTGGTCACACGCGATGCCTTGCGGGCACCGAACACCACCTGGAGGGCGGTGTAGCCGTCGGTCTCAACGGTTTTGACCTGAGCCACGCGGTTGTTGGACACATCCAGCACCGTCACGGGCACGGCGTCGCCGTCGTCCGTGTAGATGCGCATCATGCCCACCTTGCGGCCCAGCAATCCGAGGCGATTGCTAAGACTCATGGTTTTTCTCCAGCCCCACATGGGGGCCTTTTACACATACCCGACAACGATTGGCCGGGCTGACTGGGGTGGTGGCCGCCGGGCGACCACCGTCGAGTTTCCACACTGCCCGGGCCACCCACCACCATCCGAAAGACGGCAACGCGCGACCCGCCCAATGCGGGAAAGCCCACGACTATATCAAACGCTGCATTTCCGTGCAAGCGGCGGATGACGCGAACCACCAGCGCCCTGCCGGAAAAGAGAAAAGGCCTCCGAAGAGGCCTTTGCGTCGGGACGCCTGCTGCCAATGGCCTCAGGCGCCAGCCACATCACTGCAGCTTGATCTCGACGTCCACGCCAGCGGGCAGGTCCAGCTTCATCAGGGCGTCAACCGTCTTGTCGGTCGGGTCGACGATGTCCATCAGACGCTGGTGCGTGCGGATCTCGAACTGGTCGCGCGAGGTCTTGTTGACGTGCGGCGAACGCAGGATGTCGAAGCGCTGCAGGCGGGTCGGCAGGGGCACGGGGCCCTTGACGATGGCGCCGGTGCGCTTGGCGGTTTCGACGATTTCAGCCGACGACTGGTCGATCAGCTTGTAATCGAAGGCCTTCAGGCGGATGCGGATCTTCTGTTGTGCCATGACACACTTCCTTCAATCAAAAGAACGATGACGTCCGCCCCACCGGAGGCCGGCAAGGCGGACAGGTGTCATGTCGATTACTCGATGATCTTGGCAACCACGCCGGCGCCGACGGTACGACCGCCTTCACGG
>NZ_CANBCC010000049.1 GCF_947366995.1 uncultured Aquabacterium sp. | reverse complement strand
ATCACGGGCCGCATCGACGACGTGCTGAACGTGTCGGGCCACCGCATGGGCACGATGGAAATCGAGTCGGCCCTGGTGTCGCACCCGCTGGTGGCAGAAGCCGCGGTGGTGGGGCGCCCCGACGACCTGACCGGCGAAGCCATCTGTGCCTTCGTGGTGCTCAAGCGTCCCCGTCCCACCGGTGACGAGGCCAAGCAGCTGGCCTCGCTGCTGCGCAACCACGTCGGTCAGGAGATCGGCCCGATCGCCAAACCCAAGGACATCCGCTTCGGGGACAACCTCCCGAAGACCCGCTCCGGCAAGATCATGCGCCGTCTGCTGCGCGTGATCGCCAAGGGCGATGCCGTCACCCAGGACACCAGCACCCTGGAAAACCCGGCAATTCTCGATCAATTGGCTCAAAGCAATTGAATGTCGTGGCCCCTGACCGGGGCCCAAGGCATCACCGTCCCCGCGCCGATATATTCTTCACAAAAGTAATTCATCGGCCGGGTTCCACCCCAACCGCTTGGGTATGCGCAGGCCAATAAGACGGGTTTTTCAGGGCACGAAGCCATCCTATTCGTGAAAACCCTCGTGGAAATTTGTCGGTTTGGCTTGTTTTCATCCGCATTCCCCCGAATGACATCCCTCGAGACACCCCCTATATTTGGGGTGAGCACGCCACAAGCGGCTGCAATTTGGCAATGAAGAGGAGCACACACATGGCCAGTCCGAGCGTTTCCACCGCGCCCATGACCAAAGAGGAAAAGAAAGTCATTTTCGCCTCGAGTCTGGGCACGGTTTTCGAGTGGTATGACTTCTACCTGTATGGCTCGCTTGCAGCCATCATCGCGAAGCAGTTCTTTGCCGGTCTGGACCCAACGTCCGCCTTCATTTTTGCCCTGCTGGCTTTTGCAGCCGGTTTCATCGTGCGTCCGTTCGGCGCACTGGTCTTCGGTCGCCTCGGCGACATGATCGGCCGCAAATACACCTTCCTGGTCACCATTCTGCTGATGGGGGCCTCCACCTTCATCGTCGGCATCCTGCCGAACTACGCCGCGATCGGTGTGGCCGCTCCGGTCATCCTGATCATCCTGCGCCTGCTGCAAGGCCTGGCGCTGGGTGGTGAGTACGGTGGTGCCGCCACTTATGTGGCCGAGCACGCACCGCACGGCCGCCGTGGCGCCTACACCGCCTGGATCCAGACCACGGCCACGCTCGGTCTGTTCCTGTCGCTGCTGGTGATTCTGGGTACCCGCACCATCATCGGTGAAGACGCCTTCCAGGACTGGGGCTGGCGCGTGCCGTTCCTCGTGTCGGTGATCCTGCTGGGCATCAGCGTGTGGATCCGCATGAGCATGAACGAGTCGCCCGCCTTCAAGAAGATGAAGGCGGAAGGCAAGACCTCCAAGGCCCCGCTGTCCGAATCCTTCGGTCAGTGGAAGAACCTGAAGATCGTGATCCTGGCCCTGTTCGGTCTGGTCGCAGGTCAGGCCGTGGTCTGGTACACGGGTCAGTTCTATGCCCTGTTCTTCCTGACCCAGGCTCTGAAGGTCGATGGCGCCACCGCCAACATCCTCGTGGCCATCTCGCTGCTGATCGGCACCCCGTTCTTCGTGGTCTTCGGTTCGCTGTCTGACAAGATCGGCCGCAAGCCCATCATCCTGGCAGGCTGCCTGGTCGCTGCACTGACCTACTTCCCGCTGTTCAAGGCCCTGACGGAAGCCGCCAACCCCGATCTGGCCAAGGCCCAGGCCACCGCCCCGGTGACCCTGGTCGCGAACCAGAGCGAGTGCTCGTTCCAGTTCAACCCGACTGGCACCGCCAAGTTCACCAGCTCGTGCGACATCGCCAAGCAGGTGCTGGCCGCCAACTCGGTGAACTACGAGAACGTGTCCGGCGACGGCGTGGCCATGATCAAGGTCGGCGACCGCCAGATTGCTTCGTACAGCTCGGCCGGCCTGAGCGCCGATGACGCGAAGGCCAAGGATGCGGCCTTCAAGAAGGAAGTGGTGCAGGCCATCCGTGACGCAGGCTACCCGGCCAAGGCCGACCCGGCCAAGCTGAACAAGCCGGTGGTCGTGGCGATCCTGACGCTGCTGGTGATCTACGTGACCGCCGTGTATGGCCCGATCGCGGCCATGCTGGTGGAAATGTTCCCGACCCGCATCCGCTACACCTCGATGTCCCTGCCGTACCACATCGGCAACGGCTGGTTCGGCGGCCTGCTGCCCACCACCGCCTTCGCCATCGTGGCCCAGACGGGCAACATCTACAACGGCCTGTGGTACCCGATCATCGTGGCGTCCATCACCTTCGTGATCGGCCTGCTGTTCGTGAAGGAAACCAAGGACGTGGACATCTACGCCGGCGACTGATCGGCATGCCACGCGGGAGGTGCAGCGCACCTCCCTCGGAGGAGACAAACCCCAGGCCCCGTTTCGACGGGGCCTTTTTTCATGTCTGCCCAGGACGCGGCGTCCGGGCATGAAAAAAGCGCCCCGCAGGGCGCTTGGTGGCTGAAAGGGGCGCGGTGTCAGCCCGCGCCGTTGATCACTTCAGCGACAGGATCCAGTGCACCAGCTCCTTGGCTTCGGCTTCGCTGACCTGGGGGTTGGCCGGCATCGGGATCTCGCCCCATGCGCCCTTGCCACCCTTCAGCACCTTTTCGACCAGCTTGGCTTCAGCGCCCTTCTGGCCCTTGTACTTGGCCGCCACGTCCTTGTAGGACGGGCCGATCATCTTCTGCTCGACACCATGGCAGGCCAGACAGGACTTCTTCTGGGCCAGTTCCATGCTGGCCATGGCCGGGGCGGTGAGGGTGGCCAGCGCAGCAGCGGCGACGAGGGTCGACAGTTTTTTCATGGGTCTCCTTCCGGTACGGGGGTGGATTACAGTGGAGGTCGATTTATAAACGCATTCACCCTTCTCGGGGTTGACGGCGCTGTCACTTATCGTGACACGTGCATGAGGAAAGCACCACATGTGGTTTGTGTTGATCGGCGTGGCCTTGCTGGTGATGTGGCTGGGTGGCATTGGCCCGGTGGGCGAGTGGACGTGGTCGTCGCACTGGTGGGCACTGTGCCTGCCCTTCGGGCTGGCGGCGGTGTGGTGGTGGTGGTCCGACACCACGGGGCGGACGCAGCGGCTGGCGATGGACAAGGTGGCCGCCAAGCGCGAGGCGCGCCGACAGAAGGCGGTCGACGCCATGGGCGTGCAGAACCCCCGCAAGCGGCGCTGACACTGCGGCGGCCAGTGGGGCGGGCTAAAATGATCGGTTCCCACAAGCGTCATCTGCCCGGAGTTTCCTGATGCCCCAGTACCGTTCCCGCACTTCCACCGCCGGTCGCAACATGGCGGGCGCCCGCGCCCTGTGGCGCGCCACGGGCATGAAGGACGGCGATTTCGAGAAACCGATTATCGCGATCGCCAACAGCTTCACGCAGTTCGTGCCTGGCCACGTCCACCTCAAAGACCTCGGCCAGCTGGTGGCGCGTGAGATCGAGGCGGCTGGCGGGGTGGCCAAGGAATTCAACACCATCGCGGTGGACGACGGCATTGCCATGGGCCACGGCGGCATGCTGTATTCGCTGCCCTCGCGTGACCTGATCGCCGACAGCGTCGAGTACATGGTCAACGCCCACACCGCCGACGCGCTGGTGTGCATCTCCAACTGCGACAAGATCACCCCGGGCATGCTGATGGCGGCTCTGCGCCTGAACATCCCTGTGGTGTTCGTCTCCGGCGGCCCGATGGAAGCCGGCAAGGCCAAGATCGAGGGCAAGGTCATTGCGCTGGACCTGGTGGACGCCATGGTCAAGGCGGCTGACAAGAACTGCTCCGACGAGGAGGTCGCCGAGGTCGAGCGCTCGGCCTGCCCGACCTGCGGGTCGTGCTCCGGCATGTTCACGGCCAACTCCATGAACTGCCTGACCGAGGCCCTGGGCCTGTCGTTGCCGGGCAATGGCACCATCGTGGCCACGCACGCCGACCGCGAAAAGCTGTTCCGCAAGGCCGGTCGCACCATCGTCGAGTTGGCCAAGCGCCACTACGAGCAGGACGACTTCAGCGTGCTGCCGCGGAGCATCGCGTCGTTCAAGGCTTTCGAGAACGCCGTGGCGCTCGACGTGGCCATGGGCGGTTCGACCAACACCGTGCTGCACCTGCTGGCCGCGGCCCGCGAGGCGGAAGTGCCGTTCACGATGGCCGACATCGACCGCATCTCGCGCAAGGTGCCGTGCCTGAGCAAGGTCGCCCCGGCCGTGCCCGATGTGCACATCGAAGACGTGCACCGCGCGGGCGGCATCATGTCCATCCTGGGTGAACTGGCCCGTGGCGGGCTGCTGCACACCGACGTGCCCACCGTCCACAGCCCGACCATGGCCGATGCCATCGCGAACTGGGACGTCAAGGTCACCCAGGACGAAGCGGTTCACACCTTCTACAAAGCGGCGCCCGGTGGCATCCCCACGCAGGTGGCGTTCTCGCAGGACAGCCGCTGGAAGGCGCTCGACCTCGACCGTGAGAAGGGCGTGATCCGCGCGGCGACCCATGCCTTCACGAAGGACGGCGGTCTGGCCGTGCTGTACGGCAACATCGCCGAGAAGGGCTGCATCGTGAAGACGGCCGGCGTTGACGAGTCGATCTGGACGTTCACCGGCACCGCCCGTGTCTATGAAAGCCAGGAAGACGCGGTCGAAGGCATCCTTGGTGAAGAAGTCCAGGCCGGCGACGTGGTCGTGATCCGCTACGAAGGCCCGAAGGGCGGTCCGGGCATGCAGGAGATGCTGTACCCGACGTCCTACCTGAAGAGCCGCGGCCTTGGCAAGCAGTGCGCGCTGCTGACGGACGGCCGCTTCTCGGGTGGCACCTCTGGCCTGTCCATCGGCCACGCTTCGCCGGAGGCCGGCATGGGTGGCGCCATCGCGCTGGTCGAGAACGGCGACCGGATCGAGATCGACATCCCGAACCGTCGCATCCACCTGGCCATCAGCGACGAGGCGCTGGCCGCCCGCCGTGCCGCCATGGAAGCCAAGGGCGATCAGGCCTGGAAGCCGGTCAATCGTCAGCGGGTGGTGTCGGCCGCGCTGCAGGCGTATGCGCTGCTCACCACGTCGGCAGACACGGGCGCGGTGCGCGACATCAGCCAGCTCAAGCGCTGAGCCTGCCTTCACGACGCCGTGTCGACCGTATCTTCGAGGGGCCTTCGGGCCCCTTTTTGCTGGCCGGGTGGAGCGGCAAACACCGGGCGGGCGAGGTCCTCGTGCAGCCGTTGATGAAGCAGATCCTCGAAGCGGTAGAACCCTGCCGGTTGTTGCAGGAGCTCGCTTATCGCAAAGGCGGCGCCCGTGCCGAATGCTTCGCGGCGGATGGCTTCGTGCACGATGCGCACCGTCTGATACGGGAAACCGAAGATGACCTCGTGGTGGCCAACGATGCCGCCCAGCCTCAGCGAGGTGATCCGGTCTTCGTCCAGATCCAGCTGCTTGGCCAGCTTGCGTGCCGTGCCCGACACCTCGGGCTTGTCGCGAAAGTGCTGTTCAAGGATCTCGACGTCGGCGTGGGGCGCGATCTGGCGAAGCAGGCGCGCCGCCACCATCATGAAGTTGATGCCGATGGTGATGTTGGGAGAGCACAGCACCCGGATGTCGCGGGCGAGGTGCTGCGCAAAGGTGAGATCGCCGTCATCGTAGGCAGAGATCGCACTGACCAGCGCCCATCGGCGTGCCCGCGCGACGGCGCCATAGATGTGGATGCTTTCTCTGGACGAGAAGTCGATCACCCCGTCCACCGGATGGGCCGAGAGCCAGTCGTCTGTCAGCACTCGGGCCAGTGGAAGAAGGGGAACGCCGTCGTTGTCCTGGCCGACTTCGCCCTGCCGCCGGGCGATCCACCGCAGCGCGAACCGGGGATCCTGCTTCAACACCGTGGCCACCGCCTGGCCCGCCTTGCCATGTCCGATGAGGCCGACTCTGATCATCATCTTTCTCCTTCTTATGGGTAAGCAAGGGCGGATGATACATTTGTACAAATGTATATGTGTCAGGGTGCTTTCCCTGGCGGGGCAGGCAGTCGGCGCAGCTGTAATTCAGCGAGCGCGACATAAAGCGGTGGACTGATCAGACGCGCCATGCCGCTCGACAGCATCGCGCAGCCCATCAGGCTCAGGACCATGGCGTGGCCCTCGACCATCTCCATGACGATGATGAAGGCGGTGAACGGGTTCTGCGTGGCACCGGCCAGAAAGCCAGCCATGCCGAGCGCGATCAGAGCCGGATGGGCGTGGCCTGTCCAGCCGGCCACGTCGTGCCCGATGCCGGCTCCGATGGCGAGGGCTGGGGCAAAGATGCCGCCTGGCACGCCGCTCCAGGCCGACAGCCAGGTGACCACCATGCGCAGCACCACGTACAGCCCGTGGGTCGGCTCCTGGCCTTGCAGCAGGGCCCGCGTCGTGCCATAGCCACCGCCAAAGGTGCTGCCTTGCGTGACCGTGCCAATGACCGCCACGGCAAGGCCGCAGCCGGCTGCAAAGCGCACCGGATGCCGTTGACGCCACCGGCTGAAAACGTCCGACCCGCCGCGCATCGACTGGATCAGCAGCCGGGAGAACAGCCCACCCAGCAGGCCGCACAGAATCGCCACCATCAGGCCGGGGCCCCACAGCCCCCACGACAGGACCGTGGGGTCGATGCGCCCGAAGTAGGTGTCATTGCCGTGGATGGAGACGGCGAGCAGGCCCGCCAGGACGATGGCCCCGATGAGCAGGCCGCTGGCCCGGTCTTCCGGGCGGCGCGAGAGCTGCTCGATGGCGAACATCACACCACCCAGCGGGGTGTTGAAGGCCGCCGCGATGCCGGCCGCACCACCGGCCACCAGCAGACCGCGCTCGTTGACTGGGCTGCGGGCAGGCAGCCAGCGCCGGGCGTGGTGCATCAGCCCGGCGGCCACCTGGACCGACGGACCTTCCCGGCCGGTCGACAGCCCGGCGAGCAGGCCGCCGGCCGTCAGCACCACCTTGGCCAGTGCAAGCCTCACCGACACGAAGAGCTGGCGTTGCTCGACAGGCACAGCCGGGTCCTGCGCCGCGAGCACCTGGGGGATGCCGGAGCCGGCCGCGCCAGGCGCGAAGCGACGCGTGATCCAGACGATCCCGGCGGTCAACGCCGGCGTCCAGAGCAGGGGGGCCCACTGCCACCGCGCATGGAGGACATCGAAGGCGTGCAGGGCCTGTTCTGTCAGCCAGGTGAGACTGATCACCCCGAGCCCGGCCAGCACCGCAAAAAGGAGGACCACGGCGCGTGCGGCCCAGCGTCGCCAGTCGGATAATTCGTGCCTTGCTTCGTCTGACAGCCAGTCCGACGGGTAGCGACTCTTCATGGGCTCACCGTGTCAGAACCGATTGCAACGCGCACCGATGCGCCCGCCGATGGCATCGGCACCAGTGCACTCCCACCCCAGGCGGCCGTGGTGCTGCGTCAGTTCCGCGTTGTCTTCAACGCGGTCAAGACGCACTTTCAGCAACTCGAACGGCAGACCGGCGTCGGTGGGGCGCAGTTGTGGGCACTGAGCGTGGTGGCGGCCGAGCCGGGCATCGTCGTGGGTGATCTGGCGCAGCGCATGGACATCCATCAGTCCACCACCAGCAACCTCGTGCGCACACTGGTATCGCGCGGGCTGATGCTGTCGCGCCGTGATGATCAGGACCGCCGCGTCGTTCACCTGGAGATCAGCGAGAGCGGCCGTACTTTGCTCGCCAGTGTGCCGGGGCCGACGGCCGGGGTGCTTCCCCAGGCTCTGGCCCAGCTCGATGAGGCGACGCTGATCCGCCTTCATGATGACTTGGCAACGCTGATCCGCACGCTGGGGGAGGACGAACATGGCGAGGCTTCCCGGACGCCGCTAGCGCAGTTGTGATGGAAATATTTGTTCAAATATAATTTATTCGTAACGCTCGCAGTGGTGACGTTGCGAAGAGAGTGTCTTCAGGCCCCGCAAGTCGGGGCCTTTTTTTGCCTGCCTGCCGCCGCGCGGAGAATTGCGCCGCATCAGCCGGGCGGACGGGCGCACACCGCAGAATGCACGCCGGACTGCTTGCCTGTGGCGACCCGGCAATCGACCGATGGAGGATGCTTCGAAATGGCAGACGACACCCCCGCGCCCTGGCATGCCTGCACGGCCGAAGAGGCCGTGGCGCGACTGGAGACCGACCCACGCCGCGGCCTGAGCAGCGCACAGGCCGTCGAGCGGCGGGCGCGGCACGGTGCCAACCGCCTGCCCCAGGCCCGGCGGGTCCCGCCCTGGCAGCGCTTCCTGCTTCAGTTCCACAACCCGTTGATCTATGTGTTGCTGGCCGCGGGTGTCGCCACGGTGCTGCTGGAGGACCACGTGGACGCCGCGGTGATTCTGGGCGTGGTCATGGTCAATGCGGTCATTGGCTTTGTTCAGGAAGGCAAGGCCGAGCGGGCACTCGACGCGGTGCGCTCGATGCTGGCCGAGCATGCGCTGGTATGGCGGGATGGCGAGCGGCACACCTGTGACGCTGCCGACCTCGTTCCCGGTGACGTCGTCTGTCTGGCGTCGGGCGACCGGGTGCCGGCAGACCTCCGCGTCGTGCGCGCCCATGGCCTGCGGGTCGACGAATCTGCGCTCACGGGCGAGTCTGTCCCCGTCGACAAGTCGGTCGAGCCTCAGGCGGCGCAGACGGCGCTCGCTGACCGCCACAGCATGCTGCATGCGGGCACCATGGTCGCGCAGGGCCAGGCAACGGCCGTGGTGGTGGCCACGGGCGAGGGCACCGAGATCGGCCGTATTGGCACGCTGGTGCGCGAGGTCGTGACACTGGCCACGCCATTGACACGGCGCCTGGATCACTTCGCCCGCCAGATCACCGTGCTCATTCTGGCCATCGGAGCACTGACGTTTGCCTTCGGCTACTTCGTGCGCGGCTTGCCCATGCTGGAGGTCTTTCTCGCGGTGGTCGGCCTGGCGGTGGCAGCAATTCCGGAAGGCCTGCCGGCTGTGGTCACCATCGTGCTGGCCATGGGCACGCGGGCGATGGCGCGCAACCGTGCTGTCATTCGGCGCTTGCCGGCCGTCGAGACGCTGGGATCGGTCTCGGTGATCTGCACCGACAAGACCGGCACGCTCACGTGCAACGAGATGAGCGCGGTGCGCGTCATGCTGCCCGGTCGGATCCTGCGCGTGAGCGGTGCGGGCTACACGCCCGAGGGGGCCGTGCACGAGGGCGAACGCACCGTCGACGCGGAGGAAGACCCGGCACTCGATGCGCTGGCGGCGTGCGCCCTGCTGTGCAACGACGCGCGGCTGGCGGAGGCCGAGGACGGCAGCTGGCGTGTTCTGGGTGACCCGACCGAGGGCGCCTTGCTCGTGCTGGCCCGCCGCGCCGGCCTGGACACCGAGGCCCGGCTGCGGGCCAGCCCGCGCATCGATGCCATCCCGTTCGAGTCCGAGCACCGCTACATGGCGACCTTGCACCGTGACCACGACGGCCACGCGAGCGTCCTGCTCAAGGGCGCGCCGGAGCGGGTGCTGTCGCTTTGCAGGCAGCAGGCCGACGGCACGCCGCTGGACCTCGACCACTGGCACGCAAAGGTGGCAGAGGCAGCCCAGGCCGGAGAGCGGGTGCTGGCCCTGGCCCGCTGTGACGTGGCGACCGACACGGTGGCCATCGCGCGGGCCGACATCACGCCGCGCTTCACGCTGCTGGGACTGGTCGGCCTGATCGATCCCCCGCGACAGGAGGCGCTCGTGGCGATCGCGCAATGCCAGCAGGCCGGTATCCGCGTCAAGATGATCACGGGTGACCATGCCGTGACGGCGGCGGCCATTGGCGGCTCGCTTGGCCTGCGGGCGCGAGATGCCCTGACGGGCGAGGACATCGACGCGCTGGACGAACTGACGCTGCAGCGCCGGATCGAGGACGTGGATGTGTTTGCCCGCGCCAGTCCCGAGCACAAGCTTCGCATCGTCTCGGCGCTGCAGGCGCGGGGGCATCTCGTGGCCATGACGGGTGACGGCGTCAATGATGCGCCGGCGCTCAAGGCCGCCGACATCGGGGTGGCCATGGGCCTCAAGGGCACCGATGCCGCACGGGAGGCCGCCGACGTGGTGCTGACCGACGACCACTTCGCGACGATCGCGAGGGCGGTCTACCAGGGGCGGGTCGTGTTCGACAACATCAAGAAGTCGCTGCTCTTCATGATGCCGACCAACTTCGGCGAGGCGGGCGTCATCGTGCTGGCGATCTTTGCGGGCCTCGCCTTGCCGGTCACCGCGGGGCAGATCCTGTGGGTGAACACGGTCACGGCGATCACGCTGGCGCTGGCCCTGGCGTTCGAGCCCGGCGAGGCGGCGGTCATGCAGCACCCCCCGCGGGCAGCGCGCGCACCGCTGATCAGCGGTGCGCTGGCTTTCCGCATGGCCTACGTCAGCGTCCTGATGGTGGCCGTGACGTTCGCCGTCTTTCAGTGGGAGTTGGCGCGCGGGCACACGCTGGAGCAGGCCCGCACGGCGTCGGTCAACATGCTGGCGCTGGGCGAGATGGTGTACCTGTTCAACGTGCGGCACTTCACCGCGGCCGCGTGGGGTCGGGAGGTGCTGACCGGCAACCGCGTGGCGCTGTGGGTCAGTGCCACGCTCGTCGTGTTGCAGCTGGCCTTCACCTACCTCCCTGCAATGCAGGCCACCTTCCAGACGGCGGCGCTCGATCTGCAGACCTGGGGTTTCATCGCGGTCCTCGCCCTGCTGAAGTTCCTCGCCGTCGAGGCCGAGAAAGCCTTCTGGCGCGCCCGCGGCGTGCACCGCATGTGAGTGCGGTCAGAGGAGCTTGAGGCACAGCACCGCCACGGCGGTGGCAGGGAGGGCGGCCAGCAGCAGCCCGCCGGCGTTGATCGCCTGCTCGGGAAAGCCCACCTTCAGGATCGATGCGCCCGCGGGGTTGGGAGCATTCGCGATGATGGTGAGGCCACCGCCCGCCACAGCGCCGGCCACCAGGGCGTACTTGAATTCCTCGCTCAGGCCCGGCACCAGCGAGCCCAGGTAGGTGAGGGCGGCGTTGTCGGTGATGGCCGTCAGGGCGGTGGCGCCGAAGAAGATCGCGTCGCTGCTCATGCTCAGCAGCAGCGGCTCCAGCCACCACTGCTGCTGGCCGCCCAGCACCACCAGGCCGGCCAGGAAGAACGCAACGAGCAGGCCTTCGCGCAGGATCAACGGCGACTGGTAGCGCTCGTAGGCGGCGGTGAAACCCAGGAAGAACAGGAACAGCCCCAGGAAGGCCGCCGGGTGATGAGCAAACACCACGATCCCGCCAAGAAAGCCGAGGTGGATCAGCGTGACGAGGGCCGGGGGGCGTTCGTCGGTGCTGCGGGTCGGGGGCCGCAATTGTATGAACTCGCGTGAAAACAGCAGCACCAGGCCCGCAGCATTGAGCACCACGGCCAGGCCGGTTTTCCAGCCGAAATGCAGCAGCATGTGCTGCAGATCCCATCCCCAGGCCTTGGCCACCATCAGCACGGGTGGTGCTGCGTAAGGGGTCAGCGTGCCGCCGATCGACACGTTGACGAACAGCGCCCCCAGGATGGCATAGCGCAGCCTCAGCGAGATGCCGAGCTGAAAGACCCCGTCACGCAGCAGCAGGGCAGCCAGCGTCATGGCGGCCGGCTCGGTGATGAAGGATCCCATCAGCGGCACGGCCGACAGGATCACCAGTGTGGAGGCCATGGCCCCCGGCAACGGGATCAGACGGGTCAGCATGCGGGTCACGCTGCCGGCCAGCAGGATCACGGGCCGGCTGGCCGCCGCCACCATGATCGAGAACACGAACAGCGGCTCGGTGAAGTTGCGGGTGTCCAAATAGCGGGTGGCCTCCGCCTTGCCCAGCAACGCAAACATGATCACCATGAGCACCAGCGCCCAGAAGCCGAAGACGACCTCCACCTCGGCCAGAAAGTGCCACAAGCCGGCATGGTTGGGCCGCGTGTGCGCCAGGTGCTCGAAGAACCGGGTCGAGAAGGTATGGATCAGCGCGAGCGCGAACAAGGCCGCGCCGACGAGTTCGATGGTGGTCGGGTTCATGGGCGCGCATGCTAGCAGTGCGGGCTGGCTCGCGGCTTGTGGCTCACCACATTCGTGACGTCTTGATCGGTTATCGTTCGCGCCATGCTGATCCATCCCCAATTCGATCCGATCGCCGTGAGCCTGGGCCCGCTTCAGGTGCACTGGTACGGGCTGACCTATCTGGTGGCCTTCACGCTGTTCTACCTGTTGGCCGTGCGACGCGCCGCCAGCGCGCACTTTGCGGCCCGAGGTTGGAATCGCCCCATGGTCGAGGACCTGCTTTTCTATGGTGTCCTCGGTGTCGTGCTGGGCGGACGCCTCGGTTACGTGCTGTTCTACAAGCCGGGCCATTACCTCAGTCACCCCGCGGAGATCCTGGCGGTCTGGCAAGGGGGTATGGCGTTCCACGGGGGGCTGCTCGGGGTCATTGCCGCCATGGCTCTGTACGCGCGACGCCAGGGACGGCATTTCTTCGAGGTGGCCGATCTGGTGGCCCCGTGCGTGCCGGTGGGCCTGGCCGCGGGCCGCGTGGGCAATTTCATCAATGGCGAACTGTGGGGGCGGGCGGCCGACCCGTCGCTGCCCTGGGCGATGGTCTTTCCACAGTCCGGGACCGACGTGGCGCGGCACCCGTCGCAGCTCTACCAGTTCGGGCTGGAAGGCCTGATGCTGTTTGCCATTCTCTGGTGGTATGCCCGCGTCCCGCGCCCGCAAGGGGCCGTCGCGGGGCTTTTCCTGCTCGGCTACGGGCTGTTCCGTTTCATTGCCGAGTACTTCCGCGAACCGGACAACTTTCTAGGCCTGCTCGCTCTCAACATGAGCATGGGCCAATGGCTGTGCGTCCCAATGATCGTGCTCGGTGCCTTGTTCTGGGGCATGGCAAAAAAAGACGCCTTCCGGTCCTGAAACCGGAAGGCGTGAAGAGGTCGGTGGCATTTTCGCGGTCCACTGACCCCCGCTGAGGAAGACCGCCTGGCTCTGGCGATTCAAGCGGTCCCGTAAGTCAAAGCACAAGGTGTGCCAGCTTGTATCCTCTGCGGGGGGTGGAGGCGCGCTTCAAGCCGCCTCTTTCTGGGGCGCGCCGTGCCGCGTGTACAGAAAGTCGAGCACCGCTCTGCGGCACTGCATGTAGGTCGCGTCCTCGGCGAGCTCCACGCGGTTGCGCGGGCGCGCCAGCGGCACCTCCAGCACTTCACCGATGGTCGCTGCCGGGCCGTTCGTCATCATCACGATGCGATCCGACAGCAGCACCGCCTCGTCCACGTCGTGCGTCACCATCACGACGGTGCTCTGTGTGCGCGCCACGATCTTCAGCAGCTCGTCCTGCAGGTGTGCACGGGTCAGGGCGTCCAGCGCGCCAAACGGCTCGTCCATGAGCAGCACCTTGGGCTCCATGGCCAGTGCGCGTGCGATGCCCACCCGCTGTTTCATGCCCCCTGAGATCTCGTTGGGTCGCTTCTGACTGGCATGCGCCATGTTGACCAGCTCCAGTGCGGCCTGGGTGCGCGCCTTCAGCTGCGCCTTGCTTTCCTTGCCACCGAACACCCGCTCGACCGCCAGGTACACGTTGTCGAAGCAGGTCAGCCACGGCAGCAGCGAGTGGTTCTGGAACACCATCCCGCGCTCGGGGCCGGGCCCCGCAATCTCCTTGTTGTCGCAGATCAGGCCGCCCTCGGTGGGCAGCAGCAGGCCGGCAATCAGGTTCAGCAGCGTCGACTTGCCGCAACCCGAATGCCCGATCAACGCGATGAACTCGCCCTTGTCGATGCCGAGGTTGATGTCACGCAGCGCGTGGAAGCGGCCTTTCTTCGTGTTGAACACCATCTCCGCGTTGCGGACGTCGATGAAGTGAGACATGTCGGACTCCTTGTGACGAGGGAAGCGGTTACTCGAAGCTGAATCGCTTGGCGATGGACACCAGGGCCTGCTCCAGCAGCAGCCCGACGATCCCGATCACGAAGATCGCGATGATGATGTGCTGCACGTTCAGGTTGTTCCACTCGTCCCACACCCAGAAGCCGATGCCCACGCCGCCGGTCAGCATCTCGGCGGCCACGATCACCAGCCAGGCGGTGCCCACCGACAGGCGCACGCCGGTCAGCATGTAGGGCAGCACCGAAGGCAGCAGGATCTTCGTGACGACCTTCCACTCGCTGAGGTTCAGCACCTTGGCCACGTTCAGGTAGTCCTCGGGCACGCGCTGCACGCCCACGGCGGTGTTGATGATCATCGGCCAGATCGAGCAGATGAAGATCGTCCAGATGGCGGCCGGGTCGGCCGACTTGAACACCAGCAGGCCGATGGGCAACCAGGCCAGCGGCGAGACCGGGCGCAGCAGGCTGATGATCGGGTTCAGCATCGCGCCGATCACCTTGCTGCGGCCGATGAGGAAGCCCATCGGGATGCCGACGAGCGCCGCCAGGCCGAAGCCCAAGGCCACGCGTTTGAGTGAGAACAGGATGTTCCAGCCGATGCCCTGGTCGTTCGGGCCGTTGCTGTAGAACGGGTCCGAGAACAGGGCAACGGCGGCCTCCCAGGTGGCGGCGGGTGTCGGAAAGTTGCCGCCTTTCATGGTCAGCATGGCCCAGATGCCGATCAGCACCGCCAGCCCCGCCAGTGGAGACAGGGTGCGCAGGGCCAGGGCGCCCCAATCGACCGGAGGATGGGCGGGCGCCGCCGCGCGCGGGGCGGGTGGGGTAAGAGTGGCGGAAGTCATCGTGGAAGCAGGGAAGGCGGAAACAGTGGCCGAAGCCTTGGCGGCACGCATCGCGTCGCTGGCATCGGAGGGGCTGTGAAAGACGGCGCTGACCATGTCGTGCTCCTTGTCTGGGCGGGCGAAAACGGGTCGGTTGTGGCGGGGCTGCTGACGCCATCCATCTGGGGATGACCTGACTGGTGGCTTGGGGCCACGCAGCCGATGCCTTCAAGGGCGCGTCGAAGCCGGGTTCTCAGCGGGGTTCAGTGGCCGGCCAGTGGCTCATGCCTTGATCTTGAAACCGTCGGCGTACTTCTTCGGGTCCTTGCCGTCCCACACCACGCCGTCAATCATCTTGCTCGTGCGCATCACGTCCTTCGGCACGCTCACCTTCAGCGCCGAAGCCGCCTCCTTGTACAAGTCGATCTTGTTGACCTGCTTGGCCACGCTCAGGTAGTCGGGGTGGTCCTTCAGCAGGCCCCAGCGCTTGTGCTGCGTCAGAAACCACATGCCGTCGCTCAGGTACGGGAAGTTCACCTTGCCGTCATTGAAGAACTTCATGTGGTTGGGGTCGTCCCACGTCTTGCCCAGGCCGTTCTGGTAGCGGCCGAGGATGCGCTGGTTGATCGCGTCCACGCCGGTGTTCACGTACGACTTGGCAGAGATGGTCTCGGCCATCTTCAGCTTGTTCTGCAGCCCAGCGTCGATCCACTGGCTGGCCTCCAGCACGGCCATCATGACGGCGCGCGCGGTGTTGGGGTGTTTCTTCACGAACTCGTCCGTGCAGCCCAGCACCTTCTCCGGATGGTCCTGCCAGATGTCCTGCGTCGTCACGGCCGTGATGCCGATGCCATCCATGATGGCGCGGTGGCCCCACGGTTCGCCCACGCAGTAGCCGTCCATGTTGCCCACGCGCATGTTCGCCACCATCTGCGGCGGCGGCACGGTGATGACCTTGGCGTCCTTCATGGGGTTGATGCCATAGCTCGCCAGCCAGTAGTAAAGCCACATGGCGTGCGTGCCGGTCGGGAAGGTCTGCGCGAACGTGTACTCGCGCTTGTCTGTGGCCATCAGCTTGGCGAGCGAAGCACCATCGACGGCCTTCTTGTCCGCAAGCGCCTTCGACAGCGTGATCGCCTGCCCGTTGTTGTTCAGGTTCATCAACACGGCCATGTCCTTCTTCGGGCCGCCGATGCCCAGGTGCACGCCGTAGACCAGGCCATACAGCACGTGCGCCATGTGCAGGTCGCCGTTCACCAGCTTGTCGCGCACACCGGCCCACGACGCTTCCTTCGTCGGGATGATCTTGATGCCGTACTTCTTGTCGAAGCCCAGCACCGAGGCCATCACCACCGAGGCGCAGTCGGTGAGCGGGATGAAGCCGATCTTGACCTCTTCCAGTTCGGGCTTGTCCGAGCCTGCGGCCCATACGGTCGATTGCAGACCGGGCACGACGCCGACCGCGCTGGCGGCGGCTGCGGTTTTCAGGATGGTGCGGCGGGTCATCTTGTGATCCTGCGAATTCATGGTGCGAAGCTTTCCCGTGTTGAAAAACAAAAAAGGTGTCCTCGTCAGACCTGTGCGCGCACGCACCGATCCGTCGATGACACCTTTGTCGGAAGCTCGGGGCCCGGCACTGGGCACCCAAGACAGGCCAGATCGCCGTTGACCTGGATGTGCGGGGATCAATGCAAAGGGTGTGCCAACAGGGCTGAGCCCGAAGCTGGCCGCAAAGTCGCGTCAGAGCGGTCCATCACGGTGCTTGCTGCGCGGCGGCGTGGCACAAAAGAGGGCGCGGGATGGATCGGGATGGGGCGCCAGCACGCAAACGGGGCAGCGTGCCGCGGTGCGTGTGTCAGCCGAGCAGGTCGGCCGCGTCGATCAGTCGTTGAGCCACCTCGGCGAGCCGGATGCCCTTGTCCATCGCCGCCTTGCGCAGCCGCGCATAGGCTTCGTGCTCGCTCAAGCCCTGGCGCGACATCAACAGGCCTTTCGCGCGGTCCACCACCTTGCGTTCTTCCAGCTGGCCGCGTGCATCGGCCAGTTCACGCCGCAGCTGCTCTTCGTGTTCGAAGCGCGCCATGGCCACGTCGATCACGGGCCTCACATGGTCCGACGACACGCCTGCTGCCACATACGCCGAGACCCCGGCCGCAATCGCCCGTCGCACATGGCTGGTGTCCTCGTCGTCCGAGAACATCACGATGGGCCGGCGTTCGTCGCGGGTCGCCATCACCACGTGTTCCAGGATGTCCCGGCCTTGCGATTCGGCATCCACCACAATCATGTCGGGCTGGATCTGCGCAATGCGCTCCGGCAGGAAGCGGTCGCCCGGCAGGGTGGCCACCACGTTGTAGCCGGCTTCAAGCAGGGCGATGCGCAGGACGCGCGTGCGTTCCGCCTCGGCCGCTTCCGCCTCGTCAGGGTAGGCAGACAGCGCCACAGGCAGGACGATCACCAGTCGCAGGTGATTCGGACGCGCATCGGCTTGCATGACGTGAATGATGCAACAACCGCGCCTCCGCCCTTGGCCGCAGGCGGGTTACATCACCCCACTACACTTCGCGCATGTCCGAAAGAGAAGTGTGCGCATCCCCCCTGGTCCCTGGTGAACGGCTTATCCTGGGCGTCGAGTCATCCTGTGATGAAACCGGGCTGGCGCTGGTGGCCCTGCCCGAAACCGGCGCCCCGGTGCTGCTGGCCCACGCCCTGCACAGCCAGATCGACATGCACCAGGCCTACGGCGGGGTGGTGCCTGAACTGGCCTCACGTGATCACATCCGCCGGGTGGTGCCGCTCGCACGCCAGGTGCTGTCCGAAGCCGGGCGTCGCATCGACGAGATCGACGTGGTGGCATTCACCCGCGGCCCCGGTCTGGCCGGGGCGCTGCTGGTTGGTGCCGGCATGGCCTGCGCGCTGGGCGTGGCCATCGACCGCCCGCTGCTGGGGGTGCATCACCTCGAAGGCCACCTGCTGTCGCCCTTCCTGTCGGTCGACCCGCCCGAATTCCCCTTCGTGGCCCTGCTTGTGTCCGGTGGCCATACCCAGCTCATGCGTGTCGATGGAGTGGGGCGCTACACCCTGCTTGGTGAGACCGTCGACGATGCTGCGGGCGAGGCCTTCGACAAGTCGGCCAAGCTGATGGGCCTGCCTTACCCGGGCGGCCCGCACCTGGCGCGACTGGCTGAAGAAGGTCGGACCGACGCGTTCGAATTGCCCCGGCCCATGCTGCACAGCGGCAACCACGATTTCTCGTTTGCCGGGCTGAAAACCGCGGTGCGCACCCACCTGGTGCGCCAAGGCTGGCTCGATCGGCCCGATGCGCTGGCAGATCCCGCCAACCGCGCCGCCCTGGCTGATCTGGCCGCCTCGGCCCAGGCGGCCATCGTTGAAGTGCTGCTCAAGAAGTCGCTGGGTGCGCTCAAGGCCACCGGTCTCAAGCGGCTGGTGGTGGCCGGCGGCGTGGGCGCAAACCGCCAGTTGCGCGGCCACCTGGACCAGGCCTGTGGCCGGCGAGGCGTGCGCGTCCACTACCCCGAGTTGCATCTGTGCACGGACAACGGCGCGATGATCGCCCTGGCCGCGGCCATGCGCATGCAGACCGGGCAGGCCACGCTCACCCGGGAGCCATCGTTCGACGTGAAGCCGCGCTGGGACCTCGCCGCACTCTAGGCGGTCGCCCGCGCACGCCAGGCAGCCGCGGCGCGCTTGTGCTAATATCGAGAGCTTGATGGTCCTCTCAGGGCCGTCAATTTCGCACGGCCCGGGTCGGTTTCACCCGGAGTCCGCAAGTCCAACGCCGAAACCGGGGCAGGAATGGTGGCTCATGCAGCTGCTTTCTCGCGTCGGCCAGGCACATGCATCGAACTGGAAACACCATGTCCGTCGCCGACATCAACAAGGCCGAGATCATCAAGGCCAACGCCCGTGGCCAAGCCGACACCGGCTCTCCCGAAGTGCAGGTCGCTCTGCTGACCGCCCGCATCAACGAACTGACCCCCCACTTCAAGGCCAACAAGAAGGACCACCACGGTCGTCGCGGCCTGCTGCGCATGGTCAGCCGTCGTCGCAAGCTGCTCGACTACCTGAAGAGCAAGGACTTCGACCGCTACGCCGCCCTGATCCAGAAGCTGGGCCTGCGCAAGTAATCAGCGCATGACGACAAAAAGCCTGTCTGGACTGCCCAGCACAGGCTTTTTGTTTTTTCACGCCTGCAACTCGACTCAAGCGACCGCTGTGTCATTCCAACGTGGCTGCCCCGTCCAGGCGCCGCGCAGCCCCGCTGGAATGGCATCGCGAACGAGTGAAGGCATCACAAAACGCCCTGGCCATGTGGCCTGAGGCACATCGGAGATCAATTCCATGACCATGTTCAACAAAGTCACCAAGACCTTCCAGTGGGGCGGCCGCACCGTCACCATGGAGACCGGCGAAATCGCCCGTCAGGCCACCGGCGCCGTCCTGGTCGACATCGAAGGCACCGTGGTGCTGGCCACCGTCGTGTGCGCCAAGAACGCCAAGCCCGGCCAGGACTTCTTCCCCCTGACTGTCGACTACATCGAGAAGACCTACGCCGCCGGCAAGATCCCCGGCAGCTTCTTCAAGCGTGAAGCCAAGCCGTCGGAACTCGAAACCCTGACCTCGCGCCTGATCGACCGCCCGATCCGCCCGCTGTTCCCCGAAGGCTTCTTCAACGAAGTGCAGTTGGTCATCCACGTGGTGTCGCTGAACCCGGAAGTGTCGGCCGACATCGCCGCCATGATCGCCTCGAGCGCCGCGCTGTCGATCTCGGGCATCCCGTTCAACGGCCCGATCGGTGCCGCCCGCGTGGGCTACATCAACGGCGAGTACGTGCTGAACCCGAGCCCCTCGCAGATGGCCGAGTCCAAGATGGACCTGATCGTCGCCGGCACCGAAACCGCCGTGCTGATGGTGGAATCGGAAGCCGACCAGCTGTCGGAAGACGTCATGCTGGGTGGCGTGGTGTTCGGCCACGAGCAGGGCAGCGTGGCGATCAACGCCATCCACGAACTGGTGCGTGACGCCGGCAAGCCGGCCTGGGACTGGCAGCCGCCCGCGAAGGACGAAGACTTCATCGCCAAGGTCAATGCTCTGGCCGAAGGCCCGCTGCGCGCCGCCTACCAGATCCGCTCCAAGCAGGCCCGCACCCAGGCCTGCCGCGCCGCCTACGCCGACGTGAAGGCCGCCCTGACCGCCGAAGGTATCGAATTCGACGGCGTCAAGGTCGAGGGCCTGCTGTTCGACATCGAAGCCAAGATCGTCCGCAGCCAGATCCTGGCCGGTGAGCCCCGCATTGACGGCCGCGACACCCGCACCGTGCGCCCCATCGAGATCCGCACCGGCGTGCTGCCGCGCGTGCACGGCTCGGCCCTGTTCACCCGTGGTGAAACCCAGGCCCTGGTCATCGCCACGCTCGGCACCGAGCAGGACGCCCAGCGCATCGACGCCCTGACCGGTGACTTCCGCGACACCTTCCTGTTCCACTACAACATGCCTCCGTTCGCCACCGGCGAAACGGGTCGTGTCGGCAGCCCCAAGCGCCGCGAAATCGGCCACGGCCGCCTGGCCAAGCGCGCCCTGGTGCCGCTGCTGCCCCCGAAGGACGAGTTCGCCTACACCGTGCGCGTCGTCTCGGAAATCACCGAGTCCAACGGCTCGTCGTCGATGGCTTCGGTCTGCGGTGGCTGCCTGGCCATGATGGACGCCGGTGTGCCGATGAAGGCCCACGTGGCCGGCATCGCCATGGGCCTGATCAAGGAGGGCAACAAGTTCGCCGTCCTGACCGACATCCTGGGTGACGAAGATCACCTCGGTGACATGGACTTCAAGGTGGCTGGCACCACCGCCGGCGTGACCGCCCTGCAGATGGACATCAAGATCCAGGGCATCACCAAGGAAATCATGCAGGTCGCGCTGGCTCAGGCCAAGGAAGCCCGCCTGCACATCCTGGGCAAGATGAGCGAAGCCATGGCCGGCGCCAACACCGAGGTGTCCGAGTTCGCTCCGCGCCTGTACACCGTCAAGATCAACCAGGACAAGATCCGTGACCTGATCGGCAAGGGCGGCGCCACCATCCGCGGTCTGTGCGAAGAGACTGGCTGCCAGATCAACATCGCGGAAGACGGCACCGTCACCGTGGCGTCGGCCGACACCGCGAAGGCCGACGAAGCCCTGCGCCGCATCGCCGAGATCACCGCCGAAGTCGAAATCGGCGCCGTGTACGAAGGCCCGGTCACCAAGCTGTTCGACTTCGGTGCCCTGGTGAACCTGCTGCCCGGCAAGGACGGCCTGCTGCACATCAGCCAGATCGCTCACGAGCGCGTCGAGAAGGTCTCCGACTACCTGACCGAAGGCCAGATGGTCAAGGTCAAGGTGCTGGAGACCGACGAGAAGGGCCGCATCAAGCTGTCCATGAAGGCCCTGTTGGAGCGCCCTGAAGGCATGCCAGAGCGCGAAGAGCGTGGCGAGCGCCGTGACCGCGGTGATCGTGGCGACCGCCGTGACCGTGGCGGCGACCGTGGCGAACGCCGCGATCGCGCCCCCCGTGCCGAGCAGCAGTTCACCGACGCCCCCCAGGGCAACGGTGACGAGCAGGCCCAACAGCAACAACAGTGATCCGTCAGGCCATGAAGAAGCTGGTTGTTGGTAACTGGAAGATGCACGGTTCGCGTGCATCCAATGCCGAATTGATCCAGGGCCTGCTGGCCTCGGATCTGGCCACCACCGCGCCCCGCGCCGATGTGGCCGTGTGCCCGCCCTTCGTGTACCTGGCCGAGGTCGCGGCCGCGCTGCAGGGCAGTGCGATCGGCGTCGGAAGCCAGGACGTCTCCGTGCAGGTGCAGGGCGCCTACACGGGTGAGGTCGCGGGGCCGATGCTGCGCGAAGTCGGGGCCACCTACGCCATCGTGGGCCACTCCGAGCGTCGCGGCTACCACGGTGAAAGCGACCAGCTCGTGGCCGACAAGGCACGGGCTGCGCTGTCGCACGGTCTGACCCCCATCGTCTGTGTCGGTGAAACGCTCGCCGAGCGCGAGGCCGGTCAGACTGAAGCGGTGGTGGGGCGTCAGCTGCAGGCCGTGATCGACACGTTGGGGGCCGATCTGGTCCGCATCGTCGTCGCTTACGAACCGGTCTGGGCCATTGGTACCGGGAAGACCGCTTCGCCCGATCAGGCTCAGGCCGTGCATGCGTTCCTGCGTGCGCAACTGAAGTCGGCCCGTGCGGAAGCGGCCACCGTGCCGCTGCTCTACGGCGGCTCGGTCAAGCCTGACAATGCGGCCCAGCTCTTCGCTCAACCCGACATCGACGGCGGCCTCATTGGTGGCGCCGCGCTGAAGGCGGCCGATTTTGCCGCCATCGCGCGTGCGGCCTGACGCCGCTTCCGACCCTCACAGGAGTTTCTGTACATGCAACAAGCTTTGATGACTGCGGTGCTGCTGCTGCAGGTCGCATCGGCGCTGGCCATGATCGGCCTGGTGCTGGTGCAGCACGGCAAGGGCGCCGACATGGGCGCCTCCTTCGGCAGTGGTGCGTCCGGCAGCCTGTTCGGTGCCACCGGCAGCGCCAACTTCCTGTCGCGCTCCACCGCCGTGGCCGCGACCATCTTCTTCAGCACCACCCTGGGTCTGGCCTACTTCGGCAACCTGCGCACGCCGACGGCCGAGGCCCCGACCGTGCTGGAGCAGTCTGCCAGCGCGGCGGCCTCAGCGGCTCAGCCGGCTGCTTCTGCCGCTTCGGGCGCTGCCTTGATTCCGACGAAGTGACAAGTGTCTCGAAGAGGTCGTCCGTTTGACACCAAACGCGAACGACATCTTCAAGACAGGTCGATTTTCGGTTTAGAATAGAAGTCTTCGGTAAGCAATCCTCACGCAAGCCGAGCGACAGACGAAAAGATCTGACTGTCATCCAGTCAGTTTGGCCGACGTGGTGAAATTGGTAGACACGCTATCTTGAGGGGGTAGTGGCGAAAGCTGTGCGAGTTCGAGTCTCGCCGTCGGCACCATGAGATCAACAGACACTTGTGCCAACCCTCATGATCAGCGCCGGTCGTCCCCCCAAAGCTGATCATCTGGAATGTGGCTCCGTCATGCGGGGCAGCACAAAGTGTCAAGGAAGGCGCGCTGTGGTTGTCATTGAACCGGAATGGAATCCGGGCAATGTCAGGCCTGGCGCGCCTTTTGTTTTGTCCGCGTGATCCAATCGCGCGTCTTGTTCAATCACTGAGACAAGGGTCAAGATGAACATCGAGCAGTATCTGCCAGTCATCCTTTTCATCCTGGTGGGCGTCGGTGTGGGTGTCGCGCCACAGCTGCTGGGTTTCCTGCTGGGTCCGCGTCGCCCCGACCCGGCCAAGAACTCGCCTTACGAGTGCGGCTTCGAGGCTTTCGAAGACGCCCGGATGAAGTTCGATGTGCGCTATTACCTGGTTGCCATCCTCTTCATCCTGTTCGACCTCGAAATCGCTTTCCTGTTCCCGTGGGCCGTCGCCCTGAAGGAAGTGGGTATGGCGGGTTTCGCGGCCATCATGTTGTTCCTGGGCATCCTCGTCGTCGGCTTTGCCTACGAATGGAAGAAGGGCGCGCTGGATTGGGAGTGATCCCGCACGTGCGTCACCACACAGGAATCTGAAGAGGTATTGCTATGGGTATCGAGGGCGTCTTCAAAGAGGGCTTCATCACCACCTCGGCCGACACGCTGATCAACTGGTCCAAGACCGGTTCGCTGTGGCCGATGACGTTTGGTCTGGCCTGCTGCGCGGTCGAGATGATGCACGCCGGTGCGGCGCGCTATGACATCGACCGTTTCGGCATGCTGTTCCGGCCCAGCCCGCGTCAGTCCGATCTGATGATCGTGGCCGGCACGCTGTGCAACAAGATGGCGCCCGCGCTGCGCAAGGTGTATGACCAGATGGCTGAGCCTCGCTGGGTGCTGTCCATGGGGTCATGTGCCAACGGTGGCGGCTACTACCACTACAGCTACTCGGTGGTGCGCGGTTGCGACCGCATCGTGCCGGTCGACGTCTATGTGCCGGGCTGCCCGCCGACGGCCGAAGCGCTGCTCTACGGCATCCTGCAGCTGCAGGCCAAGATCCGCCGCGAAAACACCATTGCCCGCTGACCGGAGCCTGCACATGAGCAAACTGGACACCCTGCAGGCTGCCCTGCAAAACGTGCTGGGCGACAAGATCAAGCGCCTGGTTTCCGACCGTGGCGAGCTGACGATCACCGTGTCGGCCGCCGACTACCTCGATGTGGCCCGCACCCTGCGTGACCACGCCGACCTGGCCTTTGAGCAGCTGCAGGACCTCTGCGGCATGGACTGGTCCGCCTACAAGGACGGCGCCGACTCCATCTACGCCGACGGCCCCCGCTTCGGCGTCGTCCTGCACCTGCTGTCGATCAGCAAGAACTGGCGCCTGCGCGTCAAGACCTTCGCTCTGGACGAAGACTTCCCCGTGCTGGCGTCGCTCTGCGACGTGTGGAACAGCGTGAACTGGTTCGAGCGCGAGGCGTTCGACCTGTATGGCATCGTTTTCGACGGCCACACCGACCTGCGCCGCATCCTGACCGACTACGGTTTCATCGGCCACCCGTTCCGCAAGGACTTCCCGACCACGGGTCACGTCGAGATGCGCTACGACCCCGAGCAGAAGCGCGTGATCTACCAGCCGGTCACCATCGAGCAGCGCGAGATCACCCCGCGCATCATCCGCGAAGACAACTACGGTGGTCTCCACTGAGCACGAGCCATGGCAGAGATCAAGAACTACACCCTGAACTTCGGCCCCCAGCACCCGGCCGCCCACGGCGTGCTGCGTCTGGTGCTCGAGCTGGACGGCGAAGTCATCCAGCGCGCCGACCCCCACATCGGGCTGCTGCACCGCGCCACTGAAAAGTTGGCCGAGTCCAAGACCTACATCCAGTCGCTGCCCTACATGGACCGCCTGGATTACGTCTCGATGATGTGCAACGAGCACGCTTACTGCCTCGCCATCGAGAAGATGCTGGGCATCGAGGTGCCCGAGCGCGCGCAGTACATCCGCGTCATGTTTGCCGAGATCACCCGGGTGCTGAACCACCTGCTGTGGCTCGGCTGTCACGGCTTCGACTGCGGTGCGATGAACATCCTCATCTACTGCTTCCGTGAGCGCGAAGACCTGTTCGACCTGTACGAGGCCGTGTCCGGTGCACGCATGCACGCGGCCTACTTCCGTCCGGGCGGCGTCTACCGTGACCTGCCGGACACGATGCCGCAGTACAAGGCCAGCAAGATCAAGAACGCCAAGACGATCGCTCGCATGAACGAGAACCGTCAAGGCTCGATGCTGGACTTCATCGACGACTTCACCCAGCGCTTCCCCAAGCTGGTGGACGAGTATGAAACGCTGCTGACCGACAACCGCATCTGGAAGCAGCGCACCGTCGGCATCGGCGTGGTGAGCCCCGAGCGTGCCCTGCAGATGGGCCTGTCGGGCGCCATGCTGCGTGGTTCCGGTATCGTGTGGGACCTGCGCAAGCACCAGCCCTACGACGTCTACGACAAGGTCGACTTCGACATCCCCGTCGGCAAGAACGGCGACTGCTACGACCGCTATCTGGTGCGCGTGGAAGAGCTGCGTCAGTCCAACCGCATCATCAAGCAGTGCGTGGACTGGCTGCGCGCCAACCCGGGCCCGGTCATCACCGACAACCACAAGGTGGCGCCGCCGTCGCGCGTCGAGATGAAGTCGTCGATGGAGCAGCTGATCCACCACTTCAAGCTCTTCACCGAAGGCTTCCACGTGCCCGAGTCGGAAGCGTATGCGGCCGTCGAGCACCCGAAGGGCGAGTTCGGCATCTACCTCGTGTCCGACGGCGCCAACAAGCCGTATCGCCTGAAGATCCGTGCCCCCGGCTTCCCCCACCTCGCCGCCCTCGACGAGATGAGCCGTGGCCACATGCTGGCCGACGCCGTGGCCATCATCGGCACGATGGACATCGTGTTCGGTGAAATCGACCGCTAAGTGACCGACTTACCCATGCTCAGCGAACAAACCAAAGCGCGGTTCGACCGCGAACTCGCCAAGTACCCGGCTGACCAGCGCGTGTCGGCGGTCATGGCCTGTCTGTCCATCATCCAGCAGGAACGCGGCTGGGTCTCGCCCGAAAGCGAGCAGGAAGTTGCCGACTACATCGGCATGCCTGCCATGGCGGTGCACGAGGTCACCACGTTCTACAACATGTACAACCAGAAGCCCGTTGGTCAGTTCAAGATCAACGTGTGCACCAACCTGCCTTGCCAGTTGCGTGACGGCCAGAAGGCCCTTCAGCACCTGTGCGAGAAGCTGGGCGTGGAAGACGGCGGCACCACCGCCGACGGCCTGTTCACCGTGCAGCACTGCGAGTGCCTCGGTGCCTGCGCCGATGCCCCTGTGGCCCTGGTGAACGACCGCCAGATGGTCAGCTACATGAGCAACGAAAAGCTGGACCAGCTTATCGACGTGCTCAAGGCCAACGCCAAGTGAGGTGAAAGACAACATGCTCGACCTCTCTCAATTCCAGGCGACCGGCGCAGAGACCTGCTTCCACGGCCGCCACATCAACCCGCAGATCTACGCGGATCTCGACGGCAAGAACTGGCGTCTGAAGGACTACGAAGCCCGTGGCGGTTACGCTGCGCTGCGCAAGATCCTGGGCAAGGACGGCGGCGAAGGTCTGACGCAGGACCAGGTGATCGCGGAAGTGAAGGCCTCGGGCCTGCGCGGCCGCGGCGGCGCCGGCTTCCCGACCGGCCTGAAGTGGAGCTTCATGCCCCGCGCGTTCCCGGGGCAGAAGTACCTGGTGTGCAACTCCGACGAAGGCGAGCCGGGCACGGCCAAGGACCGCGAGATCCTGCGCCACAACCCGCACATCGTCATCGAAGGCATGGCCATCGCTGCTTACGCGATGGGCATCTCCGTGGGCTTCAACTACATCCACGGCGAGATCTTCGAGGTGTACGAGCGCTTCGAGGAGGCCCTGGAAGAGGCCCGTGCCGCTGGCTACCTCGGCGACAACATCATGGGCAGCGGCTTCAGTTTCCAGTTGCACGCACACCACGGTTTCGGCGCCTACATCTGTGGCGAAGAAACGGCCCTGATCGAGTCGATCGAAGGCAAGAAGGGCCAGCCTCGCTTCAAGCCGCCTTTCCCGGCGAGCTTCGGCGTGTACGGCAAGCCCACCACGATCAACAACACGGAAACGTTCGCGGCTGTTCCCTGGATCATCCGCAACGGCGGCGAGGCCTTCCTGGCCGTCGGCAAGCCCAACAACGGCGGCACCAAGCTGTTCACCGTGTCGGGAGACGTCGAGCGTCCGGGCAACTACGAGATCCCGCTGGGCACGCCGTTCTCGACGCTGCTCGAACTGTGCGGCGGCGTGCGTGGCGGCAAGAAGCTCAAGGCCGTGATCCCCGGTGGCTCGTCGTCGCCCGTGATCCCCGCACACATCATGATGGAGTGCACGATGGACTATGACTCCATCGCCAAGGCCGGCTCGATGCTGGGCTCGGGCGCCGTCATCGTGATGGACGAGACCCGCTGCATGGTCAAGAGCCTGCAGCGCCTGTCGTACTTCTACATGCACGAGTCCTGCGGCCAGTGCACGCCGTGCCGTGAAGGCACGGGCTGGCTGTGGCGCATGGTCGATCGCATCGAGCGCGGCGAAGGCCGCCCGGAAGACATCGACATGCTGAACTCCGTCGCCGACAACATCCAGGGCCGCACGATCTGTGCGCTGGGTGACGCAGCGGCCATGCCGGTGCGCGCATTCATCAAGCACTACCGCGATGAGTTCGTGCACCACATCGAACACAAGACCTGCATGGTCCCGGCCTACATCTGAGCGGGAAACACCGATGGTTGAAATCGAAATCGACGGACAGAAAGTCCAGTGCCAGGAAGGCAGCATGGTGATGCATGCGGCCGAACAGCACGGTACCTACATCCCGCACTTCTGTTACCACAAGAAGCTCTCGATCGCGGCGAACTGCCGCATGTGCCTCGTTGACATCGAGAAGGCGCCCAAGCCCATGCCGGCCTGTGCGACGCCGGTCACGCAGGGCATGATCGTGCGCACCAAGAGCGAGAAAGCCATCAAGGCCCAGCAGGGCGTGATGGAGTTCCTGCTGATCAACCACCCGCTGGATTGCCCCATCTGCGACCAGGGCGGCGAATGCCAGCTCCAGGATCTGGCGGTCGGCTACGGTGGTTCTTCCTCTCGCTACAACGAAGAGAAGCGTGTCGTCTTCAAGAAGGACGTTGGCCCGCTGCTGTCGATGGAGGAAATGAGCCGCTGCATCCAGTGCACGCGCTGCGTCCGGTTCGGCCAGGAAGTGGCTGGCGTGATGGAGCTCGGCATGCAGCACCGCGGTGAGCACTCCGAGATCGCGACCTTCGTGGGTCGCTCGGTCGATTCCGAGCTGTCGGGCAACATGATCGACATCTGCCCGGTGGGTGCGATCACGAACAAGCCTTTCCGCTACAGCGCCCGCACCTGGGAGCTGTCGCGTCGCAAGAGCGTGTCGCCGCACGACTCCACCGGTGCCAACCTGATCGTTCAGGTCAAGAACGGCAAGGTGATGCGTGTGGTGCCGCTCGAGAACGAGGACGTCAACGAGTGCTGGATCGCCGACCGCGACCGTTTCAGCTACGAGGCGCTGAACACCGACGCCCGCCTGACCCGCCCGATGATCAAGCAGGGCGGTGAGTGGCGCGAAGTCGACTGGACGACGGCACTCGAGTACGTGGCCAACGGCCTCAAGGGCATCAAGGCCGAGCACGGCGCTGCCGCCATCGGCGCGCTGGCCACCGAGCACAGCACGGTCGAAGAGCTGTTCCTGCTGGGGCAGCTGGTGCGTGGTCTGGGCAGCGACAACGTCGACACCCGTCTGCGTCACGCCGACTTCACCGCCGGTGCCGGCGTGCGCTGGCTGGGCCTGCCGATTGCCGAACTCGACAAGCTCGACCGCGCGCTGGTCGTGGGCTCGTTCCTGCGCAAGGACCACCCGATGTTCGACTCGCGTCTGCGTCAGGCAGCCCTCCCTGTTGCAAAGATCTCCGCCATCGGCAGAGCCAACGACGACTGGGCCATCTCGCTGGCACAGCGAGAGACCGTGGCGCCG